>DAOUAE010000042.1:0-44640 GCA_034433795.1 Chloroflexota bacterium
GGGCGTGACTTCGGGGATGCGGAGGGTTATCCTGGCCATGGGGCAGGCCTCCTGGGGTGTGGTGGTGTGTTACCTGTATTCCAGGAGAGTCTGCCCCGTCTTGTCCAGTCCCCTACCCACCGCCTGTGGGACAGTCACACCAGATAGCCCCGGGTTCAGGGGTCCGACCGTCCCTCGATCTCGGCGGCGTACTCCTCGGCGTCGTCTTCAGGGCGATAGCCGAGGAGTTCGATGGCATCGGTGATGTCCCAGTGGCGGCGGCTGTTGCGGGAGATCGCGTAGAACACCCCGTACCGCAGAGGGCTCTCGATCGCCCGCCAGACGATCTGCGCGCAGTCGCGCGGGCTCAGCCACATCCAGAGGGCGATATCGTTGATGGGTTTGGGCAGGAACCAGCCGATCCGCAGGCAGATGATCGAGAGCCCGTACTGGTCCACGTAGTAGCGGGCCAGCACCTCGCCGAACGCCTTGGAGACCCCGTAAAGTGAGTCCGGCCGCATCGGCTGGTGGCTGTAGACTGGCCACTGGCGGTCGCGGTCGTACATCCCCATCACATGGTTGGTTGAGGCGAAGACGATCTTGGGCACACCGGCCTGCCGGGCCGCCTCGAAGACGTTGTAGGTGCCAATGATGTTGCGCTCCAGCACGCTCTCCCAGGAGGCCCGGGTGCTGGGGTCGGCCGCCAGATGGACGACGGCGTCCACGCCCCGCATGGCCGGCGCGATCTCCGCGAATTTGCTGATATCGGCGATGACGATGTCGTCGACCGGGGGCCGCTCGGGGATCGTTTGGTGATAGTGCAGTCGCAGGTCGTAACGGTCTTTCAGGAACTCGGCCAGGCTGCTGCCGATCCGACCAGCCGCTCCGGTGATGAGCACGCGTTTTCGAGTCATCGGTCGCTCTCCGTCTACGGCGTCGGCGGTCGCCGGGTCTGCCAGACTGCCTCCAGTTTCTCCCGCGCCTCCCGCAGCGTCCCCTGGGCGCTCTCCAGGGCCGCCGCATCTTCGGGACTCAGAATCATGCGTTCCAGATAGTGCCGGACCCGTTCTTCCAGATCACGGACGGTCAGACAGATCGGTGCGAGCAGGGCGTAGGCTGACTGCTCGCGCAGATGGAACTTCGGCCGGTCAGACATTGTCAGCCACTCTCCTTGCGGGACAGGGTGCCTGCGCGGGCGCATTGTACCACAGGCCGGCCGTTCTGCGCAGCCCCTACGGGCCACGCCCCACCCAGGGCAGGAACCAGAGACGCTCCGGCGGGACAGTGACCAGCACAACAAGGCTGAGGTGCGTGGTGGTCGCCCGGATCTCCTGCCGAGCCGGATCGAGGCTGGTCGGCAGACGCTCCCAACCGTTCCCCACGGGAGCGGTGGTGTAGACCCGGAGAGTCGGCGATGTGCGCGTCGGGTCGCTCAGCAGAGTCCCGTAGGCGAAGACCAGGGTGAGCGGCTGGGCCAGCCATCGGATCGGCTGCCCCTCCTCGGTCGTCAGCTCCAGAGCCAGGGCGGCCAGACTGCGTCCGCCACCGAGGCCCGTCGGGGGCGGCGCCGCGCTCACTGTCAGCACCACGGTCCGCCCGTGTCCCTGCCCGTCGGTCGCCACCAGAGCGGGCATCTCCAGACGATGGGCGGTCCCCGGCACCGGAACCGTCCAGACAACGCCAGGGAGCGGATCGAAGACGCCGACGAACGGCGTCGGGGTCGGGGGTGGGCCGGAGGGAGTCGGCGTTGGGGTTGGCCAGGGGGTGACCGTCGGCGTCAGCGTCGCCGTCGGCGCCGGTGGAGTTGCGGTCATCGCCGGGGTCGGATCGGGCCGGGGAACAGCGGTGGCGGAGGGGAGGGGCGTCCAGGCGGCGGTGGCAGTTGGGATGGGGGGAGAAATCACCGTCGGGCTGGGCACCGGTGTGGCCGTGAGGGTCGGGCTGGGCGAGGGCATCGGAGAACCGGGGACCACGGGGACGGTCGGGGTCACCGACGGGGTCGGTGTGGCCGGTGGAGTCGGCGAGAGGGTCGGTGTTGGGGTTGGCCAGGGGGTGACCGTCGGCGTCAGCGTCGCCGTCGGCACCGGCGGGGTCGCGGTCGGCGCCGGCGTCGCCGTCGGCGAGGGCAGAGAGAGCGCGCCCCAGCGGAGATAGCGTGGGCGGGGCTTGACCATCACACTGGTCTGGCCCGGGGCCAGCGCGATCGGCCGTCCGAGCGCGTCGAGCGCCGCCTCAGGGGGCTGGGGCACCGCGATGGTCACCTCGGGACCGGTTGGGTCAACACCGGTGAAAGGCCGGTAGCTCTGGTAGTCGGGTGGGCTGGTCCAGAGGGCCCAGATCCGCCGGCCGTCGGCGAACTGGTACTCGTACCCTTCCACCAGGTCCGTCCCCCGCTCGGCCGCCGTGAGCGGCCGCAGGCCGCTGGCTCCGCCGACCTGGGCGAGCATCGTCTGGTAGGCAGAGTAGGCCAGCTTGGGCGCCCCGGTGCTGTCCAGCAGACCGTGCCCTTCAAGAGCAGGCCCGCTCCCCCAGATATCTTTGAGGTTAAACCAGACGACCGTGCTCAGCCCGACCGCCTGCGCCCGGCTGTAGAGGGGCAGAACGTAGTTCGCCTGCCAGTCGGCACCGCCATTGGAGTAGGGCCCGCTCCAGGCTCCGCTCTCGGTGCAGACCAGAGGCTTGCTGACGCCAGAGGCGGCCATCCGGCTCTGAATGTATCGGGCCTTGCCCTGAATGTCCGGTCCCCAGGGCTCCCAACGCGGACGAAAGAGGGGGTAATAATGGAAGGCGATGGCATCGACGAAGGCAGCCCCGCCGAGAGCCAGGACGCGGTCCAGGAAATCCCGCCGGAACGGGCCGGGATTGGTCGGGTAAAGTTCGTCGTCGGTAAACCAGTCCATGGCCAGCCCGCCCATCCAGACCACGGCCTCCGGGTCAGCCCGGCGGAGCGCCTGGCTGAACGCCTGGAGAAGAGCAACATAGGCCTCGGGAGCATTGCCGAAACAGCCGCCGAGGTCACGGCGGTAGAGGCTATCGGTGTTGTCGGGCTCGTTGTAGATCTCCCAGTGGTGGACCCCATAGGTCTGCGCGTAGCGCCGGGCGATGGTCTCCAGGGACTGTGCCAGCCGGGGCAGCTGGTCGGGCAAGACCGGTCCGCAGGTGATCGGCCCCAGACTGTCGCTGGGGACGGCCCAGGCTGGCGCATCGCGAATGGTCATTACCGGCGGCGTGGTAATCCCAGCCGCCCGCATGTTCTGGAGTTGCTGGTCGAGATAGCTCCAGTTGTAGGCCCCGGGCTGAGGCTCGACGTTCTTCCAGACCAGCGACAGGCGCAGCATCACCGGCCCCAGGGCGCGGGCCTGGTCTAACCCGTTGGCGGTATCCGCCCAGGCGAGATGGAGGCCGTAGACCGCCGGGGCCACGCCAGGCCGCACCGTCTGAGCCTGGACAGCTCTCCCGTGGGAGAACAGCCCCAGGCCAGCGAGCCCGAGCGTCCCCATCCCGAGGAGCAGACCGAGCCACCAGATCGCCTGTCGCCCAGACCGCATCACTCACGGGTGCCGAAAGCCGGCGCCCGACCGACCGGCGGCCCAGACTCGTCCCGGCCCCCTCTGTCCCGGTGAAAGACGGCCCGGCGGCTGGGAGCGCTGATGCCCGTCCTCCTTCGACGGCCCCAGGTCACCACGGGACGCCCGCCCGTTGCAGGACGAACGGCGTGAAGACCTTGGCCCGCACCGGTGAGGCCGCCAGGGTGAAGATCGTCAGGTGCGAGACGACGGCCGTGGCCTCCCCCGTCTGCCGGTTCACCACCGCCGGGATCGGCTGCCAGGTCTGTCCGCCGTCCGACGAGGCGTAGATGGTCACGATGGTCTCCGGCCCAATCGACGCCAGCTCCTCCGGGGTAAACCGGAAGGTGATGGTGAGCGGCTGGGCCAGTTGCTGGACCGGCTGGCCGGTATCCGCCCGGCTGATCTCGATGACCAGCGCCTTGACGGGCTGGGCGGCGGTCTGGCCCAGGGAGGGAGGTGGCGGCGTGGGCTTCACCTCGACGACAAACGAGACCGGCTGGCCCTGCTCATTCTGGACCGCATCCGGTCGCACCTCCAGGCGCAGTTCGCGGTTGCTGGTCTCGATGACCACGGGCGTGGGAGTCGGGGTGGGAACGCCCGGCGTGGGGAGGACCGGCGAAGGCACCGGGATCTGGGTGCGGATAGGCACCGGGGTCGGTGTCGGGGTTCGGGTCGGGGTGGGCGTCCGGGTGACGGTCGGGGTGAGGGTGGGCGTCGACGAGGGTGTCGGCGTCCCCACCAGGGGAGTGGCCGTCGGCGTGGGCGTCGCGGTGGCGGTGGGCGGGAGAGTGGCCGTTGGGGTGACAATGGGAGACGGTGTCGGGGTCGGCGGGAGCGTCGGCGTGGGGCTGATCACCAGGGTAGCGGTCGGCGACGGCGTCGGGCTGGGAGTCGGCGTCGCCGTAGGAATGACGGTCGGCGTCGGCGTTGCGGTGGCCGTGGGCGGGAGAGTGGCCGTCGGGGTGGGTGTCGGCGTCTCGACGGGCGAGGGCACAGGCGTGGGCGTCAGGGTCGGGAGAGGAGTTATCGTCGGCGTCGCCGTTGGGGTGACGGTGGGAGACGGTGTCGGGGTCGGCGTGACGGTGGCGACCTCCTGGTACAGCAGGGTGGCCGTCGTCGTCTGGCCGGGCAGGACCAGGATCTCCTGCGGCACGGCCTGGAAGCGGCCACCCTCAAGAGGATCGCCCGAGAGACGCCAGCGGGTCGAGATGGCCGGCGAGGCGCCGAAGACTGCGGCCAGGAAGGCACCATCCTGCCCAGCCGTCGTCACCACGTGTACGCCCTCCGAGGGCTCGCCGGGAAGACCATCGATCCGTATGGTCGCCCCCGCCGCCGGCAGGCCGTCCGACCGCTGGGCCACGCCCTGGACCAGGGCGTTCGGCTCGTAGAAGACGATGGGCGGCACCGCCACCTCCTGCTGCTGGAGCACACTCACCACCACCTCGACCGGGTCGCGCGGGAGAAAGCCACGGGGGATATCCTCAGCCATAACCTGGACCTGCCAGCGGCCAGTCTGATTCACCGGCAGACGGTACTGCCCCTGATTATCAGTTACCCCCTGGACGCTGATGGCCGTCCCCATCAACCGGGCCACCACCCGGGCACCCGGGAGCGGCTGGCCGCTCTCCTGGGCTGGCGCGAGGAAGGCGTAGGCCCTGTCGAGCAACTGCCCACTGCTTCCGGGCAGTGTGGTCGCCGTGTACTGGAGATCGACACCAACAATGATCTGACCCGGTGTCAGCGTCACCTCGCGAAGAGGCCGGACCAGCCCCGTCCGGGGGGCGCCCTCCAGCCGCCAGGTCAGGCCGCCCCCGGCCCCGCGCAGCCCCAGACGATAGGTGCCATCTACCCCCGACCGGGTGAAGGCCCGCCAGGCGCCGTCGGCGGTGGTCGCGGTGATAAAGCTATCAGACAGTGGCTGTCCGTTGGGATCAAGCACCCGGCCCGAGACCTCCGCCCCGTCGCTGGGCAGGAGAGGGAGATCGCGGTCGGCGGTCACGGTCTGATTCAGAGCCGTGACCACCGCCTGAGCGTCCGGGCCGACCAGGACATACTGATCCTTACGGGCCACGATCTGGTACGTGCCCGTGCGCGGGACGATCAGGCTGAAGCGGCCGTCGCTGCCGCTCTGGGTGGTGGCCGCCGGCGCCCCAAAACTCCCGCCCGCCAGGACCGCCAGGATCTCGGCCTCCGCCACCGGCCGTTGGCTGCCATCGGTCCGGACCACCTGTCCGGTGATCTCCGAGCCCAGACCGAAGACGAAGTCGGCTGTGGTGCTTCCACCCCGCACGACCGAGACCGTCTGGGGAGCGGCGGGCACCAGCCGGGGCTGGCCGGGAGCCCGCCCGGGCGTCAGGGTGACGCTCTGCGGCTGGGTCGTCGAGAGGGCTGCCGCCGGCAGCGTGTACCGACCATCACCGCCGGTCGTGGTCGTGGCCCCGTAGGTCGCCTCGTAGTTGAACGTGCTGATCCGGATCGTCCCGACCCCACTGATCGGGACGCCAGCCAGCGGCGCCCCATCGGGGCCGGTGACCTGGCCGGTGATCTGCGCGTTGGGCTGGGGAACGTAGAGATCGGCCGTGATGGTTCCTCCGGCCGGATGTCCCTGGGCGTCGCCGGGCACGGTGACCGCCCGACTGAGAAGCGGGAGGTAGCCCGTGGGCGCGGTGCGCAACCGCCAGACCCCGGCCTCGTTGACCACCAGCGAGAACTGGCCCTGGCTGGTGGTCACCGTCGTCACACTCCGGGGGAGCGAGGTGTATTCAGCGCTCAGGAAGGCCTCGACCCGCACACCCCCCAGTGGCACAAACTGCATCCCTGTTGAGGTGAAGAGCACCCCACGCAGGACACCACGGATGGTCGTGCCGGGCAGGAAGACCAGGTCCAGCCGGTTATTGCCGGTCTGGGCCAGGACCTGGCGATTCGCCACCGTCAGCGACGGATTGGTCGGATGAGCACTGACCGAGACCTCCCAGAGAGCCCCGGCCAGGACCGGCAGGGAGTACTGTCCGTCGCGGTCGGTCAGCCCCTCGCTGACCAGTCCCTCTGAAGGCTCGCCCGTCAGGCCGGTGGCGAAGACCCGTACATTGGCGACCCCAGTCTGGCCATCCGGCTCCAGCACTCGTCCGCTGATGAACGCATCGGCCGGCCGCAGGACGATGGGCCCGACCGCCTTGGTCCCCGGTTGCCGGATCTCGCTCTCCACCACCGTCACCGAGAGCGCCGTCGCCGGACCGCTGAGATGCGGCATCCCCAGCCCCAGGGGCGTCGTTGCGTTCAGCGTGTAGAGACCGGCCAGCGGCGCCGGTATCTGAAAGTGTCCCTCAAAGTCGGTGGTCGCGATGTACACCACCGGATCCGGGCTGGGCAGGGTGCTGCTCGCCGGCAGCACCGCCGTCACCTCGGCCCCGTAAAGCGGGCCTCCACCGGCGCTCTGGACCACCCCCTGGAGGGCCAGAAGACCATAGAGCAGGTCGATGGGCTGGAGAGTGGCTCCCGGAAGCACCCGGAGCTTGCGGACCGGCGCCAGCCACTCCGGATGGCCGGTGACCGGCCCCACGCTCAGGTAGACATCGGCGCCTGCCGCCATGCCCCAGAGAGGCAGAGTGTAGCGCCCGTCGGCCTCGACCGGCTGCTGGACCACATAGGGCACCCGGTCGATGGTCTGACGGGCCAGAACCCGCACGCCGGCGACCGGCTGCCCCGCCGGATCGCGGACCTGACCGCTCAGCGTGCCGTTGGCGGTGTGGACCTGAAGGAGGCCGGCCTCGATCTCAGCCGGGAAAGGCTCGGGCACGGTGATGGTGACCGCCGGCCCGTTCAAGAGCGTCAGAGACTGGGTCTCGAGAGACCACCGCCCGAACTGGCTGAGGAAGAGGGAGAAGGTGCCGTCAGAGGCGGTGGTTGTGCTGACCGTCACCGGAATGGTCGGCAGGGTGCCTCCTTCGATCCAGGTGGCCACCACCGGCACACCCCCGCGTCCGGTGCCGCTCTCATCGACCACCCGGCCGCGAACCCGAGTACCCGGACCAGCCGGGGTCGGGGTGGGGGTAGCGGTGAGGGTTGGGGTGAGCGTGGCCACGGGGGTGAGGGTCCCGGTGGGCGTCGCCGTCGCTGTGAAAGGCGGCGTGGGGGTCAGGGTCGGGGTGGCTGTGCCGACCGGCGGGGTCGCAGTCGGCGTGGGCGTCTCGGTGACCACCGGGGTCGCGGTGGGTGTAGCAACCGGTGTCCCGGTCGGTGTCGGGGTGGCGAGCGGCGTTGGCGTCTCAACCGGCGTGGGGGTGCTGGTGAGCGTCGGCGTAGGGGTCAGCGTGGGCGGCGTGGTCGGCGTGGGGGTGAAAACCGCCGTGGCCGTTGGCGAGAGGGTAGGGGTCGCGGTCACCGTGGCCGTTGGGGTCAGGGTGACGGTCGGCGTCGGCGGCGGCGTGATCGTCGCCGGAACCAGGCGGACCTGGCCGACCAGGAAGGCCTGGGGAACCGTTGGGGTCGGGCTGAGCGTGGGCGTCGCCGTGACCGTTGGCGTCGCCGTCGGGGGGACAACCGACAGGTTGACGTGGCGGAGTGATCGGTCGCCGGTGAAGACCAGGCTGTCCGGACCCGTCGCCTGGGCGACGACCCCATTGACCCGAAAGATAACCGTCTCACCGACCTGCATGCCCGGGATCGGCGGGCTGGCCGACGGGTCCTCGCCGTAGACCCGCATATACCCATAGATCCCCTCGCGACCAGGGTCCACTGTCCAGCAGCCGGCGCGCACGCCACGGGGCGAGAAGGCCTCGACCCGCGTACCGGCCGGGGCCGGGGCGCCAGCGATCGTGAGGTCGCCCCAGAAACCATGGAAGGTCGGGGTCTGCTGGTCGGGGGGCGTGCAGTCGGTCTGGAGAGAGAAGCGGGGGCCAGCGGTCTGAGCAGTAAGGCTGGCCAGCACCGGCCAGGGCATCAGGCTGAGCAGCAGGACGATGACCAGAAGAGAGGATAGAGTCCGGCGCATGCTCACTCCCCCACCGACCAAACCGGTCCAGGACAATGGTCAGTCCCCGGGCTCTCTGGCCAGGGTCGGTGTCCGCTGGGAGTGAGTCTAGAGAGGCGTTTGCCGGCCGCTTATGAGGTAGGTCACAGCGGGGCTGTGAAAAACTCACAGCGGGCGCGCCCGGCCGGCACGCCAGCCCAGCCCGAGGGTGAGAGCCAGCGCTCCCAGCGCCGTTCCGGCCGCCAGGAACAGCCCCGCGCGCAGGCTGGCGGGCGCGTAGTCCAGCCTGACGATATGAACGCCGGCGGGCACGCTGATCCCCTGGAACAGGTAGTTGACCCGGCGCAGCGGCACGCTTTCGCCGTCAAGCCGGGCGGTCCAGCCAGGGTAGTAACTGGTGGTGACGACGAGCACGGCCGGGCGGTCCACCTCAACCCGGACGACCAGGTGCTCGGGGCGGTCGGCCACGATCTGGACCCGGCCGGCCGGTCCGGTGGCGGCCGGCCAGTCCTCCGGCCACTCCTCGTGGGCCACAACCACCTCGCGCTCCGGGTCGAAGGCCGGATCGGCCAGCGTCGGCAGGACCGCCGCCGCCGGCACGCGACGCACCGTCCCAACCAGGTAGACCCGCGGCAGAGCCTGGAGGTGCTCGTAGATTTTGACATCCGCCAGGTGCCGCAGACGGAAGCCCGTGGCCAGGACCACCGGCCGGCTCTCCCCCAGGGCGGTGTGGGCCAGGCTCAGCGCCTCCAGCCGCCCCTGGCCCGTTCCCTCGACCCGCACCTCCAGCTGCTCCACCCGCCAGAGACCGGGCAGACTCACCCGGACCGTCTGGAGGCCCGCCGGCGGGGTCAGCGCGAATTCGGCCGAGCCTTCGCGGGCCAGCACGTGCAGCCGCATCTGGAGGCCCGCGCCCTCCCAGCGCAGGGCCAGGCTGTCGGCCAGGAAGCGCGGGTCGCCGGCCAGCGTCAGGGTCCGACCTGGCCAGAGCCCCTGCGGCGCCGCCCGGTCGAAATAGAGGCCGGGTTCCCAGAGGTCGCCGCTCCGGTCCATCACCACCCAGCGCACGCTCAACCAGCGCAGGAGCCGGCTCTCGGGCAGCGTCTGGAGCTGCTGGCCCAGCCGGCCATCGAGCAGATTGGGACCGGTGAGGGGAAAGAGGGTTTTGAGATCCACGAACCGTCGCAGCGGCAGGAGCCCGCCGTCGTAACCGTCGAGGCTCGGCAGCCCGTAGCGCAGCGGCAGGTTCGGGGTCAGGGTCTCGATATGTTTGACCGCCGCCAGCGTCAGGGCCGGCGCCACCAGTGACCGTCGTTGGAGCACCCCGACCAGTTCGGGCAGGTCGCCAGGGTCGAACCGCTGCTGGCTGATGGCCAGCAGCCGCCCTCCCTCACCGCGAGTCTGCAGAAAGGCAACTGTCGGCCGCCAGGTCGAGAGGAGAGCGGGCTCGCCCAGACGCGAGAGGACCAGAGGCCGGGCGGCGACCAGTAGTTCGCCGACCAGCCCCAGAACCAGCCCCCCGAGCAGCCACAGCCGCCAGCGGGCCAGCGGCCGCAGGCCGCAGAGCAGAGCGACCAGGCCGCCTGCGACCCCCAGTCCGACCCACCAGACGGCCGTTGGCGGCAGGGCCGGTCGCTCCGGCAGTCGGTGAAGGCCCACCCACCAGAGACTCCCCCCCAGCAGGCCGAGGCCACCAAGGCCGGCCAGCCGCCAGAGCGTCCAGCGGTCCGGACGCGCCCCGCCCTGCAGCGCCTGTACCCCCAGCCCGGCCAGCACCGCCAGGGCGAAACTCCAGAGCAGCAGCCAGCGGGCCGGCACTCGGAAGGCCCGCAGACCCGGCACCAGGTCGAAGAGGAGCGGGTACAGGGGATTGAACTGGCCCAGGGCCAGCCCCAGCGCCAGCAGAGCCACCAGGCCCCACCCGAGCGCACGCCAGCCGGGCGTCAGCAGCAGCCCCACCCCCGCGAGCAGCAGCCCCAGCACCCCGCTATAGGCGACCCATTCGCTGAAGGGCTGACCTTCGGCCTGATAGACAGGCAGCAGGGTCTGGGGCAGGAGCCAGGGCGGCAGTGAGAAGGCGACGGCATCGGCATAGCTCAGCCCTCCGGCCCGAATCCCCTCGGCCGCCAGCTCCCAGGCCGGGAGCAGCTGCGGAGCCGCCAGCCCGATTCCCAGGCCGAGCGCCAGGAGCAAGCGCAGTCCCTGCCCGGCGGCCTCTCGCCAGAGAGCAGACCACGAACCTCCCACCGCCCGGACCGCCAGGAACGCCTGGAAGAGCCCCCCGACCGTCCAGAGACCAAGCAACCAGACAGTCAGGTAGACGACCTGAACGTGCCCGGCCAGCAGCTGCAGCCCCAGGAGCAGGCCGGCCAGCCCCAGCGCCCAGGGTCGGGCCTGGCGGACCCAGTACGACTGGGCGATCAACAGCCAGGGCAGATAGGCGGCCGCCTGCACCTGATTGAGATGGCCCATCAGCCCGACTGTGTAGCCGCCGAGGCCGAAGACCGCTGCGGTGGCCAGGGCCGCCAGCGGCGAGAGGCGCGCTGTCAGCCGTCCCCAGAGGTAGGCGCCGATCGCCGCCCCCCAGAGGTGTCCCCACAGCGAGAGCGCGTGGGCCCGCTCGACCGGCCAGAAGAGAAAGAGCAGGTTCGGTGGGTAGAGGGCTCCACTCTGGGGATTGGCCAAGAAGGGAACGCCCGCGAAGAGGTAGGGGTTCCAGAGCGGCCACTCGCCCTGTCGCCAGCGGGCGGCCAGGTAGGTGTACAGAGGATAGAAGTAGGCGACGGTGTCGAAGTCGGCCAGGACCAGACCGTCCAGGACCAGCGGCTGACAGAGAGCGAGGACCGCCAGGCCCAGAAGGGCGAGGGCCACAAAATCCGGCAGGAGCCGCTGGCCGGCCGCCGCCAGCCTCCGGACCCTACTCCTCCAGGACCACCAGCCCGCTTTTGCCACCGCTCTTGCGGACCAGGCGCACGTCCTCGATGCGCATGCCGGGATCGAGCGCTTTGCACATGTCGTAGATCGTCAGGGCCGCAGCGGCCACGGCGGTGAGCGCCTCCATTTCGACACCGGTCTGACCGACGGTGCGCACGGTGGCGGTGATGGCGATGGCCGTCGGGTCGGACCGGGGTTCGAAGGTGACCTCCACCCCGGTCAGGAGCAGCGGGTGGCAGAGCGGCACGATCTCCCAGGTCCGCTTGGCCGCCATCACCGCCGCCACCTGGGCCACCGCCAGCACGTCTCCCTTGGCGACCGTCCGGTCCAGGATCGCCTGCAGGGTCTCGGGACGCATGCGCACACAGCCACGGGCCGTGGCCTCGCGCAGCGTCGGCGGCTTCTCGGTCACATCGACCATGCGCGGCCGGCCGGCCGGGTCCAGATGGGTCAGGTCCATCGGCGCTCACCCCTGGCCAGACTATACCACGCCCCACCCGGCCGGAGCAACCGGCCCTACTCGACCACGAGGTCCAGCCGGTGGAGGTCACGATCGCCGCTCCACGGGGCCCTCACCGCCAGTTCCTGACCGTTGACCCGAAACCGCACCGACTCACCCTCGCGGAAGCCGGGCAGGCGTGGGGTCGCCGTGGTGTCCTCGCCATAGACCCGCAGGTAGCCGTAGAGACCCGGCGCGGTCACGACAAAGCAGCCGGCGACCTCATTCCGGGGCGTCACCGCCTCGATCACGGTCCCCACCGGCGCCGGCCGGCCCTGCAGCTGCAAGACGCCGTAGAACTGGGTGAACGACGGGGTGTTAGCGAGGGGCGGACAGCTCGCGACCGGCCTGGTCGTGGCGGTCGGCGAAGGAAAAGGCGGAGTAGGGGACACCGCCGGCACGGTCGCCCGAGGCACAGGGGGCGTCGGTGGCACGGTCGGTTGAGCCGGAACGATGGGCCCGACCGCCGGTGGGGCTGGGTAGGGCACCGGCAGCGGCGTGGGAGCCATTCGAGGACCCGGTGAGGGAGACGGCGGTCGCGAGACGGGTGGGGGTATGAGCGCCGTGGCGGACGCCGGCGGGGGGCTCGCCGGGTCCGCCGGCGGAGGCGGCGCCGGCAGCGGGGTGGGAGACCCGGCCAGCCCCCCAGGTCCCAGGGCCACGGTCGGAGACGGGACCGGCCTGAGCGGCGAGGAGTCCGACGAGGCCCCGGCCGGTGGTTGTCCGACCGGCGCGGTGGGCGTGGAGCCATTCAGCCCGGTGGCCGGCAGCCTGGGACCGGTCATCGGGGTCGGACCAGGCGGCGGGCCGGGAACCGGGGAACGCCGCGCGCCGGACCAGGAGGGGGAAGGGGGCGTCGCCGTCGCCCCGACCAGCTCCCCGACCGCCTGGTCGCGCCCAGCCCGCCAGTCCCGACGGGCCCATTCGCCAGCCGCGATCACCACCAGCACGGCCAGTCCGCTCAGGAGAACCAGCCAGAGGAGAGGGCGGAGCACGGTGCTTGTCTCCGATGTCCAGCAGCGCTTGCCCAGGTTGTAGCCAGCCCTTCCCCTGTGCGCCAAGGGCTTTTTTCACAGGTCAGGGCAGCGGAAAGACGAGCGTAGCCGCCGCGCGCAGCCGGAGAAGATAGCCCCGGTCCGGCCTCAGCACGGCGAGCGTATTGAAACGCGGGTCGGCTGGTGGTGGGGCGTAGGTTCCCTCCTCTCCCACCACCAGGTCGTACTGCCCGGCCAGGCCGGCCAGCGCGTTCTCGGGAGGCTGAGCGTCAGCCAGCGGATACCCCACCCAGTTCCATCCAGGGTGGAGCGCCAGCGTCAGCGGGCCAGCCGGCGCTGGTCCCGTAAGGGTCAGCGTCACCGTTTGCGGTGCGGTGAGCCGGATGAGGTAGCCGCGCCCGACCTGTAGAGCCGTCAGGGTGTTGAAACGGGGGTCGGCCGGTGGCGGCGCGTAGCTCCCCTCTTCCCCCAGCACCAGGTCGTACTGGCCCGCCAGAGCGGTCAGTGGCGCGGGCAGTGGTCCGGCCACGGCGAGACCCAGACCGATCCAGTTCCAGCCCGGATGGAGAGCGAGCGTTCTGGTCACCTGATCGGGCGTCGGGGAAAGGGTCGCCACCGGCGAGGGCGGTGGGGTGCTGGTGGGAGAGACGGTCGGCGTCGGCTGCGGGGCCGGAGTCGGGGTCAGCGGGGGCTGTGCCGCCGGGACGATCCCCCGCCGGGCGAAGATGGCCCGGAGCACGGCCTCGTTCTGGCCGCCGGTCAGGGCCTGGTCGGCCCAGAGAAGAGCCGTGGCGGCATCGCCGAAGAGGGTCCAGGGATCGAGGTAAAAGTGGCTGGCGATGATCAACTGGTCAGCCGTCGTCCGCCCCAGGGTCCGGTTGATCTCCCAGAGTGTGGCTGACCAGATCGCCCCATCGGCAGAGGGGTCGCCCACCAGATCGACCGGATACCGCCGGGAGCTATCCACCCGTCCCCGGCAGGGCTGGGGTGGGACCCGCCCGGCCGCATCCCACTCGCCGACACACTCAGGCTGGAAGCCCCCACCGGCGGTGGCGTAGAAACTGGCGGCCAGGTAGTCGCTGAAGCCCTCCCCGATCGCCAGGCTTTCATCGCTCGCCCCCCAGCCAGGCACCTGGCTGTCCAGGATGGCGTGCCCGTACTCGTGGACGATCACCTCGGCGTCCTCGGCGTCGTCGACACCGCCGTCGCCGAAGTAGAGGCCGGTGGTGAACGGGCTGTAGAACGAGAGGTCCTGCCAGGTGTAGTGAGCGTGGACGGGGAGGCTGCGACGGTTGACCGTGGTGAACCCCAACGCCTGCAGATAGCGCTGGACGGCATCGATATGGTAATAGACCATCACCTCCTCGAAGCGGGGGTCGCTCCGCGGGTAGATGAAGACCAGATCCGGTTGAAAAGCCTGACCGGCCGGCCGGTCGCCTCCGCTCAGCCCCGGGGCGGTGAGGTCGACGTAGGCCCCCCGGAGATAGCCCGAACCATCCAGGCCCGGCAGATCGACCGGCACCCGCTGGGCCGCCAGGAGAGGAGTCTCGGCGTCGCCCCCGTCGCGCAGGGCAGTCTGCTGGCTGGTCACTATCGGATTGGGCAGAAAGACCGCTCCGCGGCCGGTTCGTCCCGGCTGAATCTCGGCGCTGGTCACCCTTTCCAGGCAGAAGCCCCAGCCCTGCCCGAGGGCGCTGGCAACCAGTTCCAGCCCGACCGTCCGACCCGGCACCGGAACCGTCCAGACGCCGGCCGGGAAATCACCGGTCAGCCGCTGGACGATCTGGCCCGTCTCATCGCGGACCAGCAGGCCATCATAGGGGTCGGCGGTCTGGAGCCGGCGGAAGAAGAGCCGGGTGCCGGTGGCCTGAGGGTCCGGGTTGACCACCGTCCAGCGCTGGTGGACGCCTGGCGGATAGGGATGGGCCGACTCGAGCAGGCAGGCGTCGCCAGCCGCCTGGTTCGGTCTCGCTGGAGACGGCCGGCGGGCCAGGTAATCGCGGACCCGCAGAATCTGGCCGCTGCGGGCGTCAACGAGGACCGCGAAATCGCCCAGGGGCTCGGCCGCCGGCACCTCCACCCGCCAGGCCAGGACCAGGTCCGACCCCCGCGGGAGATAGACCAGGCTGGTCCGCAGCGGTCCTCGCTGCCGGACAGACCGGCCAAGACCGGCGACGGCCCGCTCGAGAGCCGCCGCCGCCGAGAGCGAGGGCGCGGATCCGGCCGGGAGGCCGGCCGGCAGCTGCCGGTGCCGGAGGAGGACGGGCCCCCGGTCCAGGAGGTGGACCGTGACCAGGGCGCCCTCGACCGGCAGCCCGCGCCGGGTCACCTGAAAGCGGACATGGGTGGCCTTGAGGCTGCGGACCACCCCTACCAGGCGCAGGTCGCTGAGGTCCGCGGCCAGCCCCAGGGCCGGGGCCTGGGACCGGATGTGCGCGCGGGCCCACGACTCGGGGTCCACCGGGCTGGCGGTGGTCCAGGACAGCCCAAGAGCCAGGGCCAGGACCACGCTCAGCAGGCGCACCGTGCCCCTCCCACGCGGTTGCGGTGAGGCTAGCCGGCGACGCGCTGCCTGTCAAGCCCCTCCGTCACACCGGCCCGGACCGCCCGCCCCGGGGCGGCCGTCATGCGCGGCCGCCAGGCACGAACCAGACCGCCTGGCCGTCGCTCAGTTTCCCTCGCCTTCACGCTCCTCACGGGCCACCGCGCGCAGGCTGCGGGCCAGTTCGCGCAGCCGGCGGTCAACCCGCCAGAAGACGGTCTCCGGCTCGAACGTCCCATCGGGCAGGCGTCGGCCAGCCGGGAGACCGGTCAGGAGGCTGATGCCCTCTTCGATCGTGCGCACCGGATAGATATGGAAGCGTCCCTGGGCGACGGCGTCGACAACCTCCTCGTTGAGCATCAGGTTGTCGACGTTGCTGGCCGGGATGATGACCCCCTGGTCGCCGGTCAGCCCTTTGGCCTTGCAGGCGGCGAAAAAGCCCTCGATCTTCTCGTTGACCCCGCCGATGGCCTGGACCTCGCCGCGCTGGTTGACCGAGCCGGTGACGGCCAGGCCCTGGCGGATGGGCACGTCGGCCAGGCGCGAGAGGAGAGCATAGAGCTCGGCCGAGGAGGCCGAGTCGCCCTCGACCTCCTCGTAACTCTGCTCGAAGACCAGGCGGGCGTGGAGCGTGAGCGGCTTGTCCTGCGCGAAGCGGTCGACCAGGAAGCCACCCAGAATGAGCACGCCTTTGCTGTGGATCGGCCCGCCCAGCCGCACCTCGCGCTCGATGTCGATGACCCCCTCGCGGCCGGCGCCGATGGTCGCCGTGATCCGGGTCGGCCGGCCGAAGGTGAGGTCGGCCAGCGTCGAGACCGCCAGCCCGTTCACCTGACCGACCACCGCCCCGCTCACATCCACCAGGATGATCCCCCGGGCGATGAGCTCCTGAATGCGCTCCTCAATGAGATTCGAGCGATAGATCTTCTCTTCGAGGGCCCGGCGGACATGAACCCGGCTGACCGTGGCCACACGCTCCTGGCGAGCCCAGTAGTCGGCCTCGCGCATGACATCGGCCAGGGCGCCGAAGTGCGTCGAGAGTTTCCGCTGGTCCTCGGCCAGCCGCGAGCCGTGCTCCACCAGGGCCGCCAGAGCAGTGCAGTCGAAGGGGAGCAGGTTCTCTTTCTGGCAGAGCATGGCCGCAAACTGGGCGTAGGCCCGCTCATTCTCCGGGGTGCGGTCCATCGTCAGGGCGAAATCGGCCCGCACTTTGAACAGTTCGCGGAAATCCGGGTCGAGCCAGTAGAGGTAGAAGGTCAGCGGCGCCCCCACCAGGATGATCTTGGCCTCCAACGGGATCGGCTCGGGCCGCAGTCCGCGCGGGACGATCCCGATAAGGCCAAAGAGATCGGACACCTCTTCAATGGTGATCTGGTTGGTCCGCAGCGTGCGCTTGAGGCCATCCCAGGCGCCGGGCTGGCGCAGCACATCCTCGGCCGTGAGAACCAGATAGCCGCCGTTGGCCCGGTGAAGCGCCCCGGCCCGAATGAGGGTGAAATCGGTGACCGGCACGCCCAGCACCACCTCCCGCTCGACGTAGCCGATCAGGTTGGCGTAACTGGGGTGAATCTCCATCACCACCGGGGCGCCCTGGACCTCGGCGTTATCGACGATGAGATTCACCTGGTAGCGGCGGAGCACCCGTTCCCGCTGCCAGAAATGGAGCCCGAGCGGGGCCATCGCCGGCTCCTCGGCCGGCAGACGCAGTTGCGGCCAGGTCTGGAGCAGGTCCTCGCGGACCGCCTCCAGGTAGCGCACCACCGCCGGCAGGTCGCGGTAGCGCTCAACCAGGTCCTCAATGAGATCGCCGACCACGGATAGGACCGCCTGACGGTCCAGGTCGTGCAGCCGCTCGTGGGCCGTTCGCTCCAGGTTGCGCAGCTCTTTCAGGACCGCCCGGACCTCCTCCTCGAGGTGCTGACGCCGCTGATCGATCCGCCGGCGGATCTCGGGCGGCAGAGCGGCCAGGGCCTCGTCGGAGAGGGGCTGGCCGTGCAGGAGCGGGATCAGGAGCAGTCCCCCCGGCACCGCCTGCAGGGCGAAGCCCTCGGCCCGGGCCCGCTGCTCGAGAGCGGCCAGCATCTCCCCCCGCCGTCGCTGCAGTTCGTTAAGGATATGGTCACGCTGCTTGGTGTAGGCGTCGCTCTCAAAGACCCGTGGCAGCTGCCGCTGGACCGCCTCCAGCAGCCGCCGCATATCGGCCACCAGCGCCCGGCCCCGACCAGCCGGCAGCCGCAGCGCCTGGGGCCGGTCGGGCTGGGTGAAGTTGAAGACGTAGCACCAGTCGTCCGGGGTCGGGCGGGTCCGGGCCAGCTCCTCCAGGAAACTGCGGATCGCCGTCACCCGTCCAGTGCCGGGCAGCCCGGCGGCGAAGATATGGTAGTGGGAGTCGGTCATCCCCAGGCCAAAGCGCAGGGCCGCCACCGCTCGGGGCTGGCCGATGAGCCCGCCGGTCGGGGGGAGATCGCGCGTGCTCTCACAGCCCAGCGACTGAGGGTCGCAGACGCGCCGGACCTGATCGGGGGTCAATCGCTCGACCATGCTACCGCTCCGTCTGGTCGTGATTTACGGCTGAAGACGATAGAAGCGCAGCGCGTTCAGACCGAAGA
This sequence comes from Chloroflexota bacterium, assembly GCA_034433795.1. Lineage (GTDB taxonomy): Bacteria > Chloroflexota > UBA6077 > FW602-bin22 > DAOUAE01 > DAOUAE01. The sequence continues at coordinate 18,097 of DAOUAE010000042.1, forward strand.
TCGCCGCCCGCTCATCCGCGCGGAGCGGCTCCAGAGCCGCCGCAACGGTCTGGAAGGTGGTCCGGTAGTCGGCGGCCAGCAGGCAGACCGGCCAGTCGCTGCCCCACATCAGCCGCTCCAGACCGAACTTCTCGCGGGCGAACTGAACGACCGGCCGGATCTTCTCGACCGTCGGCTGGGGGCCAGCCTCGGTCAACAGCCCCGAGACCTTGCCCCAGATGTTGGGATAGGGCACCAGAGCCTCCATGCGCCGGGCCCAGAGGTCGAGATCGCCGCTGGCGATGGGCGGTTTGGCCAGGTGGTCCACCACCATCATCAGCGCGGGGTTCTCCTCCGCCAGGCGCGGAATGTGGCCGAGGTGCGGCGTCCGCACCAGGAGATCGAGCGTCAGCCCCCGCCGAGCGACCTCGCGGATGCCCCGTCGAACCTCGGGGCGGGCCAGCCAGTCCGGGTCGGGCTCGTTCTCGGCCGTGGCCCGGACCCCGCGGAAGGCCGGGTGACGGGCGTACTCGTCGAGGAGCGCCCCGACCTCCGGGCTCTCCAGCGGCACCCAGCCGACGACCGCGCTGACAAAGTCGTACTCCTCGGTCAGACGGAACCACCACTCGTGGTCCCAGCGCGACCGGGCTGCCTGGACGATGACCGAGCGGTCGACACCAACGGCCACCATCTCAGGGCGCAGGTCGGCGGGGGTGAAGTCACGCTGGAGCAGGGTGAGGTCGGGCGTCATCCAGTAGAGATCCGAGCGGCCGTAGAGCCAGAAGTGATTGTGGGTGTCGATCACAGGGGGCCTGGATGCGTGCACCATCGCGGGGACCTCCGACAGAGTCTGGCGGGATCATACACCTGCGCGCGCCCCCTGCAAACACCGTCAGGCGCCACGGGCGGCCAGAGCGGGCCGGCCGGTGGCCAGCACCACCAGGGCCGAGAGGATCACCACGCCGGCCCCCACCGCCAGCGCCTCGGGAATGCCGATGACCGCCGCCAGCGCTCCCGAGAAGAGGCTGCCCAGCGGGGTGAAGCCCAGGAAGCAGATGGTGTAGAGGCTCATCACCCGACCGCGCAGCGCCCCCGGTGCATTGAGCTGCAGGAGCGTCTGGGTGGCTGCCCCCAGGATCGCGTTGCAGACCCCCAGCAGAAAGAGCAGCCCCACCGCCAGCAGGAACAGCCGGCAGAGGGCCAGCCCGCTGAGCAGGAGAGCAAAGCCGAAGACGCTCCCCAGCAGCAGATGGTCCTTGCGCGGTGGCCGGTGCAGAGCCGCCAGCCCGAAGGCCCCCAGGAGAGTGCCAGCCCCGGGCGCGGAGAGCAGAAACCCCAGACCGGTGATGTCGGTGTGCAGAACATCACGGGCGAAGGCCGGCATCAGTTGCTGGTAGGAGCACCCGAAGAAGCTGGTGGCGGCCGCCAGGACGATGAGGAGCCGCAGGAGATCGTCGCGGGCGACGTAGGCCAGCCCCTCCCGAAAACTCTGCCAGAGCCCGCCGGTCGGGACGCGCCGCCGCTCGGGCACCCGCATCAGGACCAGGGCCAGGATGACCGCCCCGAAGGAGAGAGCGTTGAGGTAGAACACGCCGGCCAGGCCGATCACCGGCACCAGCAGCCCGGCCAGCGCCGGCCCGACAAAGGCCGCCCCGTTGAAGACCGCGGCGTTCAGGCTGGTGGCGCTGAGCAGGTCCTCGGGCGTCACCAGATCGGGCAGGAGCGCCTGACGGGTGGGCTGGTCGAAGGCCAGGAGCAGGGCGCTGAAAAAAGCGATGGCCAGAATGTGCCAGACGGTCACCCAGCCACTGTGAACCAGAAAGGCCATGAGAAAGGCCAGGGCGGCCGCCCCCGACTGGGTGACAAAAAGCAGCCGGATCCGGTCCACCCGGTCGGCCAGCACCCCCCCCAAACAGCGGGAAGAAGACCATCGGCACCGCCCGGCAGAGACCGACCAGCCCCAGGTAGACCGTCGAGTTGGTCAGGGCGTAGACCAGCCAGCCCTGGGCCACCGTCTGCATCCAGGTCCCGATGTTCGAGGTCAGCAGCCCCAGCCAGAGCAGTCGGAAGTTGCGGTGCCGCAGCGCGCCGAAACGCCGACCCGGCGTCCCCCTGGGAGCGGCCGACGGCACCGTCGACGACAGCCGACCAGTCTCCATCCTGCTCCTCTCCGGCAGGACTCTACCACAGCGACCGGCGCCTGGCCAGTCCCCTAGAGGTCAGACGAGCAGGCCGGTGGTCTGCTGACGATTGCTCCGCCGCCTCGGCCCCTCTATAATCAGGCCACAGCCTACCCCTCACGGAAGGAGACCACCGATGCGCTTGGGGAGCACCTCGCTGCGCGACCTGGCCGAACTGCGGAACGCCCGTTCGCTGCGGGTCTCCAGCTGGGACCGGACCGGTGGCAACCGCGACTTCCTGCGCATTCCGGCCGGCCAGACCGTCACCCTGGCCGACATCACCGGCGCCGGCTGCATCACCCATCTCTGGACGACCATCGCCTGTCGCGACCCCTTCCACCTGCGCAAGATCGTCCTGCGCATGTGGTGGGATAACGAGCCCCATCCCAGCGTCGAGGTCCCGGTCGGCGACTTCTTCGGCCTGGGCCACGCCCAGAAGACCTACTTCTGGTCGCTGCCGCTCCAGATGTTCGACCGGGGCTTCAACTGCTGGTTCCCGATGCCCTTCGCGGAGCGGGCGCTCATCACCGTTCAGAACGAGGCCGACGACGAGGCCATCTATTACTACTACATCGACTACGAGGCCTACGACACCCTGGAGGGCGACTACGGCCGCTTCCACGCCCAGTGGCGGCGCGAGAACCCGACGCTGGTCCACCCGCCGGACGCTGTCGGTCCCGATGGCCAGCGGCTCAATCTCACCGGCCGCGACAACTACGTGATCCTCGAGGCCGAGGGGCGGGGCCACTACGTCGGCTGCGTTCTCAACGTGGATATGCCTGAGCCCGGCTGGTGGGGCGAGGGCGATGATATGATCTTCGTCGACGGCGAGCCCTGGCCCCCCTCGCTGCACGGCACCGGCACCGAGGACTACTTCTGCGGGGCCTGGAACTTCAACCGGCTGGAGCGCACCTTCTGCACCCCCTACTTCGGCTACCACTTCAAGACCAACCCCGACTACACCGGCAAGCACTCCATGTACCGCTTCCATATCGAGGACCCGATCCGCTTCCAGAAATCGATCCGGGTGACCATCGAGCACGGCCACGCCAACGACAAACAGGGCGACTGGTCGAGCACCGCCTACTGGTACCAGACCGAGCCCCACAAACCCTTCCCACCGCTCCTGCCGGTGACCGACCGCCTCCCCTACCGCTGGGGCGGCATCGAGCGCTGGACCTGAGCCCGCCCGACCAGCACGCCCGCCGCCCACAGCCTCTGTCGGAGGCGAGGCCGATGCCTGTCCGCGCCATCCTCTTCGACCTCGACGATACCCTGGTCGACTTCCAGGGGGCTATCCCCCAGATCGTGGCCGCCCTCACGACCGCCGTCTGTCAGCGCTATCCCCACCTGGACCCGGCGACCGTTCGCCAGATTCTCTCGCCCGGCACTCTCTCCGTCCAGGGGTACGTCGAGCGACTGGCGAGGCTGGGGGTCGCGGATCCAGCGCTGGCCGCCGATCTGGTCACCGTCTACCGACAGGCCCGGCGGGCGGCGGTCCGCCTCTTTCCGGAGGCCCGGGCGGTTCTGCAGACGCTTCACGGCTGGCGGCCCCTCGTTCTGGTCTCGAACGGTCGCCGCTGCACCCGCCGCGACACGCTGAGCGCCCTGGAACTGGAGCCGTTCTTCACCACGGTCATCATCTCCGAGGAGGTCGGCGTCGAGAAGCCAGACCCGCGGATCTTCGCCCTGGCCCTGGCCGCCTGTGGGGTTGCCCCCGCTGAGGCCGTGCACATCGGCGACGACCCTCTGGCCGACGTCCTCGGCGCCCAGCGGGCCGGCCTCCGGGCCGTCTGGCTGAACCGGGCCGGCCGGCCACAGCCGCCCGACCTGCCGGCTCCCGATCTTATCGCCCGCGACCTTCGAGAAGTCCTGGCCTGGCTGATCCGGAACGGCGCCAGCCCGGAGCGGCCATGCGGCTGAAGCCTCCGCTGAGACTGGCCGCCGGCGTGAGCGCCGCCGAGCGCCAGCTCCTGCGCCGGCAATTGATGCGGCTGGTCTGGCCGACCCTGGTCGAGAACATCCTGCAGACGACGCTCGGCGTGGCCAACCTGATGATGGTGGGCCGGCTGGGGGCCGACCCCCTGGCCGGGGTGGCTCTGGCCAATCAGGTGCTGATGCTGCTCATCGTCTTCTTCTCGGGGCTGGCGGTGGGCACCACCGCCCTGGTGGCCCACGCCACCGGCGCCCGCGACCGGACCCGGGCCGATAAGACCCTCGCCCAATCGTTCCTTCTGGGCCTCATCGTCGCCATGGCTGTCAGTCTGCTGGGCGTCGTCCTGGCCGAGCCGATCCTGCGGTTTCTGGGGGCCAGTCCGGCGGTCGCCCGGGCCGGGGGACTCTATCTCCAGATCAACGCCGCCGCCACCCCGTTTCTGATGGTGATGCTGGTGGGCAACGGCGCCCTGCGGGGGGCGGGCGACACCCGCACCCCGATGACCATCACCGCCGCGATCAACGCCCTGAACCTGGCGCTCTCGTATGTTCTTATCTTCGGGGCCTTTGGTCTGCCCGGCCAGGGGGTCCTCGGCGCCGCCTGGGCCCTGACCGCCGCCCGGCTGCTGGGGGCCACGCTGGTCCTGGGGATCCTGGCCAGCCAGGCGGCGATGGTCCGGCTGCGCTGGCAGTGGCTCTGGCCACCCGACGGTCCGGCGCTGGCGCAGATTCTGACCGTCGGCGGGCCGGCGGCTTTGGAATCGGCCTTCATCCAGATCGGGATGCTGGCCTTCAGCGCCATCGGCCTGGCGCTGGGGACCGCCGCCTATGCCGCCCAGTCCATCCTGCTCAATATCTCCTCGCTCTCGTTTCTGCCCGGCTTCGCCTTCAGCGTGGCCGCCACCACCCTGGTGGGTCAGAGCCTGGGGGCCCGACGACCCGACCAGGCCACGGCCAGCGCCTGGGAGGCCCTGCGGGCGGGGCTCCTCTGAATGGGCGGCATGGGGCTGCTTTTCCTGCTCGCCCCGACCGTCTTCCTGCGCCTCTACACCAGCGACCCGACCATCATCGCCGCCGGCACCCCGGCCATGCGCCTGCTGGGGCTGGGGCAGCCCCTGGTCGGCACCGCCTCGATTCTGGCCGGGGCTCTCCGCGGCGCCGGCGACACCCGCACGCCGATGGTCCTCGGGGCCCTCTGCATCTGGGCGATCCGGGTTCCGGTGGCCTATCTCTGCGGCCTGTACCTGGGCTGGGGGCTGGTCGGACTCTGGATCGGCTGGCTGGCCGATTTTCTGGTCCGGGGCAGTCTCTTCTTCTCCCGATTCCAGGCCGGCGACTGGCGGAAGATCCGGCTCTAGTCGGCCAGGGGCCGCTGAGGGACCAGGCGGAGGAGCAGGCTGCCCGCGCCGACCAGGACCAGGGCGGTGAGGACCAGGTCCCGCAGGGTGAGCGGCGAGCCGGACCGGCCGCTGAGGACGGGCACCGCCAGCAGCAGATAACCGACGGCGAAGACCAGCGCCCCCCGGAGAGCCGGTCCCCAACCCGGCCGTCCGGCCAGGCGCGCGACCAGATCGAGGCCCACCGCCCCCAGCAGAAAGGGCGGCGGAAAGGCCGGCACGATCTGACCGGCCAGGGCCAGGCCCCCACTGAGCGCCGTCCGCAGGCCCAGAAAGGCCAGGGCCACCACGGTCGCCGACCACCGTCCGACCCCCATGGCCCGCGCGAGCACGCAGACGACCAGCCCCAGCAGCCCGACCAGGGTGGGATACAGCCAGAAGGGGCGGGCCTGAACGATCGCCGGTCGCACCGGCAGCTCCCACTCCAGCACCGCCACCAGGAGAGCCGTCTGGAGCGCCAGGGCCAGGAGGCTGGCGGCCGCGATCAGAAAGCCCGGGGTCGGGCCCGCCCGCGTCCCCACGGGAGCCAGCAGAGCGACCGCCGCCGCCACCACCGTGGCCGCCGCCCCAGCCAGCAGCAGATGCGGTGGGCTCCAGGCGGTGAGGTCCGGGCCGAAGAGGGCGTGCCAGAGGGCGTCGCCGGGGATGGCCAGAAGCGCGTAAAGCGAGGCCAGGACCACCGCCCCCAGGGCCGGCTGCTGCCGGACCAGCCGGCGGGGATCGCCAGAGCGATCCCCCGCTCGCCAGAGAGCGCCGAGACCCAGAGCGGTCGCCAGGAGGGCCCAGAGGAACCCGCTGTAGAGGAGAAGATGCGGGGGCCAGAGAAAATCGGCCCCGGCCGGGATGACACCGGTGCGAATATGCTGGCTGGCGTCCCACAGCGCACCGACGATCTGGCAGAGGCTCGCCCCCGCCAGGGCGAGAATAAGCAGCCCCCGGAAAGCCGGCGGAAGCCGGACCGGCTCGGGAGGCCCGCCAGCGAGCGGCGAGCGGTAGAGCCACCAGGCCAGCGCGCCGGGCACACCGAGCGCCAGACCGGTCAGAGCGGTGGCCAGGAGCGTCATCATCGCCACCCTGCCTCTTTTCACTCAGTATACACCAGACCCACGCTCGCCACCGGCAGACGTCTGCCAGAGCGGGGGGCCAGCCGGGAGACGGGGGTCGAGCCGTGGCCCAGGCGGCGGGTGGCACCCGTCAGGAGAGCATGGCGCGGTCCGGGCCACGGTAGAGCGCTCCGGCCAGCGCGGTGCTCAGCGCCGGCCCTGCGGGCACGGCCTCTTGACGCCAGGGACAGCCCCTGGTACCGTAGCCACAGACCCAGCACGTCCCGTGCCCGGAGGGCGACATGCTCCGCGTGGCCATCGTCGGTGGCGGCAACATCGGTCAGGTCCACGCCACCTGCTACCGCGCCATGCCCGACGTCCAGCTGGTGGGCCTGGCCGAACAGCGGCTGGATCTGCACGCCAGCCTGCACGAGCGCTTTGGCTGCCCGGTCTTCCCCTCGCTTGAGGCCCTGCTGGCACACGTCCGGCCCGACGTCCTGGACATCTGCCTGCCCACGCCGGCCCACGGGCCGGCCATCCGGACCGCTCTGGCGGCCGGCCTCCGTTTCATCATCTGCGAGAAGCCGCTGGCCCGGACCGGCGCCGAGGCCCGTGACCTGGTGGCCCGGTGCGCCGCCGCCGGGGCCCAGCTCTTCGTCGGCCAGGTCGTGCGCTTCTTTCCCCAGTACGTGGCCCTGCGCGAGGCCATCCAGCGGGGCGACGTCGGCCAGCCAGCCATCGTCCGCACCTCACGGGGTGGGCCGCCCCCGGCCCGCGACTGGTACCTGGATCTGACCCAGAGCGGTGGGGTGATCTTCGATACCCTGATTCACGATTTCGACTGGCTGCACTGGACCTTCGGACCGGTCGCGCGCGTCTACGCCCGGCACGCTGGCCCCCGTGGCCTGGGGCAGATCGACTACGCGCTGGTGACCCTGCGCTTCCGGAACGGGGTGATCGCGCACACCGAGGGCCTGTGGGCCCGCAGCCGCTTCGGGACCAGCGTCGAGGTGGCCGGCGACCAGGGATTGCTCACCTACGATAGTTTCCGAACCCAGCCTCTTCTTCTCGACCGACGCGACGGTCAGGGACCGCTCCCGTACACCCCCGCCGTCGACACGCCCGGTGGGGAGACGCCGTTCTACCGCGAACTGCGCCATTTCCTGGACTGCATGCGCGGCGGGGCTCGGCCGCGCATCACCCCCGATGAGGCCCGCTACGCCGTTGAGATCGCCGAGGCCGCGCTCCGGTCGGCTCAGACCGGGCAGCCGGTGGCTCTACCGGAGGAGTGACGATGCCGCTCCGCGTCGGGATCATGAGTTTCGCCCACCTCCACGCCAACAGCTACGCCGCCTGTTTGCGCCAGATCCCCGATGTCACGCTGGTCGGGATCGCCGACGACGACCCGGCCCGTGGCCAGGCCCGGGCCGCCCAGTTCGAGACCCGCTACTTCCCCCGCTACGAAGACCTCCTCGACGCCAGCCTGGACGCGGTGATCGTCTGCAGCGAGAACGCCCGGCACAAGGACCTGACTCTCCTGGCCGCCCGGGCCGGCGTCCACGTCCTCTGCGAGAAGCCCCTGGCCACCACTCTCGAAGACGCCAGGGAGATGGTCACCGTCTGCCGGGAGAGAGGCGTTCTCCTCCAGACCGCCTTTCCCTGCCCCTACAGTCCGGCCTTCCGCCATCTGCTCCAGGCGGTCGAGCAGGGGGTCCTGGGCGAGATCCTGGCCGTCAACAGCACCAATCATGGACGCAACCCCGGCGGCTGGTTCACCGACCGGGCCCTGGCCGGAGGCGGCGCGGTGATGGACCACACGGTCCATGTGGCCGACCTCCTGCACCGGCTGCTGGGCCCAGCCCGCCAGGTCTACGCCGAGATCGGCAACGGTCTGGCCCACCAGCCCATCGACGACACGGGGCTGCTGACCATCGACTACGAGAACGGGGCCTTCGCCACCCTGGACACCAGCTGGTCACGCCCGCGCGTCTTCACCACCTGGGGCGATGTCACCCTGCACGTCATCGGCACGCGGGCGACGGCCTCGCTCGATCTCTTCGCCCAGGTGGCCACCCTCTACAGCGAGAGCGAACAGCGCGTCCGCGACCTGGGGTGGGGCCCCAACCTGGACCTCCTGATGGTCAGCGATTTTCTGGAGGCGGTGCGGACCGGCCGGCCGGTCTCGGTCACCGGCGAGGACGGCCTGCGCGCTCTGGCCATCGCGCTGGCCGCCTACGAGTCGGCCCGGACAGGTCAGCCCGTCCCGGTGCGTTACGCCTGATCCACCCAGGGCTACTTCGGCTTGGCCAGTTCGGCCTCCAGATCCAGGTTGAGGACGGCGGCCGCCCGCCGCACCGGGTCGTAGGCGGCGTCGGTCGTCTCCTTAACGCCTTCGGTGCCGATGGCCTCCTGGAAGAGGGCCTGGCCCTCCGGCGTGCCGGACAGTTTGAGGAGAGCGGCCTTGATCTTTTCGACCATCTCGCGGGGCAGGCCCCGGCGGAAGGCCACCCCGTCGTTGGGGATCGCGTCGGTCCGGGCGATCACCCGCGTCGCCGTCATGATGTTGGGATAAAGGTCCTGAATCCCCTTGGTCGTGCGCACATCATCGTAGACGGCTCCAGCGTCCACCTGGCCGCCCATAATGGCCACGATGACCTTGTCGTGGCCGCCGGCGAAGACCTGCTGGCGGAAGACCTTATCGGGGTGCAGGCCTTTCTCCAGCAGCAGCGCCCGCGGGTACAGGTAGCCGGAGGTCGAGCCCGGGTCCACCCAGGCGAAGCGCTTGCCCTGGAGATCGGCCAGGTCGTGGATATCGCTGTCGCTGCGGGTGACGATCAAACCCCGGTACGCGGTCGCTCCCCCGCGTGAGACCGAGACCAGTTCCATCGTCGCCCCGCACTTTTTACTGGCCAGGATATAGGCCAGGGGGCTCACCCAGCCGATGTCGACCTTCTCGGCGCACATCCCCTCGACCACCGCCACGTAACTGGTCGGCACCTCGCTGGTGATGGCGTAGCCGGTCTCGCGCTCCAGGTAATCGGCGATCTTGCGCATGCCGACCGTCAGACGCTGGGTCTCCAGAAAGGGGACGATGGCCATCTTGACCGGGTTCTCCCGGCTGCCCAGCGGCCGTGGGGCCAGCAGACAGGCCCCCAGCAGCAGCCCGGCCAGCCCGAGCCCCAGGAGCAGCCAGGCGCGGCCCAGCCCGTGACCGTTCATCGCGTGCCTCCTCGTCCGTCTGCTTCCTCCACCTGAGCCAGCAGTTCCAGCTGACGCTGGCTCTCCCGCCACTCGTACCACTCGGCCAGGAGAATACCAGCGGCCAGACCAAGAGTAAAGACACCCACCAGCAGAGCGATCAGCCGACGCATGGTCTCTCCTTAAATTACTTATGCTGGACCGTGCGGCCTTGCCAGAGCACTCCCGCCCCGGTATGATTATGGCAGAGCCCCCCACCCGAAGGTCAGTCGGACCTCGGTTGCCAACGAGGAGGTTTCGGGTTTATGGGAGGTGCGATGCGCTGGAGCGCCCTGCTCACCGCCTTCGGCCTGGCCCTGGCCGCCTGTGCCCCAACGGCCCCGCCGACGCCGACTCCCAAGGCGGGGCCCCCGCCGGCGGTCAAAGACCAGGCGGCCGTCGAGCAGGGGAAGCAACTTTTCGTCTCCAAGGGCTGCGTGGCCTGCCACACCGTCCGCGACATCCCCCAGGCCAAGGGCACCGTCGGCCCGGCCCTGGATGGCGTCGCCAGCTGGCCCAAGATCGCCGGGACGATCGATAACACCCCCGAAAACCTGCAGAAGTGGATCAAGGATCCCCAGGCGATGAAGCCCGGCACCCAGATGCCGACACTCGGGCTGACCGACGACGAGGCCGCCAAGATCACAGCCTTCCTGCTGACCCTGCGCTGAACCCGCCCTCCGGGCAGTGGGCCCGGCGGCCCACTGCCCGCCCCCGCTTCGTTCACTTACGGCGAGAAGTCCTCCACCACCAGCACCTCGGCGAAGCCCTCCTCGCGCGACGGCGGCTCCAGCTGGGCGGCGAAGCGCCGGATGACCTCCTCGGGCACCGGCACCGGCCGCTGACGGTTGCGCGCCAGGGCCACCTCCAGCGCGCAGGGGAAGTAGACCGCGACCGGCACCACGCCGTGGCGCTGGGCCAGACGAAGGCTCTTCTCCCGCCAGAAGCGGGTGGCGTTGGTGGCGTCGAACACGATGTCCACCTGCCACTCGTTGGCGCGGGCCAGCAGCGCACAGAGGACGGCCTCGCCCGCCACCCGTACCATCGGCTCGACCCGCGGGTCGTAGGGCCGCCCGCTGAGCATCAGCCGCAGGTCGTCGAGCGAGACGCGCAGGGCGTGGGCGAGATACTTCCGGGCGTAGGTCGTCTTGCCACAGCCCGGGATGCCGACCAGCACAAACAGACGGGCGGGCATTGTCCCTCGCGGCGATCACTCCTCACGCGTCTGACGCTGCTGATACTCCTCGGCCAGCAGGCTGACGGCGATGAGGTCCCAGTAGCGTCCATCGCTGAAGTAGCGACGGCGGAGCGTTCCGTCGACCCGGAACCCGACCTTCTCGAAGGCCCGACGGGCGCGGGTATTGAACTCGGGGATGTAGGCGTAGAGGGTGGCCAGGTTCAGGTCGTTGAAGGCGAACCCCAGCAGGGTCTGGAGGGCGTCCGGACCGTAGCCGCGCCCCCAGTAGCCGCGCTCGCCGATGACCACGTTGACCTCGGCGGTGCGATTGCGCGGGTCGATGTGCCGGAGCATAGCGTAGCCGATGAGGTCCTTGTCCCGCGTCTCGATGGCCAGGATCTGCAGGTCGCGGGTCTCGGCCAGCCGCTCGTACCACTTGGCATAGTCGATGGGGGCCAGCGGCCAGGCGGGATAGCCGCTCAGCCGCAGGAGCGTCAGATCGTTCAGCCACTCCCGCAGGGAATCGAGGTCGGTGCGTTCCAGGGCCCGCAGGTTGACCAGCTTTCCGGTGATCATCACCCGTGCTCCTTACGTTCTCTGGCCGCCGCACTGGCGCCGTCCTCTGGTCCGGACCGCCTCAGCCCACAGCCCCCTCAGCCGGGAAACGATAGAGCCGGTGTTCGTCAATATACTGCAGAACCGCGTCGGGGACCTGATACCGGATCGGTCGCCCCTCGGCCACCCGCCGCCGCAGGTCGGTGGCGCTGATGCCGATAAGGGGCATTGACACGAAGTGGATCCGCCGCTGCGGCTCCGGGATCCACGGCTCCAGATAGCGCAGGTCCTCGATCTGAAAGCCCGGCCGGGCGACGGCCACGATCTGGGCCAGAGCGGCGATGGTCGCCGGCTCGCGCCAGGTGGGCAGGCTGAGCAGTTCATCGGCGCCGATGATGAGAAAGAGCTCGGCCGCAGGCCAGGTGGCCCGCAGCTGCCGCAGGGTATCCACCGTGTACGAGGGGCCGGGCCGGTCCACCTCGATCCGGGAGAGCACGAAGGCGGGGTTGTCCTGAATGGCCAGCGCCACCATGGCCACCCGGTGCTCAGCCGGGGTGACCGGTAGACCCCGCTTGTGCGGCGGCTCGCCGGCCGGGACGAAGAGCACGCGGTCCAGCCGCAAGGCCGCCCAGACCTCCTGCGCGGCGATGAGATGGCCGATATGGATCGGATCAAAGGTCCCGCCGAAGACACCCAGCCGGCAGGACGCCCCGCTCAGGTCGCAGCCCATTCCAGCTCGGCCTTGCCGATGCGCACCGTATCTCCCGGCTTGACCCCAGCCGCCTCGAGGGCGGCGTACACCCCCATCCGTCGGAGCATCCGCTCCAGGTACAGCAGCGCCTCGGGGTTCTCCAGATCGGTCATCGCCACCAGCCGCTCGACGGCCGTGCCCGAGACGCGGAAAGCCCCGTCGGGATCCCGTTCGACATGGAACGTATCGGTGGCCGGCTCGACCACCGGCTGCGGCTCCAGCGGCGGCGGAGGCGGCGTGGCCCGGACGACCTCCAGAACCTTCCGCAGGAGCGGCTCCAGCCCCGACCGGGTGGCCGCCGAGATCGGGAAGACCGGGAGCCCGCGGGCGGCGAACGCCGCCCGGACCGTCTCCCAGTTCTCCTGGGCCGCGGGCAGGTCCATCTTGTTCACCGCCACGATCTGCGGCTTTTTCATCAACTCCGGGTCGAAGAGCCGCAGCTCCTCATTGACCCGGTCGAAGTCGCCGATGGGATCGGCGCTGGTGCCGTCCACCACATGCAGCAGGACCCGGGTGCGTTCGATGTGGCGCAGGAAGGCGTGCCCCAGGCCGACGCCACGGTGGGCTCCCTCGATGAGACCGGGGATATCGGCAAAGACCAGCGTCTCACCGGCGACCTCGACCACCCCCAGGTTCGGGCTCAGGGTGGTGAACGGGTAGTCGGCGATCTTGGGCCGGGCCCGACTCACCGCCGCCAGCAACGTCGACTTCCCCACATTCGGGTAGCCAATGATACCGACATCGGCGATCAGGCGCAACTCCAACCGGAGCCAGCGCTCTTCGCCGGGCTCGCCTTTCTGCGCGATCCGGGGAGCCTGGTAGGTGGGGGTGGCGAAGCGGGCGTTGCCCCAACCGCCGCGTCCTCCCCGGGCCACCAGGAGCACCTGGCCGGGCTCGATAAGGTCGCCCAGGACGTGGCCCGCGTCGTCGTAGACAACCGTCCCCACCGGCACCCGGATGTACAGGTCCTCGCCGTCCCGGCCGTGCTGCTTCTTGCCCCGGCCGTGCCCACCGCGCTCGGCCACGAAGCGCTGGCGGTAGTGGAACTCCAGCAGCGTGTTGAGGTTGGGATCGGCGATGAGATAGACGTTGCCCCCACGGCCGCCATCGCCGCCGTCCGGTCCCCCAAAGGGGACAAATTTCTCCCGGCGGAAACTGATGGCGCCGTTTCCGCCATCACCACCCTTGACGTAGATCCGCACCTCGTCGAGGAACATCGCGATTCGCCCGTCTCTCTCCGTCAGTCATTCTACCATGTGGCAAGGGGGAGGCCGTGGTCGGGAGACGCCGTCGGGCAGGGGATCCGGGGAAAAGTTCGCGCCGGCCGCCGGTGGAGCGCGAAGGGGAGGCGGGCAGACCTGGGGAAAACCCTGGGGATAATCGGGTGTGGGCGGTGGAGCGTCCCGGCGCTGGCCAGAGCGAGGAGGCGATGGGGCCTGTGGACACCCCCGGGCCGTCCCCGCCGGCTATCCACAGCCCTCCACCGTTATCCACAGAACAGGCCGGGTTGTCCACACCCGTTATGTTGAAAGGCCGGCCCGGGCGCCAGTGCCGGCGCACCGGTCGCCAACGGCCGCCAACGGGGCGCCGGCGTTGCCCTGTCGGGTGGGCTGTAGTAGGATCGGCGGCCAGGGGAGGGCTACGGTGATGGGGCTGCTGCGCTACTGGGGACGGTTTCTGGTCTTTATTCTGGCCGGAGGGTTGGCGGGGCTGCTCCTCGGGCTGGTGGTCGAGGCGGTGACGGGCGTCCGCGGCTGGGGGCTGTGGCTGGCGGCGGCCGGAGGGGTGGCCGGACTGGTGCTCTTTCTTTTCACCAGCGTCGAGACGCCCCCCTGAGCCGCCTCCCTGTCAGGAGGCGGAGGCGTAGAGGGCCTCGCGGATGGCCAGCACGGCCTTGCGCAGCTCGTCGTCGACCTCGACCTCGGCTTTGATCTTCTCCCAGCCGTGCAGGACGGTGGTGTGGTCGCGGCCCCCCAGTTCGCGACCGATCTCGGGCAGCGAGGCCTCGGTCTCCTCGCGCATCAGGTACATCGCCACCTGGCGGGGCCGGACGATCTGACGGTCGCGCTGTTTGCCGCGCAGGGCTCGCGGGTCGACCCGGTAGTAGCGGGCCACCGCCTCGATGACCTGGGCCGGGGTGAGGCGTTTGCGGGCTGGCGCCTGGAGGAGTTCGCGCAGGGCGGCTCCGGCCGTTTCGACGGTGAGCGGCAGGCGTTTGAGGGCGGCGTAGGCGACCACGCGGTTGAGGGCGCCCTCCAGTTCCCGGATGTTGCGCTGGATCCGCTGGGCCAGAAAATCGAGGACCTCGGGCGGCACCGGGACCGGCTGGCCCTCGGCCTTGGCCCGCAGGATGGCCACCCGCGTCTCGAAGTCCGGGGGCTGGATATCGGCGATGAGCCCCCACTCAAAGCGGGAGCGCAGGCGCTCCTCCAGGGCGGCGATGGCCTTGGGCGGACGGTCGCTGGAGATGACGATCTGGCGGTTGGCCGAGTGCAGGGCGTTGAAGGTGTGAAAGAACTCCTCCTGGGTGGCCTCTTTGCCGGCCAGAAACTGGATGTCGTCCACCAGCAGAACGTCGTTGGTGCGGTAGCGGGCCCGGAACTCCTCGGTGCTGCGCACCCGGATCGCCTCGATGAGGTCGTTGGTGAAGTCCTCCGAGGTCACGTAGAGGACCCGCAGGCCGCGGCTCAGGGCGACGTGGCCGATGGCGTGGAGGAGGTGGGTCTTGCCCAGGCCCACGCCGCCGTAGATAAAGAGGGGATTGTAGGCCTCGGCCGGGCGCTGGGCCACCGCCAGAGCGGCGGCGTGGGCGATCTGGTTGCTGGGACCGACGATGAACGTGGCGAAGGTGTAGCGCGGGTGGGGCTGCCAGGGGCTCCGACTGGGCGGCCCGGGCGCGGGCGTGGACTCTGGCTCGTTCGCCAGTCCCTCCAGCAGCGGGGCCGGGGGGACGGTGGCGCTCCGCTTGGGCGTCTGGACCACCACCTCGATCTGAATGGGCTGGCCCACCAGTCCGCTCAGGGTCCGCTCGATGAGCGGGCGGAGGCGGCTCTCCAGCCACTCTTTGGCGAAGCTCGACGGCACCCCCAGAATGCAGACGCCCTGCTCCAGCCCCACCAGCGTGACGTGTTTGAGCCAGGTGTCGTAGGTTGTTCGTGAGACCTGGGCCTGCAGTTCGCTCAGCGCCGCCTGCCAGACCTGCCGTGGGTTCACCGGCGACCTCCCATCAGGCATGACTAGCAGGCCGGGCCGCTGGCTGGCAAGGGCCGGCGGGGTGGTGCGCGCGCATCCTAACGTTCTTTTAATCCCGCCGGCCTCTCTGGTATACTCCTGCACTGATGCGGCGCTGGCGTCTGCTCCGACAACTCTCGCCCCGGGCCCTCGGGCTCCTGGCCGGGCTCTGGCTGGTGGTGGCGGCCCTCTCCACCCTCCCTCCAGGGTGGGGGCAGCCGCCGCCGGCGCCCTCGCCGCTGCGGACGATCCCCGAGACCGACCTGAATCCTCTGGGGGCCAACTTCTTCCTGCAGCTGGAGGCCGAGCCCTGGAAGGTCGAGCGAACCCTGGCCATGGCCCGGGCGGCAGGGATCGGCTGGGTCAAGCAGCACTTCCCCTGGGAGGACCTGGAGCTGCGCAAAGGGCAGTTCTGGGACGACCGCCTGCGCAAGAGCACCTGGGAGAAATACGACCGCATCGTCGAGACAGCCCGCCGCTACAACCTGGAGATCATCGCCCGGCTGGACCGGCCGCCGGCCTGGACACGCCGCGATAACCGGCTGGCCCA
Organism: Chloroflexota bacterium; assembly: GCA_034433795.1. Classification (GTDB taxonomy): domain Bacteria; phylum Chloroflexota; class UBA6077; order FW602-bin22; family DAOUAE01; genus DAOUAE01. Next base: position 34,132 of record DAOUAE010000042.1, read on the forward strand.
GGCCCCGCCGGACAACTTCGAGGACTATGGGGATTTCGTCGCCGCCGTGGTCAGTCGCTACCGGGGCAGGATCCGCTACTACCAGATCTGGAACGAGCCCAACATCTACCCCGAGTGGGGCGACCAGCCCATCGACCCGGCCGGGTATGTCCGGCTGCTGCAGATCGCCTACCAGCGGGCCAAGGCCGTCGACCCCAACGTCCGGATCCTGAGCGCCCCCCTGGCCCAGACGCTGGAGAACTCCCCACGGGCGATGAGCGATCTGCGTTTTCTGGAAGAGATGTACCGTCTGGGGGCCGGCGCCTACTTCGATATCCTCTTCGCCAACGCCTACGGGTTCAACGACCCGCCAGAGGCGCCAGCCGATCCCCACCGCCTGAACTTCGCCCGCGTTCAGCTTCTCCGCGAGATTATGGTCCGCTACGGCGACGCCGAGAAGCCCATCTGGCTCAACGAGTTCGGCTGGAACGCCGCCCCGGAGGGGTTTCCGCTGGAGAAATTGCTGTGGGGGCAGGTCAGCGAGCAGCAGCAGGCCGAGTACACGGTGCGGGCGATCCGCCGGGCCCGGGCCGAATGGCCCTGGCTCGGGGTGATCTGCCTGTGGTATTTCCGTCAGGCCGGTCTGATCGGTCCGGACCAGGCCGAGTACTACTTCCGGATGGTCGATCCGGGCTTCACCCCCCGCCCGGTCTACGCCGCCGTCAAACGTGAGAGCGAGGGCCTGGGTGTGGCCGGCCCCGGCGAGTACCAGGAGAGCAACCCGGCGGCAGTCTACCAGGGAGAGTGGGAGTGGCTGCTCCGTCCGGAGGCCTCTGGCCGGACCCTCCGGCAGACACGCACGCCGGGGGCCAGTGTCACCATCACCTTCCACGGCACCGGCCTGGCCATCGTCGTCCCGCGGGGGCCCGACGCCGGCATTGTCACGGTGACGGTGGACGGCGGCGAGGCCAACGCCCTGCCCCGCGACCGTCAGGGACGGTCCTATCTCGACCTGGCCAGCCCGCAGCCGCAGGTCCGGGCGGTCGTTCCCATCGCCCGTGGCCTGGCGCCCCGCACCCACGTGGTCCGTATCACCCTGGCCCCCTCCGGTCGGCCGGGGGGCCTCTTCGCGCTCGACGGCTTCATCGTCGAGGAAGAGCCTCCCCGCCCGCGCCCGACCCCGCTCACCGTCGTGAGCCTCGCCGGCGCCGCCCTCAGCGCCGGACTGGCTGGATACAGAATTGTGCGTGCGACAGGCTAGATGATCTTGCGGGACCGCTGGTGGTGGGCGCTGCTGGTTGGTGGGGGGGTGCTCTTTGCGGCCGCCCCGACGAGTCCAGGGGTGGCTCTGGGCCTGGGGCTGCTGGCGGGGGTGGCCCTGGGCCGGCCGGCGCTGCTCCCGCCGCTGGTTCTCCTGGCCGCCCCGTTCTATCTCCAGGCCCGGCCGCTCTTTGGCCGGGCCGTTGGCCCGGTCGAGGTCCTCATCGTTCTCACCCTCGTCGGGGCGGGAGTGGCGTGGTGGCGGGCCGGCCGTCCGCGGCCGCCTCTGACGCCCGCCGACGGGCTGCCGCTGGCTTTCGTGGTCCTGGGGCTGCTCTCGCTGCTGGCCAGCCGCGTTCTGGCCCCCAGCCTGCGCGAACTCCGCACCGTTATCCTCGAGCCGGTCCTCTTCGCCGGAGCGACGCTCTGGCTGTACCGGGAGCGGTCGCCCCAGCCCCTGCTGGGGGGGCTGGTCGCCGGCGCGGTCCTGGCGGCGCTGCTCGGCCTGGGGCAGTTCGTCACCGGTCAGGATCTCATCACCGCCGAGGGGGTGGCCCGCATCCGCGGCCCCTACGTGGTCCAGCCCGGCAACCTGGGCTCGCCCAACAACCTGGCCCTCTGGCTGGAGCGCGCGCTGCCGATATGCATTTCATATGCAGTGTTGTCTGTGGGGGGGTGGCGGTGGCTGGCCCTGGGGGTGGCGGGGGTGCTGGGGCTGGCTCTCTTTTTGACCTACTCGCTGGGGGGATGGCTGGCGGCGGCCCTGGGGATGCTCGGCGTGGTGGTCGGAGCCGGGCGCTGGCGGCTGGCCGGGGGGCTTCTGGTCGGGCTGGGGGTGGTCGGTGGGGTGGCGGCCCTGGCCTTTCCCGAGCGGGTGGTCGGCCACTTTCAGGCCGAGGACAGCACGACCCTGATGCGTCTGCAGGTCTGGCAGGCGGCCTGGGCGATGGTCCGCGACCATCCGGTCCAGGGGATCGGTCTCGACAACTTCCTGTATCTCTACCGGGACCGCTATCTCCCGCCGGCCGGCTGGCGCGAGCCGCATCTCTCGCACCCCCATAATCTTCTCCTGGATTTCTGGCTGCGTCTCGGTCTCGGGGGGCCGGTTGTGCTGGGGCTGACACTCGGCTGGCTGGGGCGGTGGCTCTGGCGACTGAGCCGGGCGGGCCCGCTCCCCGAGCGGACGGTGGCGCTGGGGGTGGCCGGGAGTCTCCTGGCGGGTCTGGTCCACGGGCTGGTGGACAATAGCTACTTCCTGCCCGACCTGGCGCTGCACTTTTGGGGCAGTTTTGCTATAGTACGGGTGCTGGCCAGCCGGACGGAGCGCGCCAGCCCGTCCCCCTGGCCACGATGCCAGCCGGAGGAGAGCGTGTGAAGGTGCTCGTCACCGGGGGCGCCGGCTTTATCGGCTCCCACCTCTGCGCCCGCCTGCTCGCGGAGGGACACGAGGTCGTCTGCGTCGACAACCTGCTCACCGGCCGGCGCGAGAACATCGCCGCTCTTCTGGCCGCGCCGCGCTTCACCTTCCTGGAGCACGATGTCACCAGCCCGCTGGCGGTCGAGGCCGAGGCGATCTTCCACCTGGCCAGCCCGGCCAGCCCGCCGGGCTACCTGGCCCATCCGGTCGAGACCGCCCTGGTCAACAGCCTGGGGACCTACCAGCTCCTGGAGCTGGCCCGCCAGCAGGGGGCCCGGTTTCTCCTGGCCTCGACCTCCGAGGTCTACGGCGACCCGCTGGTTCACCCCCAGCCGGAGACCTACTGGGGCAACGTCAACCCCATCGGTCCGCGGGCCTGCTACGATGAGAGCAAGCGCTTCGCCGAGATGCTGACGATGGTCTACGTCCGCCGGTTCGACCTCGACGCCCGGATCGTCCGCATCTTCAACTGCTACGGCCCCCACTCCGACCCCAACGACGGCCGGCTGGTGCCCAATTTCATCACCCAGGCCCTGCGGGGCGAGCCGATCACGGTCTACGGGACCGGCCAGCAGACCCGCAGCCTCTGCTACGTCAGCGATCTGGTCGAGGGGCTGGTCCGGGCGCTGTTCACCCCCGGCACCAAAGGGCGCGTCTACAACCTGGGGAACCCCGATGAGCACACGGTGCTGGAGTACGCCCAGCTCATCAAACGTCTCTGCCAGTCGGATTCGCCGATCGTCTTCCGTCCGCTGCCGACCGAGGACGACCCGCGTCGGCGCTGTCCGGACATCACCCGCGCCCGGACCGAGCTGGGCTGGGAGCCGCGGGTTGGGCTGGTCGAGGGGCTAACGCTGACGATCGCCTGGTTCCGGCAGCGGCTGGCCCTGACCGCTCCGGCGGAGGGGGTCTAGAGATCGATGGCCGTCGGGCAGAGCCGGCCCTGGCCGCTGGCGGAGCGGCCGCTCCGGTCGCTCGGGGTGGGGCTGGGACTGGTCCTGGGCGGGCTCGGGCTGGGGCTGCTGCCGGCGCCGCTGGCCGCCGTGGTCGGCCTGGGGAGCCTGACGGCGCTCCTGGTGGTCGTCCGGCCGGTCTGGGGGCTCGTCGCCCTGGCTTTCGCCGCCCCGTTTCTCTCGGCCTGGCGGCTGGCCGGAGGGCTCACGCTGACCGAGGGGCTGGTGGGAGCGCTGGCGGCCGGGCTGTTCCTGGGGATCGGCGCCCGCCGCGCGCCGGGCCTGGTCCTCACCCCCTGGGTCCTGCCGGTCGTGGCGATGGCTCTGGGGACGCTCTGGGGGGTCTCGCTGGCCCCGGATCTGGCCCCGGCCTTCCTTGAGGTCCTGCGCTGGGTCGAACTGGGGACGGTCGCGATCATCACGGCCACGCTCTGTCGGGCGGAGGGGCCCCGGCGCTGGCTGGTGGCCGGCCTGCTCGTGGCCGGGGGGCTCAGCGCCCTCCTGGGCTTCTACCAGTTTTTCACCCGGACTGGCCCGCCCAGTTTCGCCATCGGTCCCTTCCTGCGGGCCTACGGGACGTTCGGCCAGCCCAACCCCTACGGCGGCTACCTGGCCATGGCGCTCGGCCCGGCGCTGGGGCTGGCCCTCTTCTGGCCGGCCGCCTCCGACCGCTGGCGCTGGGGCAGCCGGCTGGCGGCCGGCCTGATGGGAACGGCGCTGGGGCTGTCGCTCTCGCGCGGGGCTCTGCTGGGGGTGGCGGTCGGGGGCCTGGTGGTCGCGCTCCTGGCCGGGCGGACGACCCGCTGGCTGGCTCTCGGCGGGCTGGCCATGACGGGCGTGGCGCTGCTCCTGGGGCTGGGCGGACTGCTGCCCCCGGTGGTCGCCGGCCGGCTGGCCCAGGTCGTCGCCTATTTCGGCGTCTTCGATCCACGGACGGTTCCCCTCACGCCCGAGAACTGGGCGGTGGTCGAACGGATGGCCCACTGGTGGGCGGCGCTGGAGATGTTCGCCACCGCGCCGCTCTTCGGCGTCGGCCCCGGGCAGTACACGGTCCTCTACCCGCTCTTTCGGGTGCCGGGCTGGGAGGATCCCCTGGGCCACGCTCACAACATCTATCTGCACATGCTGGCCGAGCAGGGAGTCTTCGGGCTCACGCTCTATCTCCTGATGGTGGGCAGCTGGTGGCTGCTGGCCTGGCGGACCTGGCGCCGGGGGGCGACGGCCTTCGACCGGGCCCTGGCGCTCGGCGTGCTGGGAAGCCTGACGGCGGTGCTGGTGCACAATCTGTTTGATAATCTCCATGTCCACGGGATGAACGTGCACCAGGGGTTGCTGGTGGGGCTGCTGGCGGGCTGCCGGGGGAGTGAGGACCGTGGCTGAACGCTGGGATCAGCCGTCGGTGCTGTCGGCGCCCGAGGCCGGGACCGCCGACCTGGCGCTTGGCCAGCGCCTCCTCCGCTGGCGGACGCTCGCCTCGTTTCTGGTGGCCTTCGCCATCATGGGGGTGGCCCTGAGCCAGGTGCGCTTCGACCTGGGACGGCTGGCGGCCGTGCTGGGCCAGGCCAACCTGGCCCTGATGGCTCTGGCGCTGGGGGTCTACTACCTGGTCTTTCCCGCCCGGGCCTGCCGCTGGCGGCTGATGCTCCTGAACGCCGGGATGCCGGCCGGCTGTCTGCCCTCAGAGCTCCGTCTGGCGGTGATGATCTTCCTCTCCTGGTTCGCCAACTGTCTGGTGCCGGCCAAACTGGGCGATCTCTACCGGGCCTACCTCTTCAAACGGCAGACCGGCCTCTCCCTCTCCAAGGCCGGGGGGACGATCGTGGCCGAACGGCTGCTCGACTTCGCCGTGGTCCTGGTGCTCCTGGGCATCACCGGGCTGGTGGCTTTTCGCGGGCAGCTGCCTGAGGGTGTCGTCCGGCTGCTGGAGGTCGGGCTGGGGGCGATGGTCCTGGCCGGACTGGGGTTGCTGGCCCTGCGGCGACTGGGCGGGCTGGTCGAGGGCTGGCTCCCGGGCCGGGCCCGCGATCTCTTTCGGCTGTTCCGCGAGGGGACGCTGGGCGCATTTGGGCGTTATCATTTTCTGGTGGGGCTGACGCTGGTGAGCTGGCTGGCCGAGGCCGGTCGCCTGTTCCTGGTGACCCGGGCGGTGGGGATTCACCTGCACGAGAGTCTGCTCCTCGAACTGCTGACACTGACCTTCATCGCCCTGGGGGCGGCGCTGCTCACCGCCCCGCCGGGGACGCCGGCCGGTCTGGGGTATGTCGAGGCCAGCATCACCTGGGCTTTTATACTGCTGGGGTTGCCGCCTGAGGTGGCGCTCTCACTGGCCCTACTCGACCGGGCGATCAGTTACCTCAGCCTGGTCGTGTTGGGGGTGCCGGTGTACCTTCTGATGCAGAGGACGTAGGGTGCGGATCGGCTTCGATGTGACCGCTGCCGTCCGGCAGCGGGCCGGGATCGGACGCTGGGCGCGCGGACTGCTCCAGGGACTGGCCGAGATCGACCAGGAGAACGATTATCTGCTCTTTGCCGCCGGTCGGACGCCCCCACCGGACGGGCTGCTGCCCCAGCCGTCGAAGGTCCGTTTCCGGACGCTGCCGTTTTCGGAGCGTACCCTGCTCATCCTCTGGTTCCGCCTGGGGATTCCGCTGCCGGTGGACCTCTTCACCGGCCCGGCCGATGTCTTCCACTTCCCCAACTACATTCTGCCGCCCCTCCGGCGGGGGAAGGCGGTGGTCACCGTCCACGACCTCTCTTTCCTCCTGTATCCGGAGTGCCACGAGGAGGGACTGCGCGCCTTTCTGGAGCGGGTGGTGCCGCTCTCGGTGGCGGCGGCTGATTTCGTCACCGTGGACTCGGCCCACGTCAAAAACGAGGCGATCTGCCTGCTGGACATCCCGCCCGACCGGGTCGAGGTCGTCTACGGCGGGGTGGACGCCCGCTTTCAGCCGGTGAAGAACGAGGCGGTGCTGCAGGCGGTGCGCCAGCGCTACCGTCTGCACTTCCCTTTTGTCCTGCACGTCGGCGTGATCGAGCCGCGCAAGAACCTGGTGCGGCTCATCGAGGCCTACGACCGGGTGCGGAGCGCGCTGCACCTGCCCCACCGGCTGGTCCTGGCCGGCGGTCTGGGCTGGCTGTACGAGGAGGTCTTCCAAAAAGTGGCCGAACTGGGGCTGCAGGACCTCGTCCTCTTCCCCGGCTACGTGCCTGAGGAGGATCTGCCGGCCCTCTACAGTCTGGCCGACCTCTTCGTCTACCCCTCCCTCTACGAGGGCTTTGGCTTCCCGCCCCTGGAGGCGATGGCCTGCGGTGTGCCGGTCGTGGCCTCGAACGCGGCCTCGCTGCCGGAGGTGGTGGGCGACGCTGGCCTGCTCGTCCGTCCGACCGATATCGAGCAGCTGGCCGACGCCATCGCCCGGGCCCTGACCGACAACGCCCTGCGGGCGGAATTGCGCGAACGGGGCTTCAAACGGGCCCGGCTCTTCACCTGGCAGGCGGCGGCCGAGCGGGCGCTCAGCATCTACCGCCGGGTGGTGGAGGCGCCATGAGACCGCCGGCCGCGCCGACGCCCGCCGCTGAAGCGGCGCCGGTGGCTCTGACGGCCCGGGTGGGGGTCAACGGTCTCTTCCTGAGCCGTCCCCAGACCGGCACCGGCCAGTACTGCCGGCACCTTCTGCAGGCCTACCAGCGACTGGGCGTGGCCTCCCGGATCGTCGTCCTCCACGGTCACTTCCCCGGTCTGGCCGGCGTCGGCGCGCCAGCGGGTGAGAGCCACTGGCGCAAACTCTGGATCGAACAGGTCGGCTGCCTGTGGGCGGCCCGCCGGGCCGGTGTGCGCCTGCTGCACTATCCGTATCTGGCGGCGCCGCTGGCCGCGCCCCTGCCGGTGGTGGTGACGGCCCATGACGCCATTCCTTTTCTCTTCCCCGCCTACCGGCAGGGCGTGCGCGTCCGGGCCTACGTGGCCATGGTCGCCCTGGCCCTGCGTCGCGCCGCTCTGGTCCTGACCGATTCGACCGCCGCGGCCCGTGATCTTCGCCGACTGGGTCTCCCGGCGGACCGCCTGCGGGTGGTGCCGCTCGGGGTCGAAGAGCGCTTCCAGCCGGGGGCCCCGGCCGACCAGGTCCGGGGGGTGGCCGAGCGCTACGGACTTGCGCCCGGACGGTTTCTGCTCTACCTGGGGGGGTTCGACCCGCGCAAAAACATCGCCGGCCTCGTCGAGGCCTACGCCCGGGCGCGGGCCCGCGGGCTGACCTATCCGCTGGTGCTGGCCGGCGCCCTGACCCCCGGGCCGCTGACCACCGACCCCCGGCCGCTCGCCCGGCGTCTGGGGGTGGCCGGCTGGGTTCGCTGTCTCGGTCCGGTCGCCGAGGCGGAGAAGCCCCTCCTCTACCAGGCGGCGGCGGCCTTTGTCTGGCCCTCTCTCTACGAAGGGTTCGGACTGCCGCCGCTGGAGGCGGTGGCCTGTGGGGTGCCGGTGGTCTGCAGCGACCGCTCCTCGCACCCGGAGGTGGTCGGGCCGGCCGCCCTGCTGGTCGACCCGACCGACCCGGAGGCGCTGGCCGAGGCGCTCTGCCGGATCGTCGCCGACGATGCCCTGCGGGCTCATCTTCGGGGCGTGGGGCCGGCCTGGGCCCGGCAGTTCACCTGGGAGCGCACCGCCCGGGAGACGCTGGAGGCCTACCGGGCCGTTCTGGGGGAGACGGCGTGCGGGTTGTAATGCTCTCGAAAGCGATGGTGGCCTTGGCCTACCAGGCCAAGGCCACCGCCATCGCTCGCCTGGGCGTGGACCTGACCGTGGTTGTGCCACCCTTCTGGCGCGATGGGACGGTGATCCAGCGGCTGGAGCGGACGACCGGTGAGGGGTTCCGGCTGGTGGTCTGGCCGGTGCGGCTGGCCGGGCACTTCCACCTGCACTGGTACCCCGGCCTGGGGCGGCTGCTGGCGGCGGTCCGGCCGGACCTCCTGCACATCGATGAAGAGCCCTACAACCTGGCGACCGTCCTGGCGCTGCAGGCCGGGCTGGCGGTGGGGGCGACCTGTCTCTTTTTCACCTGGCAGAACATCTTCAAGCGCTATCCCCCGCCGTTCGGCTGGTTCGAACGGCGGGTCTTGAGTCGGGCGGCCGGGGCCATCGCCGGCAACCGGGCGGCGGCCGGGGTGCTGGCCCGCAAGGGTTTTCGGGGGCCGGTGGTGGTTGTGCCGCAGTTCGGGGTGGACCTCACGCTCTTTCGCCCGCGTCCCCCACGGCGGCCCGGCGAGCCCTTTGTCATCGGCTACATCGGGCGGCTGGTCCCCCAGAAGGGCGTGTCTGATCTCCTCCAGGCCGTGCTGGGGTTGCGTGGCGACTGGCGGCTGGTCTTCCTCGGTGAGGGGCAGGAGCGCGCGGCGCTGGCCCGGCGGGCGGCCACGGCGGGGGTGAGCGAGCGGGTGACCTTTCTCCCGTGGGTGCCTTCGCGGGCGGTGGCCGACCACCTGCGTCGTTTCGACGTGCTGGTTCTGCCCTCGCGGTCGACCCCGCGGTGGCAGGAGCAGTTCGGGCGGGTGCTGGTCGAGGCGATGGCCTGTGGCGTGCCGGTGGTCGGCTCCAGTTCGGGCGAGATCCCGCATGTCATCGGCGAGGCCGGGCTGGTCTACCCCGAGGGCGACTGCGCGGCGCTCCGCGCCTGTCTGGAACGGCTCTGGGCCGACCACGATCTCTGGCAGGCGTGCGCCCAGCGGGGGCTTGAGCGCGCGTCAGCGTTCGCCCACGAGCGGATCGCCGAGCAGACGGTGGCCTTCTACCGGCAGCTCAGAGAATCGTCTTGCCCAGCGCCGAGAGAATGAGCCCGGCGGCCAGCAGCCCCGTGCGGTTCCGTTCGTCCAGGATCGGGTTGACCTCGACCACCTCCAGCGAGCCGACGGCCCCGGTGGTGGCCAGGATCTCCATGGTCAGATGAGCCTCGCGGTAGGTCAGCCCGCCATCGACCGGTGTTCCCACGCCGGGGGCGAAGAGGGGGTCGACCACGTCGAGGTCGATGGAGACGTGCAGGCGGCCGGCCGGCGGGGCCAGGTAGTCCAGGGCCTCGCGCAGGACGGTCTGGATGCCGCGCAGGTCGACGTCGGTCATCGTGTAGACCCGCAGGTTGAGGTCGCGGATGAGTTGCTTCTCGCCGGGGTCGAGGTCGCGGACGCCGATGAGGACCAGGTGCTCGGGCGGCAGGCGCAGGCGGTCCCAGCCCAGGGTGGCGAAGGCCGGGGCGGCCGGGCCGAGGGCCACGGCCAGCGGCATGCCGTGGATGTTGCCCGAGGGGGTGGTCTTGGGGGTGTTGAGGTCGCCGTGGGCGTCGAGCCAGAGGACGCGCAGGTCCGGGTAGGCGGTGAGCAACGCCGCCAGGCTGCCGATGGCCAGCGAGTGGTCGCCGCCCAGCAGGACAGGGCGCGCCCCGCGCTCCAGGCTGGCCAGGACGGCGGCCCGAACCGCCTGGCAGACCTGGAGGACCTCGGCGTGGTACCGGAGCGGGCCGGTGGCGGGGGGAAGGGCTTCTGCCACCGGGGCGCTGATGTTGCCCCGGTCGGTGACGGTGTAGCCGAGGGCCCGGAGCTGGGCGATGAGCCCGGCGTGGCGAACGGCCGAGGGCCCCATGTCCACGCCCCGGCGGCCGGCGCCCAGGTCCAGCGGGACACCGATGACCTCGAGAGACGGCCGGCTCCCGCCGCCGGCCGGTGGCAACGCGAGCGGCAGCATCCTGCGTAGATTGTACGCCGGGGCCGATGGTCTTGTCTCCTCCGGATCAGGGGGTGACTGTCCCACAGGCGGTGGGTAGGGGACTGGACAAGACGGGGCAGACTCTCCGGGAATAAAGGCAACACACCACCACACCCCAGGAGGCCTGCCCCATGGCCAGGATAACCCTCCGC
>DAOUAE010000043.1:0-2974 GCA_034433795.1 Chloroflexota bacterium
CCTCAAGGTGCCGGCGCCGGTCGAGGAGCAGCTGGAGCTGCTGCGGGCGCTGCGGGAGATGGTGGAGGAGAAGCTGGGCCGTCCCTACTGGCGGACGGTCCTGGAGGAGGAGAAGGAGTGAAGCACATCGGACGACCGTTGCGGGTGGTGACGCTGCCCCGCCCGGAGCCGGAGCGTGAGAAGGAGCCGCGGGTGGTGCCCGAGCGCGAACGGGAGAAGGAGCCGGTGCGGCGATGACGGCGCAGGGGATGCTGCCGATGGCGTTGCTCAAGCTGCACTGGGCCGCCGAGCGCCAGCAGCCGGTTCTGGCTTACCGCTGGTGGGTGGTGGCCGGGCAGCCGGACCGGGCCTGGATAAGCAGTATCTTCTTCGGGACGGCGAGCGGGCTGGAGGGGGCGTGGGTGCCGGGGCGGTGGCGGGAGGCGTTCTGTCACTGCCTGGCCGAGAGGCGGCCAGTCTGGAGCTGTCGTGAGTGGGCCGACCCGGTTATCGCGGCGGCGACGGCGCACTGCGGGCTGTATGCGCTGGCCCTGCCGGAGTGTCTGCTGGAGGCGGACGAACTGGGGGCGTTGCTGAGCGGTCTGGGGCATCCGCAGGCCCTGGCCCTGGTCTGCGGGACGGTGGAGCTGGCCGGGCGCGTGGTGGCGCACGAGAACGATGGGTTTCGGGCCGAGTACGCCCGGCTGGTGAGCCTCTACGGGCCGAAGCCGGGATGGGTGTGGGTGCTGACGCTCAGCCCGTACACGCTGTCCGCTCCGCCCCCAGCGGAGCGGACGCCGATCTGGTGGCGCCTTCTCCGACGGTTCCGTCCGGCAGAGCCGGTGCGGCAGCCGCGACTGCTGCTGCCGACGCTTCTCCTGTCGGCGGTGCGGGTGGAGGGCGTGCCGGTTGAGGTGTGGTCGCGGCTGGGACGGGAGTTCGCGGAGATGCAGGCGACGGTGGAGGCGCTGGACATGCCACTGTCGCTGCGAGTGGACGAGGAAGGGGCGCCGTTTCCGGCGCTGCGGATAGTGGCCAGAAGCACACTGTCTATGGAGGGGATCGATGGTCGTTGAGGCACAGCCGACAACGGGATTTGTGAATCCGGCACTGGTTCGCCTGAAGCGGGATTTGCGGGCGGCGCGGGAGGTGGCCCAGGAGCTCACTGTTCCCCAGATGCGCTACCTGGTCGATCTGTACTACAGCCTCCAGAAGATGCGGGTGGCGGTGGGCAACCAGGCGTACGCGCTGGGGCGGAGTGGAGAGCCCAACGGCTTCATCGCCTGGGTTGGCAGCAATCTCCACTACCTGGAGGATTCACTGAAGGACGTGATGGACCGCTGGACCGACCGGTATGAGGCCGGACGCTGGGCCAAGGCCCAGTACGGGGTCGGGCCGGTGCTGGCGGCCGGGCTCCTGGCGCTCATCGAGCCAGAGCACTGCATCACTGCCGGCAAGGTCTGGCGCTTCGCCGGGCTGGACCCGACGGCGGAGTGGCGGGAGGGTGAAAAACGCCCCTGGAACGCCCGGTTGAAGACGATCTGCTGGCGGATCGGGGACTCGTTCGTGAAGTTCCACAACCGCCCACAATGCTTCTATGGCCAGGTGTATGCCGCCCGGAAGCGCCTGGAGCAGGAGCGGAATGAGCAGGGGGCTTTCGCCGCCCAGGCGAAAGCCATCCTGGAGAAGAAGCGGATTCAGGACCCCAGGACGCGGGCGGCTTATCTGGCCGGGCGGCTGCCGGACGGCCAGATCGAGCTGCGGGCGCGGCGGTATGCGGTGAAGCTGTTCCTGAGCCATTTCGCCTGGGTGCTGTACGAGAGCACCTATGGCACGCCGCCGCCGAAGCCGTATGCCATCGCCATTCTGGGCCATGCCCACGAGATCACCCCACCCCACTGGCCGCTGCCGGAGAAGAACGGCCGGAAGAAGCGCTGAGACCCAGCAAGCCATGAGCGCCGAGAGGATCATGATAGCTGAGCGAGCCACTGTGGCGGAGAGGACCAGAGGGTGAGAGCGAGCCAAGAAGCTTGAGAGGACCAATGGGAGGGAGCGAGCCAGGAGAAGTGAGGGGGCCAGATTCTGAGAGCGAGCCACACAGCCTGAGAGGACCATGATAGGGGGGTGAGCCAGGGTTGGGGAGAGGACCAAAAGTCACGAGCGAGCCATGGTCGCAGAGAGGACCAGAGGGGGAGAGCGAGCCAGGAGAAGTGAGGGGGCCAGATTCTGAGAGCGAGCCGCTGTCCGGGGAGAGGACCATGGGGCCTGAGCGAGCCATGAGCGGTAGAGAGCACCAAAACCGCTGAGCGAGCCAGGGTCAGTGAGAGGGCCATAAAACCGGAGCGCAGAAAGGAGTCAGCTCAGATGAAGTTCATTGTTCTTCAGATCAGCCCGGCCGAGGGATGGCGGGCCGTCTACGCCGTCCGGGACAGTCAGGGGGAATGGGGAGTAGCCGCCAGGCCCATCGCCGTCTGGGCGCTCGTGGAGGCGGAGGACGGGTACCGGCAGGTGGTCGGACTGGTCGTCTGGCACGAGATGAAGTCTCTGGAGAGCGCCGAGGCGTTCGACAATTTTCTCGGGTACCTGCCGCCAGGGGGCACGCTGAATCAGTACTGGCTGGAGCAGGCCCGCGCCTATGGGCGCGGACAGGTCCCCGGCTGAATCACACAGGAGAGGTGGCGGTGATCGAGAGGTGCCCGCTCTGTGGCGGACCAGCTGGCGCGGCGTGCACCGCGCGCCTGGGAGCGAAGGATCGGGATGAGCGGGCGTGGTACTTTGTCCGGTGTGGGCATTCGGGTCGTCGGGGATGGTGGTGCCCCAGCGCGCGCGTGGTCCAGGAGACACCTCCTGTCTCCCCGCGTCCGCCCCGTCCGCCACGGTGACCATCGCGCTCGCCGGCCGTCTCACGCCGGAGAGCGCGCGCCTCATCGGCGAGGTGCTGCGGCTGATGTGTTTGAGCTGACCTATGAGCCGGTGGAGGAGCCATGCCGGGATG
>DAOUAE010000044.1:0-15932 GCA_034433795.1 Chloroflexota bacterium
GGAGCAGAAGGGGCAGGAGGAGGGCCGGTCCTCGGGGGAGGGCGTGACTTCGGGGATGCGGAGGGTTATCCTGGCCATAGGGCAGGCCTCCTGGGGTGTGGTGGTGTGTTACCTGTATTCCAGGAGAGTCTGCCCCGTCTTGTCCAGTCCCCTACCCACCACCTGTGGGACAGTCACGCCCGCACCCTACCCTTTGACGTAGGAGAACTTCTCCGCTACCTTCCCCTCGCGGACGCGGAAGATATCCATGCCCCGGACGTGTCCGGACCGACCCTCCGGCTCCTCCCAGCGATAGACCCAGCGCACAACGCCACGATCCCCACACGCAAACATCTCCTCGGTTTCGAAAACGGCGTGCGGCGAAGCGGCGAAGAAGCGGTCCCAATAGGCCCGAACGGCCGCCTGCCCGGTATAGCGTTCACCATCCGGCGGCGGGACGGTGTTTTCAAAGACGCAGTCTTCGGTCATCACCGTCATAATGGCCTCGACATCGTGTTGGTTGAAAGCGTCGTTGAAGTGCCGGATCACCTCCAGTGTGGCTCTCGCCAGCGTCTCCGGATCGCCAGCCATCCTCGCCTCCCGTCAAAAGCGGCCGGGCTTACGGCCGGCGGACAACGTCCGCCAGTTCGATCAGCACATTCGGCTCGTCGCCGACCACCCAGGCGTCGTGGCCCGGTTGCATGATCGCCACGTCGCCGGGGCCGAACTCCATCTCGGTGCCATCGTCCATCCGGACCCGCTGACGTCCGGCCAGAAAGATCTTCACATGGAACCGCTGGCAACTGTCGCCGCCGACGACCGGCTTGACATGGGTCGACCACCGCCAGCCGGGTTCGAGGGTCTCGCGGTAGAAGGTCAGACCGCCGACGGTGATGACATCGATCCGGCCTTTCGGGAACGGCCGGCGCGTCTCATCCGGGGTCTCGAAGCTCTTCCCCACGATGGTCGGGAACGATTCTGTCATGGCTCTCCTCCGTGAACCAGGACTCAGGGGCCCGAAAGACGCATCGCGCAACCGACGCCCGGTGGTCACGGCTCCTCCGTCGGGTGACACCGGCGGTATAACCGTACCCGCGCCCCGGGCGTTCGGCGAGCGGTCAGACGGCCACCCATCGCCACTGTACCAGCAGGTGTCCGGGAATGGCATCGGCAGATCTGACGATCTTTAGGGACCGGCTGGAGGGGAAAACTCCACGCGGAGGGCCCTAGGCGGGCTCGGGGGTCGCCAGCCCATGGGCGACGACCCAGGCGGCGATCTGGGCCCGGGAGGCGAACCCCAGTTTGGTGAGGATGTTGGCGACATGCGTCGCGACCGTTCGCTCGCTGAGGACGAGCCGCTCGGCGATCTCGCGGTTGGAACGGCCCTGGGCGATCTCGGCCGCGACCTCGCGCTCGCGCGCGGTGAGCCCGCCGAAACGCTCCCGGGCCGTGCGGCCGGGCGAAGGAGGCCGGCGGCGCGGGAGCAGCGCCTGGGCCGCGCGTCGGAATCGCTCGCTCAGGGCCGCCTCCGGAATCCTCGTCGCCAGGTCCTCGACCACAGCACGGGCGGCCCAGAACGCCGGCGCCGCCTCCGTGCGGCGGCCCTGAGCAAAATACAGCCGGCCCAGAGCCAGGTGCAGGCGCCAGAGCAGCGGGGCAGCGCCACGGGCAGCGGCGTCCGCCCGGGCCGCCGTCAGCACCGAGATGGCCTCGTCCACCCGCTTCAGCCCGGCCAGCGCCGCCGCACGCAACAGCGCCAGGCGCAGTAGCGGACGGCGGGCATCCTCCGGCGTCGCGACGATCAGCGCGTCGGTGATCGCCAGGGCCTGCGCGGCGGCGCCCCGGGCCAGGGCCAGTTCGGCCCGGGCGCACCAGGAGAGACGCTGGGCCAGCGTCTGCATTGTCGGATCGGAGCCAAGCGCCGCCTCCAGCACGGCCTCCGCCTGGGCGAGCGCGTTCTGGGCGACCAGGACCGATGCGAGATAGGCCGTCGCGAAGCGGAGCCAGATCAGGGAACCGCCTTCCGTCGCCAGCGCCAGGGCCCGCTCAAGGTGGGTGCGCGCGGCCGACCAGTGGAGCACATCGGCGTAGATCGTCCCCAGCAGGCAGTGCGCTTTGGCCAGCCACGGGCGGTGGCCGATCTCCGTGGCGATCGCCAGCCCCTGGTGCGCCACCGCCAACGCGCGCCCGTACTCGCCCTGGGCGCTGAGACAGAACCCCAGATGGAGGAGGGCATAGGCTTCGTCGGACCGCCAGCCGGTCTCGCGTGCGATCTGCAGGGCCCGCTCCGCCGAGCCGGCCGCCTCGGTCAGGGTCGCCACGGCCGGGGTGACGACGTTCGTCTGGGCGGTGCCACCGCGCATCGCCAGCGTGGCCAGGATGGAAACGAGGAGGTGACGGTTGTCCAGCGCCTGGCACAGCGGCAACGCCTGCTCGTAGTACACCGTGCCCTGACGCAGATCGCCACTGAGGTAACTCGTCATACCGAGAAGATCCAGGGTGTCGGCCAGGCCGCGCTGGTCGCGCTGCTGCTGGACGATGGTCAGCGCTTCCTGATGATAACGCTGGCCTTCCCCTGGCTGTTCGCTGTTCACGTACCAGTTCCCCAGACGGTTCAGGCTCTGGGCGAGGGCGGAGGGATCGCCCAGCGTCCGCGCCAGATCCAGCGCCCGCTGGTAGTACGGACCAGCCTGCGCATAGTCGCGCGACGCCCAGAGCATCCCCAGATCCAGCAGCGCCTGCCACTCGGCCCGGCGGTCGCCGATCGCGACGGCCGCCTGCAGCGCCGCCTCGTGGTCGGCCCGGGCGCGGTCGAAGTCGCCCAGGCTCTCACAGGCCCACCCCCGGCCCCGATAGAGGGCCGGCGCGGGCACGACCGCGAGCTGGTGGGCGGCGTGGAGGGCGCGGCTGAACTCCTCGACCGCGATGCGCGGCGCGTACAGCGCCTGAGCCTTCTCGCCGGCCCGCCGGGCGTACTCGAGGGCGCTGGCCCAGAGGCCCGCTTCGTGGCAGTGGTAAGCCAGGTCGGAGAGATGCCGGTCGAGGGCGCCGGCGTAGACCTGCTCGATCGCCCTGGCGACCGCGTGGTGCAGCGCCCGGCGTTCTCGCTGGAGAAGCGGCGCGCAGATGGCCTCGCGGGTGAGGGCGTGCCGAAAGACGAACTGGTCCGCCGACTCCTCGGTCACCAGTTGGGCCGCAACCAGTTCCTTCAGCTGCTCAAGCAGCGTCCGCTCGTCACCCCCCTGCACCGCCTGCAGGACAGCGACGTCGAAGCGACGCCCGGCGACGGCGGCCAGCACGAGCGTCCGGCGGGCCGCCGGACTCAGCCGTTCCAGGCGCCGCTGAACGGCGTCCTGGACGCTCCGCGGGACCGGGAACCCACGCCCCGGCCATCTCGCCCACGCGCCCTCGCCGAGGGCACCACCGGCCGTCAGCAGCGACTTCATCACCTCTTCCACAAAGAAGGGATTGCCCTCGGTCAGGGCGTAGACCGTCTCCAGCAGCCCGGGCGGGACCGGGTGCGCCTGGCCCACGATTGCCTGGAGCATCCGGGCGGTCTCCGCGACCGTCAGCCGTCCCAGGATGAGTTCGCTGGCCAGTCTCTCGCGGTCCAGGGCGGCGAGGAAGTGGTCGACCTCCGGGCGGAGGTCGTCGGTGCGATAGGTCAGCAGGAGCAGGATCGGCTGTTCGTTCAGGTGGCGGGCGAAGTGGAGCAGGAACTCGAGGCTGGTCTCATCGCTCCAGTGGAGGTCCTCGATGGCGACACACAGGGGGTGCCGGGCCTGGCGGCTGAAGAAGCGGGTCAGAGCGCGGAACAGACACCGTTTCTCCTGACCGGGCTCGGGCGGCGGCAGCGACGCGAGATCGGGCAGCACCGGGGCCAGGTCGGGCAGGCGTCTGAGAAGATCATGGTCCGGGGAACCCGGCGGGGGCGCGGGCCCGGCGGGCCAGGAGACCGCCAGCGCGTGGAGCAGGTCCAGGAGCGGCGCGTACGGGAGCGTGCGGTCGGCCTCGAAGCAGCTCCCCAGCAGGACCGTCAGGCCAAGCCGCTCGGCGCAGCGCCTGGCCTCCGCCAGGAGGCGCGACTTGCCGACACCGGCCTCACCCGCGATCAGCACCGTCTGGCCGTGGCCATCCCGGGCCCGGACCAGCCAGCGCTCCAGGGCCGCGAGGGGAGCGGTGCGGCCGATAAGAACCGGGCAGATCACCGGCTGGCCGAACGTCGTCATGGCCGGGGCCAGATGATCCGCCGGCGGTCACCGGGCGGCGTGGCCCGGCGCCGTCCGCGTGGCGGGCCAGTGCCGGGGTGAGGCGCTACGGTCCACACGCTTCGTTCTCCTTCCCGTGTGGTCAGAGCGCGGCCTGGCGATGGGATCAGACGGGCCGCAGGTAGGTGGTGTGGCCGTTGCGGACCAGCCAGTCGCGGAGATAGGTGAAACTGCGCCAGGCGCACTCGTCCTCATCGCGGTCGTCGGTATCCACCTCGACCGAGAAGATGATGTCCTCCCTCTCGCCGGCCTGGGCCAAAAGCGGCAGCACTCGCTCGAAGTCCACCAGGCCGTCGCCCAGGGCCACGCCGTTGTAGGTGTCGTTCTCCAGGACGTAGTCCCGGACGTGGGCGTGGAAGGTCCAGGGCAGGCACTTGCGGGTGGCCTCGACCGGGTCCTCGCCCAGGATGAGCCAGTTGCCGGTGTCGCTCTGGATGCCGACGTTGTCCAGGCCGGTGCCGACGCAGATCCGGATGAGCTCGTCCGAGGTCCAGTAGTCGTAGTTCTCCTGGCAGATGCGGATGCCGTACTGGGCGGCGATGCGGCCGATCTCCCGCAGCATCTGGGTGGCGATCCTGATCTGGCCCTCGCGGGTGACCCGGCCGTTGCGCAGGCAGCCGAAGTTCGAGGTGCGGGTGCCCAGGTAGGCGGCGATCTCCAGGTTGCGTCCGGCCTGACGCAGCGACTCGGCCCGGACCTCGGCGTCGTTGTGGACCGCCACCGTGCCGAACCCCACCATCGCGATCATATTGTTCTCGCGCAGGCGGGCCTTGAGCTCGTCCAGATAGTGGCGGTCGGTGCTGGGCAGCCGGGGCACACTGATATCAATCGCCATCGGCGAGAAGCCCAGAGCCCGGCCGATGGCGGCGGTCTTCTCGAAGACGTAGTCAAAGGCCTCAGCCGGGCTCAGGCCCTTCTGGCGGACCTGGCGGTGCCAGTTCTGGGCGGCCAGCGAGCCGACGATGATGCCCATCGCTCTCCCTTCTAGAACGTGGTCGTCAGCGTCTGGGTCTGCCCGGTCTCGGCGGCGCGGTAGGCCGACTCGATGATGTCGATGACGTGCCGGGCGTGCTCGGCCGTGACCGGCGAGGGTTTATCGTCGCGGACCCAGTCCACCAGTTGCATGATGTCCTCGTAGACGTGGGCCTCGGGCAGGTAGCGGTGCGGGCCCACCACGTGGGGCAGCAGCCACTGGTTGCCGTTGATGCCCTCCGGGGCCTGGAGGGCCAGTTCGCGGCCCGGGTAGTCGAACGGCTGGCCGTTTAACGTGAGGCCGACGATGGCTCCTTTGGTGCCGTAGTAGTTGGCGCTGAACCCCTCGGTGATCCGGCCGGCGGCCGTGCCGTAGACGAAGGCGAAGAGGTTATCGCCGAAGTCCAGAACCATCAGGGTGTTATCATCGGCGTCGCAGGGGACCATCCGGCCGCGAAACTCGCGCTCCCGAATGCGCACGCCCGAGAGGGCGGTCACCCGGCGGGCCGGGCCCAGGACGGTGGTCAGGCCGTGGAGGGCGTAGACCGTCATATCGTAGAGGGGGCCGCCGCCGGGCTTGCGGAAGTACCACGAGGGGTCGATGTTGGAGAGCACATCCTCACCCTGGCGAACCTTTTCGGTCTCGTGGTAGGTGCCGAAGGCGGCGCCGCAGGCCGCCCAGCAGACGGTGCCGATGGCCCCCGCGGCGATGAGCCGCTTGATCTCTTGGATATGGGGACGCAGGACCTCGCCGGGCGAGGCCACGATCTTGAGCCCGGCCGCCCGGGCCTGTTCGATGAGATCGGTCGCCTCGGCCACGGTGGTGGTCATGGTCTTATTGAAATGGATGTGCTTACCGGCCTCCAGGGCCAGGCGACCCTGCTGGTAGTGCAGGCCGATGGGCGAGGCGATGGTAACGGCATCGACCTCACCTTTCTCCAGGAGATCCTCGTAGTGCAGGAAGAAGTGCGGCACGCCGAACCGGGCGGCGGCCGCCTCGGCCCGGCCGGGGACGGGGTCGCAGACGGCCATCACCCGGACGCGGTCCTGGACATCGTCCTGGGTCAGGTGGGGCAGGATGCCGCGCAGGGCCACGCTGCCGCAGCCGACCACTCCCAGGCGGACGACCTCGGGCATCATTCCTCCTCACCGCGATGGCTCAGGGGATCGTCTGTCGGCCAGAGCATACCACACGGCCAGCCGGCAGGGAAGAGGGGGCGACCGCTGGACAGGCGGCGTCGCGCGCTCTTTCACCCCGCGTCGGCGGTGGCGGTCGCTTTTCGTCGCCGACGGCGGAAATATCGTACGGGACGCCCGAGGACAGGGAGGAAGCCATGCCTGATAACGTCACCGCGATGGCCTACAACAGCGAGAAGGGGCCGCCACGGCACGGCAAAGGGGTCCCGGTGCGGGGCCTGGCCACGGCGGCCGAGTGCATCCGGGCGGCCGGGCTGGACTGGAGCGTGGCCAAGATTCCGCTCCGACTGGACGATACGGGGGGACTGCCGGTCCCGGGGGTGATGGCCACCGTCCGGACCGACCTGCCGCTGCGGGATCCCCGGCGGATTCTGGGGGTGGTGGGCGAAGAGTACCGGCCGCTGCAGAACTGGGAGGCCTTTCGTTTCTTCGACGAGGTCGTCGGCGTGGGCGCTGCCATCTACGAGACGGCGGGGGCCATCGACCACGGCCGCTGGATCTGGCTGCTGGCGCGTCTGGAGGGTGTTCTGCGGCCGGCGCCGGAAGACGAGGTCCACCCCTATGTGCTGCTGGCCAACGGCCACGACGGTCGGCTGATGGTCCACCTGGCGTTCACCCCGGTGCGGGTGGTCTGTCAGAACACGCTGATCCTCGCGCTGGAGGGCGCGCAGCGGCATTTGGTGTTCCGCCACGACCGGGGGCTGCCGCGCCAGCTGCGTGAGGCGGGGGCGCTGCTGCGCTCGCTGCTGGAGACGACCCGCGCCGCCGAGGCGGAATGGCAGCAGATGGCCCAGCGGCGTCTGGCCGCACCGGAGGCCGGGCGCTATTTCGACCTGGTCTTCCGTCCGGGTCCGGACGACGAGAACGAGGAGGGGCTGCCCGCGGTGGAGCCGGTTCTGCGCCGGGCGGAGCGGCCGCAGCGGTTGAGGGAGGCGGCGTGGGAGGACTACCAGAGCAGTCTCAACGACTATCTGGGGGTCGCCGAGACGCTCTGGGCCGCCTATAACGCGGCGGTCTGGGCGGTGGACTGGGTTCACCGCTCGCAGCGCGACCGGGTCGAAGACCTCTGTCCGGGCGACGGCGCCCGTCTGAAAGAGCGGGCCCTGACGCTCGCCCGGCGATGGCTGGCGAACGACTCGGGGTCAACCCCACCGCCAGGGGAGATGTCGCTACACCGGCCCGACGCCGGCGGGCATCCCGGTGCGCTGAAGCGCTGGTCCAGATACTGGTGAAGGAAGCCAAACCGTCTCAGGGCCAGGGACGAAACTGGTGGAAATGCCGTTGATACACCCCGCGCTCGATCGCTCGCTCGTAACTGCGATCCGAATGGCGGGTGAGCAGACAGACCATCACGCGTCCCTCTTCGTCTTCGAAGTAGAAGAGACGCTCATCACAATGACCTTTCGGATAAACCAGACAGTCTGAGTTACGAACGCGATCCGAACGATTCCGACGCACTGTTATCAGCCGGAGCTTCTCTAAAGCCCTGGCGAAGCGAGTCCGAATCGCTGGCGAGGCTTTTTCGTAAGTTTCGTGCGCCTCTTCTGAGAGAAAGAGCGGTACGGTCGCTGACCGTGTCAGTTGTTCAAGATAGGCTTCGTAAAAAGCCTCGCCAGCCGGCGAAAGGAAGGTGTACCCTGCCTCCTCCGCCAGCAGCAAATGGACCTCCGGCGGCAGATGACGCACGCGCGCCTCAACCTCTCGGGACAGACGGAAATCTTCGTGCAGCCATTCAAAAAACTCGTCATGGTCGGCGATAATCGTATAGTCCCAGCTGATGGGCGCAGGGGGCATCGCGATAATATCCCGGAACGCTTCGTGGATATAGTAGACCGGAACGTCGAAGAGAAGCCCCACCAGCGTGGCGTAGGCGATCTCGGCCTTAAAGCCGCCGGTCGCGTTGATCAGCACCTCCCGACCCTGCGCCCGCTCCTGGCGGAGGAGAGCGATCATCGTCGCGACCAGTGACCGCAGCCCCCGCAATTTGAAGCGGTTTTCGGCGTAGGTCAGGTCGGCCACCTCCTGGAGACGGGTGCTGAACCTCTGGCCTTCGTAGTGGCCGGCCAGAGCCTCCGCGCAGAGACGCCCCTCGTCGGTCTGCGAATGCAGAAAGATGATGCGATCTCCCTCCTGCACCAGGCGGGTCAGGGAGTTCGTTTCGGCGCAGGCCCGCTCCGGTGGCG
The DNA here is from genome assembly GCA_034433795.1 of Chloroflexota bacterium. Taxonomy (GTDB): domain Bacteria; phylum Chloroflexota; class UBA6077; order FW602-bin22; family DAOUAE01; genus DAOUAE01. Next base: position 8,600 of record DAOUAE010000044.1, read on the forward strand.
TCTGACGGAGATACTGAACCAGGTGCTGTCGTCCGGGTCGGGCCACCGACTGGTCCCGCCGGAGATTCGTCAGGAGCGAGGTTCCGACCGTGGTCAGAATGGTCCGCATCATCCCTCCCAGAGTCCGTAGCCGGCCGCCGTCTTCGCCCCGATGCCCCACTCGCGCAGGCCGGTCTCCAGCCAGCCCCGGGCCTGCTGTGCCAGTGTGGCCTCCGGCGCCGCGACCGCAAAGAGGAAAAGGCTGCCCGGCGCGATGGTCAGAAAGTAGACGGGGATCGGACTGAGGTAATCGGCCGGCGCGGACCAGCCCGTGTAATACTCGCTATAGTGAGGATTCATCACCTCCCGGTCCAGCCTCAGACGATGGGGATCGGCCGGGATCGCGTCGAAGAAAACGACCCGGCCAGCCGCGCCCGTGGTACCAAAGACCAGCCGCAGTGGCTGGACCCTCTCCTCCGCCTCCTGGAAATCCAATTGTCGTAGCCTCGAGGACGATAACGCCGGATCCTGTCGCAACTCGCCGAACCGCTGCCGCCGGCGCTCGCTCTCCGGCTCGCTCACATAGGCTTCCAAGCGCTGAAGGGGTGTGACCGATAAACGATCCGCTCGCTCCCGGGCCGCGACCTCCGCTGGCGATAGCACCGGCACCCCAAACTCCACCGCCAGACGCCAGAGGGCCACCGACCGCGCCAGTCCCTTAAGAGCGCTGCCAGGGATAAGGGGAAAACCGTACACCCGATGCAGACGCAGACTGGTCTCCAGGACACTCTCCGCTCCCAGGCCGACCACCACCCGACTGGCCGCCCGGAGACGAAACTGCTCGACGGCCTCACCCCGCTGGCGGCGTTCCGTGAGCATGGCCTCCCACCGCCGCCGGAACGCCTGCAGAACGCTGGCGATCTCGGCGGCGGTGAAGGTCGCTATCCCCTCCCGCTTCCTGGCCGGTTCCAGGTCCCAGGTCCGGGCCTCACACCGCGGAAAGCGGTCGAGGCGCAGTCCGTAATTGACACAGGTTGGTCCATAAGCCACGGCCAGATCCCGTGCATCGAGGGGCAGGGGATACCCCTCCGAAGGGCCCGGTGAGCCGGCCGGCCGGGTCGGAGGGCCGCTGCGCCCTCGTAATGGCTGCCGCTGCATCAGTCCTCCTCCGTCGGCAACTCGGCCTCGGCGAACCGTTTGAGCCAGACCAGATAGGCCAGTGCCTCGGCGGTGGCCCGCCGGTAGTCGTGGCTGTCGTGGTTCAGCACCCAGTCCAGGAGCGTTTGGTTTTGGGCTCCCGAGGCGATCTGAGACAGCACCCAGGTCGAGAGATGGCCTGCGAGAACGGTGTGCGCATCATGCGGATCGTTTTTCCCTTTGGAGCGCAGAAAAGCCAGGGTTGGGCCCAGGCCGTTGGTGAGAATCAGCATCGGCACCCGACGGGCCAGGGAGCCATACTTCTTTTTGAAGTCTTCTGACCGACTGGCAACGTCCTGAACGGCGGTCCAGGCGTGCCGGGCCCGCTGCTGGTCCAGCGTCTGCTGCTGTGCGACAGTCATCACGACACCCCTCCCAGACGCATCTTGACCAAACCGCGTCCGACGGTGCTGTCACCCCCCAGCTGCAGTCGCCGGCCGTCCACACACTCTCTGACGAACGCCAGGACCTGCTGCGCCGGATCGGCGGCCGGCTGCCAATCGGCCGGGAGAGTCTCACGAGCGACCCGCGGCCGGCTGGCGAAGAGCCCCGCGTAGAGCAGTGTCTCGCTGGGCAGATGCTCCTCAGACCAGAGGGCCCCGCGCTCGACGGTCCTCTTTTCGTCGTGCAACCGAATGCGGCTGATAATCTCCGTTGAGAACTGAACGAAGTCACGGAAGGCGTTCTCCGGCAACACCACCAGCCGTCCCGGCAAGGCGTCGCGCCAGTAGGTGTATTCCTCGCCGGTCGGCAGCGCGTTCTCGCGCAACCATTCGGCAATACGCTGGACTGCGGGCGAGGACCGGGCCACGAAGGCGAACTCTTCCAGAACCAGTCGGTTGTTGCTCACCACAGTACTCGACGGTCCGACCAGAGCCTCGCTCTCTCCGGTCGGACCAACCGGCTGCCAGTCCAGGCTGATCCCCGCCATTGTGGCGTCCCGCCAGAACCGGGCCAGAACGTTCTGGCTGGTCACCCAGGCGAAGACGCCGAAGAGCGACCGAACCGGAAAGAGCAGAATCCGGGCATCGCCGACCGAGAGGGCGCCGGCGTGCTCATGGGCCTGGGTGGTGTCCGGCCCGAAAACCAGACGGGCTTTGGCTCTATCCCGCTGCTCGGCCACCGCCCGCAGGCTGCCCTTCAGTCCAGACCCCTGAATCAGGGGATACCCTGTTATTCGTTCCCGCTGGATAGGGAGATCCACCACGCCCAGGCTGGTGCCACTGCCGGCGTGGAGTGGCGTTTCGACGTAGAGGTACAGCAGCCCCGCTCGCTCAAACATCGCTCCTCCTGCTCAGGCATAGTCCCAGGGAGCCACCGCCGCCCAACCAAAGCCGATCTGCCCGAAATCGCCCTCCCCCGAAGGTGTCTCGGTAAACGGCCGACCGCGCCAGGCGACGCTGGTCTCGCTGGTGAAGAAAAACACGCTCCCCGCCGGGACAAAGCGACGCATGGTTCGCTGGAAATCGCCTCGACGCCGCTGGTCGTCGACAAACGCCCCGCCGAGAGCCAGAGGGCGCGGTAGGGCCACGGCCACCAGTCGCACCGGACCAGTGAAGAACGTCTCCCACCGATCATTCTGCAGCCGCCAGCCATCAGAGAACCAGGCGGGCGTCAGCAGGATCACCTTGAAGCGGGCCGGCAGAGAATCGGGAACGGATAGTGGCGCGAAGGGGTCAGTCAGCACCGTGTACCGAGCCACGCGGGCCTCACCCCCCAGCTGCAGGAAGCCGGCGGGCGGCGCAAACGGGGGAACACCTTCTATCTCCAGGAGGAATCCCACCCCCTCCGCCAGGCGGAGAAACTCGGCCTGGTAGAGACGCCCCTCCTGGGGGCGACGGCGCTCGGGATCGAGCGCTATCCCGAAACGCGGCTCTCGCACCACGATCTCCGGCTCAGGAATCGCTGTCACCTCCACCTGGCCAGCGAGATAGCGCCGGAACTGCTCCTCATCCAGCCAGCCGCGCTCACTCTCTGGCGGCTGAGGCGTGCGAGCCCAGAGGGGGCAGAGACCGTCCGGGGCGTTCTGGGCGAAGAACGGTTCGGACAACGGGCTGACCAGGACAGACCGCCTGACCGGCGACCTGGCCTCCAACTCATCCGACGTCGTGGCCACCAGATCGGCTGGCAGCGGAAAGTACCGGGTGATCCGCCCGTCGGGGTGACGGCGCGCCACCAGCGGTCCCCGCAACTGAAGACGCCCATAACCGCCACCGGGCGGCCCGATTTGCTGGATCAGTGCCTGAGCGGTCGGGGCACCACGGGCGTAGTCAGCCGGATCGATCCCGCTGGCGAAGAGAAGGCGCGCGCGAATCGCTCCCTGCAGCGTAAACGGCGTCGGCGGAAAAAGACTGCGGGCACGGTGATCTTCTCCGGCAGTAAAGGGCCGGCCGTCACGAAAGAGCAGGACATCCACCGGTTCGATAAATACCGACCACATCTACTCCCCACCTCCCTGGGCCAGGAAACGGGCCAGGAGCAGCCAGTCGGCCATCTGTTCAAACCCGGACCGACCCACGCGCCGCCCGTGAGCGGCCAGCCTCTCGGCGAAGGCGATGAGCTGGTCCGCCAGCCGTTGGGCAGCCCCCAGGTTGCGCTCCTCGCTGTGTCGGACCAGCAGGCGTCTCAGCTCGGCCCGCTGAGCCTCGGCGGACAGGCCAGCCAGGGTACGGGCCTCGGCGAAGACCGCCGGGGCCAGTTTCATCGTCAACGGTCCTTTCCGAAGAAACCGGCTGAGGTCGTTGACGAGAGCAACCACGTCGGGGACCGCCGGATAGAACCAGCGAGTCCCCACCTGGATCGTCTCGCCCGAGCGCTTGAGGAGGGCCACGCCCAGGGCGTTACGCTCATACTGGCCCTTGGCCATCTGCTCAGCCTGGCGCGCCGCCTGCAGAACCGTATCGAGCGGCTGAAGGTGATGGGCCAGGGCTACCCCCACCGAAGCGCTGGCCGTCGGCCCCATTGTTGGCAGAATCTCCGGCGCCGGTGTCTGGCGGTAGACCAGATAGCCGGTGATCTTCTCCTGCCCGAACGCCACCGGCAGCGGCTCGTCCGGGCCGTACAAGACAAGAGGCTTCTGAAGATCGACCTCGCCGGTAAAGAGGGCCCGGAGATCCCGCGCCGCCGGCAGAGCCTCCTCCAGCGGCAGGAGGGCCAGCAGGTCGTCGCCTCCAGCGTAGACCACGCGCCCGTGGTAGCGCTGCTCGACCACCCAGCGCACGACAGTCAGAGCGAATCCGGTCAGGGCTGCGGAGATCGCCCCGTGGAGAGCCGGGGTCATCAGGCGCCGGGCGTACAGCAGGTCCCGCCAATCGCTCTGGTCGGCGAGCGCGTGACGAACCTCGGGATGGAGAACGTTGCCCCAGGCCGCCAGGCCCTCGTGGGTCCCGCTCAGCCACCGGCCGGCGCGGTCACCGTCCATGACCAGCACCGCGTAGTACCGTGCGGGCTGACCCATGCCTTTCTCACGGGCCACCTTGAGAAAATCCTGCAGTGTCTGCCGCACGGCCGCCGCATCGCTCTCGCTGCAAGCCAGACCCTCTTCCTGCAGACGCTCGACTGTGAATGTCTCCGGGAAAAGCATCTCGCCATCGTAGGCCAGAAAGTCGCGGGCCAGATTGGCCCACGACGAGCCCTGCAGAGCCTCAAGCCAGCGCCAGAGCTTCGGGATCGCGCCCGGCGAAACGGTCGGAGGGACGTTCAGCAGGTGTTTCAGGGTCTCGAGATGCTCACGCAACGCCTCGACCAGCGCCTGGTCGGCCTGAGAGCCGGCCAGGTGCGCCAGCACGGCGGCTTTGAAGGAAGCCGTGGCGACCTCGCTGGTCGAGGGAAACCCGGCGGTCAAACCGAACTCTTTTGCCAGCACGGCCCGCAGCACGAACCGCTTGACCGTACAGACGGCGCAGAGACGCTCGCGTCCATGCAGACGAACCTCTGTCGGATACCGCCCGGCCACTGTCGCCCAGAAATCGCGGGCGTCCCGGCCCGTGCTGCGCAGGGCGGCCCGCTGGCCGCAGAGCGTGCACTTGGCCCCCCGCTCTTCAATGGGCCGAAAGTCGCGCAGGCCTTTGCGGGCGTTGAAGGCCCGGTCGGCCAGCGCGTAGAGCAGACTGTAGGTTGTGCCCCAGTTCGGCGCGTACTGTCCGCCGCCTCGCTCTTTGGGACGCGCATAGAGGCTGTACATCTGGCCAAAGACCCAGGTGGCCGCAGGCCGACAGAGCTCTTCATATCGGGTCTTGACGGCCTCAGCCTGAGCCACCGACTCCGACCGGTCCGCCCCCGGCCAGGGCAGCACCACCCAGTAGACCTCGACCTGGCTGGCGATCTGCTGTCCCCAGATCTGCCAGGTGAGATCGTCGGCCACTGGCGCGGCGATCTGCTGAAAGACCTCCTCAGCCAACCGCTGCCACTCGGCCCGAACGGCTCTCTCAGCCCGCTGCGCTGCCGACACTGCCTCCGCCGCCGGCAGAAGAGCCACGAACTTGTTGGGAAGGGTGGCCAGCGCCAGCGCCGCGCTCCCGGGTTTGGGGAGCGGGACACCCTGCTGGTGTAACCAGCGGTCACAGAGGGGCTGTCCCCGCAGCGCCGGGAAGAGCACCACATCAGGGCCGTAGATTTCGACCAGGCTCTGGAGAGCCACCCAGGCGAGATAGGAGAGGAGCCAGCTGCCCATCCAGAGGTCCTGCGTGCGGCGGGCGGTGGTGATGAACTCCTGAACCGGACCGAGGGCGAAGACCAGCAGCGCCGGCCGGGGCAGAGCGTCGGCGATAGCGGCCGTGACCGAAAGATGCTGCACCAGCGGATGGTCAGGCTGGCGGGTGTCGGCGGGCAGCCCCGCGAAGAGCGCCCCGACCGGGGGCCAGGCGGCGGCCGCCCGGTCAGTCAGACAGCGCCAGAGGATCAGGTAGCGCTGGCGGAGATCCTCTACGCCGCCAGTTAGCTCCCGGATCACCTGCTGGAGCGCGGCGTGGGTAGCAGCCGGGTCGATAGTCGCTAGTGAGCCGAGATTCAGCGGCCGGCCGGCCAGGGGGTGGGTCAGGATCGCCGGGTGATGGCGCCAGTCGGCTTCGAGGCCGACCGGGAAGTTTATGCGATCGGCGGCTGAGGCGATCTGGTCAGCGCGCCGGGCCTGCTCGAGCTCCATTGTCGTGGCCGCCCGGCCCAGAGCGATCCGCTGGAGCTCAGCGGCGCGCGCTTTATGATGGGCGATATCGAATGGTTTATCCGGCGGGTCGTGCAGCAGGGCCACGATCTTCCGCGCCCAACGGTCTTCGGCTACCATCCCGTCACCTCCAGCAACGCCCCGACCTCCTTCGCCAGCGCTGGCAGCAGTGCCCCTTCTAGCCATGTCCAGTGAGGCACAGGCCCTCTGGCCAGCACCCCCCGGCCACCTGAGGAATCCCTGAGAACCAGCTGTTCTCCTGGCGGAAGAAACTGCGTCCGGAAGAGGGTCAAGACCAGCCCGTACTGGCTTCCCAGGCGCGTCACCCGGATAAGCAGCGGGGAAGCCCGGCGATCATGCTCCTGCCCCTCAAGTATCCCAAGCGGACGTCTGACACTGGGGTCGAAGAAGACAATGGGTAATCCCAGAATCGCCCGTTCAATTGGCGGCAGTGTTGATCTTCCACCAGAGGCAGCCCGAACAGCCGGAAACTCAATTCCCGACCGCTGCCTTCGGAAGGTGGATAAGAATACACCGACAGCCTCCAGCGCCTCCATCCACGACGGGAACACACGGTCCACCACCCAGATCCGACAGACCGTCGGATGTAGAACATCGAAGACGGAGGGATTGTGAACTGGCTGAGGTCCCCCTACCAGTCGACGCAGACGGCTCAACCCCGCGTGCAGTTCGAGCTGCAAAGCCTGGGGGGTTGAAGCGCTGCTCACAAATGACGGTAGATCATCAGGGACCCCGGCAGCCTCCTTCACCTGGAGGCTGCCGGCCCCACGCCGGGCCCGCGCTCCGAGTCCCCCGAGACGGGTCAAAAGCCAGAAAGCCGCCAGCGCCCGCTGCAGTGCTTCCAGCCCCTCTACGCCCGAGCGCAGACTCAGCGTTACAGTCATCGTGCTGCCAACAGTGAATGCGGACCGCTCCGGCTCAGCATGCGTGCTCCGGGCCGCGAAGAAGAGATACCCAATCCCAGGCTGACCGGCC
>DAOUAE010000045.1:0-13501 GCA_034433795.1 Chloroflexota bacterium
GGTATATGATCACCTTTGTCCCCATTGTCCGTCAAGCAGGCGGGGATCTGGTTGATGCAACCGGCACCCGCTCTCAGGCGAACACTGAACCTGTTCAGCGGGCCATGCAGATCTACGCTGATATGGTCTTCAAGTACAAAGCTGCCGATCCAGCCTTCGTTATCGAAAACGACTTTGCGAACGGTCGATGGGTTTCGCAGATCTCCGGTATCTACTTCATGCCGGCTGTCCTCAAACAGAACCCCAAACTGAAGTATGGTGAAAACTTCCGCGTTGGTCAGCTGCCCCAGATTGAAGGTGGCAAGCCGTCAACGATCCTTTATGCCTGGCTCTGGACAGTTAATCCCGCCTCGAAACTTCAGCGTGAAGCCTGGGAATGGATCAGCTTTATGTCTGAACACGGCGCCGGCTGGTTCAAGAATGTTGGGTATATTCAGCCGCGCCTCGGCTGGCTGGACTCGCCCGAGGCCAAAGAAAATCCGGCCCTGCCTGTCTTCCTGGAGGACTTCAAGTACGGCGAATATCTGCCACGGACCGTCGTCTACCAGGAGATGGAGACACTGCTCGGCCAGGCCATTGAGCGCGTAATCATGCAGAAGATACCGATTAAGGACTCGCTCCAAACACTTCACGAAGAGCTCACCAAGGCGCTCCAGCGGGCCGGTTGAGATCTTTCCGGGGAGGCCGTAGGCATGCCTACGGCCTCCCCACTGGAGGCGACTATGCGCCGCTATCGCAATCGGTGGGGCTTTCTCTTCGCCCTGCCGGCATTGGTCTTCTTCGCTGTTTTCACCGTCTATCCAATGCTTAACTCATTCTACCTGAGCCTGACCGATTGGAACCTGATGAGCGAGCCCCGCTTCATCGGCCTGGAGAACTACCGCACAATGTTCGGTGAACACCAGTTCGCCCAGTCATGGTGGGCCACTGTGTACTATGTGGTTGGCGTGGTCCCTCCAATCATCGTCTTTGCGTTGGGGCTCGCTCTCCTACTGAACCGCCCGCTCAGACTCCGCCCTTTTTACCGGGCCGCCTACTTCACCCCCGTCATTGTCTCGATGGTCGTGGCTTCGATTCTGTGGACTTACGTTTATCACCCCTCTTTTGGATTGTATACGCTCTTCGCAGCCCCTCTGGGCCTTGTTCCGATCAATTGGCTGACTGATGTTCGCTACGCGATGCCCGCCCTTATCATCTTCAGTTGGTGGAAAGGCACCGGCTACTACATGGTTCTCTTCCTGGCCGGGCTTCAGGCCATCCCTGAGGAATATTATGAGGCGGCACGTATTGACGGCGCCGGTCGTTGGCAGCTCTTCCGCTACATTACCCTTCCTCTGCTCAAACCGACGACTCTCTTTGTACTCGTCGTTTGTGTCATTGGTGCATTTCAGGTTTTCACACCCGCTCTTTTGATTACCAACGGCGGACCAGCTGGACACACGCGAGTGCTGCCACTCTATCTCTATGAAAGCGCCTTTCTTCACGTCCGCATGGGCTACGCCAGCGCGGTGGCAGTCTTTCTCTTTGCTATTCTGATCGTTTTGACTCTCCTTCAACTGCGTATATTCCGAACAGAGGCCTACACATGAGTGAACGCCGGTTCATCGGTTAGACTGCGGGAGAGAAGATCACATAACTAGGAGGAGCCATGCGCAACTTACCGGCAATCGCGCGACCGCGCCAGGGCGTCAGCACCCTACACGCCGGCCGCCTGCGGTCGCTGGTCCTGCAGGTCACGGTGAATCTCATTATTGGCGCCGGGGCGCTGGTGATGCTTCTCCCGCTTATCTGGATGGCAGTGTCGGCCGCCAAACCGATGGAGGAGATATTCACCGTACCTATTACGTGGATCCCCCGACACTTTGTCCTCTTCGACAATATCAGCCAGGTTTTTTCCGCTGTACCTTTTGGGCTCTATTTTTTCAATAGTACCTTTGTTGCAACGGTAGTGACGCTTTCTACGCTCTTTTTCTGTTCACTCGCCGGTTTCAGTTTCTCGCACTATGATTACCGCGGACGAGATATTCTCTTCCTTTTTGTTATTGCGACAATGATGATCCCGTTTCCAGTTATCGTTATTCCACTTTTCGTCATTGTCCGTGATTTCGGCATGCTCAACAGCTATTGGGGACTCATTGTACCCTCTGCGATGAGCGCTTTTGGTGTTTTTCTCATGAGGCAGTATATTATGACAATCCCTGGCGATTTTGTCGACGCCGCCCGCATCGATGGATGCTCGGAATTTGGAATCTACCGCCGGATTATCCTCCCACTGAGCAAGCCCGCCCTGGCCACCTTGGCCATCCTGACCTTTTTCCAGAACTGGGACTCGTTCTTCTGGCCGCTTGTTGTCATCAGCGAAGACAACCTGCGAACATTACCACTCGGGCTCACCTATTTCCGCAGCAACTACATCACTTACTGGAATCAACTGCTTGCCGCTTCTCTCCTGGCTACGCTACCGATTCTCGTTGTCTTCGTCCTATTTCAGAACTGGTTCTATAAAGGGATGGTCATGAGCGGGCTTAAGGGCTGACTTCAAAATATCTGACACTCACTTAGCATAGTGGAGGGATACTTATGCAGCTTCAAGGCCAAGTCGCCATTATCACCGGTGCGGCCAGCGGTATCGGGCGGGTCGGCGCCCTGCGCTTCTGCGCCGAAGGCGCCAGGGTCCTCGCCGTTGACCTCAACGCCGCCGGCCTGGAGGACGTGGTCCGCGAGGCCACCGCCAACGGCGGCGAGTGTCTCGCCCACGTTGCCGATGTCAGCCGCCCAGAAGACGTCCAGGCGATGATCAAACGGGCGGTCGATACCTGGGGCCGACTCGACATCCTCTGGAACAACGCCGCCTACTACGCTAACCGCACCAGCATCTCAAAATCGACCCTGGAGACCTGGGAGAAAACGATCGCTGTCACCCTCAGCGCGGTCTTCTATGGGTGCAAGTACGCGCTGCCGGTGATGATGGAACAGCGCCGAGGGGTTATCATCAACACCTCATCGGCCGTGATCGCTTCGCCAACAAACCCCTACGATATCGCCAAACTCGGTGTGGTCGGTGTGACTATCGCCACCGCGAAAGAGGGCGGACCTTATAACGTCCGCTGCGTCGCCATCGCCCCCGGCATCGCCCGGACCCCCGCCAATCCCAGCGTCATGGCTGGCGACCCGGCCGCCATCGAGCGGGCGATCAACGCCGGCCTTCTACCCTTTATGACCGAGCCCGAGGATATCGTGAACGTCGCTGTTTTCCTCTGCACGGACGCCGCTCGCTGTCTCACCGGATGCGTGATCCCGGTCGATCGGGGGCAGATGGCCAAATGACCGAGCGGGCAACAACGTTTCTCTCCACCCATCCCTGCCCGCTGCTGGGGCTGGCCGGGCGCGTGGCCATCGTCACCGGCGCCTCCCGCGGCATCGGCGCCGCCACCGCCGTCTGGCTGGCCCGCGCCGGCGCCCGCGTCTGCGTCAACTACCTCCACCACGCCGAAGCCGCGCAGGCCGTCGCCCACGACATCCAGACCAGCGGCGGCCAGGCCTTCGCCCACCAGGCCGACGTCCGCGACCCCGAGGCCGTCGCCCGCCTGGTCGAAGCCGTCCACCACCACTACGGCCCGGTGGAGATCCTGGTCAACAACGCCTTCCCCGGCTTCCAGGGCGGCGACCTCCGCGACCTCCCCTGGGAAACCTTCCAGAACCAGATCGACGGCATCCTCAAAGCCGCCTATCTGGTGACCCGCGCCGTCCTGCCTGATATGCGCGCCCGCCGCTTCGGCCGCATTGTCAACGTCGGCACCACCTCCCTCTACGAACTTAACGAGCATCATACCCCCTACATCAGCGCCAAAGGGGCCCTCCTGGCCTTCACCCGCGGCCTGGCCCGCGACCTGGGCCCCGACGGCATCTGCGTCAACTACGTCTCCCCCGGCCTGACCTGGCGCGACCGCACCCGCCCTCAGCCCGAGGACTTCGGCCCCCGCCACCGCGCCCGTACCCCCCTCGGCCGGAACCCGACGGCCGACGATGTGGCCAAAGCCATTCTCTTTCTCTGTAGCGACCTGGCCGGCTTCATCACCGGTGTCCACCTGCCGGTCTGCGGCGGCCTGGTGATGCAGGTCGGCTGACCATTAAAGGAGGCCCGATGCCCGCGATCCACCGGAATGACGCCCTCGCCCAGACCGATGAGACCACCGCCACCATCGGCACCGCCCACCTCCGGCTCACCGTCCGGCGTCTGCCGGACGGCGCCCTCGCCCTGGCCGGCCTGACTGTTGCCGGCCAGGACTGGAGCCCACCCACCCCCGAGGGCCTCGTCGCCCTGGACACCACCCCCGGCCAGCCCCTGGCCGCTGGCCAGGTCCATCTCGACCAGACTCCCGCGACCGTCACCCTGACCCTGACCGGCCGCCTGCCCGACCAGCCCCTCCAGGCTACCCTCACCTGGCAGGCCTACCCCGAGACCGGCGCCCTCACGGTCGAGACCCGCCTCACCGCCCTGGCTCCCACCACCGTCCAGAACCCGCAGGCCCTCTGGCTGGCCCTCCAGCCGCCGGCCGGCACCCGCCTGGCGACCCTGCGCGGCGGGGCCTACGACGACCGCCTGCCCCCCTCCGCCTACACCCTCACCCTGGCCGACCTCACCGGCCCCGGCAGCCGCCCGCGTCGGACTATCGCCGTCGGCCCCGACGGCCGCGCCTCGACCGACTACCTCCCCTGGGCGGTCCTCCTGGGCCCCGCCGGCGGACTGCTCACCATGCTGGCCTGGTCGGGCCGCTGGCACCTGACCACCCAGACCACCCCCGCCGGCACCACCCTGACCACCGGCCCAACCGACCTCACCGTCCACCTCGCCCCCGGCCAGACCCTCACCCTCCCCACGGTCCTCCTGCTTGGCTTCGCCGGCGACCTCGACGACGCCGGCTTCGCCCTGCACACCTGGCAGGAGCGCCACTGGTGCCCGCCCACTCCGCCCGACTGGCCCTGGGTCCAGTACAACCACTGGTACGCCTATTACGGCGATATCGACGCCCAGCGCCTCTGGGCCGAGGCGGAGATCGCGGCCACGGTCGGCTGCGAGGTCTTCGTCATCGACGACGGCTGGTTCCGGGGCCGCCGCCCCGACTCCTACGTCCAGGGCTGGGGCGACTGGGTCGAGGACCGGACGAAGTTCCCCGAGGGGCTGCGGGCCTTCGGCCAGGCGCTCCGCCAGCGGGGGCTGCGCTTCGGCCTCTGGGTCGAACCGGAGCGTGTCGACCCCAACGGGCCCCTGGCCCGCGCCCACCCCGACTGGCTGGCCCGCCGCCAGGGCCAGGTGATCGGCCGCCAGTGGGGCGGTGAGACCGGCGCCCACCTCTGCCTGGGCGTCCCGGCGGTCCAGGAGTGGATGGCCGAGACGCTCATCCGCCTGGTCCGCGACTACGGCCTGGACTGGCTCAAATGGGACTACAACATGGGCTACGGCCCCGGCTGTGACCAGCCCGACCACGGCCACCAGGCCGGCGACGGCGCCTACGCCCACACTCTGGGCCTCTACCGGGTCCTGGACGCCCTGCGCCAGGCCTGTCCAGACCTGGTCATCGAAAACTGCGCCAGCGGCGGCCACCGCGTCGACCTGGGCCTCCTCCGCTACACCCATACCCAGTGGCTCTCCGACTACACCCACCGCCCGGCCAGCTGCCGCCACCACGCCCAGGGCGCCTGGTACGCCCTGCCCACCGCCTACCTCAACACCTGGCTCCTGGAGACCCCCGACCCGGCCGCCAGCCGCAGCCGGATGGGCGGGGCCTTCGGCGTCTCGGCCCGCCTGAGCGCCTGGACCCCCGAGCAGCGAGCCGCCCTGGCCCGGGCCATCGCCGAGTACAAGCGCCTGCGCCCCCTCCTGCGCGGCCGCCGCTTCGTCCTGGGCAGCCTCTGGCACAGCGGCTGGGACCTCTGGCAGTTCCACGACCCGCTGACCGACCGGGGAGCGCTGCTGGCTTTCCGGGCAGCGGCCGCCCTCCCCGGCGTCCAGGTCCGCCTGCGCGGCCTGCGCCCCGACCGGACCTACCGGCTGGAGCCGGCCGACGGCGGCCCGGTCCACGAGACCACCGGCCAGACCGCCATGACCGAGGGGATCAGCCTCACGCTCCCAACCGTCCACCAGAGCGCTCTCCTCTGGATCCAGCCGCTCTAATCAGGAGGTCTCCTATGCGCACCACTCTCGACCTCACCGGCTGGTGGGACCTGGCCGAGTCGGCCGACCCGGCCCGCCCACCCGACCACTTCCCGGCCCGCGTCCCGGTGCCGGGGCTGATCGACCTGGCCCGCCCCCGCCTGGATAAGGTCGGCCAGCTGCGCTACCGTTTCTACTGGTACCGGACCACGGTCACCATCCCCGACCAGCCCCACGACCGGGCCACTCTGGTCATCAAGAAAGCCCGCTACGGCACGGCCGTCTGGCTCGACGACCGACCGATCGGCCATCACTACGGCTGTTTCACCCGTGGAGTCTTCCCGCTGGGCCGGCTGACCGCCGGACCGCACCACCTGGTGGTCCGGCTGGGCACGCCGGTGACACTTCCGCCCTGGGTCCCCTGGGGCGAGGATCGCGAGAAAACCCGCTACATCCCCGGCATCTACGACGACGTCGTCCTCTGGCTCTCCGGCAGCCCCCACCTGGAGAACATCCGGGTGGGCCCCCGGCTGGCCGAGGGCGCCGTCGATGTGGCCGTTGATCTGGTGAACGTCCATCCCACTCCCCAGACCACCACCCTGCGCCTGACCGTCCGCGAGGCGGCCAGCGGCCGCCTGGTCGGCCAGACCACGGTCACCGGGCTGACGCTGGGGCCGGGCGAGCGTCAGACGATCCAGCCGCGCCTGACCATCGCCGACCCCCACCCCTGGAGCCCGGAGGACCCCTTCCTCTATACCCTCGAATGCGCCACCGACGCCGATCAGGAGACCGTCCGTTTCGGCCTGCGCGAGTTCCGCTACGACCGGGCCAGCCGCCGGGCCCTCCTCAACGGCCGCCCCTACTGGCTGCACGGCTCGAACATCACCCTCTACCGCTTCTTCGAGGACCCCGAGCGCGGCGCCCTGCCCTGGGACCGGGCCTGGGTCCGGCGCCTTCTGGCCGAGCTCCCCCGCACCCTGCACCTCAACTCGTTCCGCTTCTGCATCGGCCTGGCCCCCGAGTTCTGGTACGACATCGCCGACGAGGCCGGACTGCTTATTCAGGATGAATTCCCCATCTGGGGCTACGACCACCGCTGGAGCACTCAGGAGCTCCTCCAGGAGTTCAGCGAGTGGATTCTCGCCCACGGGAATCATCCCTGCATCGTCACCTGGGACGCCTGTAACGAGACCCACTCCGGGGTGCTGGGGACACGCGTCATCCCGGTGGTCCGTCGTCTCGACCTGGCCGACCGGCCCTGGGACAACGGCTACGACCTCCCGGCCGGACCCGATGACCCGGTCGAGGACCACCCGTACAAATTCTCCCAGCCCGACTTCACCCTGGCCCGGCTGGCCGACGACCCGGGCGAGCAGTCTCCCAACTCCGGGGCGGCCCGCGACCGGGCGGTCATTATCAACGAGTACGACTGGCTCTGGCTCCAGCGCACCGGCCAGCCCACCACCCTGAGCGACCGCGTCTACCGCCGTCTGCTGGGCGAGCAGGCCGACGACCCGGAAGCCTGCCGCCGGCTGCGGGCCTATCTCATGGCGGCCCTGACCGAGTTCTGGCGAGCCCGCCGGCGGGCGGCCGCCGTCCAGTACTTCTGCTACCTGGGCTACTCACGCCCCGATGGCGAGACCAGCGATGACTTCATCGACATCCGGCGGCTCATCCTGGAGCCGCACTTCGCCGCCCGGATGGCCGACGCCTTCGCCCCCTTCGGGGTCTGCCTGGACTTCTGGGCGCCGGACCTGCCCGGCGGCCGGGCCCACTCCTTCACCGTCCACGTGCTCAACGACACCGCCGCCCCACAAGCGGGCCAGGTCACCCTGCTGGTCCGCCGGGGGGAGACAGTCCTGGCCGAGACCACCGCCCCGGTGACCGTCGCAGCGGACGGCCGGCAGACCCTGTCTCTGACGCTCCCTATTCCGGCCCGTCCCGGGCCGGCCGAGGTCGTCGCCCGCCTCAGCCCGGCTGCGGGCGGCCGCCCGGTCGAGAGCCGGCGGAAGGTCACCATCACCGGGCCTGAAGGGCGTGGACCTCTTGGCGCCCCCGGACCAGCCGCTTAGAATACGGAAGAGCCGCCTGTGGCGCCAGGCGAACGCGAAAGCGAGGGAGACCCGATGCGCATCACCGCCATCACCCCGATCGTCGTCAACGCCCGTCTGCGGAACTGGGTCTTCGTCAAGGTCGAGACCGATGCGGGGCTGGTCGGCTGGGGCGAGGCCTCGCTGGAGTGGAAGACGCGGGCCGTGGTCGGGGCCATCCAGGACCTGGCCCCCTTCATCCTCGGCGAGGACCCCCGCCGCATCGAGCACCTCTACCAGATCATGTACCGGCAGCCCTTCTTCCGCCCCGGCATCGTCGGCATGTCGGCCATCTCCGGCATCGAGATGGCCTGCTGGGACATCCTGGGCCAGAGCCTGGGCGTGCCCCTCTACCAGCTCCTGGGCGGCCGGGTCCGCGACCAGGTCCGCCTCTACGACCACCTGGGCGGCGGCGCCATGGAGAGCGTCTACCTGGAGATGGAGGCCGAGCGCATGGCCGAGCGGGCCCGCCAGTCGGTCGAGGCCGGCTACACCGCCGTCAAGGTCCTGGTGGTGCCGCGCACCCGGCCCCTGGACGGGGTGGCCGTCCTGCGCCAGGCCGAACGGCTGATGGCCGCCATTCGGGAGGCGGTCGGGCCCGAGGTCGACATCATGGTCGACCTGCACGGGCGGACCACCCCGGAGATGGCCATCCAGTACGCGGCAGTCCTGGCCCCCTACCGGCCGCTCTTTCTGGAGGAGCCGTGCCTGCCGGAGAACGTGGACGGGCTGGTCCAGGTGGCCCGGGCGACTTCCATCCCCATCGCCACCGGCGAGCGGCTGGTGACCCGGTTCCAGTTCCGCGAGCTCTTCGAGAAGCGGGCCTGCGCGGTGGCCCAGCCGGACCTCTGTCACTGCGGCGGGCTGTGGGA
This sequence comes from Chloroflexota bacterium, assembly GCA_034433795.1. Classification (GTDB taxonomy): domain Bacteria; phylum Chloroflexota; class UBA6077; order FW602-bin22; family DAOUAE01; genus DAOUAE01. The sequence goes on from DAOUAE010000045.1 coordinate 9,117, forward strand.
GGCCCGCAAGATCGCCGCCATGGCCGAAACCTACTACATCTCCATCGCCCCCCACAATCCGCTGGGGCCCATCGCCACCGCCGCCGCCCTGCACTTCGGCTTCGCCACCCCCAACTTCCTCATCCAGGAGGCCTTCCGCAGCGACGTCCCCTGGCGCGACGACCTCCTGACCGAGCCGCTGCCCATCAGTCGGGGCTGGGCCCAGCCACCGACCCGTCCGGGCCTGGGCACGGCCCTCAACGAAAAAGAGGCGGCCAAGCACCCGTTTGAACAGGAGGTCCTCCTCCGCTACTTCCACGACGACGGCGCCGTGGCCGACTGGTAGAACGGCGGTCCCGGGGAAGAGTCGGTCTGAGCGTTTCGCCCGGCCTCACCGGGCCGGCGGTGGGCTGAGCGGCCGGTCAGGGGCGGCGGCGCGTTCGGCGGGTGGGACGGGCGGGTGGGGATTCCGCCGGCGGTTCGCCCCGAGACTCGACTCCGCGTTTCAGTGTCGGCAGGGTGACCGGCAGCCAGTTCATCCGACCGGTCATCGAGGCCAGAAATTCGCGGAAATAGGGCCAGGTGTTCACTGGCAGATTGATCTCCCGGAAGAGGGCGAAGAGCCGGTCGGTCATAGGCTGAGATGATCGGAAGTCGAGGCCGAAAGTGACCGTGATCGTGGCCAGCGGGGTCTCATCAGCCTGAATCCGGGCCTCATAGCGGTGAAAGGCTCGGAATCCGGTCGGGAGCGGCTCCCACCAGGACGCCAGTTCCAGGGTCACACTGCCGGCCAGAGGCGAGCGGGGACCAGCCTGATTCAGCACCTGGCACTCCCGGAGCCAGAGGCACTCCAGTTCAAGGCCGGCGATAAACGCAGCGTATTCCTCAGGGGTGACCTCACGTTCGGCGGGGGGCGGCGTCTCGGGAGGGCGTTCGCTCATCAGACTGCTACAGCGCGTTTGTAGATGAGCCGCAGGTGACCGGAGCGCCGCTCACTGGCACCCGGCACCGTGGGGAAATGGTACTCCAGCTGGCGGCGGATCGCGGTGACGTTCTCCTCGAGCCGGGCCAGGCGCTGGTCGAGGCGCGCCAGCGCGTCGCCCTGGGCCAGCAGGGCGACGACATACTGGTTCAGGCTCACCCCCTGGCGGGCCGCCTCCTCCGCCAGCCGCCGGTGCAGGGCTTTCGGGAGCCGCACCACGAACTTCCCGCTGTACGCCTCGGGATAGGAGGGTGGGGGAATCTCCAGCCCCTGGGCGTAGGCGGTCTCGATCCAGAGGGTCCGTGCCTCCTCCGCGGCGGCCGGAACCTCCTCCAGACGCTCAACCTGGGTCAGGCAGCCTGGCAGGTCGGGAAAGACAATGACATAGCCGCCGTCTGGATCGGCGATCACCTGGAAGGGGTACCGTTGAGCCAGGTAGTCGTCCAGCGGAGGACGCATTGGTGCTCTCCTCATCAGCGCGGAGGGTCGCTCTCCAGCCCCAGCCGCTCACACAAAAGGTCGAGATATACCCGCTTCACCCGTCGGCCACTCACCCGCGGGATCACCAGCGGCCACTCACCCGGTTTGGTGAAGACAGCGTGGCTGCCTTGCTCACGGGCCAGGGTCCAGCCCAGCGCCTCCAGCAACCGGCGCACATCGCCAAAGTCCGCCTCTGGCGGACGGCGCCGGATCCGCTCGATCAGTTTATCCAGCTGGCTCATCGGCCAGCCCGGGTGAAATAGTATCAGAAATGATACTATTTGTCAAGACTTTCACCCCCACCCAGAGATGACTGGCTCTGTCGCCCCTGGTCAGCCCGAGGTCGACCGCGTCAGAGCCGCGGTTCCCGGTGGTGGGGAGCCGGCCAGAAGCGGTGACGGACTGTGACACGGGCTCAGCCAGCCTGGCGAGGCTCAGTATACCACCGGCGAGGTGGCGATGGTCTGCCCTGCTCCTTGTGTTCTGACCGGCGGAGACGGCCGAACCGGGTGGCGGCGCGCCTGCTCAGGGAAGGGGCCCGGCGCATCAAGGGATGGCCAGTGCCGGCGGCGCCACGCTGCCAGGAAGCGCTCGAGGACCCCGGCTCGGGGCAAAAAGACTGCAGCTCGCCTCCCAGGAGGTCGCACGTCGCTCCCGCCGCCAGACCTTGGAGATCAGCACCGGCACGCGGTGCGGATACCTCTTCCACGATGCCGGCGATCTGGGTAGAGTATTGCGTAAAAGATCAGCGCCGACGACGGCGAGTGGCCTCCAGGCGGTCTTCCCCGCCTGAGAATGCCCGGCTGGACCAGCCCGGAGGGCGAGCCCCTGGACGGGATGGCCCGCACGGCACGGAGGCCACGGCCGGGGGCGGAACGGCACGGTCTGACCGGGTGTGGCGCGTGGACCGCCCGGAGCCAGAGGAGAAGGCGATGAGTCAGGTGACCGAGAGCACGTTTGCGGGACAGCCGGCGGTGGTGCTGGAGTCAGCGGCCCTGCGGCTGGTGGTGCTGCCAGGGGTCGGGGGGCGCATCGTCTCCCTGGTCGCGCGCGCTGCCGACTACGAGTGGCTGCACCGCGAACCGGGACGGACGTTTCAGCCGCTCCCCTACGGCTGCGCCTGGACGCGCGGGGATATGAGCGGCTGGGAGGACTGTCTGCCGACCATCGCCGCCGGGCCCTACCCCGACGGCCCCTGGGCCGGGACGCTCCTCCCGGAGCACGGGGAGGTCTGGACCCTGCCCTGGGCAGCCCGGCTGACGGGGAAGGGGATGATCCTGGAGACCCACGGGGTGCGGCTGCCCTATCACTTGCGCAAGGAGCTGGTGCTCGCGGACGACTGGCTGGTCCTCCGGCACTGGCTGCACAATCCGACGGCCTTCCCTCTGGTCTATCTCTGGGCGAGCCATCCGCTGTTCCGGGCCCGGCCGGGGCTGCGGATCGGGCTGCCGGCGGGGGTGCGGCTGCGGCTGGACTGGTCGCGCGACGGGCGGCTGGGCGACTATCTCGACCCGGTCGACTGGCCGGAGGCGGTGACGCGGACCGGCGAGCGGGTGCGGCTCGATGTTCTGGGCGGGCCGGCGGCCGGGGTGGCCGACAAACTCTACGCTGTGGGGCTCCCGGCTGGCTGGTGTGGGCTCCACGACCCGGAGCGGGAGGTGGGGGTGGTGCTGCTCTTCGACCCGCAGGTTCTGCCGGCGGTGGGGGTCTGGCTGAACCTGGGGGGCTGGCCGGTGGCGGGGCCGCCGACCTACCATCTGGCCCTGGAGCCGACGGTGGGCTATCCGGACCTGCTGGCGGTGGCGGCGGCGCGGGGGACGGCCCCGGTCCTGGCCCCGGGCGCCACCCACGAGTGGTCGCTCGAACTGCGCGCCGGCCGGGCGCGCACCCTGACCGATCTGCTCTGACCCTGGCTCCGGTGGGCCACGGCGGGAGAAGCCACCCGATCGGCGGTCTGGTGGGCCAGGTGTTCCTGCCAGCGCGCCGGTTCTCTCGCTGCAGGGCGGCTGGTGGATGGTCTCGGGGCGAGATGGGGTTGGCCGTCGGTCTGGTGTGAGCGGTCGGCAGAGGAGAGGCCGGCACAGGGTTTGCGGTGAGGGGCGGGGCGCTGTGGGCAGCGCCAGACTGTGGTTGAGGGGGACGACGATGGCGGTCACCCGCGAGCAGATCCGGGTCGGGATGGAGGTTGTGGGGTCCGACGGGCGCCGCATCGGCACGGTCAAAGAGGTGCGGACCAGCGACTTTCTGGTCAACCGGCCGATGGCCCGTGATATTTATGTTCCCTTCGGGGCCATTCAGACCATCAGCGGCAACACGGTTACGCTGACCATTCCGGCCGACCAGGTCGAGCAGATGGGCTGGGCCCACCCGCCGGTCTTCGGCGGCTGAGCCCCGAAGACGGGTGGTGGCGCCGACCACACCGGCCGGCACCACCACCCGCGTCCACCTGCCCGACAGGCTAGTGACGAACGGGGGGGGGCGATAGCAGACGCTCAATCAGGCGGAAGTACTATCCTTTAACCGCACCAGCGGCGATCCCCTGGATGATCACCCGCTGAAAGAGGAGCGCCAGAACCAGTGGCGGAATGATCGCCAGCACACTGGCGGCCATAAGGAACCCATACTCCGTGCCCAGTTCGCCGATCAGGAACGTCGCCTCGACCGGCATCGTTCGGGCCCGAAGCGTGGTCGTGAGCAGCAAGGCGTAGAAAAACTCACCCCAGGAGGCCATAAAACTGAACATTCCCACCGTGATCAGCCCCGGTAAGGAGACCGGCAGCAGCACCCGCACCATCGCCTGCCGCCAGGTCGCCCCATCCACATAGGCCGCCTCCTCGAGTTCACGGGGAATGGTCTGGAAGTAGTTCTTGAGGATCCAGATGGTGTACGGCATCGTGAAGGTCAGATAGACCACCACCAGCCCCAGCGGATTGTCCAGCAACTG
>DAOUAE010000046.1:0-34256 GCA_034433795.1 Chloroflexota bacterium
TGCGGAGGGTTATCCTGGCCATGGGGCAGGCCTCCTGGGGTGTGGTGGTGTGTTGCCTTTATTCCAGGAGAGTCTGCCCCGTCTTGTCCAGTCCCCTACCCACCACCTGTGGGACAGTCACGGGGCCGGAGCGCCGGAACTCTCCCCAGAGGCGCCCCAGCACGGGGAGTCGAGCCAGCGACCGGCCACTGGCCGACGCCCTCAGATATGGTAAAATGAGGCCAAGTGTGACAGTGGAAGGAGGCGGCGGGATGGCGGGATCCCCTCCAATGTCGGTTGAGCAACTCCAGCGGACCGTTCAGGCCATCGAGCAGGAGGTGGCCAAGGTCATCGTCGGCCAGCGGGAGGTGGTACGCGGCGTGGTGATCTCGCTCCTGGCCCGGGGCCACAGCCTGCTGGAAGGGGTCCCCGGGCTGGGCAAGACGCTCCTGGTGCGCGTCCTGGCCGAGGCGCTGGATCTCAGTTTCAGCCGGATCCAGTTCACCCCGGACCTGATGCCGGCCGACATCACCGGCACCAACATCGTGGCCGAGGATGAGAACGGCCACAAGTACTTCCGCTTCGAGCCGGGGCCGATCTTCGCCAACCTGGTCCTGGCCGACGAGATCAACCGGGCGACCCCCAAGACCCAGTCGGCGCTGCTGGAGGCGATGCAGGAGCAGACAGTCACCGTGGCCAAAACGGTCCATCCCCTGCCGCAGCCGTTCTTCGTGATGGCCACCCAGAACCCCATGGAAATGGAGGGGACCTATCCCCTGCCCGAGGCCCAGCTGGACCGCTTCTTTTTCAAACTGCAGGTCAGGTACCCCTCGCGGGAGGAGCTCAACGAGATTCTGGTCCGCACGACCACCAGCGCTCAGCCGACCGTCCAGAAAGTGGCCGACGCCAAGACCCTGCTGCGCATCTCCCAGCTGGTCCGGGAGGTGCCGATCGCCAGCCATGTCCTGGACTACGTCAGCCGGCTGGTGCTGGCCAGCGACCCCCACCAGCCAGGGGCGCCGAGCGTCACCCGGGAGTATGTGCGCTACGGCTCGAGCCCGCGCGGCGCCCAGGCCATCGTCCTGGCGGCCAAGATCCGGGCCCTGCTGGAAGGGCGCTACAACGTGGCCTACGAAGATGTCCGGGCCGTGGCCCCGCCGGCCCTGCGTCATCGCCTGATCCTGAACCTGCAGGCGGAGATGGAAGGGATCACTCCCGACCACGTGATCCAGGAACTTCTGCAGAAGGTCCCGGAGGACTAGATGCCCGAGGTCCGGCCGTTCCGCGGCCTGCGCTACGATCCCGACCGGGCGGGTCCCCTCGAGTACCTGCTCACCGGCCCCTATGACATCATCACCCCGGAGCAGCAGGCCGCCTACTACGCCCGCCACCCCTACAACGTCATCCGACTGGAGTTCGGCCAGGAGCAGCCCGACGATACGCCCGAGAACAACCGCTACACCCGCGCCGCCGCCACCCTCGCCGAATGGCTGCGCCGGGGCCTCCTGCGGCCCGATCCGACTCCGGCCCTCTATCTCCTGGAGGAGACTTTCCCCGAGGCCGGGCGCGTTCTGAGCCGTCGCAGCCTGATCGCCGCTGTCCGCCTGGCCGAGTGGGAGGAAGGGGTCGTCTACCCCCACGAGCGCACCATGCCCCGGCCCAAGGCCGACCGCCTGGCCCTGCTGCGGGCCTGCCGAACCCAGTTCAGCCCGGTCCTGGCCCTGGCCCGGGGGCCCCTTCCGGCTCTCGCCACCGTGGCCGAACGGGTGACGGCCACGCCGCCGGTGGCGACCCTGGCCTTTGAGACCGTCACCGTCCCCGAGGCGGCGCCCTCCCAGCGCCTCTGGGCGATCACCGACCGGGCGCTCCAGGATGCGGTCGTCAGCGCCCTGGCCGACCAGCCGCTCTTCATCGCCGACGGCCACCACCGCTACGAGACGGCTCTGGCCTACCGGGCGGAGCAGCGCGCCCGCCACGGCCTGAACCCCCAGGCCCCCTGGGAGTTCGTGCTGATGCACATCGTCGAGAGCACCGACCCCGGTCTGGTCATCCGCCCGACCCACCGTCTGGTCGAGGGAGCGCCGCCAGCGCAGGTGGCGGCGCTGCTCCAGCGCGCGGCCGGCGCCGGGTCCTGGACGGTCGAGCCGCTGCCGACGGCCGATCTCGACCGCTGGCTGCCCGAGCGCCTCCGGGCCCTCGCCGCCCGGGTCGGCCAACCGACGCTGGCCGTCTTCGGTCTCGATGGCGACCGCCTGCGCCTCGGCCCGCTCCAGGCGCCGGCCGACTGGGACGGGCCGCCAACCTGGCGGACCCTCGACGTGGGGCTCCTGCAGGTTCTGGTCCTCGACCCGCTGCTCGCGGCCGGGGCCCAGGTGACCTACACCCGCGACGCCGCCGAGGCGGTGGCCCGGGTGCGGGCCGGCTCGGCCAGCGTGGCCTTTCTTCTCAAGCCGGTGGAGGTCGAGAGCGTCATCGCCGTCGCCCTGGCTGGCGACCGGATGCCACCCAAGTCCACCTACTTCTACCCCAAGCCGCTGACCGGCCTGGTGATGTTCGCCCACGACCTGGCCTGGCCCTAAACGGCCGCCCACCACGCCCGCAGGGCCTGCGCGACCGCCGGGGCCTCGCGGCCCAGGTCGCGGAAGCGCCGGCCGTTGTCCTCGACGCTGATGCGCCCGGTGTAGCCGGCCTCGCGGAGCAACCGCAAGAACCGGTGGTGGTCGTAGACCCGGCCGGTCGAGGTCAGCATCGGAAGGTCAGGCACCGGCACGTGGACGTGCCGCAGCCAGGGGCCGGCGGTCAGGATGACCTCCAGCGGCTCGTCGTCCTCGGCCATGTGGTAGAGATCGGCCAGGACGCGGACGGCCGGGTGGTCAATCGCCCGGGCCAGGGCCAGCGCCTCCTGGACCGAGGTGATCGTGTTGGCCACGCGGCGGGTGATGGGTTCGATGACCAGGGTGATCCCCCGACGTCCGGCCTCGTCACCGGCCAGGCGGGCGAAGTCACAGAGCTGCTGCCAGGCCCGCTCGGGAGGGAAGTCGTCGGGCCGGCGCCGGGCCCCGGCGCTGCCGAAGACCAGGACCGCCGCCCCCAGGTCGGCCAGCCGCTCGGTGGCGGTCTGGACATAGCGCTGGACCGCCACCCGGTCGACCGCCGGCCCGACGACCGGCAGGCTGGGGGGCAGAAAGACGTTGAAGGCCTCGGGCCGGAGGGGCCAGCGGCGGATCTGGGCGGCCACGGTGGCGAAGGCCGCCGCCGGTTCCTCGGGGCGGACCGTGGCCACCGGCAGTTCGAGATAATCGAAGCCAGCGGCCAGGACGATCTCGGCCTGTTCCAGACGAGCGCAGCAGCCCAGCCGCATCGCTCACCACCGGGGGCGGAGCGGCAGCCAGGTGGGGTCGCGCCGGCGCATCTCGGTCACGTCGTCGCGGGCCACCTGGGGACGTCTGGCGTAGAGTTCGGCCAGTTTCGCCACCTGGTCCGGGTCGAGATCGACCCCCAGGCCCGGTCCCGTGGGGACCTCCATGTAACCGTCGCGGATCGGCAGCTTGCCGCCCTTGATGATATCCTCGGTCTGCCAGGGGTAGTGGGTGTCGCTGGCGTAGCGCAGCTGGGGGATGGCTGCGCCGGCGTGGATCATCGCCGCCATCGAGACCCCCAGGTGGGTGTTGGAGTGCTGGGAGAGGCCCAGGCAGAAGGTCTCGCAGATGGCGCCGAGCGTTTTATAGGCCGTCAGCCCGCCCCACGCGTGGTGGTCGCCCAGGATGACCTGGACCGCCCCGGCGCGCACGGCCTCAGGGATGTGCTCGAACTGGGTGACGCACATATTGGTGGCAAGAGGAATGTGGGTCTTCTGGGCCACCAGCGCCATACCGGTGATGCCGGGCGTGGGATCCTCGAGGTACTCCAGGTCCAGGTCGCGCAGGGCGTAGGCGACGCGCAGACTGGTCTCGACGCTCCAGACAGCGTTGGGGTCGATCCGCAGGCGGCAGTCGGGGAAGGCCTCGCGCAGGAGCCGCATCGTCCGGATCTCCTCCTCCGGCGGCAGGACACCCCCCTTGACCTTGAGACAGCGGAAGCCGTAGCGCCGGCGGAACGTCCGGGCCAGATCGACCATCTGCTCCGGCGTCAGCACCTCCCCCCACTCATCGTCGCCGGCGTACTTGAAGAACAGGTAGGCGGCGAACTCGACGCGGTCGCGGACCCGCCCGCCCAGCAGGTCACAGACCGGCCGGCCGGTGGCCTTGCCGATCAGGTCGAGGCAGGCGACCTCGATCGGGGCGTAGACCCGCGGGTTGTTGATAAGCCGACGCAACGGCTCCAGCTGGTAGGGGTCGGCGCCAACGACGTGGCGGGCGGCGTTCTGGAGGGCACGGACCATGGCCTCGCCGCCATAGGTCTCGCCCAGCCCGACCAGGCCCTCGTCGGTCACCAGTTCGACCAGGGTCCGCAGGGCGAAGGGCTCGTGAACGCCCCAGGAGTTGCGGAGCGGCGGGTCGGGGACCGCCAGGGGCGTGACCCGCAGTTCGGTAATGCGCATCGGCTCCTCCTTCCACCGACCAGAGAGGATCTCCGGTCATCGCTCGCTGGCGAGCAGACGCCGTCCGGGCACGGCCCATGATAGAGGCCCGAAGCCCGCCTGACAAGCCAGACGCCCCGCGCGCTGCCGGCCGCCGCTGGCGGGCGGGACCGCCAGCGCTGGCGCCTGGTTGACAGTCCCGCCGGCGAACGGCTACCATGAGGCCAGAGTGGTCGCCAGCCCGGCGGCCGAGGGGGGCACCGATGGCGAACCGGCAGTTGGCCGAGCGGCTGATCGCGGTCCTGGGCCGCGAGAACGTCCTCTGGGAAGACTACGAACTGATGGTCTACGAGTACGATGCCTCCATCGACCGGGCGCTGCCCGAGGCGGTGGTCTTCCCCACCTCGGCCGAGCAGGTCAGCGCGGTGGTGAAGATCTGCAACGAACTGGGCGTCCCCTTCACCCCGCGCGGGGCGGGCACGGGCCTCTCCGGCGGGTCGCTCCCGGTCGAGGGCGGCGTGCTCATCGCCCTCAACCGGATGAACCGCATTCTCGAGATCGATGTCGAGAACCTGCGGGCGGTGGTCGAGCCCGGGGTGGTGAACCTCCACATCTCGAACGCGGTCGCCCCCTACGGCCTGTACTTCGTCCCCGATCCCTCGAGCCAGAAGGCCTGCACCATCGGCGGCAACGTGGCTGAGAACTCGGGCGGTCCCCATACCCTTCTCTACGGGGTGACCACCAACCACGTCCTGGGGCTGGAGGTGGTCCTGCCCGACGGCGAGATCGTCTGGGTGGGCGGCAAGGCGCTGGACACGCCGGGCTACGATCTCACCGGCCTCCTCTGCGGCTCCGAGGGCACGCTGGGGATCGTCACCAAGGTGATCGTCCGTCTCTGCCCGCTGCCCGAGGCGGTCAAGACCCTTCTGGCGGTTTTTGACACGGTGGACGACGCCAGCAACGCCGTCTCGACGATCATCGCCCGGGGCGTGGTGCCGGCGGCCCTGGAGATGATGGACAATCTCTCGATTCAGGCGGTCGAGGAGGCGGTTCACGCCGGCTACCCGCGCGACGCCGGAGCGGTCCTGCTGGTGGAGGTCGAGGGGCTGCGCGATGGCCTCGACGACCTGGCCGAGGGGCTGGCGGCGGTCTGCCGGGAGTGCGGCGCCCGCGAGGTGCGGGTGGCCCGGTCGGCCCGCGAGCGGGCCCTGCTCTGGGCCGGGCGCAAGGGAGCCTTCGGCGCGATGGGGCGGATCAGCCCGGATTTCTACGTCATGGACGGGGTGATCCCCCGGAGCACTCTGCCCTACGTTCTGCGCCGGATCGCGGAGATCGCGCAGCGCTACGGCCTGCGGATCGCCAACGTCTTCCACGCCGGCGACGGCAACCTGCATCCGCTGGTCCTCTTCGACGCCGAGGTCCCCGGCCAGATCGAGGCGGTGCGGCGGATCGGCGAGGAGATTCTGGCGGTCTGCGCCGAGGTCGGCGGGGCGCTGACCGGCGAGCACGGCATCGGCATCGAGAAGCGCGACCTGATGCCGCTGGTCTTCAGCCCGGACGATCTGGCGATGATGCGCCGGCTGAAAGAGGCCTTCGACCCCCGTGGCCTCTGCAACCCGAGCAAAGTCTTCCCCACGCCGGGCGCCTGCGTCGACGTCGAGCGGCGGGCCCAGCGCAACCTGGTGGTGGGGTGGTAGGACGATGGACGACGGCCTGGTGCGGCGGATCGCGGACCTGGCGGCGGCCAACGGCTGGATCTGGCTGGACGAGGGGGCGGAGGCCTACGCGGTGGACGGCGTCCGTCCGCTGGCCCTGGCCCAGCCGTCGACGCTGGAGGAAGCCGCCCGTCTGCTCGATCTGGCCCGTCGCGAGCGGCTGGCCGTCATCCCGCGCGGGAGCGGCACCAAGCTGCACCTGGGCGCCCCCCCACGGGCGGCCCACCTGGTCCTCTCGACCGAGCACCTCGCCCAGGTCGTCGAGCACACGCCGGCCGACCTCACGGTGACCGTCCAGGCTGGAACGCGGCTCGCCGACCTCCAGACAGTCCTGGCCCGTCACGGCCAGTTCCTGCCCCTGGACCCGCCCTACGCCGACCGGGCGACGATCGGCGGGATCCTGGCCACCAACGCCAGCGGTCCCCTGCGGCTGCGCTATGGCGCCGGGCGCGACCTGGTCATCGGCACGCGGGTGGCCAACACCAACGGCACGGTGACGCGGGCCGGGGGCAAGGTGGTCAAGAATGTCACCGGCTACGACCTGAACAAGCTGCACATCGGCGCTCTGGGCACGGTGGGCGTGCTGGGCGAGGTGACGTTCAAGGTCGTCCCGTTGCCGGCCGCCAGCCGGACGGTGGCGGCGGCCTTCGCCACGCCCGAGCCGACCGCCGACCTGGTCCGGACACTGGTGCGGACGCCGGCCGTGCCCACCGCCCTCGAGGTCCTGGACCCGGCGGCCGCCGCCCGCTGCGCCCCGGACTGGCCCGGCGGCTGGCTGGTCCTGGCCCTGGCCACCGGCTTTCTCCCGCAGGTCCGGCGGCAGGTCGAAGAGTGCGCGGCCCTGGCCCGGCGGCTGGGCGCCCAGACGGTCGAGGTGCTGGAGACGGCCGAGCCCCTCTGGACGGCGGTCCGCGAGTTCCCGGCCGTCAGGCCGGGCGAGCCGGTCCTGGTGACCAGGATCAGTCTGCCCCTCCAGGGGGTGCTGCCGGTGATGACCCAGGCGATCCACCTGGCTGGCCGCTTCGGCTTTCAGCCGGCTCTCCTCAGCCACGCCGGGGTGGGCATCATCTGGGGACGATTCGCGCCGGCGGAGCCTGGGGCCGAGGCGGTCGGCGATCTGGTCGCTCACCTCCGGCGTCTGGCTGGCGAGCACGGTGGATTTCTGGTGGTTGAGGCCTGCCCACCGGCCTGGAAGGTGGGGATCGACGTCTGGGGACCGATCGGCCCGAGCCTCGCTCTGATGCGCCGCCTCAAGGCGGCCTACGACCCGGAGAACATTCTGAATCCCGGCCGCTTTGTCGGCGGCCTCTGAAGAAGGTGGACCCGATGGCCCAGCATTCCGCCCACGCCCCGGCCCGACCGGCCGGCCAGGTCGTCCCGCTCCTGGACCTGGACCGGATGGTCCTGCGGCGCTGTGTTCACTGTGGCCTCTGCCTCGACTTCTGCCCGACCTACCGTCTCCTGGGCAACGAGCTGGACTCGCCGCGCGGCCGGATCTGGCAGGTCCGGGCCCTGGCCGACGGCCGCATCCAGCCCGACGACCCGCATCTGCGGACCCACATCGGTCTCTGTCTCGACTGCCGGGCCTGTGAGACCGCCTGCCCCTCGGGCGTGCAGTACGGCCAGATCGTCGAGGCGGCCCGGGCGGTCATTCCCCCGGCCTCGTGGCGGGAGCGCCTCCTGCGCCGGCTGATCCTGGGGACGATCTTTCCCTCGCCCCCGCTGCTGGAGCTGGTCGGCTTCGGGCTGCGCCTCTACCAGAAGTCGGGCCTGCAGGGGCTGCTGCGGCGGAGCGGCCTGCTTCGACTCCTGCCCGGCCGGCTGGCCGACCTCGAGGCGATGCTGCCGCCTCTGCAGGGCGGGGTCTTCCGCCGACCGCTCCCGCCGACCATCCCGGCGCAGGGGATGCGCCGGGCGCGGGTGGCTCTCATCACCGGCTGTGTGGCTGCCCAGTTCTTCAACGAGACCAACTGGGCCACCGCCCGGGTCCTGGCCCGCAACGGCTGCGAGGTGGTGGTGCCGGCGGCCCAGCGCTGCTGTGGGGCCCTGCACCTGCACAGCGGCGAGCGCGAGGTGGCCCGGGCCCTGGCCCGGCAGAACATCGCTGCCTTCGAGGCGACCGGCGCCGATTATTATGTCATCAACGCCGCTGGCTGCGGCTCGACCCTCAAGGAGTACGGCCACCTCCTGGCTCACGACCCGGCCTGGGCCGAGCGCGCCCGGGCCTTCAGCCAGCGGGTGCGCGACGTCACCGAACTCCTGGCCCAGCTGCCGCTGGAGCCGCCCCGGGCCGCGCTCCGCTGTCGGGTGACCTATCAGGACGCCTGCCACCTGGCCCACGGTCAGCGGATCCGCGAACAGCCGCGTCAGCTGCTCCAGGCGATTCCGGGACTGGAACTCGTCGAGATGCGCGGCGCGGACGAGTGCTGCGGCAGCGCCGGCATCTACAACGTTGTTCACTACGATGTCGCGGTCCGGCTGCTGGAGCAGAAGATCGCGGCCATCGCCGCCACCGGGGCCGAGATCGTGGCGGCGGCCAACCCCGGCTGCCTCATCCAGATCGCCTATGGTCTGCGGCGGCAGGGTCTCCCGCTCCAGGTAGCCCACCCGGTCGACCTGCTGGACCGGGCCTACGCCCAGGAGAAAGCCTCGTCCTGAGCGCCGGCTCCGAGCCCCGTCGCGCACCATTCTTCCCGAGACAACAAAGCCGGTGGGGGATCCCCCACCGGCGGGAGATGGCCGGCCGGGCGCCGCCCTAGAGGCGGAACCAGGCCTCGTTCAGGGTGCGCTTGGCGTTGGCGATAACCGCCAGCGAACTCTCGCCGAAGTGCGGGCGCACCTCGAAGGCGACGATGTTGCGCTTGCCCTCGCCGATGTAGCCGATCTCCAAAAGGACCCGCAGGAACTCGGTCACCTCGGGCACGTCGTTCTCGCCCCCCTCGATGCCGAAGCGCGGGTGCAGATCGCCGTAGAGGGGATGCGACTTGTCTTTGAGGACGCAGTTGCCAATATGGGCGTGGACCAGATCGTCGCGGGCGATGGTCAGCGCCTCACGGGGGGTCTCCCGCTGGAGCGGGAGGTGGCTGAGATCGATCATCAGCCCGAAGTTGGGGTACTCCCGGCGGACCTGGCGCGAGATCTCGACGGCCAGGGCGTTGGGGCCGACGAGCGCCTTCTTATCGATATCGCGGTCGAACGTCTCCAGGGTGATCCCCATACCCCCCTTGCGGGCGGCGTAGGCGCAGAGCTCCTTCAGCGAATCGACCAGCGCCTGGATGGCCACCGGACGGTTGGCATCGCCGGGGTCGGGACCGCTCAGAACGGCCAGGCGCGTGGCCCCGAGTTCAGCCGCTTCATCGATGCAGGCCTTGAGCCGCTCGATCGCCTCCTGGCGACGCCGCTCATCCAGGCTGTTGAGGTCGAGTTTGTGGCTCAGCTGCACCGCCTGAGCGCCGTAGCCGACGACAAGTTTGCTGGTCTTGAGCAGACGGGCCGCCTCCGCCCGGACGCCCTCATCGCGCATCGTGGTCACCTCGACCGCGCCGAAGTAGGGGTCCTCGGCGATACGGGCCAGAGTCTCAACGATCGGTCCTTCACCCCGCATCGTCTCGGGGAAGGCCATAAAATGGACGATGCCAACGGTCATGTAGTTGTGCAGATCAGCGTTCATCGCGTTCTATCTCTCTCCCGCGGACGTTCGCCCCGGATCGTGGCAGAACTGGTCACCACCGGCGCCAGTGTAACAGGACCCCGGTGGGGTGTCAACCACACCACCCGCACCCGCCGAACCACAACAGGTTCCCTGTCTGCCAGGCACATGATTTGCAACGATGGCGGCGTGAGGCAGACGGCCATGCAAACAGGGGCAGGCCCCGTCGGTAGCGCAGCAGTGCCGGCGCTGGCGCAGCCGCTCCTAGGCGGCCAGCCCCTCATCGTCGCCAGCAATCGGGGGCCAGTCGAGTTCTGGCGCGGGCCGGACGGCCGGCTCCAGGCCCGCCGGGGGAGCGGGGGGCTGGTGACCGCCCTGAGCGCGCTGCGCTATCTGGAGCGCGTCCACTGGGTGGCAGCCCCCCAGACCCCGACCGACCATCTGCTGGCCGCGCAGTCCACCGCCAGCCCGATCCCCGGCTGGCCGGACGGCCACCGCCTGGCGCTGGTGCCCTGCCCGCCGGAGCTGTACGCGCCCCATTATATCACCATCTGCAACCGGCTCCTCTGGTTCCACCACCACTATCTGCTGGAGTGGGGGCCGGGGCTGGCCACCCAGCCGCTCCGCTGGGCCTGGGAACACGGCTACTGCCCGGTCAACCGGCTGTTCGCCGAGACCATCGTCCGACTGGCCGCCGGCCAGCCCCGGCCGGTCGTGCTCCTCCAGGACTACCATCTGTACCTGGTCGGGGCGGAGGTCCGCCGGCGTTGCCCCGGGGCGCGGCTTCTGCACTTCGTCCACGTGCCCTGGCCCGAGCCCCGGGCCTGGCAGTGGCTGCCAGCCCCGGTCCGCACCGCCATCCTGACCGGGCTCCTGGCCTGCGACATCGTCGGCCTGCAGACGCCGGCCGATGCCCAGAACTTCCTGCACACCTGCCTTCAGACCCTGCCGGCGGTCCGGGCGGACGATCAGGATCAGGCCCTCATCTACCAGGGGCGCCGGACACGCGTCCGCGTCTACCCGGTATCGGTCGATCCCTCCACCCTGGTGGCCCAGGCCCACAGTCCTTCCAGCCAGCGCTCTCTCACGGCTCTGCGCGCCCGGCAGGCCGAGCGGACCATCGTCCGGGTGGACCGCCTCGATCCGGTCAAGAACCTTCATCGGGGCTTCCTGGCCTACCAGGCCCTCCTGGAACGCCGTCCAGACCTGCACGGTCGGGTCGTCTTCCTGGCCTGCCTGGTCCCCTCGCGAACGGCGGTCCCCGAATACCGCCGCTACGGACGGACCGTCCGGACGCTGGTCAGCCAGATCAACCGGCGCTGGGGGACAGCGGCCTGGCAACCGATCCACCTCTTCGTCCAGCACAACTACGAATGGGCGCTGGCCGCCCTGCGCCTCTACGATGTCCTGCTGGTCAACCCGCTGGTCGACGGCATGAACCTGGTGGCCAAAGAGGGACCGGTGGTGAACGAGCGCGACGGGGTGCTGATCCTGTCGGAGACGGCCGGGGCCTGTCAGCAACTGCGGGCCGGCGCGCTGACCGTGGCGGCGGTGGACGTCGAGGGGACGACAGCGGCCCTGGAGCAGGCGCTGGAGATGAGCCCGGGCGAGCGGCGCGACCGGGCGGCCCGGCTGCGGGCCGCGATCCTGGCGACCGACGCCCTCCACTGGCTGGCGGCCCAGCTGGCCGACCTGGCGGCGCTGCGCTCTGGAGTGCCCGGCCCGCCGGCGGCCGGCGCCGGTTGACGAGCCGGCCGGCGCTCTCTATAGTACGCGCCGGTCATGTCTTCGGGGTGACGCCGATGGTCTCCTCTTCCCGGCTGCTCGCGCTGGGGCTGGCCCTCTGGCTGAGCCTGGGCCGGCCGGCGGTCGCCCGGGCCGAGGAGCCCGGCCTTCTGGCCGCGGCCACGACCTCCTACGCCGGCTCCTACAGCGCCCGTCGGCACAACCTCGAACTGGCGGCCCGGCTTCTCGACGGACAGGTGGTGCCGCCGGGAGGCGTCTTCTCGTTCAAGGCCGCCGTCGGCTGGGGCGAGCCGGACCGTGGTTATGTTCTGGGCTACGGGGTCGCCCGCGCCCCCACCGGCGCCCAGACCGTCCACTCGCCCGGCGGGGGTCTCAGCCAGGTGGTCACCACCCTCTACCAGGCCGTTTTCTTCAGCGGACTGGAGATCGTCGAGCGGGTCGGTCACCTCTACTGGATCGACCGCTACCGCCACGAGCCGACCGGCCTGCTGGGCCTCGACGCCACGGTCGACGAGCCGGGCCCCGATTTCCGCTTCCGTAACTCGACCGACCAGCCGGTGCTCATCCGGGCGACCACCCACCACGACCGGGTGACGGTCGCCCTCTATGGTCAGCGTCCCGGATGGCAGGTCCAGGTGACCGAGTACCAGGTCGAACCCGGGGCACCGGCGCCCGCACGGGTGCGGCGCTGGCGCGACCCTCTGGCCCCGGCGGCCACCGCCTTCCTGGTCGCCCGACGGGCCGACGGGATGACCGTGCGGCTGACCCGTCTGGTTCTCTGGCCGGGGGGCGAGCGCGTCTTCCGCAGCCTGAGCCGCTACCTGCCCACCGAGAGCGTCCTGGTCATCGGCGACCGGCTGGACTGAACCGGTCCCGCAGGGGGACCAGGCCGCGCCCGCCGGTCAGGGCAGAAACGCCCGGAAACCCGCCGCCTCCGCCGGGTTGAAGACCGGCGAGGCCAGGGCCGCCAGCACCGCTCGGGCCGCTCGCTCGGTCGGTGGAGCGACATACAAACGGTGACCGCCGGGCAGAAAGAGAACCGGGCCCACCCGGCGTTCGGGTCGCAGTCCCTCGACCGCCCGTCGCGCCTCGGGGGTGGCGTTGCCGACCAGGATGGCCGGGCAGGCGCCATCGAGGAGCATACCGAGGTCGTTGCCAGAGTCGCCGGCCACGAACGCCTGCCCGGGGCGGAGCCGGCTCAGGACGTAGCGGACGGCCAGCGCCTTCCCGCTCCCGCGGTAGGTGCCGCCATCCCCGGAGACGGTGGCCTCGGGGAGAACATCGAGGCAGTAGCGTCCCGGGTCGTTGGTATCGTAGGAGAAGACGAGGGCGCAGGGCGGGAGCGCTGCCCGCAGCTGCTCCTCGACCGCCTGCAGGACCACCGGGTCCTCGGTATAGACCCAGAGGCTGACCTTGAAGGGCTGGGGCGGCTGGTCGGGCCGTGGCCGGTCGGGACGGTCGCGCGGCTGAAACTCCAGCAGCCCCCGGGCGGTGGCCACCGCGCGCTGCAGGGCCGCCACCACCGCCGTCCGGTCCCAGTGACTGGCCAGCAGGGCCTGGTAGGCTTCGTCGAGGAGGTAGGCCCCATTCTGCCGGACCCAGATCTCGGTGCCAACGGCGGCCAGCACCAGGTCGGGCGGGGGCAGTTCCGGACGGCGGGCCAGCGTCGGCAGATCGTTGCCGGTGACGAAGGCCAGAACGTACTGATGGGCGTCGAGAGCCCACCGCAGCCGCTCCAGGTCGGCCTGCGAGGAGGGGTCGTCGCGGCAGACCAGGGTGTTGTCCACGTCGCTGAAGAGAATCGCCCCGCCGTCGGTCCGGGCCGCCAGCCGCCGGGCCAGCGGACCGGTGGCGTAGGGCGGCGGCAGCCGGTCAGCCGGGACGGTGGAGGGCGCAGAGGCGTCGGTAAATCGCTTCATAGCCGTCGACCATCCGTTCGACCGAGAAGTGGGCCTCGACATGGGCGCGGCAGCGCCGCCGATCGATCTCGTGGAGCCGGCCGATGGCCGTGGCCATCTCCTCGACGCTCCGGACCAGAAAGCCGGTCTCCCCATCGCGGACGAGTTCGGGAGCCGCGCCGTTGGGGAAGGCGATGACCGGGGTGCCGCAGCTCATCGCCTCGGCCATCACCAGCCCGAAGGGCTCGGGCCACTTGATCGGGTTGAGGACCGCCCGGGCGCCCTGATAGAGACGGATGACCTCTGCCTCGTCCAGTTCGCCGGCGTAGACGATCTGGTGCCCGTCGATGAGCGGCGCGACCGCCTCGCGGTAGTAGGCCAGATAGGCGGGGTTATGCTCATCGATCTTCCCGGCCAGGATGAGGCGAACTCCCGCCTGTCGGGCTGCCAGGATGGCCTCCCGGGTGCCCTTCTCGTCGCAGATGCGCCCGACCCAGGCGACGTAGTCGGCGGGCTGGGCGGAGAAGGCGTAGCGGGCGGTGTCGATGCCGTTGTACACGGTGGCGACGTAGTTGAGGTCGGGCAGCGTCCGCTGGGACTGGGAGATCGAAACATAGTAGCGGTGACGGTACTTCTCCAGCAGCCGACGCCGGTCGAGGAGATCCGGCGTCACCGGCAGCCGGCAGTGCAGGGTGATGACGGTGGGCGTGCGCACAAAGCCGGCCAGGACCAGGAGCACGTAGTCGGTCCGGGTGTTGAGATGGGCGTGCAGAATGTCAAACGCGTCGGCCTGTTCGAAGGCGGTGGCCAGGTGGTAGAGAGGGTAGAGATGGTTGTCCCAGGGGATGCCGAGCTCCCGCAGCGGGCGCTCGACCGTGCCGACCAGGCGGGCCGAGGTGCGGGCGTCGGCGGTGGCGAAGAGGGTGACCTCATGCCCCCGGGCGACCAGTCCCTCGGTCAGGTGATAGATCACCCGCTCGGTCCCGCCGTAGCGGGCCGGAGGCACCCGCTCCCAGAGAGGGGCGATCTGGGCGATCCGCATCGGTCTCTCCCACGGTGGTAGACTCTCTTTGATTGTAGCGCGCGGGCCGGCCGTCCGGCTGGAACACGGCTTGCGCCACCGCCCACCAGGGAGGCGTCGATGTTCAACCGCGTTGCGACCACACCCCGCCGGCTCGACGACTACCGGCCCTACGCCGGCGAGGCGGCCATCGCCGAGCTACGCGCCCTGGCCCGGCCGCTGCAGGGCCGGCGGATCCTGCACGTCAACGCCACCGCCTACGGTGGCGGCGTGGCCGAACTGCTGTCCACGCTGGTCCCGCTGCTGCAGGACCTGGGGCTGGCGGCCGAGTGGCAGGTGGTGCCGGGCGATGACGCGTTCTTCACCGTCACCAAGGCCCTGCACAATGCGCTCCAGGGCGCGCCCCTCACGATCACGGCGGCGATGCAGGCCATCTGGCGGGAGGCCAACGCTCGCTTCGCCCGGCTCTTTGACGAGCGCTACGACGTCGTGGTGGTCCACGATCCGCAGCCGGCCGGTCTGCCCTTTTTCCTCCAGGAACAGGGCCGGCGGGAGATGGCTGCCAGTTGGGTCTGGCGCTGCCATATCGATCTCACCGCCGCCACCCCGGCAGCCTGGGCCTTCCTCCGGCCCTACCTGGGAGCCTACGACGCGGCGATCTTTACCATGAGCGCCTACGTCAAACCCGATCTGCCGATCCGCCGCGTGGTCATCGCCCCACCGGCCATCGATCCCCTGAGCCCCAAGAACATCGACCTGGAGACGCCCGAGGTCATAGACGTGCTGCAGCGCTTCGGCCTCGATCCCGGCCGGCCGCTCCTGGTCCAGGTCTCACGCTTCGATCCCTGGAAGGACCCATTGGGGGTGATCGATGTCTACCGGATGGTCCGGCGCGAGGTGAGCGGGCTGCAGCTGGCCCTGGTCGGGGCGATGGCGGCCGACGACCCGGAGGGCTTCACCTGGTACGAGAAGACCGCCCGCCACGCCGGCGACGACCCCGACATCTTCCTGCTCACCAACCTGCACGGCGTCGGCCCGCGGGAGGTCAACGCCTTCCAGCGGGCTGCCCGGGTGGTCCTGCAGAAGTCGCTCCGCGAGGGCTTCGGCCTGACGGTGAGCGAGGCTCTCTGGAAAGGCCGGCCGGTCGTCGGCGGGCGGGTCGGCGGGATCCCCCTGCAGATCATCGACGGCCAGACCGGCTACCTGGTCAGTGGTCTTCTCGAGTGCGCCTGGCGGACGTTCGACCTCCTGCGCCATCCCGAGGAGGCCGACCGGATGGGCCAGCGCGGCCGGGAACACGTCCGCCGCCACTTCCTCATCACCCGCTACCTGGGCGACTATCTGCGGCTGTTCGCCGACCTGCTGACGAGCCCCACGCCGGCCTGAGGTGGCCGCCGGCGACGACTTCCCAATCGCCCGTCTCCCGGCTACAATGGCCGGCGCACTCAGCCGGCAGGAGGAAGCCCGTGCTCGCGCTGCTTCTCACCCCCGAGGCGGCCATCATCGCGACCGCCGGCGGCGAGGTGGTCCGGTACACCATCGGCCCCCGCCGTCCCTACCTGCATCCTCTTCGGCTGCCCGGTGGACCGCCGCTCACCGCCGACGCCCCGGCCGACCATCCCCACCACCACGGCCTCTGGGTCGGCCACCACCGGGTGGACTCCGGCCACCGCTGCGACGGCTTTTACCTGGAGCGCCCGGAAGACGGACGCATCGTCCACCTGGACTACAGCGAGGTTGTCGCCAGCGGCCCGGTGGTGGGCTTCGGCGCCCACCACCGCTGGGAGGCGCCCGATGGCTACGCTCCCCTCGCCGACTACTGGGACCTGCGCTGCGGCCTCTACCCCAACGGCGACCTCTGGCTCGACTTCCGGTTGACGCTCTGGGCGACCGCCAGCGAGGTCTGCCTGCGCTCGACCAACGAGGCGGCGCTGCCGCTTATCCGGGTGGCCGAGGCCATCGACGGACGGCACGGGGGCGTGCTGACCAGCAGTCGAGGGGGGCGGGGCGAGCGCTTCACCTTCGGTCGGCGGGCCGAGTGGTGCGATTACGCCGGTCCGGCGCTGGGCGACCGCTGGGCCGGGCTGGCCATCTTCGACCATCCGGCCAACCCGGCCTTCCCCAGTCCCTGGTTCACCCGCGACTACGGTCCCTTCGGTCCGCACTCCAACTACTTCGACGGCGACCTCTGGCTGACGCCCTACCGGCCGCTGGTCCGGCGCTACCGGATCGTCATCCACCAGGGTCCGGCGGAGACGGCCGACCTGCCGGCCCGCTGGCGAGCCTACGCCTACGGCGACGCCCTTTCCGGGAGGTGACCATGGCGACCGGACCGATCGGCGTCGGCATCATCGGCAGCGGCAGCATCGCCCGGGCCCATCTCCGCGCCTACCAGGCCTGGCCCGACCGCTGCCGCATCGTCGCCACCGCCGACATTGTCCCCGAGAGGGCCGCGGAACTGGCCCGGCTGGCCGGGGCCGAAGCCTGGTACGGCGACTACCGCGCGCTCCTGGAGCGGCCGGATATCCACCTGGTCTCGGTCTGCACCCCGCCCTTCGCCCACGCGCGCATCAGCATCGCCGCTCTCCAGGCCGGCAAGCATGTTCTCTGCGAGAAGCCGATGGCCGCCTCGCTGGAGGAGTGTGACGCGATGATCGCGGCGGCCACGGCGTCGGGCCGCCTCCTCTCGGTGGTTTTCCAGAACCGCTTCCGTCCCGACATCTGGCGGGCGAAGCACCTGGCCGCCGGCGGCCATCTCGGCCGGCTTCTCTTCGGGCTCTGCGCCACCCTCTGGTACCGGGGACCGAACTACTACGACCTCTGGTGGCGCGGCACCTGGGAGCAGGAGTGCGGCGGGGCGACCCTCAACCATGCCATCCACGATATCGACGCCTTCCTCTGGATCATGGGCGAGCCAGCCAGCCTGGTGGCCGAGATGGACACCCAGGCCCACGCCATTGAGGTCGAGGACCTGGCCATGGCCCTGGTCCGCTTCGCCAACGGCGCCCTGGGCCAGGTGACGAGCACGGTCAACGCCCACCAGAACCGCTCGATCCTGGAGATCGTCGGCCAGCGGGCGGCGGTCTCCATTCCCTGGACTCTGAGCGCCTGTCGACCGGACGAGCGCGGTTTCCCCCAGCCCGATCCGGCGCGGCTGGCCGACCTGGCGGCGGCAGCCGAGGCCGTTCCGCTGCCACCGGGTCAGGGCCACGGGGCCCAGGTGGGCGATGTCCTGCGGGCCCTCGAGACCGGCGGCCGGCCGCTCGTCGACGGGCCCGAGGGCCGGCGGAGCGTCGAGTTCGTCACCGCCCTCTACAAAGCGGCCACGACCGGCCAGCGGGTCCAGTTCCCGCTGACCCCGAGCGACCCCTTCTACACCACGGCCGGGCTGCACGCCCACGTCCGGCGGGCGCCGGTCTCCCGCCAGGCCGGACCGGGGACCGATTAGACCAGGAGCGGGGCCAGGACCTGCCGGGCCAGCAGCAATCCCCGCTTGGCCCGCTCCGGGTCGGTCTGCCAGCCCCAGACGGGGTCCTCGTGCTCGACGGCGATGACGCCGTCGAAACCGACCTGGTAGAGGGCGTCGATAAAGGCCGGCCAGTTGACCAGGCCGAAGCCGGGCAGGCGGTAGCGCCACCAGAGGCCCTCATCGTCGAGCTGCCGGCCGTAGATGCCGTAGCGGTACCGGCCGTCGGCCAGGATCTCGGTGTCTTTGGCGTGGGCGTGGTAGATGCGCTCGCCGAAGTCGTGGACCGCCTGCAGGTAGTCGATCCCCTGCCAGACCAGGTGCGAGGGGTCCATGACCAGGCCGAGGGCTGGCGAGGGCACGGCGTTGAACATATGGTCCCAGGCTTCGGGGGTGATGGCCAGATTGCGCCCCTGATTGGGCCAGTTCTCGAAGACCAGGCGCACCCCGCGCTGCTCGGCGTAGCGGGCCAGGTCGCCGTAGACCTGTTTGAAGAGGAGCAGGTTGTCCCTGGTCGAAAGCGTGGGGTCCTTGCGGTGGCCGACGCTGAGGCAGCGCACCCCCTCGCGGGCCGCCCGGTCGATGGCCTGGCGAATGAGAGCCATCTCCCGCTCGCGGTCGGCGTCGTTGCGGGTGAGCGGCTGGCCGAACATGCCGTAGGTGGCCACGACGGTCAGGCCGTGCTGGCGGGCGAGGGCCGCCACCCCCTCGCGGTCGGGCGGGACGTCGAAGGCCTGGAAGCCGGCCTCGGCGCCCCAGTGGATGAAAGCGGCGAGGTCCAGGTCGCGCAGGCGGCCGGTAGGGAAGAAGCCGAGTTTCATCCGAGGCTCCCTGGGCGTTGGTCTCCGAGGCCATGATACGGCCGGGCGGGCCGGTGTCAAGCCGACGGAGCCGGTTGACAGGCCGGGCCTCTCTGCTATACTGCGGACGGTGGGACGGTCTCGCAGCCCACCGCGAGCGGGTTGGTGAGAAGCGGGGGAGAGCCATGCGTCTCCAGGGGAAGGTCGCCATCGTCACCGGTGCCAGTCGGGGGATCGGCCGGGCCATCGCCCTGCGGCTGGCCCAGGAGGGGGCGAAGGTCTGTGTCAACTACTACGGTCCGGCCGACGCGGCGGCCGGCCAGCCCGAGGCCGCCCAGCAGGTCGTGGCGGCCATCGAGCAGGCCGGCGGCGAGGCCTTTGCCTTCGAGGCCGACGTCTCCCAGAAAGACCAGGTGGACCGCATGGTCCAGGCCGTGGTCGACCGCTGGGACCGGATCGACATCCTGGTCAACAACGCCGGCATCTGCCCCTTCCGCGACTTCTTCGCTATCACCGAAGAGGTCTGGGACCGGGTCCAGGCGGTGAACCTCAAAGGGGTTTTCCTCTGCTCGCAGGCGGTGGCCCGGGTGATGGTCGAGAAGGGGATTCCGGGGCGGATCATCGCTATCAGTTCGGTCTCCTCGATTGTCGGCGGGAGTCAGCAGGCCCACTACTGCCCGACCAAGGCCGGGATCAATCTTTTGATGAAGTCCATGGCCATCGCCCTGGGGAAGTACGGCATCACCTGCAACATGGTGGCGCCGGGAACCATCGAGACCGACATCAACCGCGAGGACCTGAGCAACCCGGAGAAGCGCGCGTACATGATCCGCCGGACGCCGCTGGGCCGGCTGGGACGGCCCGAGGACATCGCCGGGCCGGTGGCCTTCCTGGCCTCCGACGACGCCGCCTACATGACCGGGGCGATCCTCATCGTCGACGGCGGCGCCCTGGTGAACTACCAGTAGCCATGCGGGTGGTCATCACCGACTGCAACTTTCCCTCAGTCGAGATCGAGCGGGCCGAGCTGGCGGCCATCGGCGCCCGCGTCGACCTCTACCAGTGCCAGACCGAGGACGATGTCCTGACCTGCGCCGGGGACGCCGACGCCCTCATCGTCCAGTACGCCCCGATCACCCGGCGGGTCCTCGAAGGGCTGCCGCGCCTGCGGGTGGTCTCGCGCTACGGGATCGGGGTGGACAATATCGACGTCCGGGCGGCCACCGCTCTCGGGGTCTGGGTGGCCAACGTGCCCGGCTTCTGTGTCCCCGAGGCCTCGGACCACACCCTGGCCCTGCTGCTGGCCTGCGCCCGCCGGCTCTGTCTCCTGGAGCGCACGGTGCGGGCCGGCGAGTGGGAGACGGTGCGGGTGGCCGGGCCGACCCCGCGGCTGAGCGAGCAGACGCTGGGGCTCATCGGCTTCGGCAGCATCGGCCGGGCGGTGGCCCAGAAGGCCCGGGTCTTCGGCCTGCGCGTTCTGGCCTACTCGCCGCGCACCACCCCCGAACTGGCCGCCGCCTACGGCGCCGAGCGGGCCGACCTCGAACGCCTGCTTCGGGAGTCCGACTACGTCTCGCTGCACTGCCCGCTGACGCCGGAGACCCGCCATCTCCTCAACGCCGAGCGCCTGGCGCTGATGAAGCCGACGGCCTTCCTCATCAACACCGCGCGAGGGGCGCTGGTGGACGAGGCGGCGCTGATCGCCGCTCTAAAGAGCGGTCGGCTGGCCGGAGCGGCCCTCGACGTCCTGGAGCGCGAGCCACCAGCCCCCGATAACCCGCTCCTCCGGCTGCCCAACGTTATCATCACCCCTCACGCCGCCTGGTACTCCAGCCGGTCGCTGGAGACGCTCCAGCGGACCGTCGCCCGCAATGTGGCGGCGGTGCTGCGGGGCGAGCCGCCCCTTCACCCGGTCAACCCCGAGGTCCAGAGCCGGTTGCGCCGGCCCTGATCGCCGGTGCGATGGGCGCTCCGCCAGGGAGCGGACCTACCGTCCCTCCAGGGCGTCGAGCAGCCGGAGGGCCTGCTCCGGGGTGAGCCTGCCGTCGCGCAGCAGTTCCAGGATCAGCCGGACCTCGTCGGACCGGCCGCGACCGCCCTCCGGTCCAGCGGCCCGGGGCTCGGGGCCGGCGAGGCCGGCGGCCCCGGTGGCCGCCCCAGCCCGCCAGCCCGACCGCCGTTCGAAGCGCTCGGCCAGCCGCTCCAGCATGCGCTGAACCCGCTCGGTCGCCCGGCGCACCTGCTCCTCGGCCCGGCGGGCCGCCTCCTCGCTGTACCAGCCGCCGGGGAAGGCGCTCTCGACCGCGCGGCGGGTGGCCGTGGCGATCTCCTCGCTCAGCCGCGCGAAGCGCTCTCCCAGGTCCACCCGCACCCCGACCTCGGCCCAGACGTCGCGCCCGCCAGACGTCCGCTCCGCGTCCCCAGCTCCCCGGGCCCGCAGGCGGACCTGGCCGCGCCGGCTGGTCAGGACCACCCGCGCCCCATCGGTCCCCAGGCGCCCGCGCAGGCCGCCCGGCTCCTCGACGACCTCTTCGAGAGCCAGCCCCCAGCGGATACTCCCGGCCGGAGCGTGGAGTTCGAACACCCCCGCCCGGGGCTCGGTCACCACGAAGGTGAGGTCCTCTTCGGCCGTCACCACGTACTCCGCCCCTGGCGCCAGACCGGTCTCGACGCGGGCGTGCCCGCCCACCGCCGGCGCCCGGAGGCCGCCGGTCAGATCGGTGGCCTGCAGATCGCCGCCGAGGCGGCCCAGCTGGACCGGGCCGGCGATGGTGGCCACCTGCCCATCACCGCCCACCGCCTCCACCGTCAGCCCCTCGGCTCGCTCGACGGTCAGATCGCCGCCCACCCGTCCGAGGCTGACCGTCCCCTGCACCCGCTCAATGGCCGCGTCGCCGGCCACCGCCTCGCCCACGACCGGCCCGTTGACCTCGGCCAGCACCAGATCGCCTGCCACCTGGGCGAAGCGGACCGCTCCCAGCCGCCGGCCGGTCAGATCGCCGGCCACCTGCTCGACCGTGACCTCCGCCCGCACCGCCTCGAGGTCGAGGTCGCCGGCGACCTGAGCGACCGCCACCGGCCCCTGACAGCGCTCGATGGTCGCATCACCGGCCACCCGCTCGAGCCGCAGCGCTCCCGCCAGGCCGCTGATCTCCAGGTCGCCCTGGACCTCACCGACCTCCAGGCGGACGGCCGCCGGGACCAGCAGCCGGGCGTCAGCCGCCAGGCGCAGAAGCAGCCGCCCCTCCTGGACCTCACCGTGGACCGCCTCTGGCCCGGCCTCCTGGACCACCACCTCGGCCTCCCCGGCCCGAACCTCCAGATCGCCCTGGCACCGCTCGACGGCGACCACCGCCGCCGCCGGAAAGCGCACCGCGTTCATCGTCCCTCCTCCTGGCCCATCAGACGGGCCAGCGCCTCATCGACTGAGAGTTCGCCCCGGGCCACCGCCTGCAGGATCGCCAGCCGGTCCGGCGCCGCCAGAGCCACCGGCTCCGGATGGGCCGGCCGGAGCGTGGGATCGGCGGTCAGGACCACCGGACCGAGCAGGCTGATGACCTGGCAGCGAGGACCGTTGCCGCCGCGCTGGAGACGCCAGCCGACCTGGGTCGTCGTCAGCCGGGCCCCGGCCAGGGCGACGGCCGGCCGCAGGGCGCCCCAGCCCTCGACCTGGAGTGGCCCCACGGCCGGCAGCGCCAGCCGGACGGGTCCGGTAACGCTCCAGAGGCGGACCTGGGCCCCTGGATCGGGCGCCAGAGCCACCGCCAGCCGGCCGCTGATGGTCTTCAGATCGAGCAGGCGGGGATGAACCGGCTGCAGGTCAACGCTGCCGCTGACCGTCCAGACCGCCAGGTCGCCGGTCAGGTGGGCGCCGCTGACCGTCCCGCTCACCGTCCGCAGATTGAGCGCCCCGCTCAGTCGGCTCAGCCAGACCGGGCCGCTGACCGTCTCGGCCTGCAGATCGCCGGTCAGGTCCTCCAGGGCCAGCCGGGCGCTGGTGGTCCGGACCTGCAGGTGGCTGCGGCGCGGGACGAAGAGGGTGTACTCGACCGGGGCCAGGGCCGGGCCAAGGAGCGGGCGGGCCGGCCGGCCGGAGCCGTCCTCGGTAACGACCGTCACGGTCCGCCGATCGTGGTCGAGACGGACAGCCGTCTGGTCGAAGATCCGGCCGCCCCACCAGCCGTTGGGGCGCCGTTTAAGGGCGATGACCTTGACCAGCGGGGCCTCCCAGCCGGTCACCGTCACCACGCCGGGACCGGTCGTGACCGTGACCCGCGCCGCCGGGCCGGTGGTGAACGTCTCCTCCAGACTCACACCGGTATGGCGCATGGCCCCCTCCCTAGCGACTCAGGTCCCGCAGCCGGCGGGCGGCCTCGTCGGGGTCGATCTGGCCCGCCCGCAGGGCCTCCAGCACCGCCCGGCGCTGGGCCTCGCGCGGGCGGTCGTCGCCGTCCAGCCCGAGGGCCCGCAAGAGGTCGTCCAGCCGGCTGCGGACCGTCGGGTAGGAGAGACCCAGGGCCGCCTCGACGTCGCGCAGGACCCCACGGCAGCGCAGAAAGGTCTCCAGGAACTGCAGCTGCTCGGGCGAGAGACGGGCGAACCGCCCCAGCGCAAACTGCCCCTCCAGCACCGTCTGACAGCCGGGGCAGTGCAGCCGGGTCACCACCAGTTCACCCCCACAGACCGGACACGTGCCGGGCGCGGTGAACATTGGCCCTCCAACGCAAAAGTCTTAAGAGGACTTTATCTGAAATTGAAGCCGGTGTCAATATTTTTGAAGACAGATGCATCCCCGGGCGCGCCGGTTGTGACCGGCGGCCCCGTCGAGCCTGCGACCGGGAGAGGTTGTGGCCGGCGGGCGTGGTACAATGAGCCGGGAGGGTGTCGCCGTGCTGTCGGAGTGGTCCGGAACCTGCACGGCGGCCAGACGGCAGTGGAAAACACCGGCGAGGGAGAGCCTATGGCTCCGGCCATCGAAGTCGCCGACCTCGACGCCCTGGCCTTCGATTTCTACGGCACGCTGGTCCGGCTCGACCGAGTGGTCGAGCGCTGCGCCGCCCTGGCCACGGCCGAACTGGCCAGCCGCTGGCGGGCCCGGCAGATACAGTATGCTCTCCTGGTCAGTCTGATGGGGCGCTACCAGGACTTCTGGACGCTGACCGAGCTGGCCCTCCGTCAGGTCGCCCGGGAGCTGCAGCTGGACCTGGACGCCGCCCAGCGAACAGAGCTGCTCCAGGCCTGGCTGGATCTGGAGCCCTTCGCCGAGGTGCGGAGCGCTCTGGAGCGGCTCCAGACCCGGCCGCTCTTCATCCTGTCCAACGGGACGCCGGGGATGATCGCCCCGGTGCTGGAGCGGCACGGGCTGCGGGGGTTCTTCCGCGAGATTCTGAGCGCCGAGGCCGTCCGCATCTACAAGCCGGCGCCGGCCGTCTACGCCCTGGTGGAGACGCAGGCCGGCTTCCGGCGGGACCGGGTGCTGTTTGTCAGCGCCAACGGGTGGGACGTGGTCGGGGCCGCCCAGGCCGGGCTCCGGACCTGCTACCTCAACCGGACCGGGCTGCCCCCTGACCCGCTGGGGCCGGAGCCGGACCTCACCGCCAGCCATCTGGGCGAGCTGGCCACCACCCTGGCCCCGTAGATTGACGCCAGAGCGCCCAGCCGGTATGATCCTGACAGTCATGCGGCGAGGCCCTCTGGAGCTGGCCCGACGCGTGACCGATCGCTCTCGCCCTTTATGCGGAGTCGCCGCCGTCCGCCTCGACGGGGCTCGGGCGTTATTTCTGGAGATTCCGGGGTCTGATGCACCTGATCGGTCGGAGCGGTCGGGAGCGAGATAGCCATGGCGCCGTGGGTCTGGGACCACTGGACCTCCGCTCGGGCCTATGCCCGAGGCCAGTTGTTTCAGGGGGACCCGCAAACAGCCCTCATCTTTCCCGGTGCGTCGGCCCTGCGGCTCTCCGGCTCGCCGCTGGCCCTGGCGGCGCTCCCCGCCGTCGCTGGCTGGCTGCTCGACCGGTGGAATCAACGCCCTGATCGGTGAGCTCTTCAGATGGTTCGCCTGGCCTCGGTAAGCCGGTGGCGCCTCGCGGTCAGCCTGCTGACCGCCCTGGGTCTGGGAGCCGTGGTCCTCACCCTGATCTCCCAGCGTCCGGCTGGCCCGCTCCTCGCCACCGTGGCGGTGGGCCCCCATCCCAGCGCCCTGGCCCTCGACAGCCGGGCCCGACGCTTCTTCGTCCTCAACCGGGGCGATCTGGACGCCGCCGACCAGCCGCGCGGCCCGGGCACGGTGACCGTCCTGGACAGCGAGACCGGGGCCGTTCTGCAGACCGTCCCGGTCGGCCTCAACCCGACCGCCGCCCTGGTGGACGAGCCGAACGGCCGCCTGTTCGTCGCCAACAGCGGAACTGCCGCATCGAGAGCCGCTCTCCCGCCCGGCTCCTCTGACGGCGCGCTGCGCCTGGGCACCGTCAGCCTCCTCGAGAGCCGCACCGGGCGCCTCCTGAAGACCACCCCCGCCCTCGGCCAGGGTCCCCTGGTCCTGGCCCTCGACCGGCGCCACCAGCGCCTGCTGGTCGCCCACCACGGCCTCCCCTCCGACCAGGAAGGGAGCCTGGCCTTCCTCGACGCCCAGCAGGGAACCGTCCTGGGGGAGGCCCGGCTCGGAAAATATCCGGCCGACATCGCCGTCGCCCCGGATCGGGACGAGGCGTTTGTGGCCAACTTCGTCAGCAACACCATCAGCGTTGTGGACCTCACCGCGATGCGGGTGATCCGGACCATTCCCCTCGGCCCGGAGCCCGGCACGGTGGCCCGGCTGGCCCTGGAGATGACGACCGGCCATCTCATCGCCCTGAGCTACCCGCCCCGGATGACCGGCGGCGGCCCGCCCGACGGCGCCATCCACCTGATCGACGCCCGCCAGGGGAGGGTGGTGCGGACCATCACCCTGCCCAATCCGACCGCCCTGGCGCTGGACCGATCCACCGGCCAGGTCCTGGTCAGCAGCGCCGCCTCTCCCACGGGCCGGCTGACGGCCCTCGACGCTCTGGGCCAGGTGCGCTGGAGCGTGCCCGTCGGACCATCCCCCGTCGCCCTGGCGGTGGATGAGGACGCCGGACGCCTCTTCGTGGCCGACCGGGAGACCGGTCTCCTGGTTCTCGAGACCAGGAGCGGCCAGATCCGCTGCACCCTCCCCATCACCGGCCGCCCGGTGGCGCTCGCCCTCGACCCTCTCACCCACCGCCTTTTCCTGGTCAGCCAGCAGCCAGATCGGGCGCAGATCCTGAACCCCGCCTGCTAGACGGCGCCACCGTCCCGGGACACGGACCGGCCGGGCGGTCTGCGGAGCGTCTGGCCGGCCTGACCACCGCGGAGGCAACCGATCGCGGTCGGGCGGGCGGGGGTCGCCCTCACCGCTAGGGAGTTGGAGTCACCGCCACCGGCAGGTGCTGCCGGAACCAGGCCAGCAGCCGCTGGAGAACGTCCAGCCGGTACCCGGGCCGGCCGGCTCCCAGCGCGTGCCCGGCCTCCGGGTAGCGGACCAGCTCGACCGGTCGGCGGAGCCGACGCAGGGCGGTGAAGAGCTGCACCGCCTCGCCGATGGGACAGGTCAGATCGGCCTCGCCGTGCAGGATGAGCAGGGGAGCGGTCATCCGCTCGACGTAGGTCAGCGGCGAGCGCTCGGCGTAATAGGCTGGGCGGGCGAACGGTGGACCGCCGTTGTCCCCCTCGATGGACTCCCACTGGTCGGTCTGGTAGGCCAGGGTGCGCAGGTCGCTGATGGTCGCGATCGTCACTCCCGCCCGGAAGCGGTCGGTGCGGCCGAGAAGCAGGTTGACGAGATAGCCGCCGTAGCTGCTGCCGTAGACGCCCAGACAGAGGGGATCGACCAGCCCCTCGGCGATGAGGTGATCCAGGACCAGCAGCGTGTCCTCCAGCTCGGGGCCGCCCCAGTTGCCCTCGAGGGCCTGGGCGAAGGCGGCGCCGTAGCCAGCGCTGCCCCGCCAGTTGACGCTCAGGACGGCAAAGCCCGCTCCGGCCAGAACCTGGGTCCGCAGGTCGAAGCCGGGACCGACCGCGCCGTGGGGACCACCGTGCTGATGGACCAGAAGCGGCCAGGGGGACGGCGGATCGCCGACGGGCGGCCAGAGCCAGCCCTCGATGGAGAGGCCCTCCGGGCGGGCCACCACGACCCGACGGGGCCGGCTCAGCGCCTTGCCGGCCAGCATCGGGGCGTTGAGCCGGGTGAGGCGCCGGAGCGGCGCGCCCGTGGCCGGGGCCAGAAAGAGGTCGGCGGGCGTCTCCCAGTCGGTCATAACCAGAGCCAGACTGTCCTCGGGTCCGCCCTGGCTGAACTGGAGCGGATACGGGTCGCCCTGGACGAGCGGCCGCACCTGGCCGTCGGCCAGGGTGCACTGGACCAGAGCCAGGCGGCCTCCATCGCGCACCAGCCAGGTCAGGCGGGTGCCATCGCCCGACCAGACCGGCGGACTGGTGGGCGCCGGAGGCGGCGCCACGACGGCGCCCCGGTCGAGGGAAGCGCTCAGGTTCCGGGGAACGCCCTCCTCGACCCGGAGAAGAAACAGATGGTAGTCGCGGGTGGTGGCCGTCCAGGGGCATTCGTTGGCGAAGTAGGCGAGCCACTCGCCGTCCGGCGACCAGGCCGGGGCCAGACAGACGCCGGTGCTCGGGGTCAGGCGCCGCCAGTCGCGGCCGTCGGCCCGGCAGAGGTAGAGATCCCAGACCCACTCCAGGTCCCAGTCGGGCCGGCGGGTGGTGACCAGGGCCAGCCACCGACCGTCGGGCGACCAGGCCGGATGGAAGTGATGCCAGGGACCGGTCGTCAGCGGACGAACCTGTGGTTCGGAATCCTCAAGGTCGATGACGAAAATCTGCCAGAAGGCGTCGAGGAGATCGCCCACCCCCTCCATCTGGGTGCGCAGCCGCCGAACGACCTTCGGCTGGAGCCGGTCGCCAGCCGCCTCCGGCCGGACCAGGACGGTCACCGCCAGCGCCCGGCCGTCAGGTCGCCAGACCGGCGGCCCGCTCACCCGACCGGGGAGGGCAACGAGCGGGCGGGGCGTGGTGCTGTCACGGGCCAGGAGCCAGACCTGTGAGCCCTCGCCCTGATCGCCGACGAAGGCCAGGGCCTGACCGTCAGGCGACCAGCGCGGCCAGCGGTCGCGGGGCCCGGCGGTCAACGGGCGCAGGTCGCCGCTGGCCACCTCGACCAGCCAGAGGGCCGACTCATCGCGGTCGGCCTCGCGGTTGGGAGTGGTCAGGACCACGGCGACGGCCTGGCCGTCCGGCGACAGCTGGGGGTCGCTCAGACTGCGCAGGCCGAAGAGATCGGCGGGCTGGAGAGGCGACCGGGCCATCGGTCAGTCGCGCTCCAGGGTGAACACCTGCCGGGTGGTGGCGTCGCAGAGCCAGAGGGTGCCCTGCCAGATGGTCAGTCCGTGCGGCTCGGGGCCGGGCACACCCAGGGCATCGAGGATACGCCCGTCGGCCGGGTCCAGCAGGAAAAGAGCCCGCTTGTTGGTCTCAGCGCACCAGAGACGGCCGTTCTCCCAGGCCATCCCGTGGGGACGGCGGCCCGGCGCCGGGATCCGGTGCAGAATGCGCCCGGTCTCCGGGTCGAGCTGGTAGATCGTGGCCGTGCGGGGCACGTTGACCCAGAGCGTCCCGGCCCGCCACTCGAGACCGTGGGCGCCGGCGGTCGGATCCTCGGGGGTGGGCAGAGCATGGACCTCGCGGCCGGTCTCCCGGTCGTAGCAGATGAGCTCATAGGTGAAGGTCGAGGCCACCCAGATGCGGCCCGCCTCGTCGACGGTGATGCCGCTGCTGTGCTTGGCTCGGGTCGGAATCCGCTGGAGGACAGCCCCGTCCTCGTAGCGCAGAAGATAGATCGCATCGTCCACCTGGTCGATCACCCAGAGTCCTTCGGGGGCGGCCTGCAGCCCGTTGGGCTGCGGCCCCGGGGTCAGCCACCGGAGGTGCGCCCGCACCGCCATCGTCGCTCCTCTCCTGCCAGTCTGTTCGGCCCCATTATAGGTGGGGGTGGCGCCGCCGGCAACAGCGCGCCGGACGACTGGCCTGACCGGCGGGCATCAGGTATACTGCCCCCGGCCCGGTCAGAGACCCCGGCCGGGCGTATGACCGAGAGCGGAGGGACCGCGATGCCCAAACACCGCTGCCTGATGATCGGCGCCGGCGGCATGGCCGCCAACTGGATCCGCCGCTTCTTCCCCCCGTTCGCCGACCGCATGGAGATCGTGGCCCTGGTCGACATCAACCCGGCGGCTCTCGACAGCGCCGGCGATTTCCTGGGACTCCCGTCCAGCCGGCGCTTCACCGACATGGCCACGGCCTTCGCCCAGGTCGAGGCCGATTTCTGCACCATCGTCATCCCTCCCGCCTTCCACCGCCAGGCCGCTCTCCTGGCCGCCGAACACCGGCGGCATATCCTGAGCGAGAAGCCCATCGCCGACACCTGGGAGGCCTGCCTGGACATCTACCGAGCGGTCAAGCGGGCCGGAGTCAAGATGCAGGTCGTCCAGAACTACCGGTACACCGTCCCGATGCTCACCTTCCGCCAGGTCCTGCGCGAGGGACGACTGGGCCGGTTGAACTATCTGGTCGGCCGCTTCGCCGCCGACTACCGGGTCTACGGTTCCTGGGGCGCCCCCTTCCGCCACGAAATTCCCCACGCCCTGCTTATCGAGGGCAGCGTCCACCATTTCGATATGCTGCGCAATCTGAGCGGAGCCGACTGCCACTATCTGGCCGGTTGGGAGTGGAACCCGCCCTGGAGCACCGCCAGGGGCGCGTTCAACGCCCTCTACGTGCTGAAAATGACCAGTGGCGTCCACGCCGTCTACGAGGGCTCGGGCACGGCCGCCGGCCTGCAGAACACCTGGCACCGCGAGTACTACCGGGCCGAGTGCGAGGACGGGGCGGTGGTCATCGACGCCGACCGCACCGTCCGCCTCTACCAGTTCACACCGGGCCGTGGCCTGCGGATGGAGGAGGTGCCGCCGGTCACGGTCCCCTATGAGGGCCACCAGGCCATTATCAAGGATTTTCTCGACTGGCTCGACGGCGGCCCCGTCCCCGAGACCGCCCTCGACGACAATCTCCAGTCAGCCGCGATGATCTTCGCCGCCATCGAGGCCGCCCGCACCAACCAGACGGTGGATGTCCAGGCGTTTATTCAAACAGCCCTCGCCCGGCTCGAGAGCCGCTGACGCGGGAGAGAGCGACACCCTGCCGGTCTCTAGCCGGCCCGGGCGGCGATCTCGTCAAGAAGGAGGGCCACGCGCCGCCGGATCTCGTCGCGGATCTGGCGGACCACCGTGATCGGCTGGCCGTGAGGGTCTGGCAGGCCCCAGTCCTCGACGTTTTTCAGAAGCAGCGCCGGACAGGCCTGGGCGTCGACGCTGCAACCCATGGTGATAACGCGGTCGGCCTGGGCGACCAGGGCATGGGTCAACAGACGCGGTCGCTCGCCCGTCAGGTCGAGCCCGACCTCGCGCATCACCGCCACCACCGCCGGGTTGACGGTCTCCGCTGGCTGGGTGCCGGCCGAAAGCGCCCGGGTCGGCAGTCCACGCTCCCGGGCCAGCTGGTTGAAGAAGGCCTCGGCCATCTTGCTCCGGCCGGCGTTGTGCAGGCAGACGAAAAGCACCGTGTCGGGCATCACCACCCCCTTGTCAGGCCCCGGTCTTCAGTGTACCATCCGGTCTTCAGTGTACCATGCGGAGGGCGGGACCGCAACCAAGACCGTCCCGCGCCCGACGAAGCCCACCAACCTGGACAGCGAGGAGAGCACCGTGGCCCCCGCGCGACCGACGGTTCGCATCGGACTGGTGGGCGCTGGCTTTGCCGCCCGCCTGCACGTCGAGAACTACCGGCGCATCCCGACGGTCCAGGCCGAGATCGTGGCCGTCACTGCGGCCCATCCCGAGCGCGCCCGACGGTTCGCCGAGGAGTTCGGCATCCCCACCGTCCACCCGACCCTCGACGACCTCCTGGCCGACGCGCGCGTTGAGGTGGTCGACCTCTGTGTGCCCAACGTCCTGCACGCCCCCTTCGCCATCCAGGCCGCCCGGGCCGGCAAACATATCATTGTCGAGAAGCCACTGACCGGTTTCTTCGGCCTGCCCGACCTGGCCGCCGACGCCCCGGTCGGCGATCTGGTCGACCGGCAGACGATGCTGGAGGGGGCGCTGGCCAACGCCGACGCCATTCTGGCCGCCGTTCGGGAGCATCGGGTCAAACTCGGCTATGCCGAGAACTGGGTCTACGCCCCGCCGATCCAGAAAGCCCGCCGGCTGCTGCTGGCCGCCGGGGCGGCCATTCTGCGGATCGAGGGCGAGGAGTCGCACAGCGGCTCCCACGCCGCCTATTCGCGCCAGTGGCGCACCGCCGGCGGCGGCTCGCTTCTGGGCAAGGGCTGCCATCCGCTGGGGGCGGCCCTCTACCTCAAGTACTGTGAGGGCCAGCGGCGCCAGGGCCGGCCCATCCGCCCCCGGCTGGTCCAGGCGGCGGTGGCC
Organism: Chloroflexota bacterium; assembly: GCA_034433795.1. GTDB lineage: Bacteria > Chloroflexota > UBA6077 > FW602-bin22 > DAOUAE01 > DAOUAE01. Next base: position 31,348 of record DAOUAE010000046.1, read on the forward strand.
TCGCTGACCAAGACCCCCTTCTTCGGCGCCGGCGGGCCCACGCCCATCCGGACCGGGTATGTCGATGTCGAGGACTGGGGCAGCCTGCTGCTGACCTTCGAGGACGGGACGGTGGCCCAGATCACCGCCTCGGACGCTGTTCTGGGAGGCATCCGCAACTACCTGGCGGTCTTCGCCGACCGTTGTGTGGTCTTCGCCCACATCAACCCCAACACGGCCAACGTCGCCTACGCCCCCGATCCCACCGTCTTCGGCGACGAATACATCACCGAGAAGATCGAGACCAAGGCCGGCTGGACCTTCCCGGCGCCGGACGAGGACTTCATCACCGGCTATCCTCAGGAGCTTCAGGACTTCGTCGAGGCGGTCGCCTTCGACCGCGAGCCGCTCTCCGGGCCGCTGCTGGCCCGCGACGTGGTGGCCGTGATCTACGGAGCCTACCTGGCGGCCGCCACCGGCCAGCGGGTGGACCTGGCCCCGTACCTGACGCCCGCCGGGGGGCAGCAGTGACCACGGCCGCCAGCCTCGCGAACGCGCCGGTCCTTATCCGCCCGGCCACCGCCGCCGACGCCCCGGCTATCGCCCGGGTCCACGTCGCCGCCTGGCAGACGACCTATCGCGGGCTCCTTCCGGCCGACTTTCTGGCCGGACTGTCGGTGGCCGAGCGGACGGCCCGCTGGGCCCGGCGGCTCAGCCAGGAGTCCCAGCCGGGCGGGGTCTTCGTCGCCGAGACCGCTGATGGCCAGATCGTGGGCTTCGTCGCCGGCGGTGCGCCCCAGGACGACCACCCGCTCCGCCGGGTCTATCGGGGCGAACTGCACGCCATCTACCTGCTGGCCGACTACCAGCGCCAGGGAATCGGCCGGCGGCTGGTCCGGGCCCTGGCGGCCGCGTTCCAGACGGCCGGGCTGGACTCGTTTTTCGCCTGGGTGCTGGCCGAGAACCACCCGGCCCGGCGCTTCTACGCGGCGCTGGGCGGCCAGGTGGTGGGCGAGCGGCCCATCACCATCGCCGGGCTGACGCTTCTGGAGGTGGCCTACGGCTGGACCAACCTGGGACCGCTTCTGGCGCTGCCCCCTTGATCACACGCTACACGGGAGAGGAGGATGCCTGTCCGCGTCGGTTTCATCGGCACCGGGCTGGTGGCCCAGCTGCACCTGGCCAACCTGGCCCGCATGGAGGACGTTGAGATCGCCGCTCTCTGTGATATCTCGCCGGAGGCCCTGGCCCGCACCCAGCGCCTTTACGGCGGGCGGACCTACACCGACCACCGGGAGATGCTGGAGCGCGAGCGGCTCGACTGCGTCTACCTCTGCCTCCCGCCCTTCGCCCATACCGGCCAGGAGTTCGCTGTCATCGAGCGGGGGATCCCGCTCTTCATCGAGAAGCCGGTGGCTCTCGACCTGGCGTACGGGCGACGGGTAGCCCGAGCCATCGAGGAGCGGGGGCTGCTGGCGACAGTCGGCTACCACTGGCGGTATTACGACACCGTCGATCGGGTCCGGGCGCTCCTCGAGGCCCGGACTGTTGGCCTGGTCCTGGGGACCTGGCTGGGCGGCATCTGGCGGGCGCCGTGGTGGATCGACAAGGCGAAGTCGGGCGGCCAGATCGTCGAGCAGGCGACCCATCTCTTTGACCTGGCCCGCTATCTGGTGGGGGAGATCGTGGCTGTCTCCGGGCTGGGCTACCGGGGTCTGGTGACCGACGTGCCCGGCTACACGCTCGACGATGCCACCACCGTCAACCTGCGCTTCGCCAGCGGGGCCATCGGCACCATCAGCGCGACCTCGGCCCTGGGCCGGGGCGGTCGGGTGGGACTGCACCTCATCGGCCGGCACCTCTCGATAGAGATCACCCCCACGCTCCTGCGTATCGGCGACGCCGAGAAGGTGGTCGAGTACGCGCCCCAGACCCCACCGATGGAGCGGGAGGACGCCGCCTGGATTCAGGCGGTGCGGACCGGCGACCCCCGTGGCCTGCGCTCGACCTATCGCGACGCCCTGCGGACCCTGGCGGCCACCCTGGCCGCCACCCGCTCACTGGAGCAGAACGGCGCCTGGCTGACCCCAGAGGAATAACTCGCCGGTCTACTTACAGCTAGATACCTCCAGTTCCAAGAGATCACAGTAGCCATGCATGGGCCCAGGCGCGGCGATGCTTGTCGGAATCCAACCCGATGGCCTCGGCTAGCTTGCCCACGGTGAGACGGCGCCCGAGAACAGCCTGCTGCTTGAGCAGCCTGAGGGCCTGGTCTCGGAAGCCAGCCAACTTGCCATCGCGCAGAGCCAGCATCACCAGAGCGTGGGCGAGAGCCACAATCCAGAGCAACCGGTCGATGGCCTCGAAGGACCGGACCATGAAGCGATCTTGTCCCCAGCCGTGCATCGTTTCGAAACCGGTCTCGATGGCCCAGCGTTGCCCCTCCACACGGGCGATCCCCCTGGCGTCAGCCAGGCTCTGGACCGGCAACGTTGTGGCCAGGACCAGGGAGTCCAGGCCCTCTTCCACCGGGACCCACTCCAGGAAGTTCACCGTAGCCTCCTGGTAGTCGGCCTTGCGTCCGGACCGACTGAAGCGGATGGTCGCCCTGACCTTCCGCCCCTGACAACGAAGCCGGCCCTCATCCCCGCCATCCCAGATCACCTCGCCCAGATAGGGCTGCCTCTCCAACAGTTCGGCCAGCAGGATCTCCTCCTTCATATCAGGAACCCTAACCAGGATGTCGGGGTCGATCCGGAAGACCAGCTCCTGTCCCTCGTGCACCAGCCGGATCACCAATTCCTTGCGGCCCAATCCCCGGTCCCCGACGACGATGGCATCGAGCCCCACCCGCCTGAGCACCCCCAACGCGTGAAACAGCACCGCCTCCTCCACCCGGTTCTGCCTCTTCAGCTTCGGGGGGGTGCTCG
>DAOUAE010000047.1:0-1828 GCA_034433795.1 Chloroflexota bacterium
GTGCTGATACAATACGTCCTCTACCTCTACTGGGGAGATATTCTCACCACCACGAATGATCAACTCCTTAAGTCGCCCCTTAATGTTTATCCAGCCTTCCTCATCCATCGTGGCGAGATCACCAGTACGTAGCCATCCTCCCTCTACGATAGTCTTAGCAGTCGCCTCCGGATTCTTATAATAACCCTTCATTACTACATAGCCTCGCGCCCACAGCTCGCCCTCTTTACCGGGTGGCACGTCATTACCCGTGTTGGGATCGACAATGCGCACTTCTACACCGGGGAGTGGCCTACCTACTGTAGAGATCCGCTTCTCAAATGGGGCATCTACGGTGGTATGCGTGATCAGTGGGGATGTCTCTGTCAATCCATAGCAGATGGTAAACTCAGGTACATGCATCCGCTCTATCACCTGCTTCATTAGCTCAACTGGGCATGGAGCGGAAGCCATGAAGCCGGTACGAAGCGACGACAGATCGAATTTTTCTAGGTCTGGATGCTCAAGTAACTGAACGAACATGGTCGGCGCGCCGTGGATAACCGTTACTTTCTCCTGCTCAATGCTTTTCAGAACCTGTGTGGCATCAAAGGTCTCCACCAACACCATAGTTGCTCCGCGCGTCACCGCGCAGAGCGTGCCAAGCACGTTCGGTGCGCAGTGATAGAGCGGCCCCATCACAATGAAGCGATCTTTGTTTGTAATCTTCTCCGCTTCTGCTGTCTGTGCCGCATTTAGCACCATGTTGTGGTGAGTGAGCATCACGCCCTTCGGGAAGCCAGTTGTGCCAGAGGTATACTGGATGCTCGCTACATCCTCTGGATCCACCTGACTCTGGCGCTCTCGCAGCACCTCATCAGGCACCTCCCGGCCCCGCTCGAGGACGTCTTGGAAGGTAAACATTCCTGCGGGCCGGTCCTGTTTCGGCCATCGATTAATATAAACGATGTTGCGGAGCAATGGGAAAGCGGAGCTGCGGACCTGGCCAGGCTCGCTAGAGGCCAGTTCAGGCATGAGCTGATTCAACATCTGCACATAATTCAGGTCGCGGAATCCCTCGACCAGGAACAGTGTTGTCGAGTCAGATTGCTTGAGTAGATACTCTACTTCATGCTTAAGCGAGCGAATATTAACAGTAACCCACACTCCACCAGCTTTAGGGATCGCGAACTGTAGAATCACATATTCAGGCACATTGGTGGCCCAAATAGAAATGTGCTCACCTTTCTGGACCCCGAGTTTTATCAATCCTTTGGCAACAAGATCGCATGTTTCCTTCAATTCACGATAGCTCATGTGGCAAGGGCGATCAATCATAACCAATGCGTCGTTATCTGGATAGGTAGCGGCGACAGCATCCAACAAGTCGCCCATAGTGATTTTGCTATAATCAACCTTCTCGAGTGTCAGCGCAACCATCGCATCTTTCCCCCTAATTCATGAGCCTATTAAGGTCGTCATGGCCCTAACAGCGAGCACAGCCTTAAGGAAGACGTTGGAGCTGCAAGTGCCATTTCTTCTTGCTGAAGATCATGACAGTTCCAGCCAACCCATCTGATTACGCTAGTACGCGGCTGCTCTTGGAGGGGGTTGCTCGTTTGCTTTAGTGCCCGCACCGGTGCTGGGCTGACTAGAGCTCTACGGAGTCCCTTAAGGAGGGGATGTACGAGCGCTTCGGTCAGATCGTGGAGGACGTCAGGAAGCTGGCTAACCGCATAGGCTTCACTTTCCCCGCTATGCCGGGGATGGTCAAACACCGTTTTGCCTGGTACGGCCACTGCCGCCGCCTGGCCGAAGGCTACGGGATCCAGAGCACCAGCCATACCCA
>DAOUAE010000048.1:0-5542 GCA_034433795.1 Chloroflexota bacterium
CGCCGGGCGGGAGCCACAGCATGGCCCGGCGGGGCGCCAGTGCCCCCCGGCCCCGGAATGGGGTGGGGGCAGGAGGAAAGACATGGAGGTTTTCGATCCCCAGACGGTCATCCGGCGCTACGGGCTTTCTCCCTATCGCCTCTTCCCCCAGGAGCGGTGCTTCGACTGGGTGGAGGAGGCCATGGCCTGGGCGCGGACACATTACCCGGACGCTGACCCGGTAGCCCGGGCCGTCTTCGCCGCCCTGGTGCCGGGATACACCACCGGCCTGTTCGGCGGCTACGGGACCGATGATCATCCCCTGCACCAGGCGGCTGACGCCTTCCTCATGGCGCTGGCCGCCTGGCTGCCGCCGGCACCGGGCGAACTTCTGGCCTGGGGCCCGGCCGACTCCCAGCCGCTGTCGCCGGAGGCGACCGCGCGGGTGCTCGATCTGGTGGAGGTTTTTCTTTTTGTCTCGCCGGAGGTGGCGGTAACCCAGGCGCTGCGGGACGCCGATGCGCTGCCGGCAGAGGAGGCAGAGTATCGGCGGGAGGCGCTCCTGCGGGTGCGGGCGTATCTGGAGGTGCGGCCGTGACGACCATCGTCTGGGTGTCGCGTCATGCGCCGCTCCCGGCCCAGATACGGGCGCTGCGCGAACGGTTCGGGGAGAATGCCCGCATCATCGTCGATCCCCGGCCGTTCTCGTCGGCCGAGGAGATCGTCCAGCGCTTCCGGGAGGTGAACGGGGACGAGATGGTGGTGGTGGCCCCGCTCTCGGTTATCGCTGCCCTCTGCGCCCAGGGCATCCGTCCGCTCTACGCCCGCATGGTCCAGATTCCGGCCGTCGAGGACCCGGACACCGACTGCTGGGCCAGCGGCCGGGCCTACCGGTTTGTCCAGTTTGAGCGGATCAGCGAGGTGCGCCTGGTGACCGAGCCGCTGTAGCCACGGCCCCCGGCGGAGGTGCCGGGGGCTTTTCTTTTGTTCGCCAGCGCCCGGCCTCCGGTGGCCAGGTGAGATACAGCGCTGGTACCACCTGGCCGTCGGCTCCGATGTGGAACTCCAGCCGTCCGACGGCCTCCTCCACCAGGGCCCGGTTGCGCTCCAGCCAGGCGATGATGATGTCGGTGACCGTCCGGCTCACAGCCCCTCCCGCAGTCCGGCCGCCAGACGACGCAGGCGGATGAGCGCCCGCGCCTCGATCTGGCGCACCCGCTCGCGACTCAGTCCCAGCAGCCGCCCCACCTCCTCCAGCGTCCGCTCGCCTTTGTCATCCAGGCCAAAGCGCAGGACGATCACCTGGGCCTCGCGGGGAGCGAGCATGCCCAGCAGGGCCCGGATGGTCGCGTGCCGATCCAGCCGGGCGACCGTCTCGGTCCAGTCCTCCTGCCCGGCCACCCCCTCCAGAGTGAGGGAATCGTCCTCATCGTGGACAGGCTGGGAGAGGGACTGCACAGCCCGGGCCTGGCGGGCCTGGCGGAGCAGCCGGTCTCGCAGGGGAGATCGGGGCTCATCCGCGCGTCGCAGCCAGTCCTGGATGTGGAACGGCAGGCGGATGGTGTGGGCCTGGTTGGTGTACAGGCGGGCCATGTGCTGGCGAATCCACCAGGAGGCGTAGGTGGAGAGCCGCTGTTCGCCCGCCCCACGCTCCGGCTGGTACCGCCGGATGGCCTCCCACAGTCCCAGCAGGCCGGCCTGCACCAGATCGTCCAGCCCCACACCCGGTGTCTCTGGCCGTTTGCGCAGAAAGAGCAGGGCCCAGTGGAGGACCAGCCGCTGATTGCGCTGGACCAGCTCCTCCAGCGCCGCCTGGTCGCCCTGCTGCACACGCCACAGCAGTCGGCGCTCCTCCTCCGGCGCCGGCGGGGGCGGCAGGTCCGGCGGCAGCCGTTCAGCCCGCGCCATCGCGGTCGATCTCCCGGAGGATCGCCTCCACCGCCTCCAGATCGGAGACGACGGCGGCCTGGCCGCCCGCTGCCAGGATGGCCGCGATCTCCGTCTCCTGGTGGCGCGAGGGGCGGCAGCGTGGGCGTTTCACTTCCAGGGCCAGGAAGTGCCCCCGGTAGCAGGCCAGGATATCAGGGACGCCGGGCCGCTGGCCGAGGTGGCCGTGCACCTTGAGAACCCAGGCACCCCGGAGGCGCAGGTAGTCGGTGATCGCCGCGACGATGTCGCTCTCCCGGGGTGGGCGGACGAAGATGATGCGTGGCATCTCTCTCCTCCGCAGTGTCTGCATCACCAGGTACTCGGCCTCGGTCAGGTCCCGATGGCCGCGCTCTCTGGCCAGCGCCTTCTCACAGAACCGGCAGACCCGAACAATGCGCCCCTGCCAGACGACGGTGAAAAGCGCCCGTCGCCGCTGGCAGCGGGCGCAGGTCACCGGCGCCCCTCCGTTTTCGGGTGCTTGAGGCTGGTCAGCACCGTCCGCCCGCCCCGCGGGCCCTTTTTCTTCAGAACGGCGAAGGTGAGAACATGGCCGGAGGGGGTTTTCTTCGCCCGGTATCGCAGCACCTGGTCCCTGGGGGGATTGCGATAGTCCTCGACGCGGAAGTTTTTCGTGGTCTTGAGTGTGGCCCTGCGCTCCGCCACCACCGCCTCCTAGAAGGGCGCATCTTCTGCGCTGGCCGCCAGCGCCCAGCGGGTCGGGCGGCCGCGCCCACCGCGTGAATCCTCCAGGGCCACGACATGCCCCTGCCCGCGCAGGCGGGAGAGCATGGCCCTCACGCTATTTTCCCCTATTTCCAGCCGCTCTGCCAGGTCCTGGGCCGTCAGCGGTTCACGGGCCTGGCGCAGAATGGCCAGGATGCGCCAGCCGAGGTGGGCTGATTCGGCCAGTGTCTCGTGCTCGGCCACATCGGCCGCCGAGAGAGTCACCAGCCGGCGCCCCTCATCGAAGCGCAGGCGCAGGCCGATGGGCGTGGGCCAGAGGGGCCCGTGGTTCACCTTGCGGTGGTAGAGAGCCATGACCACCTCCTCGCGCGACTCCAGGTCCCGGCGCAGCTCCCAGACCGACCGGGCGGAGTTGATGACGAAGACATTGCCGTAGGGCGTGGCCTGTCTCAGCATCATCCCCTCCTTGGAGATATGGCTGATGATGAGACTGGCTGCCCGGAGCTCGCGCAGGGCCTGAAAAAAGCGGATAACCGGCTCGGTCTCCTTGAGCTCGCCCCCGGCCGCCATGGCGATGGAGTCGATAATGAGGAGTCCGATGGCGCGTTCGCTCACCCACCGGCGCACGGCATCGAGATCGTCGGCCAGCGGGCGGTGCATCCGCCGGTGGAGATACGACGGCAGAGCCTCCAGACCCCAGCCCCGTGCCAGATACCCCAGACGCACCCGCTGGTCCTCGGCATCGTCCTCCCAGTTGAGATACAGCACCGCGGTCCGGCGCCGGACCCGCAGCGGTGGTGGCAGCGCCTGCCCGGTCTGGACCGCCAGCCCGATGGCCAGGGCCAGAAAGGATTTGCCCGATCCCCCCTGGGCGTAGATGACCGTCGGCTGCTTCTCGGCCAGCAGTGGTTCGACCAGGGCCGGCGCGGCAGCCGGCTCTGGCAGGCTGGCCAGGTCGATCACCGGTTCGCCCTCCCGCCAGAGGCCGACGGTCTCGACGATGGCGTACTCCAGCATATCGCGCCAGGGGATTTTGTCCGTGCGGGTGGCCAGCATGCGCACCACCTCCTGGCGCGACCGCGGGGCGAGCAGGTTCAGCCGGCCGAGGAAATAGTGGCCGGGACGATTGCCCTCCACCGGCCGGGCCGTCTGCACCAGGAGCTCGGCCACCACATCTCCCTCTTCCTCCCGCAGGCGGGAGAGGCGCAGGACGATGTTTTCCTGCTCCCACATCCAGACGAAGTTATCGCCCTCCCGGCGCAGCTTGACCGGACCCATCCTCCCCGTCCTCCACCACGAAGTCGGCCAGGATCAGAAACCCGTTGGATGAGAGTTTGCCGTTCAGATGACCATCGGGCACGGGTTTTGCTGGGGGTTTTGGTGTGGCAGCAGGAAGCGGCTGCGGCTCCCGCGCCGGACAGCGGTGCGGCCGCCCGTCCATGGTGTAGCGGCGGCCGTTCAGGAGATAGACCGGTGTGCCACACAGACAGAGCAGATGATCCTCAGGGCCGACCCCCGGCGCCGGACAGCGGTGCGGCTGGGTGGTACCGGCCTCCACCCGCGTGGGGCGGGCCCGCGTCGGCCCCCAGTCCCACTGCACCAGCGCACCACAGTCAGGACAGCGGTGCAGCGCTCCCCAGCGCGATCTCACTCCTCACTCCAGCCGGCAAGGCAAATCCGGGAAAAGGGCTGCGGCTCCTCCGGCCAGGGCACAGGATACGGCCAGGTCGGCAGCCCCTGACAGGGAGCGGCGAAGACCTGGCAGGGGGCAGCGAAGAGACGAAACTCCCGCCGGGAGGTGGGGCCAGGGTAGCACCACGCGCGTGACCGGAAGACCCAGGCGACGCCGGGAGCCGGGCCATAGAGGGCGACGGGGCGGGCGTGGGAGGCACGATACCCCCGGTCGTGGGCGACGATGACGCCAGCGAGATCGACCTCACCGCAGACGAAGAGGGCGGCGGCCATACAGGGGATTTCGGTCGCGCAGAAGAGATCAGCCGCCTGGGCGAGGGCGTAGAAGCCGCAGGTGCCGGCGGTCCCGGCAGCGTCGAAGCTATAGAGGAAGGCAGCGGCTCCGGCCTCCAGGTGCTCGGCGGCGCTGCGTCCAGGGAACCGGGTGGAGCCATCGGCGCAGCGGCAGACGGCATGCGCCCAGCCATCAGCGCGGGGAAGCCAGTCCTGCCAGGACTGGCCGTAGGCGATGCCGACCAGGACCCAGTGCGGGCTGGCCCAGTGCGGACGCTCCAGCCGCCACCAGCGGTATCCCCGGACCGGTTGACAGGTCTCCAGAGCCTGCATGAGCGCCTGCTCGGTCGGCGCGCGGGGGCGCAGGTCGTCGAGAGTCGCAGGACGCACCGTCACATGGGCGTGGAGGGAGGCGGCGCAGAGAGGGCAGCGGACCATCTGGTCGAGCGGGGCGTGGAAGCCGGCGGCGACGGGGGCGAGAACGATCCGGGAGGCGGTGTGGGCGTTGCAGGTGGTGCATTTCTCGGTGATCTCCCAGACCATCCACGCCATGAGCTACCTCCGTACGGGAACTGGCGTGCGTTCCGGGGGCGCCGGCGGGGCCGGCGTCTCCGGCGTCGGCGTGCGCTCCGGGAGCGGGCGCACGGGGACAGGCGTGATGCGAATGATACGCAGGGGATTGCCGATACGAGTCATCTCTCCTCCTTTGCAGCGTGCATCAGCACTCACCGACAGAAAACTAACCGCACCAGCGTCCCGTCCAGGATGCCCAGGAGGAAGCCGAGACCGAGAAGGAAAGTAACTGCCCCCAGGAGCCAGAAGAGAATGTCCAGAAGGCCTGCGATCACCAACAGCGCTATTGCCCATCCCGGCATGGCTCCTCCACCGGCTCATAGGTCAGCTCAAACACATCAGCCGCAGCACCTCGCCGATGAGGCGCGCGCTCTCCGGCGTGAGACGGCCGGCGAGCGCGATGGTCACCGTG
>DAOUAE010000049.1:0-4657 GCA_034433795.1 Chloroflexota bacterium
AGGAGGCGGCGCAGGTTCAGGGGTTCGCGCAGCCGGGCCTCGGCCAGGCGGACATATTTTTCCGCCACCTCGTAGCCGACAGCCCGACGTCCGAGGTGGCGGGCTACCTTGAGGGTGGTGCCGCTGCCGGCAAAGGGGTCGAGGACCAGGTCGCCCTGGTAGGTGTACAGCAAGATCAGGCGGTAAGGGATCTCCTCCGGGAAGGGGCAGGGGTGGTCGAGGGTGTTGGGTGGGACCGGGGCGATGTGCCAGATGTTATTGGCCAGTTCGTACTTGAAGAGGTCGTCGATAGGGATACGGTCCCGTTCGCGCTCGGTTTCGGGGCGATTCTGGTAGAGGGGTGGGCCGGGTTTGCGGAAGACCAGGATGAACTCGGTCATGAGGTTGGGGTAGTAGTAGCCGGGGTAGGGGTTCTGGATGGTCACGCCGGCCCGTTTGACGCCGCCGGTGACCTTGTGCCAGATGATATCCTGGGCCAGTGCCAGGCCCAGGTCCTCCATCAGCCCGACGAAGTGGTAGGGGAGGGGGTAGTACTCGCCTTTGTACAGGACGGTGCCGATGACCACGCTGCAGTGGCCGCCGGGTTTCAGGACCCGGGCCACCTCGCGGAAGCAGCGGCGGAGCCAGTCCAGGTACTCTTCGTAGGGGCCACCCTGGCGGGTGCGGTACCACTGGGTCGGGTCGGTGGTGTGCTGGGCGTAGTCGATGGAGTTCCAGTAGGGTGGGCTGGTGACCACCAGGTCCACACACCCATCGGCCAGTTCGTCCATGGCCTCACACGATTTCTGGTAGATGACCACGTCACTCGGGGTCTGCGCCGGCTCCATAGGTCTCTCCGACACGGCGTGCCAACCGGGTGTACGCGGGGCACGGCCAGATCTCTGGCCGGCGGCTGCGACCAGAGGTGGCCGCCGTGAGTATAGCACAGGTGGGAGGCCCGTGTGGGCAAGTTAATGGACCGCGGAGCCGTTGTGGCTAGAGGAGGTACTTTACATAACACAGTAGGTAAAGATGTAAAGATGTTCGGGTAGCCGGCGGCCGCTCCGGGTGCCGAGCGGCGATGGCCCCGTCTTCGTCCAGGTGCTCCGCCATCCGGCCGAGGCCGGCGCGCGACCCCTCCCTGCCATCCGCGACCAGCGGCCGGTGGACGACACCTACCCGACCCTCTCCTGGGTGCCGGGCGAGGAGATCGCCGACCACTACCGGCTGACCCTGGACCCGGCGACGCCCCCGGGTCGTTACCGCCTCCTGGTGGGCCTCTACGACCGGGCCACCGGTCGGCGTCTCCCGGTCCGGGGCGAGGACGGGGCGGTCCTGGGCGACGCTCTCCCCCGGGCTGAGTTCCGGGTTGCCTCCTGAGGCCAGTCGTTTGGGCTGGTCGTCCAGGATCGTCTCCGTCCCGCCTTGCGCAGCCCGCCCGACGCTCGCCTGGCGCTGGGCGCGCGGTTCAAAGAGGGATGTCCGCATGTTCTGGCGGCCCGGCCGAGGAGACGCGGCTGTCCTCTCCCCTAGAATTGTGACCGGCACCGCTGGCGAAGCGCGGTGTCCATATCGCGCGGTGGGAGAGGGCGATGCCTGGTACCATTCGGCGAGAGCGGCTCTTGACGATAGCAAGCAGATGTGCTACCGTGCAGCAAGGCAGGAACGATAGTGCCTAGGGAGGGGCCAGATGACACCGTGGTCTCGTGGTCTGTCGCGGCGTCGTTTTCTGCACCTCAGTGTTGGACTGAGCGCCGGGCTTGTGGTCGCCGCCTGTGCTCCGGCGCCGGCGCCGACACCGACGCCGGTGTCCAAACCGACCGAGAAACCGGCGGAGAAGCCGGCCCCAGCGGCGGCCCAGCCGACCAGCAAAGAGGTCGTCAAGCTCATCTGGACCGGCTGGAACCCCGTGGACTTCTGGCGCCCGGTGGCTGACGAGTTTGAGAAAGAGAACCCTGATATCAAGGTCGAGTATGTTCACCTGCCCGACTACAAAAAGCAGACCACGATGCTGGCGGCTGGCGAGCGGGATGATGTTCTGAACACGCGCGACGACGATCTGGCCGGCTACGCCGACGCCGGGTTTATCGCCCCGCTCGATATGTCGTTCCCCGGTCTCAAAGAGGTCGACGCCGACACCTACGAGGGCAACCTGGCGGCGATGACTTATAAAGGTAAGCGCTATGGCCTCTCGTTCTACACCGACTTCCACACCTTAATGTATAACCATCCCAAACTAACCCAGGCTGGCTTCACCGAGCCGCCCAAGAACCTCGATGAACTCAAGCAGCAGGCGTTGACCATTAAACAGAAAGGCATCGCCGAGTATCCCATCTACATGTGGCTCCAGCAGGAATCGAACTTCAAGGAGTCGATGTACGCCCTCCTTGAGGCCAGTGGCGTGCAGATCTTCGACCGCGATGGCAACGCCATAAGCGACAACCCCCAGTTCGTCCGGCTGCTGGAGTGGCTGATCGCCGCTTTCCATGACAGCAAGATCATGGACCTGGCCAATCTGAACACCTCGGACGAACTGACTGTTGAGGCCTTCATGGCGGGCAAGCACGTTTTCCAGGCGACCAACCGTTACGACCTGCGCAAGCTCAACGATCCCAAGCAGAGCAAGATCGCTGTGGAGGGGCAGCGGGTGGTCCGGCCGATGATCATGCCGGGGCTGGAGCCGGAGAGCAAAGGCACCACGCAGTGGACGCGCATGATCACAGTCAACGCCAAGACCCCGTACATGGATCAGGCGCGGCGGTTGCAGTTCTTCGCCGGCGCCAAGAACAAGAAGGGCGAGTACTGGACGGCCAAATACCTCCACGCCAAGTACGGGCTGGGCTTTGTCTACAAGTCGCTGGCTAACGATCCTGATATCGTCAAGGCTGAACAGACGTGGGGCGATCCTGAGCTTTTCGCCAAGCAGAAGGCCACGGCCCGTCCGCGTCAGGGCCTGCAGGCAGCGTGGTACTCCGAGTGGGACAACGCGATGCAGGCCGAGTGGCACAAGGCCATCCTGAAGCAGATCACGCCCAAAGAAGCGGTAGCCAACATCGCCAAGAAGTGGAACGAGCTGAAGAAACAGTACGGCGGCTAGCCGCCCGACAGTACGCTCGAGAGGCTTCCTGGAGGGGCTATGGCCGGGCGTGACCCGCAGTCGAGAGCCGTGGCTCTAGCGGCCCGTCGTCCGGCCCTCTCGCTGGCCGGTCTGTGGCGGAGCCCGACGGCTCGTGCCTATCTGCTCAACCTGCCGATGCTGCTCCTGCTGGCCGCGGTGGTGGCCTTTCCCATCGGCTACTCGTTCTGGGTGAGCCTCCATGCCTACAACCTGCGCCGGCCACAGGCGATCCGCTTCATTGGTCTGGAGAACTATCTGCTCGTGCTGACCAGTGAGGAATTCTGGCGGACGCTGCGGACCACGCTGATCTTCACCTTCGGCTCGGTCACCGCCGAGGTGGTCGTGGGGCTGCTGCTGGCGCTCCTTTTGAACGAGCGGTTCTGGGGACGCGGGGTGCTGCGGAGCCTGGTGCTCTTGCCCTGGGCGATTCCGACCGTGGTCGGCGGGATTATGTGGCAGTGGTTCTTCAACCCGCGTTACGGTGCTTTCAACGGCCTCCTCTACTCGCTCGGCCTTATCAGCACCTACCAGGATTTCTTCCTCAACGCCACCACGGCGATGCTGGTCCTCATCTTCGCCCAGGTCTGGAACGCCTGTCCCTTCACCACCCTGGTGCTGCTGGCGGCTCTCCAGACGATCCCGCAGGAGATGCACGAGGCGGCGCGCGTGGATGGAGCGGGGGTCTTCGCCCGCTTCTGGTACATCACGCTGCCCTGGTTGCTGCAGCCGCTGCTCATCATTCTCATCGTGGCCACGATGGGGAGCCTGCGGGTCTTTGACCTGGTTTACGTTCTGACCGGTGGAGGACCGGGCGATGCCACCCGGGTGGTGACCTTCACCGCCTATAAGAAGGCCTTTGACGCCCTGGACTTCGGGGTGGCCAACGCCTACGCCTATCTCCTGGCCCTTCTTACCCTGGCGCTGGGCCTGCTCTACATCAAAATTCTCTACGCTCGGGGGGAGATCGAGCAGTGAGCCGGCTCCGTCTGCGGCGTGGCCGCCTGGTCCGGCTGGTGATTCTCTATCTGGGAGCGCTGGTGGCGTTTGTCTATCTCCTGGGACCGTTCGCCTGGGTGATCCTGTCGAGTTTTATGACCCGGGCCGAGGCGATGGCGGTGCCGCCACACTGGATTCCCCAGGAGCCGACGCTCGACAACTACCGGGTGTACTTCGATCCGCGCGCCCTGGAGGGCTACCGGGAGGAGACGCGGCTGACGGTGGGGGTGGTGGTCCGCGAGGTCCCGGCGGCTTTGCGTAACAGCACGGTGGTCGCTTTCAGCGTCGCGCTCATCAATATCATCCTGGGGGCGATCACCGCCTATCCGTTTGCCCGGTTGCAGTTTCCGGGGCGGGTGCCGTTGCTGGTGCTGTATCTCATCACCCGGATGGTGCCGGGGCTGGCGCTGGTCCTCCCGCTCTATCTGCTGATGCGGCAGTACCAGTTGCTGGACAATCCGCTGGGGCTGGTGGTGGTCTATCTGACCTTCACGATGCCGTACACCATCTGGATCCTCAAGAACTACTTCCAGACCATTCCCCGTGAACTCGAGGAGGCGGCCT
>DAOUAE010000050.1:0-76268 GCA_034433795.1 Chloroflexota bacterium
GGGGGAGTTGGCGAGGGTCTGGCTGCGGCTTTCCGAGGAGTGGGGCCGATACACCCTGGACCGGCGGGTCTGGGGGGTGCCTGCCACCAACAACCGGGTGGCGCAGGCCATCGGGCGGTTCCGGTGGCGGGCCCGGGGGATGCGGGGGATCAAGACCTGGGCAGGGGGGGAAGCGGCGCTGCTTCTCTCCCACCTCCGGGTGGTGTGAGGCGGGAGGGCCTGGAAGGGACGGCCGCGGGAGAGCCCTTTCCCCAAACTCACCCACCGTCCGTGTGACAGTGCCCGGAGCGGGAGTTTCCTTGACAGCCTGGCCAGGGGCCGGGTATGATTACCATGGTGCCTGGTCGCGCTGCGATCGGGCCCGGGTAAGGGCGGTCGTGCTGGTCCGGCAGAGGCTGTCGGGAGCCGCGACTGCGAGCCAGCGATGTGTACGGTGGGCCAGACGATGAATGGACGCGCCGCCGGGTGACCGGCCCGGTTGCCCGGTGTGGTGGTGTCCGTTCTTTGTTTTTAAGGAGCAGATGGTGGAAAGACTCGGGGTGGTCGTCCTGGCGGCGGGTCAGGGGCAGCGGATGCGCTCGCGGTGTCCAAAGATCCTGCACCCGGTCGCCGGTCGGCCTATGGTCGCTTATGTGCTTGAGGCGGCCCGGGCTCTGGCGCCGCAGCGCCTGGTCGTGGTGGCCAGTCCGCACACCCGCGAGCCTATGCGGCGACTCTGCGCCCCGACGGTAGCCATCGTTCTGCAGGAAACGCCCCGGGGCACCGGCGATGCCGTTCGGCAGGCGGCGCCGGCCCTGCAGGGCGTGGAGACTGTTCTGGTCCTCTATGGGGACAGTCCGCTCATCCGGCCCGAGACCCTGAGCGCGCTGCTGGCCCAGCATCGGGCGAGCGGCGGGGTGGTGACCCTGCTGACGGCCGTGCTCGACGACCCCACCGGCTATGGGCGGGTCCTGCGCGGACCCGCCGGCGCCGTGCTCGGGGTGGTCGAGGAGACCGAAGCGACCCCGGACCAGCGGGCGATCGGCGAGGTGAACACCGGTTTCTGCTGCTTCCGGGCCGACTGGCTCTGGACGGCCCTCCCCCGTCTGCGGCCGCATCCGACCGGTGAGTACTATCTCACCGACCTGGTCGGGCTGGCGGTGCAGGACGGCCAGTCGGTGGCGGCGCTGGTGGCGCCGGACCCGGCCGAGGTGCGCGGGATCAACGACCGGGTCGAACTGGCGGCCGCCGAGCGCCGGCTGCGCGACCGGGTCCGGCTGGCGCTGATGCGCCAGGGGGTGACGCTTGTCGACCCGGCCTCGACCTTTATCGACAGCACGGTCACCATCGGGCCGGACACGGTCGTCTACCCCTTCACGATCATCGAGGGGGAGACGGTCATCGGGGCCGGCTGCCGGATCGGACCGGGCAGCCACATCGTCGCCTCGCGCATCGGCGACGGCTGCGCGGTCGTTCACTCCGTGGTCGAAGAGGCCACGCTGGAAGAGAATGTGCGGGTGGGCCCGTTTGCCCATCTGCGACCGGGCACCTATCTGGAACGGGAGGTTGTGGTCGGCAACTACGCCGAGGTCAAAAACGCCCGGGTCGGGCGGGCGAGCAAAATCCAGCACTTCAGTTACACGGGGGATGCGACGATCGGGGCCCGCGTCAATATTGGCGCCGGGACCATCACCTGTAACTTCAACAGCGAGACCGGCGAGAAACACCGGACGACGGTGGGTGATGACGCGGCGTTGGGCAGCGATACGCTGCTCGTGGCCCCGGTCGCGGTCGGGCCGGGGGCGATGACCGGCGCCGGCGCGGTGGTGACCCGCGATGTGCCGGCCGGGCACCTGGCGCTGGGCGTCCCGGCGCGGGTGGTTCGACCGGTGCGCCGGCGGCCGCCGGCTGACGCCTCTGGCTCCCCTGAGGAGGGGACACCGAAACCTTGCTAGATCCTGATAGTCAGACCCTGTTGTGGGTCGGTCTGGTCAACGCCCTGGCGCTTTTGCTTGGCGCCAGTGCGGCGATGGCTGAGGCCGCCCTCGCGGGCCTCAGCCGGGCGCGTCTTCACCGTCTGGTCGAGCAGGGGCTGCACCGTTACCGCGTGCTCCTGCCGTTCGTCGAACACCCCAGCCGCTATCAGACCGCCCTGGTGCTGCTGCGCGTGGCGGCGGTCGTCCTGGCCACAGCGCTGGTCGCCGGGGTGCTGTCCAACGGGTTGTTCCTGCTGACGCTCGTTTTCTTCTTCGCGCTGGCGGAGACTGTGCCGCGCCGGCTGGTGACCGGCCGGGCGGAAGAGGTGGCTCTGGCGGCGGCGGTTCCTCTGCTGGTTTGCGCCACGCTCCTGGGCCCCTTCATCCGTCTCCTGGAGCTGGCGCGGGGGGCCAGCCGTCTGTCCGGGCCGGCTCCGAACGGCCGGAACGGGGAGGTGCGCGAAGAGGCCGCCGACGGGCCGGTGGTGGTGACGGTCGGCGAGGAGCAGCATGTGGTGGCCGAGGAAGAGGGCGAGATGATCCACAGCATCGTCGAGCTGGAGGAGAAGACGGTCCGCCAGATTATGGTGCCCCGGACCGATATCATCGCTCTCCCGGCCACAGCTACTCTCCTCGAGGCCATCGACCGGGTGATCGCCCACGGCTACTCACGCCTACCGGTGTACGAGGGAACGGTCGATAATATTATCGGCATCCTCTACGCCAAAGATCTCTTCCGCGCCGTCCGGAGTGGACAGACCGGCGAGAGCGTTCGCCACTTCCTGCGGCCGGCCTACTTCATTCCGGAATCGAAGCGGGTAGACGAGCTGCTGCACGAGATGCAGCAGAAGCGCATCCATATCGCCATCGTGGTCGATGAGTACGGCGGGACGGCGGGGCTGGTGACCATCGAGGACCTGCTGGAGGAGATCGTCGGTGAGATCGAGGACGAGTATGACCGGGGCAAGCAGGCGGTGATCTGGGTCAGTCCGGATGAGGTCATTGTGGACGGGACCATGACCATCGACGATGTCAACGACCTGCTCGGTCTGCACCTGGTCGGCGAGGAGGTGGATCGCATCGGCGGGCTGGTCCTGGAGCGACTCGGCGCCCTTCCCAGCGTCGGCGACCAGGTGGAACTGAACGGCGCCCGCCTCAGCGTCGTCGCCACCGACGGGCGGCGGGTCAGGCAGGTGCGGGTGACCCGCCTGGCCGCGCCCGAGACCCAGGGGGCCGCCGAGTGACCGCCCCTGACCTCGCGCGCCTGCTGGCCGCCGCCCAGGCCGTCCGCCACCGGGCCTACGCCCCCTATTCCGGGTTCGCGGTCGGCGCGGCTCTGCTGACCGCCAGCGGAGCCATCTTCACCGGCTGTAACGTCGAGAACGCCTCCTACGGGCTCACGCTCTGCGCCGAGCGGGTGGCCGTCGGCCAGGCGGTGGCCGCTGGGGAACGGGCGTTTGTGGCCCTGCTGGTCCTGGCCGAGACCGCCGACCCCTGCTGGCCGTGCGGGGCCTGCCGGCAGGTGCTCTACGAGTTCGCCCCCGACCTCCAGGTCCTCGCCGCCAATCCCGACGGGGTACTGGCCGCGCAGACGTTGTCGAGCCTGCTGCCAGCCGCTTTCACGGCCACCACGCTGGCCAGCCGGCGCCGGACAGAGCAGGGGCGATGAGCCAGCGGTTTGTGCTGATGAAAGTGTCGCGCACCGGACTGGCCTGGTACCGGCTGACGCCGGAGGAGGTCGACCGTCTGCAGGCAGCCGCCCGGGCGGGTCACGCGCTGGTCTCGGCCCTGGTCTTTCGTGACTTCCTCCGCAAGCGCCAGCCGTATAAACTGCACCCGAAACCATGGGACGGCCGGGTGCCGGGTGTCTTCCTGTACCTCTTCCGCGAGGATGAGAGCGGAGGACTGCACCTGGTCGAACAACTCTGGTAGGGAAGGAGCCACAATGCGCCTGGGCTTGAGCGGGGGACCTCTGCCCCGGCGGGCCGCCGATATCACGCCGGCTCTGGCCCGTGAGGTACGCGCGCTCGGTTTCACCGGCGTCACCCTGCACCTTCTCGATGAAGACCCCTTCGCCCTGGGCCCGGAGACCTGCGCCCGGATCCGGGAGACCTTCGCCCTGGCCGGTGTCCGGGTGGTCCACTCCAGCGGCTGGATGCCCTGCCTCATCCATCCGGACGAGACGGTGCGCCGCCGGGGCCTCGAACGCCTCCAGCAGGCCTGCCGCGTCGCCCGCTGGCTGGGGGCCGAAGGGGTGCTGACCGGCTGTGGCAGCCTCAATCCGGCTGGGGGGTACGCTCCCCATCCCTTCAACTACAGCCGTCAGGCTTTCGACCTCCTGGTCAGCAGTCTGCGGGCGGCCGCGCCCGTGGCCGAGGACAACGGCGTCCAGATCGTTCTGGAGAGCCATGTCCTGACCACTCTGCGCTCGCCCCAGCAGACGGCGGCCGTGATCCGGGCGGTCGACTCGCCGGCGGTGCGGGCGAATTTCGATCTGGTGAACTATCTCACCCTGGAGACGGTCTACGCCCCCGCCCTGGCCCTTGACCAGGCCCTGCTCTTTCTGGCACCGTACGTGGTCAGCGCTCACCTTAAGGATGTGCGCGTCGAGCCGGGGCTGGTCACCCATATCGTCGAGGCGGCACCGGGCGAGGGAGTCTTCGATCTGGGACTGGTGCTGCAGCGGCTGGCGCCATTCCTGGCGGGACGGTACATGTTCATCGAGCACCTGCCCGCCGAAAAGGTGCCAGCGGCGGTCCAGGCCGTCCGGCAGGTGGCGGCGGCCGTGGGCCTGGTCTTCGAGTCCGATGGGGAGGAGTAGCATGATCCTCGCATTCGCCGGCAAGCGGCCGCGCCTGGCGCCCGAAGTCTTCATCGCCCCCGGCGCCCATCTCATCGGCGAGGTACACCTGGCCGAGGGTGTCAGTGTCTGGTTCAACGCCGTGCTGCGGGCCGATCACGAGCCGATCCGGGTGGGTCGCTACACCAACATCCAGGACAACTGCACCATCCACATCGACCCTGGCTCTCCGACGGTGATCGGCGAGTACGTGACCATCGGCCACGGGGCCATCGTTCACGCGGCCACGGTCGAAGACTGCGTGCTCATCGGCATGCACGCCACCGTTCTGAGCCGGGCGGTGATCGGGCGGAACAGTATCATCGGGGCCGGGGCGCTGGTGACCGAGGGCGCGGTCATCCCCGAGGGATCGCTCGTCCTGGGCGTGCCGGGCCGGGTGGTCCGGGCGCTGCGGCCCGAGGAGATCGCCGGCCTCCGGGAGCACGCCCGTCGCTACTACGAACTGGCCTGTCTCTACCGGGGCGCCACCCCCGTCCCGGCTGAGCCCGCCTGAGACGCGCAGGCGCCGGGACGGGCCCGGCGCGCCGTTCGGAGGCCACCGGGGAGGAGTCGCTGACCTCCTCCGGAACAGGCGCCGGAAGGGCGCGGGGGCGTTTCGGGGCGTGAGGCCACGGGCGGAGACCCCCCTTGTGGGGTCCCCGGCTCGCCTCTATAATGGCGAGCTGAAAGATGTTGCGGCGGAGGAGTAGCGATGGAGGCCGCCCCGCCGGCGGTCGGTCAGCCGGCCCCCGACTTCACGCTCCCGCGCACACCCGAGGGGACCCTCGCGCTCCGTGACCTGCGGGGACGCGCGGTGCTGCTGGCCTTTTACGTCTTCGACTTCAGCCCCGGCTGAACACACGAACTGACCTCCTTGAAGGAGGACTACCCTCGCCTGGCGGCCCAGGGAGCCGAGGTCGTCGCCATCAGCGTTGACCACATCTGGGCTCACCGGGCCTTCGCCGAGCATCTGGGCGGACTGCCCTTCCCGCTCCTGGCCGACTGGGACAAAAGCGTCACCCGCCGCTACGGTCTGCTCGACCCCGAGCGCGGAGCCGCCCGTCGGGCCCTCTTCGTGCTGGATCGCGAGGGGATCATCCGCTGGCAGAACACCGCCTTCAACTGGCGCGATCCCCAGCAGTACGCGGAGGCGCTGGCGGCCCTGGCGGCGCTGCTCTCAGGCGAGCCGTCGCAGTCTCCAGAGGGAGGAGAGCCATGGCACAGGACCTTGTGATCACCTGGTTGGGCCACGCGACCTTTCTCCTGAAGACCCCGGGCGGTAAGACTGTCCTCATCGACCCCTGGGTGATGGGCAATCCGGCCTGCCCGGACGACCGCAAGACCATCGACGCCCTGGATGTGATGCTCTGCACCCACGGGCACTTCGACCATATCGGCGACGCCGTGGCCATCGCCCGCCGGGCCCGGCCCAAGGCGGTGGTCGGCATCTTCGAACTCTGTCACTGGCTGGAACGGAAAGGGGTCGAGAACACCCGGCCGATGAACAAGGGCGGCAGCCAGCGGGTTGAGGGACTGCGGGTGACGATGGTCCACGCCGACCACAGCTGCGGCATCCTCGATGGCGATCAGATCGTCTACGGGGGCGAGGCGGTCGGCTATATCCTCGAGGTCGAGGATGGCCGGCGCCTCTATCACGCCGGCGACACTGCCCTGTTCGGCGATATGCGCCTCATCGGCGAGCTCTACCGGCCGGACCTGGCGATGCTACCCATCGGCGACCTCTTCACCATGTCGCCGGAGGAGGCCGCCCAGGCGATCCGCCTGCTCGGCGTCAAGCGGGTCATCCCTATGCACTACGGCACCTTCCCGGTCCTGACCGGGACGCCGGAGCGCCTCAAGGAGCTGACCCGCGATCTCCCGGACCTGGAGATCATCGTCCTCCGGCCCGGCCAGTCGCTGGTCTACGGCGCCACCCTGACCTACGCCTGAGCCCTCCCCGCACCGGGCGGACGCCCGCCCGGCGGGCTCAGCCGCCCTGGATGACCACCACCTCGTGGGCGCCGATCTCCGGCACCCGAACGGTGACCGTCTCCCCTTCGACCTGCCAGTCGGCCTCGCGGCCGGCCACCAGGAGGCGCACCGAGCGCACCGGCTGGCCGGCCGGCCAGCGCACCTGCAGGCGCTGGCCCGGCACCGGGGTGATCTCGTCGAGGGGGGCGCGCCAGAGGTGGGCCTGGGTCAGGTTGACCAGGTGGACGATGATAGCCTCGCCCTGGCGGTAGGGCTGGACGTCCAGCAGTCCCGGCCCCTCGACGCGGACCACAGGCGGCTGACCCAGAGCCCAGCGGGCCGCCTCGCCCAGAAGGCGGGCGAACTCGGGGAAGTTGTGGTCCCAGAGTTCGCGGTCGATGTCGCTGGGGAAGTAGACGAGGCGCGAGGCGCCCCGCTCGCGGACGAGCAGCGTGGGTCTCACCGTCTCGCGGACCTCGGGGAAGGTGAACTCCGGCGGGTAGATCGGGTAGGGTGGGATGAGGGTGGCCAGCGTCTGAACATCGGGCTCGGTGGTCACCGGGCAGAGGCGCCCGTTGCAGGCCAGGTAGTCGGTGTCGCGGACCCAGGCGACGATCGGGTGGTCGAAGCGCCGGACCTGCTGGAAGGCGTGGCCCAGCGGGCCCAGCGGCAGCCCGGACCGGTGGATGCCCAGGAGATCGGCCAGGGCGTAGTCGTCGCGGGGCTGGCCCCACTCGTCGTAGAGGGTGCTTTCGAAGGTGGCGATGAGCGAGCCCCCGCGCTCGACGAAGGCCCGGAGGTGGGTGATGGCCTCGTCGCTGAGGGCGGCGGCGTTGGCCAGGATGAGCAGCCGGTACTGGGTCAGCTCGGGGGGCGAGAGTTTGCGCTCGTGGACGATGTCAAAGGGAATCCGCGCCTTGAGGAGCGCCAGGGCCCAGCCGTGGAGATGACGGGAGACGCGCTCGTCCGGGGCCTCGCGGCCGTAGTAGTCGAGCGTCCGCTGCGAGAAGACCAGGGCGGTCTCGGCCAGCGAGGCGCGGTCGAGGAGATACTGCTCGTTCTGGGCGTGCCACTGGAAGAACTCGGCCACCGCCGGGACCCAGCGGCGGTCGGGGTTGGCCGCGCCGATAGAGTGCCACCATGGGCGGAAGCCGCTGGCCACCGCCTCGGCCAGCCAGAGGGTCAGTTCGGCGGCCGGCTTGGCGAGGGTGCGCTTGGGTGGGGTGTGGGCGTACCAGGTGCCGTAGAGGTTGTAGAAGGGCTTGCCCTCGGCCACGTTGCGGAGCAGCCGGCCGAACTCGCCGACCGAGAAGACCGGCACCGTCAGGGCCCGGCCCTGATGATCGAGGCCGAACATGGCGGCGTGGCGGGCCAGATTGAGCCAGTCCACCCCCCGATTGGGGGCGTTGCCGAAGTCGTGCCCGTAGAGGTTGCCGACCCAGATGGCCCAGGGCTTGATGGCCCGCACGACGGCGTTGAAGTAGTCCCAGACCTCCTCCATGACCTGGTAGCGCCAGGCCACCCACTGGCGGAAGAGCGGATCGTCCCAGTCCTCGCGGTCGGGGACCGGAAAGCCGGTGGCCTGACGGAAGGCGCGCTGGCAGTGCACGCAGTGGCAGATGGCCTCGCGGCGGCCGAGCGAGGGCCAGCCGTTGTCGAAGAAGCCGTCGATGTCGTAGGTGTTCAGGACCTCGCGGAAGATGTCGGGGATGTACTGGCGGTAGTAGGGGCTGTTGGGGCAGGTGTAGTAGAGTTCGACGTCGCGGTACTGGTAGGGCCGGCCCTCCTTGTCCACCATCAGCCAGTCGGGATGGCTGTAGGCGAAGTCGCGGTGGACGCCGGCACAGTCCATGCGCCCCAGGACGTGGAGGCCCAGACCCTTGGCGGCGGCGACGAACTCGCCGAAGAGGTCGCGGTCGCCCAGCCAGCGGCTCCGCCAGTGGCCGGGGATCCGGGTCGGGTAGTAGGCGATGATGCCGCCGGCGTTGACGGTCAGGCCGTCGATACGGGTGCGGCGGAAGACCTCGACCCACCAGGATACATCGGTCAGGGGCGGGTCGATCTCGCGCAGGTTGACCTGGCCCCAGCGCCGGCAGCGGCTGTACCAGCCGATGCGTGTCTCCATAGCGCCTGCTCCTCCGCTACGGCGTAAATGACGGTCGAGCGCGGTACCGCCTGGTAGGGCCAGTATAGCACGGCGCCGCGGGCGCGGATCACTGCTCGTGGGCGTCCGATCCTGCTATGATACGGACGAGCCGTGTGGGAGGGGGCATGCTCCTGCAGGTGGGATGGAGTCTGTTCGCCGGGCTGCTGGCCACGCTGGCGATGCTTCTGGTCACCCACCTCCTTGATGGAAGTGGGGCCGAGGTCGTCCATCTGGCCGAGGTGCTGGGGGCCAAGGTCTGGCGGGGGAACGCGGGGCCGGTCGTCTCTTACGGGCTGCACGTCCTGCTGGGGACAGCGCTCGGAGGGGTCTACGGGACGGTCCTCTACCCGCTGTTGCCCGGCCCGGTGCCTCTGCGTGGCCTGCTCTTCGGCGTGGGGCTCTGGCTCTTGCTGATGGTCGTCGTGCTGCCGCTGGCCCAGGAGGGCCTCTTCGCCCGGCGTCGGGGTGGGCATACGGCCCTGATGACGCTGATCGGTCATATGGTCTACGGCGGGTTTCTCGGGGTCATCTTCCGCCTCTGAACGGGGGAGAGCGATGCACGAGCGCGACCATCTGATCCGGGGCCGCCGGCCCGGCGATCTCTTCTTCCGCCCACGACGGCGGGCGGTGCGGCGGCTGCGCCCGGCGCTGACAGCCCCGCTGCTCTTTCACCAGACCTACATCACCGCCAGCGCCGCGCTCTACGCCGCGCTGGGGAGCGTTGCTGTTCTCGCTCTGGGCGCCACCCCGCTGGCGGTCGGTCTGGCGGGCGGGCTGGCGTTCCTGACCGCGCTGACCTACGCTGAGGGGGTGCTGACTGTGCCGGGCCCCGGTGGCTCGGCCAATCTGGCCCGACACGCCTTCAACGAGCTGGCCAGTTTCCTGGTCGGCTGGATGGCGGCCCTGGCCGCCATCGCCCTGATCGCCCTGGCCGTCGTGGCGGCCGGGGCCTATCTGGCCTACCTCTGGCCGGAGCTGGGGGAGCCGCCGGTCAGCCTCCTCTTCGCCTTCGGCGTCATCGGCCTCCTGCTCGCCGTCAATGTCGTCGGGGCCACCGGGTCGGTCAGCCTCAGCCTGCTCTTCCTCGGTCTCGACCTGCTCCTGCAGGGGCTCATCGTCGGCGTGGGAGTGGTCTGGCTGGGCGATCTGCCCCGACTTCTCGGACCGGTGCTGCGCGATCTCACAGCCGAGCATCTCCTCTCCGGGGCGGCGCTGGCCATCATCGCCTACGCTGGCCTGGAGATGGCGGCCTCGCTGGCCGAGGAGGCCCGCGGCCTGGAAGGGGTGCTGCCGCGAGCGCTGCTCGGCGCGGGGCTGCTCGCCCTCCTCCTCTCCACCGGGATCGCCCTTATCGCTCTGGGTGCGTTTCCCTTCGATTCCGCTGGCGCGGGGACGGCTGCCTTTCTGGCCGCGGACGACCGGGCGGTGCTGCTGCTGCGCCTCGTCCAGCGGTTTCCGGCCCCGGCCAGCCACTTCCTGGCCCCGGCGGTGGTGGTCCTGGGGGCTGCCCAGTTGATCATTGCCGCCAACGTCGGTCTCGTCGGTCTGGCCCGCCTGGCCTACAACATGGGGCAGTACCAGCAGATTCCGACGGCGCTGACCGCCCTCCACCCGCGCTTCCGGACGCCCTACCGGGCGCTTCTGGTCAGCACCCTGGTGGCCAGCCTGCTGGTCCTGACCGGCGACCCGCTGGTGATCGGCGAGGTCTACGCCTTCGGCACGCTCTTCGTCTTCGGGCTGGCCCATCTGGCGCTTATGGGCCTGCGCCGCCGTCAGCCGTATCTGCCGCGCCCGTTCCGGGTGCCGGTGAACGTCCAGGTCCGCGGGCTGGCGGTGCCGGTGCCGGCGGTGGTGGGGCTGGTCGGCACCGCCGGGCTCTGGCTGGTGGGGCTCTGGACTCATCCCTATGGGCGGAGCGGCGGCCTTCTCTGGCTGGCGCTCGGGCTTCTTCTGTATCTAGCCTACCGTCGACGCCGGCGGCTGCCACTCCTGGCCACGGTGCGGGCGCCGGCCGTCTAGTCCGAACAGGGAGGAGAGGCGATGGCGACTGAACAGGTGCCAACCGTTCGGGCCGCGTCTGGACCGCTGCGCGAGGTGGCGGCCCTGTTCCTCAAACTGGGGGTTATCGGCTTCGGCGGACCCACCGCCCATATCGCGATG
Organism: Chloroflexota bacterium; assembly: GCA_034433795.1. Lineage (GTDB taxonomy): Bacteria > Chloroflexota > UBA6077 > FW602-bin22 > DAOUAE01 > DAOUAE01. Next base: position 11,072 of record DAOUAE010000050.1, read on the forward strand.
ATGGAGGAGGAAGTCGTCCGGCGCCGGCGCTGGCTCAGCCGCGAGCATTTTCTGGACGCCCTGGCCGTCACCAACATGGTGCCGGGCCCGAATTCGACGGAGATGGCCATTCATCTGGGCTATCTGCGGGCCGGGGTTCTGGGCGGGGTCGTGGCCGGTCTCTGTTTCATCGGCCCGGCCTTTCTCCTGATGCTGGTTCTCTCCTGGGCCTACGTCCAGTACGGGACGCTGCCGGCGGTCGGGGCGTTGTTCTGGGGTGTCAAGCCGGTAGTGGTGGCGATCATCATCGCCGCCGCCTACCGGCTGGCCCGGAACGCTCTGACCAGTCCCTGGCTGATAGCCCTGGCCGCTCTGGCCGGCCTGGGGGCGGCGCTTCAGCCGGGAAGCGAGGTCTGGCTTTTGCTCGGGGCCGGGCTTCTCGGCTACCTTCTTACGGGCTGGCGACCCGGGCTCCGGCTGGCCGTACCGCTGGCGGCGCCGCTGGCCCTGGCGGTGGCCGCTCCATCTCCACTCCTGGCTCTGGCCTGGGTCTGCTTCAAGACCGGCGCCTTCCTCTTCGGCGGGGGCTACGTGATGATCCCGCTGATGGAGCCTGAGGTGGTGAATACCTATGGCTGGCTGACCCATCAGCAGTTCCTCGACGGGATCGCCCTCGGCCAGAGCACCCCTGGCCCCATCGTCATCACCGCCACCTTCGTCGGCTACCTGACCGCAGGACTGGCGGGAGCGGTCGTTGCCACGGTGGCGATCTTTCTGCCGGCCTTCGTCATCGTCCTGGCCGGGACCGGACCGTTTACCCGCCGGCTGCGCCACTGGCAGCCGGCCCAGCGCTTCCTCAAGGGCGTGAACGCGGCGGTGGTCGGGACGATCGTTGCGGCCAGCCTGCCCCTGGCCCGGGCCGCGCTGGTCGACCCGCTGAGCGTGAGCCTCGGTCTGGGAGCCCTGGTGGCGCTGGTTCGCTTCCGGGTCGACACCCTGCCGCTCATTGTCGGAGGGGCGGCCCTGGGGCTGCTGGCTCTGCTGGTGCCCGGTCTGCGCTGAGCCGGCTGGCACCGGCCTTGCCATAAAGGCTGTGGCCTGTTGGCGGAGACCCGCCCCGGTAGCGGGAGTGGTTACCGTGACCCGCTGTTCCCGCCGCTCTCTGCTGCGCGGCTTAGGGGGGCTGGGGCTAGCCATCGCCGGGTGCACCGGCCTCTGGCCCGGACCCACTCCCACGCCGACTCCCACGCCGGTCCGCGTCCAGTTCCTGCACCTCTTCGGCGAAGATACGCCGCCCGGTCAGACGCTCCGTCGGCTTCTCCGGCGGTTCAACGAGCGCCGGACTGGCGTCGTGGTCGAGTCGCTCTTCGTGGCCGCCGGCAGTTACGGGGCCGAGAAGGCCCGTTTGCTGGCCAGCGGCACCCCACCGGATATCATCTGGGATGAGCCGACCGCCCGGTTGATGGAGACACCGGGGCTGGTGGCGGTCGAGGAGCTCTTCGCCGGGCCGGACGGCTTTGACGCCGGGCGCTTTCCGCCGCTGCTGCTGGACTTTCTCCGCTACAAGGGGCGTCTCTGGGTAATGCCGTTTGAACTCAGCGCCATCTCCGTCGGGATCAACCGCGATCTCTTCGCCCGCTACGGGGTCGCCGAGCCGGCCTTCGGCTGGGGCTGGGACGAGATGGTGGAGACCGCGCGTCGGCTCACCCACCCCGACCGTCAGGAGTGGGGCTGGGGGAACACCCGTTCGGCCTGGCAGTGGTTCGACGCCATCCGCAGCGCCGGGGGGCGTCTCTGGCGGACCGAGACCCGGCCGGTCCGCTCGGCCCTGGACGAGCCCGAGGCTATTCTGGGCGTCAGCCGCTACGCCGACCTCTGGCTCAAGCACCAGGTGACCAGTCTGCGCGCCCCGGTGGATGAATTCAACCGGACCGGGCGCTACGCCCTCTGGCCGACCTGTGTGGCTGTCCCCGGCTACGGCCCGGCTCTGCCTTTTCGCTACAGCGCCACCAGCGTGCCCGTTATCCACCAGCCAGCCAGCCTCTGGTGCTGGAAGGTCCTGGCCCTCTTCCGACGCCACGAGGAGCGGGTTCGGGCCGCCTGGTTGTTCGTCCGCTGGTTCTACGAGACCGAGAACTTTCTGGACTGGGCCATCGGTGCCGGCTATCTCCCCATCACCCGTGATGGTCTGGAGCATCCCCGCTGGCGGGCCCTGGTGGCGGCCGACCCCGGCTGGCAGGCCCCGCTCTGGGAGATCGAGCACGGTTACCTCTACCGCTGGCCGCTCGTCCCCGATGTCGCCGGCTGGTTCCGCCACTTCCAGGCGGCGGTGGACGCCATTCTCACCCAGAGAACGGCGCCGGCGGTGGCCCTGCCGGCGGCTGCCCGGGCGATCAACGCCCTGATCGACCAGGGGCACTGCCTGGGCTGTGACTGACGATGCGCCTGCCAACACCCTGGCGCCTCTCCGTACGGACCAAACTCATCGTCTCGTTCGTCCTGGTGCTGATCCCGACACTCGTCCTGCTGCTCTGGCAGAACCGTCAGGCCATGGCCCTGCGCATCCAGGGGCTGCTCACCGAGCACGCCTGGAAGGCGATGGCCACCGGGGTCCTGGTCGAAGCGGCCTTCGATAGCGCTCTGGCCCTGGCCGGGCTCCTGGCCACCGATCCGGTGGTGCAGACCTTCGACCCCCAGCGGATTGATCCGTACTTCGAACGACTGGCAGCCCTCTACCCCGAGTACGAGAGCATCGCCGTCTGGGACGCGAGCGGCCTCAACGTCGGGTCGGTCCCCCCCTACCTCTACAGCGAGGCTGCCGGCTCGCGGCCGAGCATCGCCGACCAGGACTACTTCCAGCAGGCGATGGCTACCAACCGGCCGGTCGTCTCCGGAGTGAAACTCGGCCGGCTGATCGGACGGCCGACGGTCATCGTGGCGGTCCCGGTGCGTGATCAGAGCGGTCAGCCGGTCGGCGTGCTGACCGTGGCCCTCAAACTGGAGGCTCTGCAGGAGCGGCTGATCCGTTCGGGGCTGGTCGTCCACGAGGCCATCTGGCTGGTTGATCCGGGCGGCCGGCTGGCCTTTGCCACCGACCGGCCTGACCTCACCTGGGAAGAGCGGTGGGTGGGCGATTTTCCGCCGGTCCGTGAGGTCATCGAGCGGGGAGGGCGCCGCCTCTTCGAGGCGCTGCCGCGCCCGCTGGACGGCCAGTGGCTGGGGGCGTTTGTCGCCACCCCGCGCTATAGGTGGATTGTCGGCGCCATGGTCCCGGTGGCGCAGGCGCTGGCCCCCTTTGAGGAGGCCGCGCGCGTCACCCTGGCGGTCTTCCTCGGAGCCGCGCTCCTCACCGGTCTGCTTATCTACCGACTGGCCAGTGGACTGGTCTGGCCGATCCGGCGGCTGCGCGACCACGCCCAGGCCCTGGGACGGGGCGAACTGGGGCAGCGGGTCGAGGTGCGCACCGGCGACGAGCTGGAGGAGCTGGGCCAGGCCTTCAACACCATGGCCGCCCAGCTGGCCCAGACCATGGGGCACCTGCGGGCCCTGCTCGACGCGGTCGACAGCGGCATCCTGGCCTACGACCGCGAGGGGGACGTCCGGCTGGTCAGCCGGCGGCTGGGGGAGTGGTTCGAGCTCGATCCCCAGGCCGTCATCGGCCAGCCGGTCACCCGGCTTATCCAGACCGTCATCGGTCCCAAACTGGCCCATCCCGAGCGCCTGGTGGCCATCTACGACTGGCTGCGTGACCATCCGGATGAGGTGGTGCGGGATGAGATCGTCCAGGTTCGGCCCGTTTTCCGCATCTTCCGCTACCACAGCGATCCGATTCGCGAGGACCAGACGATCATCGGGCGGGCGGATCTTTTTGTCGATATCACCGAGCTGCGACGCCGGGAGGAGGAGCGGGAGGCGCTGGGGCAGGTGGCTCAGGCGCTGGTGCGCGAACTGACGCTGGAGCGGGTGGCCGAGGTGGTGGCGGCCGAAGGGCAGCGGGTGCTCGGGGCCCGGGCCGTGGGGGTCTGGCTGTTCGAGAGCGCCCAGCAGGAGCTGCGCCTGGTGGCCTACCGGGGGTTCAACGCCGAAATCGCGGCGGAGGTCCAGCGGTTTCCGCTCAGCGCGCCGATGATCGCCGCCTATGCCGCCCGTCTCCGCCAGCCGGTCGAGGTGACCGATCTGCTGCAGGCCGGACCCGACATCGTTCTCTCCCGTCGGCTGGCGGAGCAGGCCGGGATGCGGGCGGCCCTGGCCCAGCCGCTGCTGGCCCGGGGACGTCTGGTCGGCGTCCTGACCATTCTGCTCGATACCCCGCGGTCGTTCACCCGCCGTGAACGGGCGCTGATCCAGGCCTTCGCCGACCTCTGCGCCGTGGCCATCGAAAACGCCCGGTTGTACGAAGAGGTCCGCAGCACCCTGCGTCTCCGCGAAGAGTTCCTCTCGGTGGCCGCCCACGAACTGAAGACGCCGATCACCGCCCTGCGCGGCTACGTCCAGTTGCTGCTCCGCCAGCGCGCGGCCCTGCCGCCGGAGAGCCAGGACCTCCTGGCCGCGATCGAACGGCAGACCCGGCGCCTCACCCGGCTGATCGAAGACCTGCTGGAAACGGTCAGTCCGCCCGCCCGCCCCCTGCGCCGGCAGGTGCTTGACCTGGCGGCCCTGACCGAGCGTGTCCTCCGGGAGGCGGTCCGGCTCAGCCCGCGCCATCGTCTGCTGCTCTGCCGGCCGGGGCCGGTGCTGGTCTCGGCCGATCCGGACCTGCTGGAGCGGGTCCTGCTCACGCTGGTGGACAACGCCATTCGCTTCTCCCCCGACGGCGGCCGGGTCGAGGTGACCATCAGCATCGAGGGCGACCAGGCGGTGGTCGCCGTCCGGGACCACGGCCTGGGTATTCCGCGCGAACGCCAGCCCCACGTCTTCGAGCCTTTCTTCGAGCCCTACCCCCCCGGTACCCCTGGCTATACGGGGGTGACCGGGCTCGGCCTCTACGTCGCCAAGCTCATCGTCGAGCGCCACGGCGGCCGGATCTGGTTCACCAGCGAGGAGGGCAAGGGCTCGACGTTCTTTATCAGCCTGCCGCTGGCCTCGCCGCCTGCCGCTCCGGCCTGACGGTGGCCGCCCTTGCCGTGCGGACGACCCCTGCCCTATACTCAGGGAGGAGATGGTGGAGCGCTTGGGGATCATTGGTGGCGGCCAGTTGGGCCGCTTTCTCACTCTGGCCGCCGGCGAGCTGGGCGTCGAGACCATCGTCGTCGACCCGACCCCGGACTGCCCGGCCAGCGCCGTCGGCGCGCGGCAGATCGTGGCCGACTACGACGACCCGGAGGCCGTGCGTCATCTCACCCGCCTGGTGCCGGTGGTAACCTTCGAGATCGAGCGCGGGCCGCTCGACGTTCTGCGCACGGCTCCCTGTCGGGTGGTGCCGGCGGTGGAGACCCTGGCCCTGCTCAAGGACAAACTCCGCCAGCGGACGACCCTGGCGGCCGCCGGGCTGGCCAACCCGACCTTCGCCGCCGTCCACACCCTGGAGGAGGCGCTGGCCTTCGGCGAGACCGTCGGGTATCCGCTGGTCATCAAGCGTCCGCAGGGGGGCTATGACGGCCGGGGGATCGCCTTCCTGGAGAGCCCGGCGGCGCTGATCGCCTGGTGGCGGGCGCGGCCGGCCGGCTGGACGCCGCCGCTGCTGGCCGAGGAACAGGTGGATCTGGCGCGCGAACTGGCGGTGATGGTGGTGCGCGCGGCCGATGGAACCTGCGCCTGCTACCCGGTGGTGGAGACGGTTCAGCGCGAGGGGCTGTGCCGGCGGGTCATCGCCCCGGCCCCGGTCTCGCCGGCGGTGGCCGAGCGGGCGCAGGCTCTGGCCCTGGGCGCCATCACCGCGCTGAACGGGGTTGGGGTCTTCGGGGTCGAACTCTTTCTCAGCCGCGACGGACGGGTGCTGCTCAACGAGATCGCCCCCCGGGTCCACAACTCCGGCCACTACACGCTCGACGCCTGTGCGGCCAGCCAGTTTCAGCAGCAGGTGCGGGTGGCCCTGGGGCGGCCGATCCTGCCGACGACGATGACCGTCCCGGTGGCTGTGATGGTCAACCTCATCGCCACCCGCTCCGGGCCCTTCGCCCTCGAGGGGGTGGAGCGGGCCACGGCGCTGGGGGCGCGGGTTTACCTCTATGGCAAGCGGCAGATGTGGCCCGGGCGGAAGATGGGGCACGTGAATCTGGTGGGCGACGACCTGGCCGAGGTCCTGGCCCGGGCTGAGGCGGTCGAGGCCCTGCTGGCGCTGTGAGCACGGAGGAGGCGGTGGGATGACGGAAGGGCGCGCGCCCGCTCTGCGCAACGATCCGGCGCCGCTCGTCGGGATTGTGATGGGCAGCATCAGCGACCTGCGCCTGGGCTACGAGGCGTTCAAGGTGCTGGGTGAGCTGGGGGTGCCACGGGAGCTGGCCGTCCGGTCGGTCCACCGGACGCCGGACCTGGCCCGGGAGTACGCGCTGACCGCCCGGCAACGGGGGATCAAGGTGATCATCGCCATCGCCGGCGGGGGCGCCGCCCACCTGCCGGGGATGATGGCCAGCTGGGCGGACCTGCCGGTCATCGGTGTCCCGGCCGAGAGCGCCTCGCCGGTCAAGGACCTGGGCTCGCTTCTCTCGATCTCGCAGATGCCCGCCGGGGTGCCGGTGGCCGGCATGGCGGTCGGCCGGGCCGGGGCGGTGAACGCCGCGATCCTGGCGGCCACCATTCTGGGGGCCTTCGACGAGCGGATCCACGAGAACGTGGTCCGCTACCGGCGGGCGCTGGCCGCCGAGTCCCAGGGCTACGACCAGCGGCTGCGCGAGGAGGGCGTGGGAGCCTTCCTGGACGCCAGCGGCGCGGTGCGCGACCCACGGGGGTGAGGGGATGGCCAGCGCCCTGGCCCGCTTCGAGAGCTTCGTCGAGCGCCTGCTCGAGGGGTCGCTTATCGGCCTCTTCCACGCGCCGCTGGAGCCGGTGGAGATCGCCCGGCGGGTGGAGCGGGCGCTGGAGGCCGAGCGGCGGATCGGGCTGGGGGTGATCTACGCTCCCACCGAGTACACCGTGGCGCTGCACCCGGACGACTTCGCGCAGTTCGCCGCCGCCCAGGCGCTGCTGGAGCAGGAACTGGCGCTTTTTGTCCAGCGCCGGGCGGCCGAGCGCGGCTACACCCTTCTCGGCGCCCCGGTGGTGCTGCTGGTGGCCAGTCCGGCCGTCGGTCGCCGGCAGGTGCTGGTGACCGCCCGCCTGGCCGAGACCCCGCCGGCCGGGCCGGCGCCGACGCTGCAGCTGACGCAGCGACTGACCGCGCCGCCCGCCGCCGCGCCGCCGGCCGAGGCGGTGAGCATTCCCCGCCCGGTGCCGGCCCTGGTCGGGGCGACGCTGCGCGAGCCGTTTCTCCTGCGCCTGCCTCTGGTCCGGGTGGGGCGAGCGCTCGATAACGACCTGGTGTTGGAGACGCCGCGCGTCTCGCGCTACCACGCCGAGATCTACCGCCAGGGCGAGGAGTACTGGGTGCGCGACCTCGAGAGCCGGAACGGGACCTGGGTCAACGGCCGGCGGGTGCGCGAGGAGCGGCTGCGGCCGGACGATGAGGTGGCCTTCGCCGATGTCCGGTTGCGCTTTGTCCTGCCACGATGACACCCGAGACCCTCTTCCTTCTCCTGCGCCTGTCCTTCTTCGCCCTGCTCTACCTGGGCCTGGGACTCATCGCGCTGATCGTCTGGCGCGAGATCCGGGCGCCGGCCGGCGCTGCCCCGTCGGCCTGGCTGGTCCTGGCCCAGGGGCCGGCCGACCTTCGCCCCGGTACCCAGTTCGCCGTGCGGGCGGAGACGGTCATCGGCCGGGCGCCGGGGAGTACCATCCTCCTGCCGGATACCTTTGTCTCGGCCCGCCACGCCCGGATCGTCTGGCGGGACGGCCGCTGGTGGATCGAGGACCTGGGCAGCACCAACGGCACGTTTGTGGATGAGCAGCCGGTCACGCGCGCCGTGCCGCTGCACCCCGGGGCGACGGTCCGGGTGGGCCAGACCGTCCTGACGTTCGCGGTCTCCGCGTGAACCTCGTTGTTTTTCTAAGGAGGGACCAGTGACCGAAGCCAAGATCGGGATCATCGGCGGAAGCGGTCTCTACGATCTGGAGGGGATAAGCGATCTGACGGAGGTGCGTCTGAGCACGCCGTTCGGCGACCCCAGTGACGTGATCACGCTCGGTACCTTCGCCGGCCAGCGGGTGGCCTTTCTCCCCCGGCATGGTCGGGGTCACCGCCTGCTTCCCTCCGAGCTCCCCAACCGGGCCAACATCTACGCCCTCAAGGTGCTGGGGGTCGAGCGGATCATCGCGGTGAGCGCGGTGGGGAGTATGCGTGAGACAATCCATCCTCTGGACCTCGTCGTCCCCGACCAGATCGTGGACCGGACGACCCGTCGTCCCAACACCTTTTTCGGTGAGGGGCTGGTGGCCCACATCAGTTTCGCCGACCCGTTCTGTCCCCAGCTCTCGGCGCTGCTGGCTCAGGCCGCCGAGGAGACGGGGGCGCGCGTCCACCGGGGCGGCACCTACATCTGTATCGAGGGACCGCAGTTCTCCACCCGGGCCGAGTCGCGGATCTACCGTCAGTGGGGTGTGGACATCATCGGCATGACGGCGGTTCCCGAGGCGAAACTGGCCCGCGAGGCCGAGATCTGCTACGCGGTCCTGGCCCTGGTGACCGACTACGATGTCTGGCACGTCAGTGAGCAGCCGGTGACGGCCGAGATGGTGATCGCCAATCTTCAGCGCAACGTGGCCCAGGCGAAACGGGTTCTGGCCACCCTGATTCCGCGTCTGGGGGTGGAGCGGACCTGCGCCTGCAGCCAGGCTCTGCGCGACGCCCTGGTCACCGACCTGGCGCTGATCCCGCCGGCGCGGCGGGAGGCCCTGCGGCCGCTCATCGGCCGGTACCTGGAGCGACGGGGCTAGCGTGCGCTGGCGCTGGACCGAGGGCGGTCTGCTGGGCCTGGCCCTGGCGATGACGGCCGTCGGGCTGCTGGCGGTCCAGGTGGGGCGGACCGGGCAGACTTCGCTGGCTGGCCTTCTCCCCGGGCTGGCCGCCGGGCTGGCGCTGCTGGGGCTGCATCTGGTCCTGAGCTGGCGCTGGCCGGGGGCCGATGAACTTCTCCTGCCATTGGTGGCTTTCCTCACCGGGCTGGGGCTGGTTGTGGTGGCCCGGCTCCAGCCCGCGCTGCTGGAGCGGCAGGCGGCCTGGGTGGGCCTTGGGGTGCTGGCGGCGCTGGGGGCGCTGCTGCTCCCGGTGGACCGCCTGCGCTGGTACAAGTACACCTGGGCGCTGCTGGGCATTGGCCTCTTGGGGGCGACGGTGGTCTTCGGACGCGATCCCTTCGGCAGCGGGGCGCGCCTCTGGCTGGGGGCCGGCGGCCTCTACTTCCAGCCCACCGAGATCCTGAAGGTCCTGCTGGTGCTCTTCCTGGCGGCCTATCTGAGCGAGAAAGGGGATCTCCTGTCCCGCGGAGGCTCGCGGCTGGGGCCGGTCCCCCTGCCGCCGGTGCCGCACCTTTTGCCGCTGCTCCTGATGTGGGGGCTGGCGGTCCTTCTGCTGGTGGCCCAGCGCGATCTGGGGCCGGCTTTTCTCCTCTTCGGCGTCTTCCTGGGGCTGCTGTACAGCGCCACCGCCCGACCGGGCTACGTCCTTCTGGGAAGCCTGGCGATGGTCGTCGCCGCCTGGGGAGTCTCGCGTTTCTTCAGCGTGGCCCGGCTGCGGCTGGAGGTCTGGCTGGACCCCTGGCACGACCCGACCGGCGCCTCCTACCAGATCCTCCAGGCCTACGCCGCCCTGGCCAGCGGCGGTCTCTTCGGGCGTGGTCCGGGGCGGGGCCTGCCCTGGCTCATCCCGGCCGCCCATACCGACTTCCCCTACGTCGCCCTGGCCGAGGAGTGGGGGCTGGCCGGAGCCCTGGCGGTGCTGGCGCTCTTTCTGCTGCTGATCGGACGGGGGCTGGCCATCGCCCGGCGTCTGGCCGACCCCTTCGCCCGGCTCCTGGCCGCCGGGCTGACGCTGACTCTGGGGCTCCAGGCGTTTATCATCACCGCCGGGAACACCGGTCTTCTCCCGCTGACCGGGATCACCCTGCCCTTTGTCAGTTACGGGGGCAGCGCTCTGGTCGGGAACTTCCTGGCGCTGGGCTTCCTCTGGCGGCTTTCGACGGAGGTCCGCCGTGGATAGGGCGCTCACGCAGGTGGGGCTGGTTCTGCTGCTGGGCCTCCTGCTTGTCGGCGCGCTGACGGGCTACCGACAGGTGGTGGAGGCCGAGCGTCTCCTGAGCGACCCCCGTGTGGCGGCGGCCCGCTGGCTGCACCAGCAGACCCGCCAGCCGCGGGGCCAGATCCTCGACCGGCACGGTGAGCCGCTGGTGGTGAGCGTCCGTCAGCCCGACGGTACCTACCGGCGGGTCTACCGCGATCCGGCCCTGGTCCACGTCACCGGCTACGCCAGCCCGATCCATGGCACGAGCAACCTGGAGGCCGCCTACGACCGGGTGCTCCGGACCGCCCCGGCGACCGGTCTGGCGGACCTCGCCGATCTTCTGCTGGACCGGCCCCGGCCCGGCGCCGATGTGGTCACGACCATCGACGGACGGCTGCAGCGGGCGGCCGAGGAGGCCATGGCCGGTCGGACCGGCGCGGTGGTCGTCCTGGCCCCGGCGACCGGCGAGATCCTGGCGCTGGTCTCAAACCCGTTCGTCGACCCCAACCGCCTGGACGATCTCTGGCCGCAGCGCCAGCAGGATCCGGCTGCTCCTCTTCTTAACCGGGCGACGGCCGGCCTCTACCCGCCCGGCTCGGTCTTCAAGACGGTGACCCTGGCGGCGGCTCTGGAGACGGGGCGCGTAGCCCCAACCGACCGCTGGGAGGACCCCGACGGTCGGCTGCTGGTCGACGGCTACCTGGTACGCGACGACAACCATCCCGGGATCGCCAGTTTCGATACCCTTCACGCCTACGCCTACTCCTGCAATGTGACCTTCGCCCGTATCGGGCTGCAGCTGGGCAGCCAGCCGCTCACCGAGTACGCCCAGCGCCTGGGCTTTGGCCAGACCTGGGATCTGCCGCTGCCGGTGGCCGCCAGCCGCCTGGCCGGCAGCGACCGCTTCCTGCTGACGCGGGTGGGGCTGGCCACGACGGCGTTCGGTCAGGGCGAGATCGTGGTCACCCCGCTCCATATGGCCCTGCTGGCGGCGACGGTGGCCAACGAGGGGCAGCTGGTGCCACCACGGCTGGTCCGGGCTGTCCGCACCCCCGGCGGTGAGCAGCCCGCGCCGGCCTCTTCCCCCCGGCGGGTCCTGCGGCCGGAGACGGCCCGCTGGCTGGCCCAGGCCATGGAGATCAGCGTCCAGGAGGCCTGGGGCCGGCCGGCGCAGATCCCCGGCGTCCGCGTGGCCGGCAAGACCGGAACGGCTGAAGTCGGGGCCGGGCCGCCTCACGCCTGGTTCATCGCCTTTGCGCCGGTCGAGCGCCCGGTGGTGGCGGTGGCCGTCCTAGTCGAGCACGGCGGGGGTGGGAGCGCGGTCGCCGCCCCGATCGCTCGCCGGATCCTCCAGGTCGCACTCGCCGAGCGGCCGTGACCAAAAAGGGGGGTGCCGCACCGTCGGGGTCTGGTGTACAATACCAGCCCGGACAGTCGAACCGCCTGACACCCGGTCTGCCCCCTCAGGACGAGGATGCCCTGGGGAGGTCTCACCCGCAGCGCAGACCCGACGGAGAGAGCCGCCCGTGCACCGTGTCACCTGGGAGAATGGCCCGACACCACGCTGGTCGCTGGTCGCCGCCGCTTTTGCGGTCGGCCTGGTCGGCGGGCTTCTGCTGGCCGCCCGTCTCTTCGGCAGCACACCGAATCTGGAAGAGCAGTATTTTGTCCTGCTGAGCCGGCTCTACGCTCAGGGCGAGCCGGTCGAGCGATTGCGTGAGCGTCTGGTCGGGCTCGGCTACAGTCAGCCGGGACCGGCGGTCCTGGCGCTGGCCGAGCGCTACGCCGCCGATCCGGCCCGGCAGTCGGCGGCCGACCTTCTGCGACGGTTCGCCGAGGCCCTTCAGGCCGCGCCCACGGCCGGGGGCGGGGGGGCGCCGACGCCGACCACGACGCCGGCTCCCACCGTGACCACGACCCCGCTGGCTGGGGCCGTCCGCGGGCCGACGGCCACGCCGGTGGCCGCCAGGCCGACGCCGGCGCCAACACCGACCGCCGCCCCTCTCTCCCGCGCCCGTGTCCAGGGTGAGGGGGGTGTGCGGCTGCGCCAGGCGCCCACCACCGAGGCGCCGGCGGTGCTCCTGCTGCCGGCGGGGGAGACGGTCGAGGTCCTGGAGGTGGTCTCCGGCCAGGCGGTGGTGCCGGGCGAGGCCCGCTGGTACAGGGTGCGGGCCCGTGACCGTGTCGGGTATATCTACGCCACCTTCCTGACCGCTGGGGAGTGAGGGCGATGCGGACGAGGCGAACGCACGGCCGGCGCCCGTGGTACGGGGTGGCCCTGCTCGCCGGGCTGGTGGTCGGGCTGGTGGTCGGCGCTCTGGTGCTTCAGACGCCGCGTCTGTCGCTCGAGGCGGCCGAGTACGTGGCGGCGGTGGCCGACCTCTACGCACGCGAGGGCAACCTGGACCAGGCCCGGGCCTGGCTGGCCGAGGCTCGTCTGACCAGCCGGCGCGACCTGCAGGCGCTGCGGATCGCTTTGGCCACCGCCCACCCCGAGCGGACCGAGAGCCTGCGGGCGCTGGACGCCCTGATCGAGGCTCTCCAGCGGAGCGAGGGAGTACCTCTCTGGCAGCGGGCCCTGCCGATTCTGGCCGGGCTGGCGGTGGCCGTCGGCCTGGGCGGGCTGGGCCTGCTCCTCTGGCGGCCGCTGACCGGTCTCTGGCGCGGCCTGTCGGCCCGGCGTCGCGTCCGGGGGCCGGCGATGGGAGGACGGCGTCCTCCCCAGGTTCAGGTGGCGGCTCCCACGGCGACGACCCCCCGCCCGGCTCCGGCGCCCCGGTCGGCCTCCCGGCCTCCCTCTGCGGAGGAGATCCGGCCGGCGCGGCCCCGGGGGGGCGCGCCGCCGGGCGGGCTGGTCTGGGAGTTCGTCTACCGGGCGGGCGAGGTGGCCTATGAGGAGACTCAGCCGATCGTGGTCCGGCGGACCGGCCAGCATCTGGGGGCCTGTGGCCTTTCGGCGGGCCCGGCTGAGGCGGGGGGACGGTCGTGCTGCGGGCTCCAGGCCTGGCTCCACGATTACACCAGCGGCGAGTTCCGGGCGCTGGGGCTGGCGACTCACTGGGCGACGCTGGAGCGCCGGGCGCTCCTGCACCGCTGGCAGCGTCAGGCGGCGCTGGAGCAGATCGTCGCGGCCGAGCCCGGTGGACTTTACGTTCTGGAGACCCGCCGGCTGCGGGCCCGGCTGCACGTGGTGGATGTGGACTCCAGCCGGACCTCGCCCGGCAGTTTCGGACGGCTGGTGGTCCGCTGCGAGGTCACGATCAAAGACTAGATCTGACAGGGCCAGGGGTCGGTGGCCAGGACGAAGGTCACCGGGCCGTCGTTGTGGATCTCGACAAGCATGTGGGCCCCGAACCGGCCGGTGACCACCCGGAAGCCGCGCTGGTGGAGCAGCGCGGCGAACCGCTCGACCAGCGGCGCGGCCCGGTCTGGAGGCGCGGCGCCGGTGAAACTGGGCCGTCGACCGCGGGCGAGGTCGGCGTAGAGGGTGAACTGAGAGACGACCAGGAACTCGGCGCCGATATCCAGCGCTGAAAGGTTCATCTTGCCGGCCTCGTCCTCAAAAGCCCGCAGGGTGACGATCTTCTCGACCAGGCGGGCGGCCTCGGCCTCCGTATCGTCGGGGCCGATCCCCAGCAGAACGGCCCAGCCCCGGCCGATGGCCCCGATCTCGGCGCCGTCGACGAGGACGCGCGCCTGCCGGACCCTTTGCAGCACGACACGCATGGTGACTGGCCCCCAGCCTGCAGGGTCGTCCTCGCGCACCGGGCGGTAGAGGCCGCCTGGCCGGTCGCCTCTGTAGCAGGAGTGTAGCAGGTCTGTAGCAGACACAGCGCCCGCCGCCGGAGCGTGCCCCTCGTCCGGTTGCCGGCGGCGGGCGGTGGAGCGTCTTAGCGGTAGGAGCGCATGTTCTGGAAGCAGTCCGAGCAGTAGACTGGCTTATCGGCGCGTGGGACAAACGGCACCCGCGCCTCCCGGCCGCAGGCGGCACAGGTCGCGCTGTACAGCTCACGGGACGGTCGGCGTCCGCGCTCGGCTCGCCGGTCATCGCCGTACCCGGCCTGGCGCTGCTTGCGGGCCGCTCGGCAGCGTGGGCAGCGCCCCGGCTCGTGGGTGTAGCCCCGCGCCGCGTAGAACTCCTGCTCTCCCACCGTGAAGGTGAAGGGATCCCCACAGTCGCGGCAGGTCAGGGTCTTATCGACAAAGGCAAAGCTCACGGAAAGAACCTCCTCAAGGTTCAGAGAATCGCGCGGGGACGTGTGGTCAGCGGCGCTCGGGCTGAGGAACAGGCCGAGGGGCAAGCCCGCAACCGGCGAGGCGGCGCTGGGCACTCAACGTCGTTCCGCTGCTTCGATTATACCGGATCGGACGGGGTTTCGCCAGAGGGGAAAATCAGATAATTTCCAGCGTCGCGCGCTTCCCCCGGCGCGCCGCCACGGCCCGGAGCAGTTCCCGCATCGCCTTGGCCACCTCGCCATCCCGCCCGATGATCCGCCCCATGTCCTGGGGCGCTACCCGCAGCTGGATGATGACCGACTGCTCACCGGAGACCTCGGTCACACGCACCTGGTCCGGTCGATCCGCCAGAAATTTAGCGATTGTCTCGATCAGTTCGGTCATGGGGTGCCCTCCTTGCCGGAAGCCGTTGGTGGTCGTCGGATGATGGCAACCGGGCGACCGCTTTAGCGAGAGCCCTTTACCGCCATTCTACCATGGGGCCGGGGCCCTTGCGCAATAGGTCCGGGCGTGCTACAATTGGTACCGGTCGGACGGCCACTACTCCACGGGGAGTAGTGGCTTGATTCTGTCTCTGACGGCCCGGGGAGACGCGATGGCGAAACTGAAGTTGAAGACCCACAAGGGCGCCCAGAAGCGACTGCGGGTGACCGGTTCGGGTCGGCTCCTGCGGATGAAGGGGCTGAGCAGCCACCTGCGCCGCAAGAAAGCCAAGCGGCAGAAGCGCCTCTACCATCGGATGCTCCCGGTGGCCCCGGCCGATGTCCCGCGGCTCAAGCGGCTCATCCCCTACGGGGCCTGAGCGCAGAGAGGGAGGAGAGGCGTGGTCCGCGTTAAACGGGGTGTCACCGCCCGTCGTCGACACAAGAAGGTCCTCAAACTCACCGAAGGCCACCGGGCGACCCGCCATAAACTCTACAAGCGCGCTCACGAGTCGATGCTCAAGGCGCTCTCCTACGCCTATCGACATCGCCGGGAGCGCAAAGGCGACATGCGGCGCCTCTGGATCACCCGGATCAACGCCGCCGCCCGCCTGGCCGGTTTGACCTACAACCGCTTCATCGCCGGTCTGCAGCAGGCGGGTATCGCCGTCAACCGCAAGATGCTGGCGGACCTGGCGGTCCGTGACAGCGCCGCTTTCAACCAGCTGGTGGCCGCCGCCAAACAGGCGCTCGGTATTGTCTGACCCGGTGCCCGACCGACCGCTCATCAGCAGCCTGGCCAACGAGCGGGTCCGCTTCCTCCGTCGTCTGCACGCGGCCGATGAGCGTCGGCGGCACCGGCTTTTTCTGCTCGAAGGGGTCCGGCTGGTGGCCGAGGCGCTGGCGGCCGGGGTCCGACCGGTGCTCATCCTCTATGTCCCCGAGGACCTGGCCCGGACGCCCCGTGGCCAGGCGCTGCTTGAGCAGCTGCCGGGCCTCCCCGCTTTCCCCTGCACCGAGCGGGTGCTTCAGGCGGTGGCCACGACGGTCACACCCCAGGGGATCGTCGCGGTGGTGCCGTTTCCGCCAGCCCCCTCGCGCCTGACCGGCCCGCTGGCGGTGGTCCTGGACGCCTGGCGCGATCCCGGCAACGTCGGCACCCTCCTGCGCACCGCCGAGGCCAGCGGCCTGGTCGGAGGCGTCTTCCTGGTCGACTGCGTGGATGCCTATAACCCCAAGGTGGTGCGGGCGGCGATGGGCGCCCACTTTTATCTCCCCCTCTGGCCCGACGCCACCTGGGCCGAGGTGCGCCAGCACCTGGCCGGACGGCCGGTCTGGCTGGCGGCGGTTCGCGAGGGGCTCCCGTACGACCAGGTGGACTGGACCCGGCCGGCAGCGCTCATCGTCGGGAGCGAGGCCCACGGTCCCGGGCCCGAGGCGCGGGCCATCGCCACCGGCCAGGTGCACATCCCGATGGGCGGACGGGCCGAGAGCTTGAACGCGGCGATCGCGGCGGCTATAATCATCTTCGAAGCGGCGCGTCAGCGCCGCCAGCGGCAGACAATCCAGACCGCACCGGCGACGACGGAGAGGGGCAGGAGCGGGACCGCCCAGGGAGAGGGGGTCGCCGACTGAAAGCCCCCTTGCGGGGACGCTCCTGAGCGTTCACTCCTGAGCCGACGGCTGAACGGGCCTCAGGCCCCAGTAGGTCGCTCTGGTCCCCCACCATTATCTGGGGAGCCGGTCCTGGCGCCCGGGCGCCAGCGCCGGCGAAACGAGTGGCCGGCCACAGGCCGGTCAGCAGGGTGGTACCACGGAGAGCCGCAGCTTCGTCCCTGCGAGGCTGCGGCTCTGGTCTTTCTGGAGGAGGCGCAGTGGTGATCGACCAACTGGTCGCACGGCTGGAAGAGATCCGCCAGCGAGCCCTGGCCGAACTGGCCCAGATCACCGATCTGGCCGCCCTCGATGCCTGGCGCGTCCGCTACCTGGGCCGCCGGGGCGAGGTCACCGAGGCGCTCCGGGCCCTGGGGCAGCTGCCGCCGGCCGAGCGACCCCGTCTGGGCCAGGTGGCCAACGAGGTCAAGGCCCTTCTCGAACAGGAACTGGCCCGGCGCCGGGCCCAGCTCGAGGCGGCGATCCTGGCCGAGACGCTGGAGCGCGAGCGGGTGGATGTCACCCTGCCGGGCCGCCGGCCGGCTCTGGGGCAGGTCCATCCGGTCACCCGCGTCCTGCGCGAGATCATCGAGGTCTTCGTGGCCATGGGCTTCCAGCTGGTCGAGGGGCCGGAGGTGGAACTCGATTACTACAACTTCGAGGCCCTCAACATCCCGCCGGACCACCCGGCCCGCGATATGTGGGACACGTTCTACGTGGCCGACCCCTATCGGCCCGGCCAGATCCTGCTGCGGACCCACACCTCGCCCAACCAGGTGCGGGTGATGGAGCGCACCCGTCCGCCGGTTCGGGTCATCGTGCCGGGCAAGGTCTACCGCTACGAGGCGGTGGACCCCTCGCACGAGATGATGTTCTATCAGGTCGAGGGGCTGGCGGTCGACCGCCACATCACCATGGCCGATCTCAAGGGCACGCTGACCGCCTTCGCCCGAGCGGTCTTCGGCCCTGAGCGGAAGGTGCTCTTCTACTGCAGCTACTTCCCGTTCGTCGAGCCGGGCGTGGAGGTGGCCATCGACTGCCACGTCTGCCGGGGGGCCGGCTGCCGCCTCTGCAAGGGCACCGGCTGGCTGGAGATCATGGGCGCCGGCATGGTCCACCCACGGGTCCTGGCGACCGTCGGCTACGATCCGGACACCTACACCGGCTTCGCCTTCGGCCTGGGCCCGGAGCGGGTGGCGATGCTCAAGTACGGTATCGACGACATCCGCCTCTTCTATCAGAACGACAGCCGCTTCCTCCAGCAGTTCCGCTGAAGTCCCGGGCCGTTGAGGAGGGAAGATGCGCGTCTCGCTCCGCTGGCTGCGCGACTACGTGGACCTGACTCTGCCGCCCCGGACGCTGGCCGAGCGTCTGACCCGCGCCGGGATCGAGGTGGCCGAGGTCCTCGAACTGGGAGCCACCTGGGACCACATCTACGTCGGGCGCATCGTCCGGGTTGAGCCCCACCCCAACGCCGACCGGCTGCGGGTGGTGACCGTGGACTACGGCGGAGGACGGACGATCCGGGTGGTCACCGGCGCTCCCAACGTCTCGGAGGGGGCGGTGGTCGCCCTGGCCCTGGAGGGGGCGACCCTCTTCGATCCCACCTCGTCCGAGCCCCGGCTGGTCCGGCTCCAGGCCCAGACGATCCGTGGCGTCCGCTCCGAGGGCATGGTCTGCTCGGAGCGCGAGCTGGGGATCGGCGAGGACCACACCGGCATCCTGCTGCTGGATCCGGCGCTGCCCGTAGGGGCGCCGCTGCGCGAGGTCCTGGGCGATGTCATTTTCGAGCTCGAGGTGACTCCCAACCGGCCTGACTGCCTGGCGATGATCGGCGTCGCCCACGAAGTGGCGGCCCTGACCGGCCAGCGGGTCCGGCGGCCGCCGGCGGCGGTCCGCTTCGGCGACCGGCCGATTGAGGAGGCGGTGAGCGTGGAGATCCGCGATCCCGACCTCTGCCCCCGTTACATGTGCAGCCTGATCGAAGGGGTCACCATCGGGCCCTCACCGCGCTGGCTCCAGGACCGGCTGCTGGCGGCCGGACTGCGGCCGATCAACAACGTGGTGGACATTACCAACTACGTGATGCTGGAATGGGGCCAGCCGCTCCACGCCTTCGACTTCGAGCGGCTGCGCGGCCGGCGGATCATCGTCCGGCGGGCCCGTCCCGGTGAGGTGCTGCGGACGCTGGACGGTGTTGAGCGGGTGCTCGCGGACGACATGCTGGTCATCGCCGACGCCGAGGGGGCGGTGGCGGTGGCCGGGGTGATGGGCGGCGCCGAGAGCGAGGTCAGCCCCCGCACCCGCCACATTCTGCTCGAGTCGGCCAACTTCAACCCGGTGAGCATCCGTCGGACGGCCCGGGCCCTGAAGCTGGCCAGCGAAGCCTCGCGGCGCTTCGAGAAGGGACTGCCGGAGGGGCTGCCGCTGGTGGCCCTGGAGCGGGCCACCGCCCTCATCCAGGAGATCGCCGGGGGCACGGTCCGCCGGGGCTATATCGACTGCTACCCACGGCCGGCCCCGCCCCGACGGGTCACCGTGACCCTGCCGGATTTCGAGCGCATTCTGGGGGTTCGCTACACGCTGGCGGAGATCACGGCCGTCCTGGAGCCGCTCGGCTTCCAGTGGGAGCAGACCGACGGTGCGCTGGTGGTGACCCCACCGGTCCAGCGGGCCGATATCGCCCTGCGCGAGGACATCGTCGAGGAGGTCGCCCGGATCCGGGGCTACGAGACGCTGCCGAGCACGATGCCCTCGGGTCCCCTGCCCGAGCCGCAGATCAGCCCCGAGTGGCGCTGGGAGGAGACGCTGCGTGATCTGATGGTCGGCTGTGGCTTCCAGGAGGTTATCACCTACAGTCTGACCAGTCGAGAGCGGCTGGGCCGGCTGCTGCCGGAGGGAGCGGATCTGAGCGCCCTGGCCCCGCTGGCCCGCGAGATGATGGACCGGCTGATGCCCATCGATCACCCGCCGGTGCTCCTGGTCAATCCGCTGAGCGCTGCCTTCGAGTGCCTGCGGACCACCGGCTTCGTCAGCCTGCTGGAGACCCTGCGGGACAACCGCCGGCACTCCGACCGGGATCTCTTCTTCTTCGAGATCGGCCGGCTTTATCTTCCCCGGCCGGGCGAGTTGCCGGAGGAGCGCCGTATTCTGACGGCGGTCGCCGGCGCCTTCCGCAGCGGCCCCCAGTGGGGACAGCCGGTCGAGGTCGATTTCTTCGATCTGAAGGGCGTGGCCGAGACTGTGCTGGAGCGCCTGGCGGTGGGTCCGGTCCGCTTTGTCCCCATTGAGCACCCGACGTTCCACCCCGGCCGCACGGCGGTCATCCTGCTGGAGCGGACCGGCGGGGTCGTCGGCGTGGTGGGCGAGGTCGCGCCGGCGGTCCGCCAGCGCTTCGATCTGACCGAGCGCGCCTATCTCCTGGGGTTCGACCTGAGCCGGCTGCTGCCGCTGGCCACGCGTGAGCGGTCCTACCGGCCGATTCCGCGGGTCCCGCCGGTCATCGAGGATCTGGCCATCGTCGTCGACCAGACAGTTCCGCACGAACGGGTGGTCCAGGTCATCTGGGCGGCCGGTCAGCCGCTCCTGCGGGCGGTGGAGCTCTTCGACGTCTACGAGGGCCCGCCGGTCCCGCCGGGCAAGCGCAGCCTGGCCTACCGGCTGGTCTACCAGACGCCCGAGCGCACGCTGACCGACGCTGAGGTGGCGGCCCAGCGGCAGCGGATCATTGCGGCGGTCCGGCAGGAACTGGGGGCGGAGATCCGGGGTTGAACGGGTGAGGGAGAGGGCTTCCTTGGTCATCCTCTCCCCCCTTTCACCGGCGGGCGTCTGTCCGGCCCGCAGCGGAAGCCCCCTCCCTCTCGCTTGCCAGGCTAGCACGGCCGCCGTTAAAGCGGCGTAAGAGCGGCGGCGGTGGACCTTAAAAGGGTGTTAATTGTCGGTGGTGGGCGAACTGGTGGTCGAGGTGCCCGGTGAGCCGGCGTTGGAGGGCGTGGTCGTGGTCTCCTGGCCGAAGGTGGCCGGATCGGCGAAGCGGTAGCCGACGCCCGGCTCGGTCAGGATATAGCGGGGGCGCGAGGGGTCGTCTTCGATCTTCTGGCGCAGGTACCGGACATAGACGCGCAGGTACTCGGTCTCCTCACCGTAGCCGCGTCCCCAGACCCGGCGCAGAAGGTCCTGGTGCAGCATCACCCGGCCGGCGTTGCTGACCAGTTCGTAGAGCAGTTTGTATTCGGTCGGGCTCAGGCGGACCGGCTGGCCGCGCAGGGTCACCCGACGCTGGAGGAAGTTCACCGTGAGATCGCCGCAGGTGAAGACCGGCTCCTTCTTGGCGTCGGCTGGCAGCCGGGCTCGCCGCAGCACCGCCCGCACCCGGGCCCGCAGTTCGTTGACGCCGAACGGCTTGCTCAGGTAGTCGTCGGCCCCGACGTCCAGGCCCCGAACCTTGTCGTGCTCCTCGCCTTTGGCGGTGAGCATGATGATGGGCACGGTCGAGAACTCGCGGATCCGCCGGCAGACCTCGAAGCCGTCGATGCCGGGCAGCATGATGTCCAGGATGATGAGGTCGGGGTCGTACATCTCGGTGTAGCGCAGGGCCGTCTCCCCGTCGGGGGCGGTGTAGACGCGGTAGCCATCAGGCTCCAGGTTGCTCTTGACCAGACGGAGGATCCGCGGTTCGTCATCCACCACCAGGACAGTCGCGTGCTTCACCCAACCACCTCCTCGCTGGCGTACCGGTCGGACGTGGGCTCGGCCTCCGCCTGCTCGGCCTCGGGGGGAGCGATGGGCAGGGTGAAGGTGAAGGTGCTGCCCTGGCCGGGCCGGCTCTCAGCCCAGATCCGACCGCCGTGCATCTCGACGATCCCCCGGCAGATCGAGAGGCCGATGCCGGTGCCACCGGTCTGCTTGCGCAGGGCGTGGTCTGCGCGGTAGAAGCGGTCGAAGATGCGCTCCAGGTCCTGCGGGGCGATGCCGATCCCCTGGTCCCGGACGCTGATGACGGCCATCCCGTCGCGTACCTCGCCGGCGATGGCGATCTGGCCGCCGTCGGGCGAGTATTTGATGGCGTTCTCGACCAGGTTGCGGACCACCTGCTCGATCCGGCGGGGATCGGCCATCACCAGCGGGAAATCCACCGGGAAACTCACCCGGAAGGAGTGCTTGTCGGTCTGTCGACGGGCCTTGCGCACCACCCGCTGAACGATTCGCGGCAGACTCGTTGGCTGCAGATCGACTTTGAGGACACCGGCCTCGATCTGCGACATCTCGAGGAGGTCCGCGATGAGTTCGCTCAGCCGGTCGCTTTCCTCGTCGATGATGCGCAGAAATTCGCGCTGCTCTTCGGGGTCCCAGGTGACATCCTCGCGCAGGAGGGTGGTGGCGTAGCCCTTGATCGAGGCCAGCGGGGTGCGCAGTTCGTGGGAGACGGTCGAGAGCAGTTCGGACTTGAGGCGGTCGAGTTCGCGCAGGGCCTGGACCTGGGCGGCCTCGCGCCAGAGGCGGGCGTTGTCCACCGCGATGGCCGCCGGGATGGCCAGAGCCAGGAGCAGTTGTTCGTCTTCGGGGGTGTAGGCCTGGGGCTGGGTGTGCTCCAGC
Source organism: Chloroflexota bacterium (assembly GCA_034433795.1). GTDB lineage: Bacteria > Chloroflexota > UBA6077 > FW602-bin22 > DAOUAE01 > DAOUAE01. The sequence continues at coordinate 33,206 of DAOUAE010000050.1, forward strand.
TGCACCACTCCCACCACCTTGTCCTGGACCCGCAGGGGCACGGCCAGGACCGCCGCGATCTGCGAGGGAGCGTCCGGGCAGCGGGGATCGCCCGCGACCGTGCCCAGGCGGAGCGGACGCCCGGTCTGGTAGACCCATTCGGCCACACCGGTGATGACCGGCTGCTGGAGGGTGCTCAGCGCCCGCACGTACTCGCCGACGTGCCAGAGACCGCGCTGGCGGTCGTGCACCGCCACCGGATGGAGAGCGCCGGCGCCGTCCACCAGCAGCGCCGCCGCCCGGGCGTACTGGAACTGGTCGCGCACCACCTCGATCAACTGGCCGCAGAGATGGGCCGGGTCGAGCCCCCGGCTCAGCGCCCGGCTGAACTCCTGGAAGATCTGGGCCTGGGCGCGCAGGCGCCGGACCTCCTGACGCAGGGCCTCGGATTCGTTCTCGCGCTGGCTCAGTTCGAGGCGCAGACGCCGCACATCCCGCGTGCCTGCGGTCGAGGTCTGCTCCAGCAGCCCGGCGAGCCAGCGGCAGGCGGTGACGATCCGGGTGTAGGCCGGATCACTCCCGGCGGGCAGCGTCAGCGGATCGCCGGTCCCCAGGCGGTAGAGCAGGCGCTCGATCTGGCGAAGGGAGCGGTGTAGTTCATGGTGGAGGAACCGACCGAGAAAGACCGCGCTGCCCAGGGCGACCCCCAGCGCGAGGCCCCAGGCGGTCAACGCGTCACCGCCGCTCAGCCAGTAAAGGAAGCCGCAGAGCCAGCCCAGCCCGGCGGGCAGACTGCACAGGCCGAGGAAACGGCGGAATCCGGGAGCCGTCGGCGCGCGCCCCGTGGCCTGACTCAGCGCTTCGCCCGGCATCTCGGTCGGCCGGCTCCCGGTCACGGTCGAACGCAGAACCTGGGCGGTCGACATAGCCCCCCGCTTGGCGGCCGGCGACCCCGAACGCCATTCTGACGGGCGGGCTCGGCCGGCACACCGGGCTATATGATACAGCCTGAACGCCTGATGTCAAGCGGTGGAGCAGGCCATCCTGGCGGGCGCCGGTGTTCAGCGCACCGGCCGGACGCCGGCGCGCTCTTCAACCCACTCTTTCTCCAGATCGAGCAGACAGGCGGTGCAGAGGAGCGGTTCGGTATCGGCGTCGAGCAGACGCAGAGCCCGGATCGGAAACGGTGGTGTCAGGAGCCGGTCCACCCGCCGCTCGCAACGTGGGCAGATCAGCGGTGACTGGGGAACCGAGACAGCCCGGCTCATCGCGCCCCCGGTCCCGCGCGGCAAGCGGCGTGCCGACTGTGGTTGACGGGAGACCGGGGCCTGTGCTAGCATTCCCCGCCGACAGTGAGCGCGCGGTGATGGGATGTTTCTGCTCGGGACCCAGCGTATCAACGACCGTGGACACCTGGAGATCGGGGGCTGCGACACCGTCGACCTGGCCCGCACCTACGGTACCCCGCTCTACGTACTGGACGAGGCGCTGATCCGCGCCAACTGCCGGGCTTTCCGCCAGGCCTTCGGCCAGCGTTACCCTCAGGTCGAGATCGCCTACGCGGGGAAGGCCTTTCTGACCACGGCCATGGCCCGGATCGTCGCCCAGGAGGGGCTCGCGCTCGATGTCGCCTCGGCCGGCGAGCTCTACACCGCCCTGCGGGGCGGCTTTCCCCCGGAGCGTATCTTCTTCCACGGGAACAACAAGTCGCCGGACGAACTCGCTCTGGCCCTGGCCCACGGGGTCGGACGGATCGTGGTCGACAACCTGTACGAACTGGACCTGCTCGGCCGGCTGGCGGCGGAGACCGGGCGGACGGCGGATATTCTCATCCGGACGGCGCCGGGCATCGACCCGCACACCCACCACCGGATCCGCACCGGCCAGGCCGACACCAAGTTCGGTCTGAGCATCGCCGACGGGGCGGCGATGACTGCGGTCAAACGGGCGCTGGCGCTGCCGGGCGTTCGTCTGCGCGGGCTCCACGCCCACGTCGGCTCGCAGCTCCTCGATACGCGGGCCCACGAAGAGGCGGCCGATATCGTCCTGCGCTTCGCCCGCGAGGTGGCCGACGAGACCGGCTACGTCATCGAGGAATTGAACCTGGGCGGCGGGCTGGGCATCCGCTATCTCCCCGAGCACCGGCCTCCCACCATCGACGAGTTCGCCGAAGCGCTGGTCGGGGCGGTCCGCCGGGCGCTGGCCGCCTACAATCTGCCCGCGCCACGGCTGCAGCTCGAGCCCGGTCGGGCCATCGTCGGCGAGGCCGGGACCACCCTCTACACGGTTGGGGCCATCAAGCGGGTCAGCATTCCGGAGCCACCGGGCGAGCGCCTGTACGTGACAATCGACGGCGGGATGTCTGATAATCCGCGCCCCCAGTTGTATGACGCCAAGTACACCGCGCTTCTGGCCAACAAGGCCGACCGGCCGGCGGTGGTAACGGCCCGGATCGCCGGCAAGCACTGCGAGACGGATATCCTCATCCAGAGCGTTCCCCTGGCCGAGCCGGAGCCGGGCGACATCCTGGCGGTTCTGGCGACCGGCGCCTACAACTACTCGATGGCCAGCAATTACAACCGCTTTCCCCGGCCGGCGGTCGTGCTGGTGGCCGACGGTCGGGCCGAGGTCATCGTCAAGCGCGAGACGCTCGACGATCTGCTGCGCCAGGATGTGATCCCGCCGCGCCTGTGGGCTGCCCAGCCGTAGGGCCCACAGCCGCCTCTCGCAGGAGGGTTGCCTGTGTCACCCTGCCGGAGACCGGGAGGCCTGGCTGGTCTCCTGCTGATTCTCCTGCTGGTCGCTCCCCAGACGGCGCTGGCGGCGGCTGAGTATGTCAAGTCCGCGCCGGCGCCGGAGGCGCTGGTTGGCGCCGATATAGCGGGGGTCACCCTGGTCTTCAGCCAGCGGGTCGATCCCCACGAGAGCACGGTTTCCGTCCTCGGCCCGGACGGCCGGCGCGTTGACCAGGGCCCGGCGGTCCTCGACCTGTCCGGGCGCAGCCTGCGGGTCTCGCTGGCGCCGGGGCTGCGGCCTGGTCTCTACACGGTTCGGTGGACGACCGTTTCGGCCGACGACGGCCAGCGGCGAGCGGGCTCTTTCCGCTTCGGGGTGACGCCCCTGGTGGAGGCCGTCGGCTACATCGCCGGTCGGGAGGTCTCTCTCCAGCGCGAGAACTGGGTCAAGGGCCGGCCCGAACGGGTGGCTCTGGTCTTCAGCGCGGCCCTGGGACCGGAGAGCACGGTGGTGGTGACCGATGATGTGGGGCGCCGGGTGGACCGGGGGGATGGAGGGCTCGACCCGGCTGACCCGCAACGCCGGACCCTTCAGGTCTCGCTGCTCCCGGGCCAGGGCGGGGGCAAATTCTTTGTCCGCTGGACGGCGAGGCTGGCGGCAGGGGGTGAGAGCCTCGCCGGGACGGTGGGCTTCGTCGCCCTCCCCTGGCAGCCGTCGGCCGCGCCGGCGCCGGTGGTGACAACCCTGCCCCGGACCGGTGGGGCGCCCGGGCTCGTCCCGGGCGCCCTGGGACTGCTCCTGCTGGGGACGGGCTGGGCTCTCCGGCGTCGGCCTACCCTTCCACCAGGGGGAACGGCCGGTAGCGGTTGGTGATGGGCAGGCGTCGGTCACGGCCGAAGGCCCGGGGGGTGATCTTGACACCCGGCGGGGCCTGCCGGCGCTTGTACTCACTGCGGTCGACCATCTCGATGACCCGCTGGACCACGGCCGGCGGGAAGCCCATCTCGACGATGGCCTCGTAGCTCCGATCCTCCTCGACGTAGAGTTTCAGGATCGGGTCGAGGAGGTCGTAGGGGGGCAGGGTGTCGACGTCGCGCTGGCCGGGGCGGAGCTCCGCCGAGGGCTCACGCTGGAGCACCCGCTCGGGGATGACCGGCCGGCCATCGCGCTCGTTGCGGTAGCGGGCCAGGCGGTAGACCATCGTCTTGACCACGTCCTTGAGGACGGCAAAGCCGCCGACCATATCGCCGTAGAGGGTGCAGTAGCCGGTGGCCAGCTCGCTTTTGTTGCCGGTGCTGAGGACCAGGTAGCCGAACTTGTTGGAGAAAGCCATCAGCAGATTCCCGCGGATCCGGGCCTGGATATTCTCCTCGGCCACCCCGAACGGCGTGCCGGCGAAGTAGGGGGCCAGCAGCTCCAGGTAGGTCTGGAAGGCCGGCTCGATGGAGATTTCGAGGAGCCGGATGCCCAGGTTGCTGGCCAGGGCGCGCACGTCCTCCAGACCCTCTGGTCGGGTGAAGCGCGAGGGCATGGTCAGCCCGACCACCGCCGCCGGCCCCAGGGCGTCTACGGCGATGGTGGCGGTCAGGCTGGAGTCGATCCCTCCCGACAGCCCGACGATCACCTCGCGGAAGCCATTCTTGCGGGTGTAGTCGCCGGTGCCCAGCACCAGGGCCTGGTAGATCTCGGCCGGACTGCCGGGAGGAGCGGGCTCGGCCAGGGGGGGAGCCAGACGCGGCCGGCTGGGGGGCGGCTCGGTCGAGAGAACGTGGGTGACGGCGGGCCCCCCCACCAGCCGCTCCCGCCGCAGACGCGGGTCGTGCAGCCGCTGGCTGATGGCCACCTCCAGATCGAGGTCGACGATGAGCAGGTCCTCGGCGAACTGGCGGGCCCGAGCGATGACCTGGCCCCGTGGGTCGACGACGAAGCTGCCGCCGTCGAAGACCAGTTCGTCCTGGCCGCCGACCAGGTTCACGTAGCAGATGTAGAGGCCGTAGTCGCTGGCCCGGGTGCCGACCATCTGCTCGCGAAACTGACGCTTGCCGGCGTGGTAGGGTGAGCCGTTGATATTGATGGCCACCAGGGCCCCGCTGCGCGCCTGGTCGGCCAGCGGCGGACCGGGGTGCCAGATGTCCTCGCAGATGCTGACGCCGACCGGCACCCCCCGGATGACGTAGACCGGGGTGGTCCGTCCGATCTGGAAGTAGCGGTCTTCGTCGAAGACGCCGTAGGTCGGCAGGTACTGCTTGTGGTAGATGTCCACCAGGCGGCCTTCGGCGATGATCGCCGCCGCGTTGTACAGGTCGTCCTGGCGGTGGGGGAAGCCGATGACCGCCACCGTCGAGCGCACGGTCGGGAGCAGGCGCTCCAGCCAGGCCCAGCAGTCGGCGATGAACTGGGGTTTGAGGAGGAGGTCTTCGGGGGGATAGCCGGAGAGGGCCATTTCGGGGAACGCCACCAGGTCGGCCTCGGCCGCCTGGGCCTGGTCGAGGGCCTGACGGATCTTCTCGGCGTTGCCGGCGAGGTCGCCGACGGTCACGTTGATCTGGGCCAGGGCCACGCGGAAGTGCATGGTGTCTCCCTCTCTGGTCTGCGCTTTGCACCCGGCGGTGTGAGCAACAGGCGGGGGCCGTCATGCGCCTGATCACGTTCGTCAGCCTGCTGGCGCTGACCGGCTGCGCCATCGCCGGGCTGTCAGGCTCATTGTACCAGCCTTCATCGGCGCCGCCGACCTCACCGGTCGCCGGCGCGCCGGCCACCCCGGTCCCCGAGCCGACGCTGGCCACGGTCGTCGCTCCCTTCCTCCACCCGCCGGACGGCCAGATCAGTCTGGTGGTCCACCATCTTCGGACCGGCGAGCAGGTGACCTGGCAGGCGGAGGAGCCCCGGCCGGCGGCCAGCCTTTATAAACTGGCGCTGCTCGTGGCCGTCTACGGGGAGGAACGCCGGGGGCACCTGACCCTGGCTGAGGTCCTTCCGGATGGACGATCGGTTGCAGAGGGGCTGTTCGATATGATCACCTGGAGCGACAACGAGGCGGCGCTGGCCCTTCTGCGCCGGCTGGGACTGGCGCGGGTGAACGCTTTTCTGGCCGCTCAGGGGCTGCGGCAGACCGTGATCGCCGAGGAGGCGTGGACCAGCGCCGCTGATGTGGCCCGGCTGCTCGTGGCCATGGCGCGGGGCCAGGCGGTGGACGCCGAGGCCAGCGCGGCCATGCTGGCCCTCCTGCGGCAGCAGCAGATCCGCGACCGGCTGCCGCGCTATCTCCCGCCGACCGTGCCGGTCGCCCACAAAACCGGCGATCTGCCAGGGGTGCGCTATGACGCCGGCCTCGTTGAGGGGCCGGCGGGGCCTTATATCCTCGTGGTCATGCTGACCGACCTCGCCGATGAGGAGGCCGGGGTCGAGTGGATCGCCCGTCTCTCGCAGGCGGTCTACGGCTATTTCGCCCGCCTGACGCCGCGCGCCTGACGGCGGGCCGCTATTGACTTCCCTCCGGCCCTTCGCTATAGTCAGAATCAGCGGCTAGCCCGAGCCCAGGACTGCTTGCCCGCCTGGTCGGGCGCGCTGGGGCTGAGACGAACGAGAACCGCGTGGGGGAGGTCAGCATGCCACGGCCAGTGACCCTCTTTACCGGGCAATGGGCCGACCTGCCGTTGGAGGTTATGGCCCAGAAGGCCAAAGAGTTCGGCTACGACGGTCTGGAACTGGCCTGCTGGGGTGGGCACTTCGACATCGAGCGGGGTGCTCGCGACAAGTCCTACTGCGACAGCATCCGCGAGCTGCTCGGCAAGTACGGGCTGGGCGTGTGGGCGATCAGCGCGCATCTCCAGGGCCAGATGGTCCTCGACCATCTGGACAGCCGGACCGACGCCTGGGTGCCGCCGCACCTGGCCGGCAAGCCCGAGGAGAAGCGCAAGTGGGCCATCGAGCAGATGAAACTGGCGGCGGTGGCGGCCAGGAACCTGGGTGTCAGTGTGGTCAACGGCTTCACCGGATCCTCGATCTGGCATCTGGTCTACGCCTTCCCGCCGGTGCCGCAGTCGATGATCGATGAGGGCTACGCCCTCTTCGCCGAGCGCTGGAACCCGATCCTGGACGTCTACCGCGAGAACGGGGTCCGCTTTGCGCTGGAGGTGCATCCGACCGAGATCGCCTTCGACTACTACTCGGCCCAGCGCGCGCTCGAGGCGATCAACCACCGGCCGGAGTTCGGCTTCAATTTCGACCCCAGCCATCTGCACTGGCAGGGCATGAAGCCGGAGCTCTTCGTCTACGACTTCCGCGACCGCATCTTCCACGTCCACATCAAGGAGTCCAAGGTCACGCTGGACGGGCGGAGCGGCATCCTCGGCTCGCACCTGCCCTTCGGCGATCCACGCCGGGGCTGGGACTTTGTCTCGCCGGGCCGGGGTGGGGTGAACTTTGAGGCCATCATCCGCGCCCTGAACCACATCGGCTACCAGGGCCCGCTCTCGGTTGAGTGGGAGGACAACGGCATGGACCGGGAGTTCGGGGCCCGCGAGGCCTGCGAGTTCGTCCGCCGTCTCAACTTCCCGCCCTCGCAGGTCTCGTTCGAGGCCGCCTTCCAGCGCTGACCGGGCGCCCATACCCGCTCACAGGAGGAGATCGATGGCTGAGGAACAGGTCGGATTTGTGACCATGGGCGAGGCGGCCGGGCAGGTCGGGGAGATCCCGACCATCGGGGTCGGGATGCTCGGCTACGCCTTTATGGGCAAGGCCCACACCAACGCCTACAAGAAGATCCCCTACATCTGCTGGCCGCCGGCGGCCATCCCCAAACTGGTGGCCATCTGCGGCCGCAACGAGGCGGCGGTCAGCGAGGCCGCCCGCCGCTACGGTTTCGCCCGCTACTATACCCAGTGGCAGCAGCTGGTGGCTGATCCCGAGGTCGAACTCTTCGACAACGGGGCGCCGAACAACCTGCACGCCGAGCCCTGCATCGCCGCCGCCGAGGCCGGCAAGCATATCATCTGCGAGAAGCCGCTCGGGCGCACCGCCGCCGAGGCCAGGGCCATGCTGGAGGCGGTCAAGAAGGCCGGGGTGAAGCACGCCTGCGCCTTCAACTACCGCTTCGTGCCGGCGGTCCGTCTGGCCAAAGAGCTCATCGACCGGGGCGATCTGGGCCAGATCTATCACTTCCGGGCCCGCTATCTCCAGGAGTGGATCGCCGATCCGAACTTCCCGAAGGTCTGGCGGCTGGACAAGCAGATCGCCGGCTCGGGCGTGCTGGGCGACCTGGGAGCCCATATTATCGACCTGGCCCGCTTCCTGGTCGGCGAGCCGAAGGCGGTCAACGGCCTGACCCGGACGTTCATCAAAGAGCGCCCGCTGCCCGACGGCTCGGGCCGCGGGATCGTGGATGTGGACGACGCCTTCGTGGCCCTGGTCGACTTCGAGAACGGCGCTCTGGGGACCCTGGAGGCGACCCGTTTCGCCCGTGGCCGCAAGAACCACAACACCTTCGAGATCAACGGCTCGAAGGGGACCATCGTCTTCGATCTGGAGCGGCTGAACGAGCTCCAGTTCTTCAGCGTTGACCAGCCCCGGGAGGTCCAGGGCTTCACCACCATCCTGGTGACCGAGTCGTACCACCCCTACTGGAAGTTCTGGTGGCCGCACGGCCACATCATCGGCTGGGAGCACACCTTCGTTCACGAACTGAACCACTTCATCGAGGCCATCAAGCTCAACAAGCCGGTCGAGCCGTACGGGGCCACCTTCGAGGATGGCTACCGGGCGGCGGTGATCTGCGACGCCATCCTGACCTCGGCCGAGAACGGCGGCGAGCGGGTCGAGATCCGTTACTGAAAGCCGGTCTCGCCGGCCCCCAGGGGCCTGGCCCCCTGGGGGCCTTTTTCTCTGTCCCAGGGGCGTTACCGTCTCACCGGCCGCCCGTCAACCAGCCGGTGAGCCACGACCGGCGCCGATGGGTCAGCTGGAGCAGCACCCGGATACGCTGCTCGCCCCCGTTGGAGCGGATGATCAGCCCTCCTTCGAGGGAGACCGATGCGGGGCCGGGCGAGGTCCAGAACCCGTGGAGCACCTGGGGGTCGGCGATGACGGTGAGAGCCACCTCGTTGCCGACGAATTCGGTGGGCTGGACCTGGAGCCAGTCGCCACGGGGGAAAACAGTTCCGCGCAGGAGCCCCTGGCCGGTGTTGCGCAGGCGCAGGGTCTGGCGCGCGCGCTGGCCGGGGCCGAGGGTGCCGAGGTCCAGGCTCTCCGGCTGGACCTCCAGGAGGGGCCCGCGCGCCTCTGTCTGCAGGAGAACCGGCACCGTGACCGCCCCGCCGTTGGTGGCGATGGTGACCGTCGTCTGGTAGACAACGCCGGGGGCCAGCGTCCGGGTATCGGCGGTCACCGTCAGACGCAGACGCTGGGCGGCGAAACGGGTCGGGCTGACGTGCAGCCAGTCGGCCAGCCAGTGCACAGTTCCCCGGAGCAGGCTGTCATCCGCGTTCCACACCGCGAGCGCGGCCTGGACGGGCGCCCCCACCGGCACCGGGCCGAGGTCGAGCCGGACGGGGCAGACTTCCAGGCGTGGCCGGCCGGGGCGGCGAGTCCGCCGGGCGTCGTAGGCGGCCCGCTGGACCGGGTCGCGCAGGACGGCGTAGGCGGCGTTGATCTCGCGCATCCGCCGCTCCGCCTCCGGCGAGGGGTTGAGATCGGGATGGTATTTTCGACAGAGCCGGCGGTAGGCGGCCTCGATGACCTCGGGCTCGGCCGCCGGGTCTACCTGGAGAATGCGATAGTAGTCTGGTTCCATCGGCCGATCAGCAGTCTGCGCTCACCGAACAATCAGCCGGACGGTGCTGTACCGGCGCTGGAGTTCGACCCACGGCAGCCGCAGCACCAGGGTCAGGACAGCGCTGCCGGGCGAAGGCGGGACCACCTCCTGGAGAGCCGGGTGCCAGCGGCCGTCCTCTCCCCGGACCACGGTGAGCAGGTAGTGAGCGGTCGGCCCGCCGGGCGGAGCCCCAGCGCCGGGCGGCAGGTGGTAGACCTGGACCTGGGGCGGGCCGGGAACGACGCCGACCAGCGACGGCGTCCTGTCCGGCGTCGGCCCGCGCCCCGGCGTCCATCCCTCCAGAGTCGGCCGGGCGGGCGCCAGCAAGAGCCAGGCCAGGCCCAGCCCGGCCAGCAGTCCGATGATCAGCTCGATGGCCACGGTCGCCCACCTGCGTTTCGGCTCGACGGCGCCGTAGCAGAGTTTACGGGCCGGCCCCATCCCCCGGTATCGGGATTTTCCCGATCTTCAGACGAAAGCGCCTGTATCGCGGGCCACGGGGTGGCTCGTGCCCCGGAGGGGCTGGCAGGGGCGGTCGAGTGTGGTATGATCGGCACGGTCTCAATCCTCACCGGGAAGAGTGCTGTGGACGAGCGACCGGACGGCCAGCCGCCCTCGTGGCGATGGCTCGCGGACCGGCAGGAGCAGGAGCAGCAGGCCCTCCGCCGACTCCAGCAGGAGGGCGAGCGGCTGTGGAAGCAGCTCCAGGAGCAGGCGGCCCAGCTGCAGGAGGTCGCGGCCGCTGTCCTGCGCCTTCAGGACGGTCTGGCCCGGCTGCCGCTGCTTGAGGAGGCTCTGCGGCAGGTCCGGGAGCAGGCAGAGGAGTGGCGCCAGCGGATCGAGACCCAGCACCAGCTCTACGAGCAGGCCATCGCCCTGCGCTCGGTCGAGACCGAGCGCGACCGCCGGGCTCTGGCGGAGGTCCGTCAGGCGCTGGACGCCCTCGCCCAGCAGCAGGAAGCCCTGCAGACCCGTCTGGCCCTGCTCGCCCAGGAGGTCCGACGCGATCAGGGCGCGGTCCAGACGCTGCCCGGCCAGGTCCAGGAGATCGAGCGCCGTTTGCTCGCTTTCCACGAACGGCTGCTGGCGCTGGAGGAGCAGCAGCGGCGGCTGCAGGGTCAGATCACCACCGGCGCCGAGGAGACCGGACATCTGCAGCAGGACCTGCGGCGGATCGGTGAATGGCAGCAGCTGGTGGACCAGCGCTGGAACCGTCTTCTGGCCGATCTTCAGCAGCAGGCCGAGCAGTGGCGGGCGGCCCTGGCCGACCAGCAGCGTCCTTTCCAGCATCTCAGCGCCCAGCTCGACGCTCTGCGCGAGGGGCTCGTCCAGACCCAGCGGGAGCTGCAGACCCTGCAGCAGCGTCTGGACGGCCAGGAGACCCGGCACGGTCAGACCCTGGCTCAGCTTCAGAGGCTGCAGAGCAGCCTGGAGCGTCTGGAAGAGACGCTGACGGCCGGTCAGCAGCGTCTGGAGGAGCACCGTCGGGGGATACTGGCGGTCGAGCAGGTCCAGGCGGCGCTGGCCCGTGACCTGCAGGAGCTGAGCGCAGCGCTGGCCGGCCTCCAGAGCCAGGTTCCCGCGTTGCGCCGCGACCTCGACCAGCTGGCCAGCGACCTGCGGCAGACCCAGGCCGATCTGGTCCGGCTGGGCGACGATCTGGGCCAGGCCGACGCCCTGCTGGCCCAGCGGCTGACCGAGCACCTGGCCCGCGCCGAGGATCGGCGGGAGGCTCTCGCCGAACACCTGCGGTCGCTGGCGCGCTGGCTCCAGGTGACCCAGGAGCGCTGGTGGCGCTCTCTGGAGCAGCATCAGCGTGAATTGAACGAGCTGCTCGCCCGCCTTCAGTCGCCCGACCATGCCCGCTGAACCGATCCGCTCGCTGGCTGACCTGCTGGACGACCCGCCGCCCGATCCGACGCGCCGGCGGTTGCTCCTGCTGGGGGGGCTGATGGCGCTGGGGTTCGTCGGGCTGGCCGGCCGCCTCTGGCACCTCCAGATCGCGCAGGGGGAGCAGTTGCGGCGTCAGGCGGTCTACCAGCGCCTCCGCCAGGTCGAGATCACCCCGACTCGGGGGGTGATCGTCGACCGGAACGGCCTGATCCTGGCCCGCAACCGGCCGACCTGCGCGGTGGGCGTTGTTCCGGCCGACCTGCCGCGCGATCCGCTGCCGGTCTACAGACGGCTCGAACGGCTGCTCGGTGTTCCGGCGGCGATGATCCAGCAGAAGGTGGTCCAGCGTCGCACCGATCTCTACACCCCGATCATCGTTCAGAGCGATGTGCGGCCGGAGGTCGTCTACCAGATCGAGGAGCGCCGGCTGGATCTGCCCGGCGTCCACGTGCTGGTCGAGGGGCTGCGCGACTATCCCGAGGGTCCGGTCACCGCGCACCTGCTGGGCTACGTCGGCCCTCTCACCGAGGAGCAGTACCAGCGGCTCCAGGCGGCCGATCCGCCCTACCGCTTCAACGACCGCGTCGGCCAGGCCGGGCTGGAACAGCAGTATGAGCCGGTGCTGCGCGGCCGCCCCGGCCGCAAGGGAGTGGAGGTGGACCCGGCCGGGAGGGAGGTCCGGGTGCTGGAGGTCCGGCCGGCCCAGCCCGGCTATAACCTCGTTCTGACCGTCGACCTGCCGCTCCAGCGAGAGGCCGTCCGGCTTCTCAGCGAGGACCTGCCCGCGGTCGAGAGTGCCAGCGTCGTCGCCCTCGACCCGCGCAACGGCCAGGTGCTGGCCCTGGTCCATCTGCCCAGTTACGATAGCAACCGGCTGGTTCGGGGGCTCAGCCTCGAGGAGTTTGCGGCGCTGCAGAACGATCCCCGGGCGCCGCTGTTGAATGGGGCCCTGACCTTCGCCTTTCCGCCGGGCGGTGTCTTCCACGTCCTGACGGGCCTGGCCGGACTCAGCCGTGGGGTGATCAGGCCCACGACCCAGATCGTCTGCACCGGCGGCTTCACCCTCCGCAATCGCTACAATCCCGGTGACGACGCCCATTTCCCCTGCTGGGGGGTCCATGGGCCGCAGGACATGGTGAGCGCGCTGGCCAACTCCTGTCAGACCTACTTCTACCAGGTCGGCGGGGGCGACCCGCGGGGTGACCGACCCGGCGTGGGGATCGAGGCCCTGGCCGACCTGGCCCGGGCCTTCGGGCTGGGGGCCCCGACCGGGATCGACCTGCCCGGTGAGGGAACGGGCCTGGTGCCGACGCCGGCCTGGAAGCGGCAGGTCTTCCGCCAGGATTGGTACCGGGGCGATACCTATATGGTCAGCGTGGGGCAGGGGCCGCTGACGGTGACCCCGTTGCAGCTGGCCGTGGCCATCGCCGCCATCGCCAACGGTGGGACGGTCTACCAGCCGCAGGTGGTGCAGAAGATCGTGGACGCCCAGGGCCAGGTCGTCCGGCCGTTCGCCCCTCGCCCGATCCGGCGGCTTTCGCTCGACCCGGCCGCGCTGGCGGCTATCCGCCAGGGGCTGCGGGCGACGTTCCAGCGCGGTCAGACGCCCACCGGCGCCCGTTTCACCGGCCTGGCGCTGGGGCTGGCGCCGGGGGGGCTGGATCTGGCCGGTGTGGCTGGCCAGGCGGAGGGCCTGGTGGACGGCCGGCCGGTCCGGCACGGCTGGTTCGCGGGCTTCGCCCCGGCGGGGGACCCGCTGATCGCGGTGGCCGTCTTCCTGCGGCGGAGCCAGCGGCCGGAGCAGGCCGCGCGGGTGGGGGCCGGTCTCCTGCGGCTGTATCTGACCGGCGCCGAGGGGCCCGGCATCACCTGAGTGCGGCGGAGGAGACCGATGCTGGCCCAGCCACCGGCGGAGACGCGGCTCTGGCGCCACTTCGACCCCTGGCTTTTTCTGGGGACGCTGGCCCTGGTCCTCTGGGGCATTGTGATGGTCTACAGCGCCACCGTCGACCCGGTGACCGGCGCGGTGGACACACGGGTGTACAAGCAGGTGGTCTTCGCCCTGGTGGGGCTGGGGTTCTTTTTCCTGATGGTGACGCTGGACTACCGGGCGCTGGGGCCGCTGGCCGCCGTTCTCTACCTTCTGGCCCTGGGATTGCTGGTGGTGGTGCTGCTCAGCGGGCGGTTCAGTTACGGGGCGCAGCGCTGGCTCAGCCTGGGGCCGATCGAGTTCCAGCCCTCGGAGCCGGCGAAGCTGTTTGTCATCGTCGCCCTAGCCCGGTTTTTCGGCCGGCACCGGCCGCGCCTGCACCGTTTTCGCTGGGTTCTGGCCTCGCTGGCCCTGGCCGCGCTCCCGGCCGGGCTGACCTTCCTCCAGCCCGACCTGGGGACGGCCATGGTCTATCTGGCGATCTGGGGCGGGATGGTTCTGGTGGCCGGACTGCGCGGGCGGCATCTCCTGTACCTGCTGGGGGCGGCCCTGGCGGTGGCGCCGTTTCTCTGGCTGGGGCTGCGCGACTACATGCGGCGCCGGCTCCTTATCTTCCTCGACCCGTACAGCGACCCCTTCGGCGCCGGCTACAACATCATTCAGGCGATGCTGGCGGTGGGCTCCGGCGGCCTCGTCGGGCGGGGGCTGGTCGCCAGTTCCGACTCGCAGCTGCGCAGCCTGATCGTCCAGTACGCCGATTTCATTTTCGCCATCCTGGCCGAGGAGTTCGGCTTTCTCGGCGGGCTGGGGCTCTTCGCCCTCTACGGGCTGGTGCTCTGGCGCTGTCTGCGGGCGGCCTTTCTGACGTCCGACCTGTTCGGTCGTTTCCTAGCGGTGGGGGTCGCCACGGCCCTCTGCTTCCAGGCCCAGGTCCACATCGGCATGAACCTGGCCGTCCTGCCGGTCACCGGGCTGCCCCTGCCGCTGGTCTCGTACGGTGGGAGCGCGCTGCTGACTTTCCTGTCGGCGCTGGGCCTGGTCGAGAGCGTGGCCATGCGCCACCGGAAGTTTGAGTTTTAGGCGAGGGACCAGTATAATGTGGCCCAGGCGAGCCCAGGGGACCGTCCTGTGGCCGCCGGCCACACGGAGGAGAGCCGCCGACGATGCGCTACATCGCCAACACCCCCGCCGACCGGGCGGCGATGCTGGAGGCGATCGGCCTCGCCTCCACCGCTGATCTCTTCACCGATATCCCCGCCCATCTGCGCCAGCCCGCCATCGATCTGCCGGCGCCGCTGACCGAGCCGGAGGCGGCGCGCCTGCTGCGCGCTCTCAGCGCCCAGAACCTGGACCTGACGGATCGCCCCTGTTTTCTGGGGGCCGGCGCCTACCGTCACTGGATCCCCAGCGTGGTGGGCCACGTCATCGGTCGGGCCGAGTTTTACACCAGCTACACGCCCTACCAGCCCGAGGTCAGCCAGGGCACTCTCCAGACGATCTACGAGTACCAGAGCCTGGTGTGCCTGCTGACCGGTATGGACGCGGCCAACGCCTCTCATTACGACGGGGCCACGGCCCTGGCCGAGGCCATCGCCATGGCCGCCCACATCACCGGCCGGTCGCGGGCGGTGGTGGCTCCCGCCCTCCACCCGGAGTACCGTCAGGTGGCCCGGACCTACCTGCAGGGCCGCGACCTGACCATCGTCGAGCCCCCCCTGAGCGAGAACGGCCAGCCCCAGCCGACCTTCACCCCCGACCGGGCGGCCGCCTATCTCGATGAGTCGGTGGCCTGCCTGGTCGTCCAGCAGCCGAACTTCTTCGGCTGTCTGGAGGACGTCGCCGGTCTGGCGGCCGCAGCCCACCGGGTTGGAGCCCTCTGCATCGTCAGCGTCTATCCCATCGCCCTGGGGCTGCTCAAGCCGCCGGGCGACCTGGGGGCCGACATCGTGGTCGGTGAGGGACAGTCGCTGGGTCTGCCGCTGAGTTACGGCGGTCCCTACCTGGGGCTCTTCGCCTGTCGCGAGCGCTACCTGCGGCAGATGCCCGGCCGGATCGTGGGCCAGACGGTCGATGTGGAGGGCCGGCGGGGCTTTGTCCTGACGCTCCAGGCGCGGGAGCAGCATATCCGCCGGGAGCGGGCGACCTCGAATATCTGCACCAACCAGGCTCTCTGCGCCCTGGCGGCCACGGTCTACCTGACGGCTCTGGGGCCGCAGGGGCTGCGGGAGGTGGCCCGTCTCTGCGTCCAGAAGGCCCACTATCTGGCCGAGCGGGTCACCAGCCTCCCCGGTTTCCGGCTGGCCTTTTCGGCCCCGTTCTTCAACGAGTTCGTGGTCCGCTGTCCGGTGCCGCCGGTCGCGCTCAACCGGCGCCTGCGGGCGGCGGGGATCATCGGCGGCTATCCACTGGGTCGGCACTTCCCCGACCTGGCCGACGGCTGGTTGCTCTGCGCCACCGAGCTGACCACCCGCGAGGACATCGAGCGCCTGGTCGAGGCGCTGACCACGATCGGGGCGACGACACCCGCTCGTCCGTAAGGAGCAGGCCCATGCAGACCGAGGTCCGATGGCTGGGCGAGACCCCTGTCCCGCTGATCTTCGAGCAGAGCCATCCCGGCCGGCGCGCCGTCGACCTCCCGGCCAGCGATGTTCCCACTCCGCCGGCCGAGGACCTTCTCCCCCGCGACCTCCTGCGGACGGACCTGGTGCTCCCTGAGGTCAGCCAGCTCGATCTCATTCGGCACTTCACCCGCCTCTCACAGCTCAACTTCGCCATCGACACCACCTTCTACCCTCTCGGCTCCTGCACGATGAAATACAACCCGAAGATCCACGAGGATGTGGCCCGTCTGCCCGGCTTCACCCAGGTCCACCCCTACCAGGATGAGGAGACGGTCCAGGGGGCGCTGCGGTTGATGTACGAACTCCAGACCTATCTGGCGGCCATCGCCGGGATGGAGGCGGTGACGCTCCAGCCGGCGGCGGGGGCTCACGGCGAGTTGACCGGGATGCTGATGATCCGGGCCTACCACGAGAAGCGCGGGGACCGCCGGCGGCGTCGGGTGGTCATTCCCGACTCGGCCCACGGCACCAACCCGGCCACGGCCGCGCTCTGCGGGTACGAGGTGACGGCCGTCGGCACCGACCGGCGCGGGAACGTCGATCTGGCGGACCTGCGCGCCAAACTGGGTGAGGACGTGGCCGCCCTGATGATCACCATTCCCTCGACCCTCGGGCTCTTCGATGAGGAGATCCTGACCGTCACCGACCTGGTCCACCAATGCGGCGGTCTGGTCTACTGCGACGGGGCCAACCTCAACGCCCTGGTCGGGCAGGTCCGGCTGGGCGACCTGGGCTGCGACGTTTTGCACTTCAACCTGCACAAGACGTTCACCACCCCCCACGGGGGAGGAGGGCCGGGCGCCGGACCGGTGGGGGTCAAGGCCCACCTGGCGCCCTTCTTGCCGGTGCCGGTGGTCGGACGCCGGCTGGTGGACGGGCGGGAGGAGTTCTATCTCGATTTCGACCGACCCGACTCCATCGGCAAGGTGCGGTCGTTCTGGGGCAGTTTCGGCGTCCTGGTCCGGGCCTACACCTACATCCGCATGCTCGGCCTGGAGGGGTTGCGCGCGGTCAGTGAGAACGCGGTTCTCAACGCCAACTACCTGCTGGCCCGTCTGCGGGAGGCCTACGACCTGCCCTACGACCGCCGCTGCCTGCACGAGTTTGTCCTCTCGGCCCGGCGCCAGAAGCGGCACGGGGTGCGGGCGCTGGACATCGCCAAACGGCTCATCGACTTCGGCTTTCATCCGCCGACGATCTATTTTCCGCTCATCGTGGAAGAGGCGCTCATGATCGAGCCGACCGAGACCGAGAGCAAAGAGACGCTCGACGCCTTCGCGGCGGCGATGCTCCAGATCGCCCGGGAGGCCGAGGAGACGCCCGAGGTGGTCAAGACGGCACCGCACCACACGCCGGTCCGTCGGCTCGACGAGGTCACCGCCGCCCGCCGGCCCAACCTGCGCTGGCGGCCGGGCCCGAGCGCCCCGGCCACAGACTGACCGTGTCGGAGGGCAGGGGCGACGTGGGCGGAACTGGCCGCCGCGCTGGCGCACTGCTGGCGGTGCTGGCGCTCGGGCTGCTGGGCTGCCAGGCACGGACGGATGGGGTGGTCAAGATCGGGGTGGTGGCGCCGTTCAGCGGCTATCCGGGCGACCTGGCCTACGCCGTCCATACGGCGGTGCGTCTGGCGGTGGCCGAGGTGAACCGGGCCGGTGGGGTGAACGGGCGGCCGGTGCTCTGGGTCTCGCTGGACGACGCCAACGACCCGGCGGAGGCGGCCGCCCGGGCCCGCGAACTGGCCGCCGACCCGGCGGTGGTGGGGGTGGTGGGCCATCTCTCCGAGCGGGCGGTGGCGGGGGCGGCCCCCGTCTACGCCCGCGAGCGACTGGTGCTGGCCACGCCGGCCATCCTGAGCCCGGCGACGGTGCAGGCCGGGGCGGGCTATGTTGTCAGCCTGGGGCCGGCGCCGGCCGCCGTGACGCAGGGTGTGCAGCGGCTCGCCGCCGCTCATCCCGGACCACTGCTGGTGCTGACGACCGACGCGGGGCTGGCCCAGGCGGCCGCAGCGGGTCTGGCGGCCGCCGGCCGGCGGGTTCGCCAGGCGCAGCCCGCCGCGTGGCCGGGGACAGCGACGTCGTGGGAAGCGGACGCCATCGTGCTGGACGGGGATCTGGCCGATCTTCTGGCCGTGGCCAGCGCGGTGCGACAGCGCTGGCCTGGCTGGTCGGTGGTCTTCCTGCCCCCCTGTGCCGGCGCCCCGCTGGGCCAGAGCGCGCCGGGTCTGACCGAGGCCTTCTGCCTGGATGCCGTCGCCACGGACGAGGCGGCCTTCCGCCAGGCGTTTCAGGACCGGCTGGGGCGACCGCCAGACCCGCCGGCGGTGCTGGCCTACCGTGGCGCCCGCTGGCTGCTGGCCGCTGTGGCCGCAGCGCCGGCGTCCGATCGGGCGCGCCTGGTCGAGCGTCTTACGGTCCCGGCGCGGCCGGCGGTGGCGCTCTACCGGCGGCAGCGGCCGCCGGCCATTGTGAGCGGGTTGTGAGGGAGCCGGGCCGATGCTTTTTCGTCTTTTCGACCGTGGCCGTCCCCCGCACCGCGCGCGCGTGGCGCTGGAGCCGCTCACCCCGGCGCACGTGCCGGCCCTGCGTCTGCCGCTGACCACCCGCTTCACGCCCGAGACCCTGGCCGCCCACTGCGCGGCCTATCCGCACCTCTGCTGGACCGTTCGCGACCAGCCGCGCGGCTACATTGTCGGTGCGCCCTGGCGCCGGCGGGCCGAGATCGGGGCGATCCTGGAGGCCGTGGGGGGCGGCCACCTGGCGGTGCTGGTCGAGCGCCTGGTCGCCGAGTTCCGGTCTCTGGGCGCCCAGCTGGTCGTCGTCGACGGGGAATGCCAGATCGGTGATCTGGCGGTCTACCGCGACCTCGGCTTCGTCCCCCTGGATGAGATCGTGGTCTTCGAACGCTGGGGATGTGCGGTGACGACGCCGATGCCTCCGGTTCCGCTGCGGCCCTACCGGCCGGAAGACCGGGGAGCGATTCTGGCGGTGGAGCGGGCCGCCTTCCCCTGGCTCTGGTGGAACAGTCCGGCGGAGCTCGATCATTACACCGCCCAGCGGGGCGTCGAGGTCTACGTCACCCTGGCCGGCGACCGGGTGGTCGGCTACGCCGGGTTCACCGTGCGCGGGGCGTTCGGCCATCTCGACCGTCTGGCGGTCCACCCCGACTACCAGCGGCAGGGGCGGGGCACGGCGCTGGTTATCTGGACGCTCCGGCGGATGGGTGAACTGGGGGTACGAACGGTCACGCTGTCGACGCAGGTCGACAACGCCCGCTCGCAGGCGCTCTACCGCCGGCTGGGCTTCCGGCCGACCCGCTGGCGTTACCCGATCTACGGGCTCTGGCTCGAGGCGTGGGAGGCCGCGCCGGCGGTCCGGGGGGACTGATGAAAGTGCTGATGCTGTCCTGGGAGTATCCGCCGCACAACGTCGGTGGCCTGGGCAAGCACGTCACCGAACTGGTGCCGGCGCTGGGAGCGCTCGGGGTCGAGGTCCATCTCCTCACCCCGCGCTGGGTCGGGGGCATGGGCGAGGAGGTGGTCAGCGAGTTCAGCACCGAGGAACTGGCCCGTGGGGCCGTTCCGCCGACCGTCTACCGGGTCGAGCCGCCCCATGTGGAGATGCCCGATTTCTTCACCGGCGCCTGGCGGACCAACGTCACCCTGGAGGAGCGCGGGCGGGCGCTGATCGAGCGGCACGGGAACTTTGACCTGCTGCATGTCCACGACTGGCTGGTGGCCTTCGCCGGTATCCAGATGAAGCACGCCTACAAACTGCCGCTCCTGGCCACCATTCACGCCACCGAGTACGGTCGGACCCGTGGCCGTCTGGAGAGCGAGATGTCGCGGGCCATCCACCAGGTCGAGTGGTGGTTGACCTATGAGGCCTGGCGGATCATCTGCTGCAGTCGTTTCATGGCCCAGGAGGTGATCGCCGCCTTCCGCGCCCCGGCCGATAAGATCGATGTCATTCCCAACGGGGTCGACACCGCGCGCTTCGACCGCTGGGAGGGCGTTGACCTCACCGAGTTCCGCCGCCGCTACGCCCTGCCAGAAGAGCGCATTATTTTCTCGGTGGGCCGCATCGTTTACGAGAAGGGCGTCCATCTCCTGGTCGAGGCGATGCCCCAGATTCTGGCCGCCTTTCCCCTGGCCAAACTGGTGGTGGCCGGGACGGGCGACTATCTCCCGGTCGTCCGGCGGCGGGCCGAGGAACTGGGTCTGGGTCCGAAGGTCTACTTCACCGGCTTCGTTCCCGATGAGGACCGCGACCGCCTGTTTAAGGTGGCCGACGTGGCGGCCTTTCCCAGTCTCTATGAGCCTTTCGGGATCGTGGCGCTGGAGGCGATGGCGGCCCGGACCCCGGTGGTGGTCAGCGAGATCGGCGGGCTGGCTGAGGTGGTCCGCCACGACGAGACCGGCGTCACCGTCTACCCCAATAGCGTCGAATCGCTGGCCTGGGGCATTCTGTACACCCTGCGCTATCCCGAGAAGGCCCGCGAGCGGGCGGCGCGGGCCTACGCGCTGGTCCGGCGCGAGTACAACTGGCGCCGGATCGCCGAGCAGACGCTGGCCGTCTACGAGCGGGTCGTCCGCGAGCGCCGGGCCGTGGTCTGGTGAGAGCCGTGCGGATCGATATCCTGACCCTCTTTCCCGGTATGTTTGTCGGCCCGTTCCAGGAGAGCATCATCAAGCGGGCCATCGCGCGCGGTCTGGTTTCGATCAACATCCACAACATCCGCGATTACGCCACCGACAAGCACCGGACCACCGACGACTACCCCTTTGGGGGTGGACCGGGCATGGTGATGAAGCCCGAGCCGATCTTCGCCTGCGCCGAGGCGGTGCTGGCCCAGGCCCGGGCGGCAGGGCTGACGGCGCAGCCGCGGATCATTCTGATGGACCCGGCCGGGCGGCTGTTCCACCAGACGGTGGCCCAGGAACTGAGCCGGGAGGCCCACCTGATCCTCATCTGCGGCCATTACGAAGGGGTGGATGAGCGGGTGCGCCAGCATCTGGTGACCGACGAGATCTCCATCGGCGACTACATCCTGACGGGCGGGGAGCTGCCGGCGATGGTGGTGGTGGACGCGGTCGTCCGGCTCCTCCCCGGGGTGCTCGCGCCGGACGCCCTCTGCGAAGAGTCGATCAGCAGCGGGCTCCTGGAGTATCCCCAGTACACCCGGCCGGCCGAGTTCCGGGGCTGGCGGGTGCCCGATATTCTGCTCTCCGGCCACCACGCCCTGATCGCCCGCTGGCGGCGCGAGCAGGCGCTGCTGCGGACCGCCCAGCGTCGGCCCGACCTGCTGCGGCGGGCCCAGCTGACGCCCGAGGACCGCCGTTTCCTGGAGCAGCACGGTTATGGGCATCTCCTGCAGCCAGCGCCCTGCTCCTCCGCGGAAAGGAGCGGCTGAGCCATGCAGGTGGCGGCGCTGGCCAGCGGCAGTTCGGGCAACGCCCTCCTCATTCGGGTCGAGGGTCTGACCCTGCTCGTCGACGCCGGGCTCAGCCTGCCGCGCCTGGCGGCCGCCCTGGCGGGGTTCGGTCTGACGCCGGCCGACCTCGATCTGGTTCTGCTGACCCACGAACACCACGACCACGCGCTGGCCGTCCCGGCGCTGCAGAGCCGCCTTCAGGTGCCGGTCCTGGCCACCGCCGGCACCTGGGAGGCGCTCGGACAGACGCCCCGGGGGCAGACGCTGGTCCCGGGACGCTGGCTGACGCTGCCGGGGGACCTCGCTGTCCTGCCGGTCCCGGTGCCCCACGACGCCACCGAGCCGGTGGGCTTTTTTCTGACCCATCCCGAGGCCCGGGTCTTCATCGCCACCGACCTCGGGCACGTGCCCGAGAGTCTGGGCGAGTATCTGGCCGCAGCCGACCTGGTGATCCTGGAGGCCAATCACGATCCCCATCGCCTGCGCAGCGGCCCCTATCCACCGCACCTCAAGGCCCGGGTGGCCAGCCCGCTCGGTCATCTGGCCAACGAGCAGACGGCCAGCGCTCTCATCGCCACGGCCACCGGCCGGCCCCGGTGGGTCTGGCTGGCGCATCTCAGCCAGGTCAACAACACGCCCCAGATCGCCCGCCAGACCGTCGAAGGCCGGCTCCGGGCCGCCGGTCTGGCCTTGACCCCGGTCGGCGTCGCCCGGCGCGACCGACCGAGCCTGGTCTGGGACGCGCGCCGCTGCTACCAGCAGTTACCGCTGTTCTGACGGGAGGATGAAGGTCACCATGCGCCCGAACCTGGCCAAACGCCGACTCCTGGCGGGCAAACCGATCATCGGCCCGCTCCTCGGGTTCCCCTCGCCGGCCTTCGTCGAACTGGCTGCCCTGGCCGGCTTCCACTTCGTGATGTTCGACTGCGAGCACGGGCCGATGGACCCGGAGAGCTGCGAGCACCTGGTGCGGGCGGCCGAGGCGGCCGGCATCACCCCGCTGGCCCGGGTGCCGGTCAACGCCCCCCACGTCATTCTGCGCTACCTGGACATCGGCATCCAGGGCATTATGGTGCCCCACATCGAGACGGCCGACGATCTGCGGGCGGCGGTGGCGGCCGCCAAGTACCCGCCCGAGGGCCACCGCAGCCTGGCCGGCGTGCGGGCCGCCGCCTACGGGGTGGTCCCCTCGCTGCGCGAGTACATGGCTCAGGCCAATGCCGAGACGATGGTCATCGCCCTGCTGGAGAGCCGGCGGGCCCTGGAGAACCTGGCCGCGCTGGTGCAGGTGCCGGGGGTGGATGTGTTTCACATCGGTCCCGCGGACCTCTCGGCCTCCCTCGGCTACTACGGCCTGCCGCAGCATCCGGCGGTCCAGGCGGCGGTCGCCGAGATCATCGCCGCCGTCCGGGCGGCTGGCGGCCGGCCCGGGATGGGAGGCCTGCGCGGGGTGGAGGCGGTGCGCCAGGCCCTGGAGCGCGGGGTTCTGTGCGTGACCATCGGCGCCCGCGACCTGGTGGTGGACGCCGGCCGGGCGCTGCTCGGCGCCCTGCCTCTGGACTGATTCTCTGCCTCGGGGAAAGAGGGCCTCCCCTTTCCGGGTTTCCCCGATACCGCGGACCGCCGCCCCCGGCTATGCTCTCTCCGGCGGAGGCCCCGCGCTGCGCGAACGGTGGGCCGCAGGGAGAGAGCGGAAGATGGTCGGGAGGATCGGCGGCCCGGAGCGGACAGGGGAAACCAGCCCGGCCTGGCCCTTCAGCCCAGGGCGCCACCGGCCGGCGGACCCGGCGCCCTCCTTCGCCGCGCTGCTGGAGGCGAGTGGCCCTCCGGCGGCCGGCGGCCAGGCGGGAGTATTCTTCCGGGGCCATCCGTCCCCGCCGGCCCAGGCCGGCGGACCGGGTCCCTTCTGGTCATCCGTCTCCGGCCGGCGGATGGAGGCGACCCCGGCGCTCGCCCCGACCGCGTCGCGCCAGCCCGCCACCGGCTTCTTCATCGGCGGACGCTTCGTCCACTCCCCGTCGCCGGCGACCGGGAAGGCACCGACAGAGCCGCTGGGCCGGCCACCGGCGCCCGATCCGCTCGCCGCCCGGCTGGCCGCCACAGAGCCGGCTCGCACCCGTCCCGGGCCGCTGCCCCTCGAGGCCTATCCGCGCCCGCCGGGCGACAATGGTCGGGGCATCCACTGGGTGCCCACCACCCGCTCCAGCCGTGAGGTCGTCGACCGTTTCCTCAAAGAGGCGGCGGCGATGGGGATGAAGTGGGTGGTCTTTTTGAATGATGGCGCCGATATCGGCCAGAACGACTATCTGGTAGAGCAGATCGTCGCCCACGGGATGATGCCGGTGATGCGCATCTACACGCCCGGCGTGGGGCCTATCCCCGGTGATCTGGGGGCGATGGTCCGCCATTATGTCCAGCGCGGCGTCCGCTACTTTCAGATCTATAACGAGCCGAATCTGCGGGCCGAGAACTTCGGCCAGGCCCCCGATGTCGAGCGCTACCTGGACTACTGGCTGCCGGCGGCCCAGGTCGTGGCGGCCAATGGGGGACTCCCGGGTTTCGGGGCTCTGGCGCCGGGCGGGGACTACGATGACTTGGCCTTTCTGCGCCAGGCGCTGGCGAGCATCAAGCGGCGCGGAATGGTCCACGTCCTGGACCGGGCCTGGATCAGCCTGCACAACTACACCCTGAACCACCCGCCGGAGTACACCCGCGACTCGAACGGGTTCCTCAAATTCCGCTGGTACGACCGGATCGTGCGCGAGGTGCTGGGGCGCAGTCTGCCGATCATCGGCACCGAGGGCGGAACCTATGTCGGCGCCCACGAGGACAAAACCTATCCCCCGGTGAGCGAGGCTGACCAGGTCCGCTGGGTGCTCAACGCCTACCGGTACATGCGGCAGGCCGAGCCCTACTTCTTCGCCTACACCTACTGGGTCATCGCCAACGAAGAGGGCGGCGGAACGGATCCGGCCTTCCGCCACCAGGCGCTCTTTCAGCCGGGCGGCAGGGTGAGTCCGCTGGTGGCGGCCCTCAAGGCGCTGCGCTAGGTAAAATTCATGCCGGGGCGGCGATCAAAATAGGGTCTTCCCCGATAGAGGCTCGGCCCCCTGGGGCGCTAGCATGCGGCGCAGACGGAGCAGCGGAGGGTGGCGGTGAGTCTGCTGGCAGTTCTGCGCACGAGTGGTTCGGCCCTGACCGCCCAGCGGCTGCGCATGGATATCATCGCCCACAATGTGGCCAACAGTGAGACCACCCGGACTCCAGAGGGGGGACCCTATCGCCGGCAGCAGGTCGTCTTCGCCCCCCGCCTGCGGCCGCCGGCCGACTTCCTGACGCTTCTCCGGCGGGGCGACGTCGCCGCCCTGGCGCAGCCGGCCCGTCTGGCCGAGGGGGTGGAGGTGGTGGCGGTGCTTCCCGACCTCAGCCCACCCCGGCTGGTGTATAATCCGACCCATCCCGACGCGAACGCCGAGGGCTATGTGGCCTACCCCAACGTCAACCTGGTCACCGAGCTGACCGACATGCTCTCGGCGACCCGCTCCTATGAGGCCAATCTGACCGTCATCCAGGCGGCCAAAGCCATGGCCCAGCGCGCTCTTGACCTGGCGCGCGGCTGACGGGCCGGGGCAGGAGGGCGTCGGTGCCACCGCAGGTCCGGCAGGTCCTGCAGGCGCTCCTGGAGCAGTGGCAGCGGCTGGGGCGAACCCAGCGTCTCCTGATCCTGGCGCTGGGAGGCGTGCTGCTGGTTCTGATCGGGGCGGTGGCCGTCACCACCACCGGCCCCCAGTACACCACGATCTACCGGAACCTCTCGGAGCAGGACGCGGCCGCCATTGTCGCCCGTCTGCGCGAGCAGCGCATCCCCTTTGAGGTGGCCGAGAACGGGACGGCCATTCGGGTCCCGGCCGACCGGGCCCATGAGATCCGCCTGCAGCTGGCCGCGCAGGGCCTGCCGCAGGGCGGGATGATCGGCTACGAGATCTTCGACCGGCCGGGGCTGGGGACGCTGGGGATGACCGAGTTCACCCAGCGGCTGAACTACCAGCGGGCGCTCGAAGGGGAGTTGAGCCGGACGATCAGCCGGCTGGACCCGGTCGAGAGCGCCCGCGTCCACCTGGCCCTGCCGCAGCCGGCGCTGCTGACCGAACGGCAGCGCGAGCCGACCGCCGCCGTGGTGCTGAAACTACGCCCCGGCCGCAATCTGGAGCCGCGCCAGGTCATGGCCATCCAGCACCTGGTCTCGCACAGCGTTGAGGGCCTCAAGCCAGAGAACGTGACGGTGGTCACGGTCGAGGGCGAGGATCTGACCGATCTCGGGCTCCAGGGCCGGGCCCAGCGGCCGGACACGACCCTGACCCGGGACCAGATCGCGGTCCAGCGCCAGGTCGAGCGGACGCTGGAGCGCAACATCGTCCAGATGCTGGAGCAGGCGCTTGGCCCTAACCGGGCGGTGGTCCGGGTGACGGTCAATCTGAACTGGGACCAGGTCCGGCGCGAGGCGGAGGTCTTCGCGCCCGCTCAGGCGGGCGGGCAGCCGAGTATTGTGCGCAGCCAGCAGCAGACGCGGGAGCGCTTCAGCGGTCCGCCCGGCACGCTCCCCGGCGGCATACCGGGGGTGAGTTCCAACGTCGGGCCGGGCCCCCAGACGGTTCCGGGGGGGACCGCGGGGCCGCCGGTCCAGTTCGAAAAAGAAGACGTGGTGACCAACTACGAGGTCTCGAAGGCGGTCGAGCGGCTGATCAAGGCGCCGGGGTCGGTCGAGCGGATCTCGGTGGCGGTGATGCTCGATGGGCCGATGGATGAGGCGCAGGTTCAGGCCATCGAGCGGACGGTGGCGGCGGCCGCCGGGGTCAAGCCGGAGCGTGGCGATGTGGTGACGGTGACCGCTCTGCCGTTCAACCGGGCGGCGATGGAGCAGCAGGCCCGAGCGCTGGAGGAGGCCCAGCGTCTGGAGTTCTATTATAATCTGGCCAAGATAGCGGCCGCCGTCCTGATCGCGGTGCTGGTTCTGTTGGTGGTGTGGAGCCTCCTGCGCCGGCCGGTTCTCCGGCGGCCGGCGCTGCCGGGCGAGGAGGTCTCCGCCCTGCCGACAGGCGAAAGAGCGAGACCGCTGACGCGGGTGGAGGTGCCCGAGGTGCCATCGGCCGAGGAGGAGCGCCTGCGGGCGCTCGAGCAGCGGCTGCGCGAGGCGGAGGAGCGCCGGCGGATCATCCAGGAGCATGTCGAGTCGCTGGCCCGGTCCCAGCCCGAGGCGGTGGCCGACCTCCTGCGGACCTGGCTGGAGGAAGAGGAGACACGACCGCCGGAGCAGCCGCCCGAGCCCTCGCGCAATAACACGCGGGAGCGACCATGAGCAAGCGGGCTGGCGACACGCCGGGCCCGGAAAGACGGGGAGCGGCCGAGCGGTCGCGGGTGGTCAAGCGGCCGCGCCTGGTCTCCGAGGCGGTCGTCGTCGGACCCCCGCCGTCGGAGGCGCCGCGGGCGCCCCAGCCGTCTGCGGCCGAGCCCGAAGCGGTGATCGCGGCGGCCCAGGCGGCGGCGGCCCGGTTGCTGGCTGAGGCGCGGGCCCGGCTGGAGGCGGCGCAGGCCGAGGCGGAGCAGATCCGCGAGGCGGCGCGGGCCGCCGGGTACACCGAGGGGCTGGCTGCCGGACGGGCCGAGGGTCAGGCCCAGGGCTACGCTGAGGGCCTGGCCCGGGCCGAGGCCGAGGCCCGGCAGCAGGTCGAGGCTCTGCGCCGCCTGGCCGAGAACGTGCGGGTCGAATGGGCCCGGCTGGTCCGCGAGGCCGAAGAGGAGGTGGTCCGCCTGGCCCTGGCCGTCGCCGAAAAGGTCATCCGGCACACGCTCGCCGTGGACCCTCAGGCGCTGGCCGCGCTGGTGCGGGCCGCGCTGGAGCAGGTTGCGCTCACCGGCACGGTGCGGCTGCGCGTTCATCCCCAGGACTGGGATGCGCTGAGCCGGCACTGGCCGGCCGTCCAGCCGACCCTCGGCGAGGGCAGCTACGAGATCGTGGCTGACGAGCAGGTCCGGCCCGGCGGCTGCCTCATCGAGGCCGGACCGAGCCGGATCGATGCGCAGGTGGAGACGCAGCTGGCCGCCATTCGGCGGGCTCTCCTGGGAGCCGATGAGGAGGAGCAGCCGTGAGTGAGGTCGTCGCCGGTCCGGAACGGCTCTCGCTGGACCGCTACCGCACGATCCTGCACGATCTGGTGCCGGTCCGCTGCCAGGGGGTGGTGGTCCAGGTCATCGGGCTGACCATCGAGGCCGAGGGGCTGATCGGCCGGCTTGGCGAGATGGTGGAGATCTACCCGCGCTCCGGCGAACCGCCGATCACCGCCGAGGTGGTCGGCTTCCGGGGGCGGCGCGTTCTCTTGATGCCGCTGGGCGAGGTGCACGGCGTTCAGCCCGGCACGCCGGTGGTGGCCACCGGGACGCTCTTCACGGTTCCGGTCGGCGAGACGCTGCTGGGACGGGTGATCGACGCCCTGGGGCGGCCTCTGGACCAGAAGGGGCCGCTGCGGGGCCGCCGGATCTACGTGGGGACCGCCCGCCCTCCGCACCCGCTGACGCGCCAGCGTATTCGCGAGCCGCTGGTCACCGGTATCCGGGCCATCGACGCCGCTCTGACCTGTGGCAAGGGGCAGCGGATGGGGATCTTTGCCGGCAGCGGGGTCGGCAAGAGCACCCTTCTGGGCATGATCGCCCGCAACATCCGCAGCGATATCAACGTGATCGCCCTCATCGGCGAACGGGGGCGCGAGGTGCGCGATTTCATCGAGCGCGATCTGGGCCCGGAGGGGCTGGCCCGGTCGGTGGTGGTGGTCTCGACCTCGGACGAGCCGGCCCTGCTGCGCCTCAAGGGGGCGTGGCTGGCAACCGCCATCGCCGAGCACTTCCGCGACCAGGGGTGCGATGTCACCTTCCTGATGGACTCGGTGACGCGGTTTGCGATGGCCCAGCGCGAGGTGGGCCTGGCGGTGGGCGAGCCGCCGGCCGCCAAGGGCTACACGCCTTCGGTCTTCGCCCTGCTCCCACGCCTGCTGGAGCGGGCCGGAACCTCGGAGCGGGGAACCATCACCGGCTTCTATACGGTGCTCGTCGAATCCGACGATCTCACCGAGCCCATCACCGACACGGTCCGCAGCATCCTCGACGGCCACATCGTCCTGACCCGCGAACTGGCGGCCGAAAATCACTATCCTCCCGTCGATCTGCTCCAGAGCGTCAGCCGGGTGATGATCGATATCACCAGCCCCGAGCACCAGCGCCTGGCTGGCAAACTGCGTGAGGTGCTGGCCGTCTACCGTAACGCTCGCGATCTTATCAATATCGGCGCCTACGTCAGCGGCAGCAACCCGCAGATCGATTACGCGTTGAAGGTCATGCCGCAGGTCACCGCCTTTCTCCGTCAGGGGCCGTTTGAGCAGACGCCGCTGGAGGAGACGCTGGCCCGCCTGGCGGCGATTCTCGGCGACGCCTGAGAGGGGAGCCAGAGATGGAAGAGCGGTTCCGTCTCCAGCCGGTTCTGAACTATCGCCAGAAGCAGGAGGAAGCCCGCCAGCAGGAACTGGCCCGGCTGAAGACCCTGTACCAGCAGCAGAGCGAGCGGCTGCAGGCGCTGGAGGTCGAGAAGAGGCAGCAGATCGCCCGTCTGGCCCAGGCCCAGCAGACCGACCCGGTGGATCTGGAGACGCTCCTTCAGGTTCAGGCCTTCCTGGAGTGGCTCGACGCCCGCCTGGCCCAGGAGCGGGCCGCCCTGGCGGCCCTGGCCGACCAGGTCGAGCAGAAGCGGCGCCAGGTCGTGGCCGCGATGCAGGACCGCAAGATCCTGGAGCAGCTGGCCGAACGCCACGCCCGGGCCTACCGGGCCTGGCTCAACCAGCGTGAGGCCCGCCAGGCCGACGAGGTCGCCACGATACGCGCGCATCGGCGGCGTCAGGAGGGGGCCGATGAGTGAGGTCGGGGCGCTGGGCCCGAGGCGGGGCTACCCGCAGTCGGTCGGCGGCCGCTTCGGGGCGGGGGGGATGGTCGACCTTGCGGTGGCGGCGCCGGCCGACCGCTCACCGGCACCGCCGACCACCGGGCCAGTGGTGCTGACCGAACGGCCCCGTTTTCTCAGCCGGCCGCTGGTCGTGGCCCAGCCGCCGGTCGGGTCCACGGCTTCCTTCCGCGATCTCATCGCCCGCTACGCCCAGCAGAACGGCCTGGACCCGGCGCTGGTCCAGGCGGTGGTGGCCGTCGAGTCGCAGTTCGATCCCCGGGCGGTCTCGCCGGCCGGCGCCAAAGGGCTGATGCAGCTGACCGAGGCCACCGCCCGACAGCTGGGGGTGAGGGACCCCTTCGACCCGGCCGAGAATCTGCGGGGCGGGACGGCCTACCTGGCCCGCCTGCTCCAGAAGTACCGTGATCCCGCCCTGGCCCTGGCCGCCTACAACGCCGGCCCGGCGGCCGTGGACCGCTACGGGGGGATCCCCCCGTACCGTGAGACCCGCACCTATGTGCAGAGGGTGCTCGACCTCTACCGACGACTGGTGGGCCGGCCGGAGGGCGCACGATGATCCCCGGTCTCTTCCGCGATCCGACCAGCCGGGCGCTGCGCCTGGCGCTCGATGGCCTGGCCAGACGCCAGGAGGTGATCGCCCAGAACATCGCCAATGTTGATACTCCCCAGTACCGGGCGCTGGCGGTGCGCTTCGAGGAGGCGCTGGCGCAGGCCAGCGCGCCGCGTCCCGCTCCCGCGACGCTGGCCCTGCAGACCACACACCCGGACCACCGCCGCCGGATGGCTTCGCCGGAGACCACGCCGGCGCCCATCCAGGTCGTCGAGGCCGAGCCGACTCGCTGGCGCAACGATGAGAATACGGTCGACATCGACCGGGAGATGCTGCTGCTGGCCCAGACCCAGCTCACCTACGAGACGGTGGTTCAGGCGATGACCAAGACGCTGGGCTGGCTGCGGACGGCGATCACCGAGGGCCGTCGCTGATGCCAGAACGGTCCTGAGGGAGGCAGCGGAGATGGAGGCGCTTTCCCCACTTCGGGGCGACCGATTGACGCACCCGCCCGCGGTCTCGCCGGCGGCCGGGAGCCGGGAGCCGGGCGACCCGGCCCGCGCCGCCCTCTCCTTCGCCCAGTTGCTGCGCGAGGCGGTCCAGAATGTGGACCGGTTGCAGCGGGCCGCTGAACAGCAGGCGCTGGCCCTGGCCAGCGGCCAGCCGGTGGACGTCCACGAGGTGGCCCTGGCCCTGGAGCAGGCCAGCCTGGCGCTGCAACTGGCGGTCCAGGTGCGCAACAAACTGGTCGAGGCCTATCAGGAGATCGCCCGGATGCAGGTGTAATGGGGGGAACGGTGATGCTGGAGCCGGTCTGCCCATCAGCCTCCGGACCGCTGCCACCGGGTTCGCGGGAGAGCGCGGAGCCCGGCGCGGCCGAGGCGGTGTCGTTCGAGGTGCTGCTCGCCCTCGCCCTCGACCGGGGCGCGCCGACGGAGATGCCGTCGGAGGACCGATCGGCAGACACCGTCGGGCCGGCGACACTGGCCGGGGCGGCGCTGGCCGGCATGCTGGCGCCCCTGGTGGCGTCGGGCGGGCCACCCGGGCCGGCCAGCGAGACCGCGACCGGGCCTTCCGCTCCGACGGCGGTGGCTCCGGCCCCGGCTCCCACCGGGGCGACGGCATCGGCGGGCCCGGTGCCGGCCCCGCTGGCCGATGGTCTCCCCGTGGCCCCGGGGCCGGCGGCGCTGATCGGTGACCAGGGCCCTCAGGCCGACGTTGCGTTCATCGTCGCCGACCCCGCCGGCCAGCCGGACCACGGGGAGCGGTCTCAGACCGGCGAAAGTCGTTTTCTCACGCTCCACGGCGGGCCGGCGCCCCTGATCGCGACGGTGGAGCCGCCAGCCGCCGTCTTCACCCCCTCAGGCCCCTCCGGGTGGGTTGAAGGGGGCGACCAGCCGCCGGGACCGGAGGCGGCGGCCGGCCGGTCGGCCCCGACAGAGGCGATCAGCCCGTCGGCGGTGCCCACGACCCCTGCCGCTCGCGGGACTCCTGAGGAGACGGTCGGACCCGCTGGGCCGCGCCCGACGGCCGGCGGTGCCCCGCCAGCGGCCGGGACCGCCGGGGAGCCGGCGGCCCCACGTCCGGTCTCCGGCGCCCCGGCGGCGACAGGAGAAGCGCCGGCCGTCCCCGCCGGCGCGCCCACCAGCCCCCCGACCGCCTCGCCACAGAGAGCCAGCGCACCCGCAGAGGACCGGCCGGCAGCCAGCATGCCAGCCGGGCAGTCGGTCACAGCGGGAGCCCCGGCCCGGCCGCCGGCAGCGTCCCCACTGGAGAGCGCCGAGCCCCGTTTCCCCCCGTCGGTCCCGCCGGAGGCTGGTGGGCGCCTCTCCGGCGCTCCGGATGGGCCGGGGGCGTTCGGGCCGGCGGCCGGCCCCCCATCGGCCGACGCTCCGGTCTTGGAGGGGGCGTCGGCCAGGGCTGCGGCCACCGTGGCTCTCGAGGCCCGGCCCGTGGCGCCGGCGGCCGGGGCGGAGGGGCACCCCGGCCCCGGGTCGGCAGACCGCCCCGGGCCGGCGACGGGGGGGACGCCGACGGTCTCCGCCTCCCCCGCCGGGTCTCCGGTGCTGACCGGTCCCGCTTCGGCCGAACGGGCGTCGGCGGGTCGGACCCGGCCGGCTGGCCAGCCGCCAGCCGGACCGGCGGCCGCCGACAGACAGGGACCGGTCGGGGCGCCTCCCGCACCGGAGGGCGTACGACTGGTCCCCCCACCCGCCGATGCCCAGTCGGGGGAGCCGCCGGTGGCGACGGGCGGCCACGCCGAACGCCCGTCCACCGCGAGCCTCTGGCCCACGGTCGGCCCGCAGCTCGTCGGTCCGGTTCTGGCCGCGCTCCGTGGCGGGAGCCGGCGCCAGGAGATCGCCCTTCACCTTCAGCCGGAATGGCTTGGGCGGCTGGCGGTCCGGATCGTCCACGAGGGAGAGAATCTGACCATCACGCTCTACCCGGACCAGCCGCAGGTCCGGCAGGCGCTGGAGGCCCATCTGCCCGATCTGCGTCAGGCCCTGAGCGAGAGCGGGCTGGCGATGGCCCGGCTCTCGGTCGCGGTCGGCGGGGGGGCTCAGGGCGGGTCTGGCTCTCCCTATGAACCACCGCCCCTTCGCCTGATCGGCGAGCGGCCGGCGCCCGAGGAGCAGCGCCCGACCGGCGGTCCGGCCACCGGCCAGCACCAGGTTGACTATCGGGTGTAGGGACCACAGGGAGGTCGAACGATGCAGGTTACGCCGCCGACCACCACTTCGCCGACGCCGGCGCCGACGCCAGCGGCGCCTCCCAGCATCACCGATCTGGGGCGCGATGAGTTCCTCAAACTGCTCATCGCCCAGCTGCAGAACCAGGACCCGCTCCACCCGCTGGAGGACCGTGACTTTATCGTGCAGCTGGCCCAGTTTCAGACCCTGGACCAGCTGGAACAGCTGACCCAGCAGCTCCAGACCACGATCGAGCTCCAGCAGTTCAGCAGCGCG
Source organism: Chloroflexota bacterium (assembly GCA_034433795.1). GTDB lineage: Bacteria > Chloroflexota > UBA6077 > FW602-bin22 > DAOUAE01 > DAOUAE01. The sequence goes on from DAOUAE010000050.1 coordinate 66,127, forward strand.
ACGGCGCTCCTTGGCAGGACGGTCGAGGCGGTCGACGAGAAAGGCGAGACGGTCCAGGGAACGGTCCAGGCAGTGGCGATGGAAAAGGGTGCCGCCTGGCTGACTGTCGGTGAGACCAGGGTGCCGCTCTGGAACGTCCTACGCGTGCGCAGCGCCTGACGGTTGCGGGCGGTCGGGACTGTCCGGGGCGGCCGCCCCGGCGCCGATCTCCGCGGCCAGCGGGCAAGCGGGGCACTGACGGGCGCAGCAGCAGCGGCGGTACAGATAGAGCAATCCCTGCTGACGGCAGGCTGTGCGCAGGAGCGGTCGGCGGCGCTCACCGCCGATCTGGGCGAGCATCAGGCGCGTCACCGTGTTGTCAGCCAGAGCGGGGTAGCGGCGGTAGACCGACCGGACCCTGTCGGCCAGGCCCGGCTCCAGGGCCAGAGTCAGCGGCAGGAGGACGTTGACCGCGATATCATCGGCGCGGGCGGCGCCGACCAGGGCGGCCGGCCGGGAGAGCGGCCGGCCGAAATCGGCGTGGTCGGCCCAGTAGCCCTCGGCGTCGACCTGGGCCCACCGGCGGAGTCGCCGGCCCGGCCGCCGCCCCTCGGGCTCGAGCGCGGTCGGCAGGATTGTGGCCGGGTGGGTGCAGAGGTCGGTCAGGCTGAGGTGGGCCAGGGCGGCGAGCCGCCGGGGAGGGGCGTTGGCGGGCCGGCCGCCGCTCCACTGCCAGGCCGAGCGGGCGAGGCGGAGGGGGTGCCAGGGCTGGCCCAGGGCCAGCCAGTGCGTGCGCAGGGCCCGCCAGTGGGCGGCGCCGGTCGGGTCGGCGGGAGGGTGCTCGGGCAGCAGGCCGGCGGCGCCCAGGAGCAGCGCCTCGGCCCGCTGGCGGCGGTCGGCTCCCTGCCCAGCCCGGGCCACCAGGTCGGCCCAGGGGAGGCGCTCGGTCAGGTCGCGGAACGGGCGACGGTTCTGGCTGTAGCCCAGGGCCTCGCCGAGGGCGGTGTAGAGAACCTGGGAGGGGTCCTGGGCCGCCAGGGCTCCCTCGTAGAGGGCCGCCCGCTCGGTCAGACGGGCCTCGCCCAGTCGGTCGAGCAACCTGCCCAGCGCCTCGTCGGGGAGGGCGCAGAGCCAGCGGTGGCAGGGCTCGACCGGGGGCTGGCCGGTGGGCGGTGACAGGGCCGCGCCAGGAACCAGTCCCGCCAGGGCCAGTGTTGGGATGGGCTGGCCACCGATGGCGGCCGGTGGCCCATCGGCCAGCCAGACCACGTGCAGGATCACCCGGGCGTAGCGGGGGTCGCCGGCGTGGCGGTGGGCGTGCCAGTCGCTCTCGCGGACATGCAGCTCGACGTCGCCGCTGCGGAGGGGGCCCTCGTCCAGGCGGAGCAGGGCGTCACAGAAATCGGGTCCGGGGCCGCCGGCCGGTCGGCCCCGGTGGATGATCTCCAGGCGCGCTCCGCTGGTCGTCCGGAGATCAGCCGGCCAGGTTCTGAAACGCCAGAGGTGGGCCAGCGTCCGCTCGTCCGGGAGGTCCATCGGCTAGCCGGCCGCCCGGGCGGCTGGCGGCAGCCAGTCGAAGGGGCGGGCGGGGTCGGTGGGGAGGTACTCCAGGCTGACGTAGTCGCTGTAGCCGGCCTCGGCCACCGCTCGCAGGACGTTGGGGACGTTGATCTCGCCGGTGCCCGGTTCATGCCGGCCCGGCACATCGGCCACCTGGAGGTGGCGGATAAGCGGCAGGTGCTGGGTGATGGTGTTGATAAGGTTCCCCTCCATCAGTTGCATGTGGTAGAGGTCGTACTGGAAGCGTACCGCCGGGCTGTTCACTGCCTCGACCAGGGCGAACCCCTGGGCCGAGCGGTGGAAAAAGGCGAGCGGGCGGTCGAAGGTGTTGAGGGCCTCGACCAGGAGCGTCACCCCGGCGTTTTCCGCCCGGGGGGCGGCCCGGCGCAGGCGGTCGACGGCGATGGCGAACTGGTCCTCCCAGGAGAGTTCGGGGTGGCGCTGGCCGGCCATCACGTTCAGCCGCCGGCAGCCCAGCCGCTCGGCCAGCCGCAGGGCCTCCTCCAGGCGCTGGAAGAAGAGGTCCTCGGTATCGGGGCTGGTCAGGTAGCCGTGGGGGTGGGCCGGGTCGATATCCAGATCAAAAAGAGCGACCGTGAGCCCCAGGTCCCGGGCCCGGCGGGCCAGTTCGTCCATATCGAACTCGTGGGGGAACCAGAACTCGAAGGCGCGGAAGCCGGCCGCCGCAACCTGCGCCAGCCGTTCGGCCAGCGGCCGGCCGGGAAACATGATGGAGATGTTGACGGCGTAGGTGAACATGGCTTTCCCCTCAGGCCTGGCCCTGACAGGCCGGGCAGTAGTAGGCGGTGCGGCCCCCGAATTTCAGGCGCTCGACCGGTCCCCCGCAGAGACCGCACCGCTCCTGGCCGTGGACCTTGAGACGATAGCGCCCGGGCTGGCCGGCGAGGTCCTCGTAGTCTGGCGTGCCCCCGGCCTCCACCGCCTCGCGCAGGACGGTCTGGATGGCCTGGTAGAGTCGCTCCTGCTCGGCTGGGGTCAGGGTCCCCGCCCGCCGGGCCGGGTGCAGGCGGGCCACCAGCAGAATCTCATCCGAATAGGTATTGCCGATGCCGGCGATGAGCCGCTGGTCCATCAGCAGCGCCTTGAGGGTGAGGGTGGGGTGGGCTCGCAGGATCGCGCGCAGGCGGTCGAGGGTGAACGCCGGGCTCAGGGGATCGGGGCCGAACTCCTGGGAGCGGGCCTGCGACTCGTGTTCGGTCAGAAGATGGGCCTGGCCCATAAACATCTTGTCCAGGTAGAGCAGGCTGCCGTCGGCGAAGAGGAGGCCGCAGGTGCCCGGCGGGGCGTCGCCGGCCGGCCGGGGGAGGTAGCGGACCACCCCGTTGAGCCCCAGGTGGAGCCAGAGCGCCCGACCGTCGATGGCGAGAATCGCGTGCTTGGCCCGCCGTTCGACCGCCTGGACGCGACCGCGGACCCGCTGGCGGAACTCGTCGAGGGGGAGGTTTAGCATGCGCGGCTGCCGGCAGTAGGCGTCGACGATCTCTTTCCCGACGATTGTTGAGCGCAGCTGCCGCACCAGCGTCTCGATCTCGGCGATCTCTGGCATGCTCCGGCTCCGTCAGGCGAAGAGGTAGCGCTCGAAGGGCAGGGCCACCTCGGTCCCGGTCCGGATGCTCTCCAGCCCGGCCTCCAGGATCTCCTGGGCGTCGCGCGAGATCACCGGGTCGCACTGGCCCTCGACCGGCCGGTTTTCGGTGATGCAGCGCAGGAAATACTCGGGGCCGTTGCGCTCGCCCTCTGGCAGCGGCGGTGGGGTGAGCGTCCGTCCCTCCGGGTTCTGCCGGTCGCAGAGCTCGACCACGCTCTCCCGACCCGACCCGCTGACCAGGAGCGTCCCCTCCGTTCCCCAGATGATCGGTCCGGGGCCGGGCTTGCGGCCGACCATGCCCCAGGTTCCCTCGATGACGCTGAAGGCGCGCGGGTAGCGGAGGAGCAGGATCGCCGCGTCATCCACGTCGATATAGTCCTTGGTCAGCCGGCCGGCGCTGGCCTGGACCCGGCTGGGGTAACCCAGGAGCCAGCGGCTGAGGCTGGCGCCGTAGCCGCAGTAGTCCATATAGGCGCCGGCCCCGTTCAGTTCCCGATTGTAGAGCCAGCTGTAAAAGAACGGCGAGCAGCCGATCTCCTTCGGCCCCTGGTGGCCGGCGGCGTAGCGGAACTTGAACGGCCGGCCGATGGCGCCCTCCCGCACCAGCTGGGCGGCGTAGCGGATGGCCGGCGACCAGTAGGTCGGCCAGTTGACCATCAGCACCCGGTTGGCCCGCCGGCTGGCTGTCAGCATCCGGTCGGCCAGCGCCAGCGAGGCGGCCATGGGTTTTTCGACCATAACGTGCAGCCCGCGCTCCAGAGCCTCGACTGCCAGCAGGGCGGAGGTGCGGTTATCGGCGAAGATGAAGACAGCGTCGAGCGATTCCTGTTCCCAGAGGTCCTGGTAGCGCGTGTAGAGTTTGACCGCGCCGTAGCGCTCCCGGACCCGCTCCAGGAGCGGTGGATTGGGATCGGCCGCCCCCACGAAGAGGGCGTTGGGCAGCTGGCTCAGCGCCTCCAGGTTCGACCAGATGTGGTCGTGCGTCAGCCCCACCACCCCAACACGGATCTTCTCCTGCGCCATGGTCGTGGCCTCCTTACACCGTGATCATCGGGGGGAGCGTTCGGCCTCAGCCGCCGAGCGGCAGATGGACCGGCCGCCCCGTTCGCCCGGACTCGTAGATCGCCTGGATGATCTCGATGGATTTGCGTCCCTCCTCGGCGGTGACCAGCGGGTCGCGGTTCTCGCGGATCGCCTGGAGGAAGTCGCGCAGCTGCAGCATATGGCACTCCGGGTTGCGCTCGGCCGAGCGCTGGCCGTCGGGCTGGAGGGCCGTGCGGAACATAAACGCTCCCCGGGCCTGCTCCTCCGCCAGGATCCGGGCGGCCTCGGCCTCCTCACCGGGGATGGTCCAGATATCGTTGACCCCGTACATCCCCTCGGGGTGCTCGAGGATGCTGATGGTGGCGCCGTTCTCGCCGTGGATGGTGATGCGGGCGCCCAGTTGCGGGGTGATCGAGACGCTGGTCGAGATCACCCCCAGGGCGCCGTTCCGGAAGCGCAGGGCCGCCACCGCCGTGTCCTCGACCTCGATGTAGGGGTGGGTGAGGTTGGCCCAGAAGCCGAAGACCGTCTCGACCGGTCCCATCAGCCACTGGAACATGTCGATGGCGTGGACGGCCTGATTGACCAGCACGCCACCGCCCTCGCTGTCCCAGCGACCGCGCCAGGGGTCGCGCTCGTAATAGGCCCGTGGCCGGTACCACTTGACCAGGCAGTCGCCCAGAATGATCCGCCCGAGCTTGCCGGCGGCGATGGCCTGGTGTGCCCGCTGGGCCGCCGGCCAGAACCGGCGCTGGAAGATCACACCGAACCGGATCCCGGCCCGGCGGGCGGCCGCGATGGCCCGGTCGGCCTCGCGCAGGTCCACGCTGAGGGGTTTCTCGACGATGACGTGGACCCGGTGCTCGGCGCAGAGGATGGCCAGCGGGCAGTGCGAGGGATGAGGGGTGCAGACCGAGACCGCTTCGACCAGCCCGCTCTGGAGCAGCTGCCGGGCGTCGGTGAAGACGTGCGGCACGTCGTACCGGGCTGCCAGCGCCCGGGCCTTCTCGGGGACGGTGTCGCACACCGCCACCAGGTCGGCCTCGCCCAGATCCGCCAGACGGCGGATCGCCTCGGCGTGCATCTGGGCGATACCCCCACAGCCGATAATCCCGTAGGCGATCCGAGACATCGCACTCCTCTCCTCACACGGTCGTGGGCGCACTCTCGGTCAGGTGGTCCAGGGCCACCAGGGCCGCGCCGATGACCCCGGCCCGGTGGCCGAGGGCCGCCGGCACCACCCGCTGACTGTAGTCGTAGCGCGGGGCGTGCTGGCGGGCCATGGCCGCCCGCAGCGGCGCCAGCAGCCAGTCGCCCGCCTGGGCCAGCCCACCGCCGATGGCCAGCCGCTCTGGATCGAAGAGCCGGAAGAGGCTGACCAGGCCGGCGGCCAGGTAGGCCAGCGTCTGATCGCGCGCCGTCTGCGCCACCGGGTCGCCGGCGGCCGCCGCCCGGAGCAGCTCTTCCACCGTCAGGTCTTCGGCGGAGAGCGTCGAGCGCTGGCCGGCGGCCAGGGCCATCCGGGCGCGCTCGACCATCGCCCGGCCGGTCGCCTGGGTCTCCAGGCAGCCACGGGCGCCGCACCGGCAGGGCGGGCCGTCGACGGCGACGATGGTGTGGCCGATCTCGCCGGCCTCGCCGTGGGCCCCGCGGTAGAGCCGGCCGTCGGCGATGATGCCGGCCCCGATGCCGGTGCCCAGTGCGACATAGAGGAAGTGCCGGCAGCCCCGGCCGGCTCCCAGGGTGTATTCGGCCAGAGCGGCGGCGTTGGTGTCGTTCTCCAGGAAGGCCGGTCGGCCCAGGGCCTCGGCCACCAGCGGAGCCAGCGGCAGGTCACGCCAGGGGAGGTTGGCCGCCTCACGGCAGACGCCGCGCGCGCTGTCCACCGAGCCCGGCGCGGCCAGGCCGACGGCCAGCGGCGCCACCGGGGCGTGGGCCAGCAGGTCCCGGGCCAGCTGCACCACGGCGGTCACGATGGCTGCCGGATCGTCCGCCGGGGTGGGGCAGCGTCGCTCCACCAGGCAGTCTCCTTCGGCGGAGACCAGGCCGCCGGCGATCTTGGTTCCCCCGATGTCGAGGCCGAGCGCCAGTCGCATTGTCTAGACCGCGATCCGCGTGTCGAGCGGGAGCGAGACCTCCTGGCCGGTCTCGATGGCGATGAGGCCGGCCTCCAGGATCTCCTGGGTGTCCCGCGCGATGAGGTCGCTGCAGAGCCCCGTGATCGGCTCGCCGGTCTCCAGGGCCCGCAGGAAGAACTCGGTGGCGCTGCGCCGGCCGACCGGCAGCTCGGGCGGATCGATGATCTCGCCCTGGGGCTTCTGGCGGGTGATGACCTCGACCTGGCCGGTTCGGACGACGTGGCCCTCGCGGGTGCCGCCTTCACGGTGGACGATGATCACCCCGTCGCTGCCGTAGATGATCGGTCCGCCGGTGGGGCGCTGGCCGACCTGGGTCCACGAGGCCTCGGCGATGCCGATGGCGTGGTGGTGCCGGGTGAGGAGCACCGCGTTATCGTCGACGGTGATGGAGGTTTTCTGGAGCCGTCCGGCCATGGCCATCACCCGTGTGGGCTGGCCCAGGAGATAGCGGATGATATTGGCGCCGTAGCAGCAGTAGTCGATATAGGCCCCGGCGCCGTTCAGCTGCCGGTCGTAGAGCCAGCGCCAGAAGTACTCGGAGCAGCCGTACTCTTTGGGCCCGGTGTGGCCCATCCGCACCCTGACCTGGAAGATCTCGCCCACCACTCCCTGCCGGGCCAGCTCGAGGGCGTGGACGATGGCCGGGTGCCAGGCGGTTGGCCAGTTGACCATCAGCAGCACCCCGTTGGCCCGGGCGGCGGCCAGCATGCGCTCGGCCTGGGCGAGCCGGGCGGCGAAGGGCTTCTCCAGCCAGATATGAATCCCCCGGTTGGCGGCCATCTCCACCACCTCGGCCTTGGCGCCGTTGGGCAGGTAGACCAGGACCGCCTCCGGGCGCTCTTTGTCCAGCAGCTCTTCGTACGACAGGTAGGTCCGTTCGACCCCGTACTCGCGCCGGATCTTCTCCAGGAGCGGTGGATGAGGGTCGGCGGCCGCCAGGACCACGTCGGGGCGCTGGACCAGTTCCGGCACATGGTGCCAGATATGGTCGTGCACGAGCCCCAGGAGGCCGATACGGTGTGGCATACCTTCCCCCTTGGTGAGACGGTGCCCCGCGGGGCACCGCCGCCGGTGCGCTCATCATGCCGCGCCCGGGGTGGCCTGTCAAGGGGCTGGGACGGTCAGCGGGGGCGTCGGCTGGCCGGTTCGGGCAGGAGGCGCAGGGCCAGCAGCCCCACGCCGATGAGCACGGCGGCGGCCAGGTCGATCATCGTCGTCACCCCCAGGACCTGGGCCAGCGTGCCCCCTAGGGCGGAGCCGGCGATGCCGCCCAGTCCGTTGGCCGTATTGTAGAGGCCGGCCGCCCGTCCGCGGCCGGCCTGACCGGTCATCTCGGTGGCGTAGATCATCGCGATGGGGATGAAGGCGGCGAAGGCGAAGGCCCGCAGCGCCTGGATGCCCAGCAGCCAGGGCAGGGTCGGCAGAATCACGTAGAGCGCGAAGACCACGCCGCAGCTGAGGAGACCGGTCGCCAGCACCACGCGGCGGCCCAGGTGGTCGGAGAGGTGTCCGGTCAGTGGCATCAGGAGGGCTTCGCCGAAGGCGGCCAGCGCCCAGAGGCGGGTGATGTCGGTCTTCCAGAAGCCCAGGTCCTGCATGTAGACGGGCCAGAGGGGAACCACCGCTGTCATCGCCAGGTACCAGGTGAAGGCGACGAGCAGGAAGGGCAGGGCCGGGCGCAGAGAGAGCGGCGCGGCGACCCCGGGGGCCGGGGTCGCCGGACGGGGTGTGAAGGGCCGCTCCCGGATGGCCAGGGCCAGCAGAAAGGCCAGGGCGAAGAAGCCGGCGGAGAGCAGGAAGGGCAGGCGGAGCGAGAACTGGTCGGCCAGGCTGCCTCCGAAGAGGGCGGCCAGGGCGAAGGCCAGCGAGCCAAACGTCCGGTAGAGGCCCATCAGCCGGCCCCGGGCCGCGCGCTGCTCCAGCAGGTCGCCGATAAGGGCCAGGCTGGCGGTGTTGTAGGCGGCGAAGCAGACCGCCTCAAAGGCCCGGATGAGATAGGCGGCGGTGAAATGGGTGATGAGTCCCAGGCCCAGGTAGGCCAGGGTCAGTCCGGCCAGTCCCAGCAGGATCAGCGGCTTCCGTCGCCCCAGGCGGTCGGAGCGCCGTCCCCAGTAGTACTGGGCGGCCATCGCCGCCACCTGGTAGGTGGTCAGGACGGTGGCGATCTGCCAGTAGTCGGCTCCCAGGGCCCGGATCTGCAGGGCCAGGAGCGGGTTGGCCAGCCCGGCCGAGAGGAACTGCAGGAAGAGGATGGCGCTCAGCAGAGCGAAGGTTGCCCGCTCCGCCGACCACCGGATACTCAGCGGAAGCGTCAGCACGGGGCGGTTCCCCCTCTAAAACAGGCGCGTGATCGTCTGGGTTCGGCCCTCGGTGGCGGCGGCGTAGGCTTTGAGCATCACCTCCAGGACGTGGCGGGCGTGCTCGCCGCTGATGATCGGCCGGCGCCGGTCGCGGAGGCACTCCAGGAAGTGCGGGATGCCGGCGCCCAGGTGCCAGCGGGGACCGGGCACCGCCGGTCGCTCCCAGCGGGGCTCGCCGGTGGGCAGGTCCTCCCCACGGTAGACCTCGATCTGGGGTGGGACTGGCTGCTGGGGATTCATGGTGATGACGCCGCTGCTGCCGTAGATCTCAAACTGGGGGCGGCGGGTGGCCAGCACATTGTAGCTGGCGTCGACCATCGCGAAGGTGGCGTTCCCGAAGTCCAGGAGCAGCAGGGTGGTGTCGTCCACCGCAACCGTGATCCGTCTGCCCTGGGCCACGCCCCCTTCGATGACCAGCTCCGGGACCTGGCGTCCGGAGAGGGCCGTCACCTGCCGGACCGGGCCGAGGAGGCCGGTGAGCGTGGTCAGGGCGTAGACGCCCAGGTCGAGGAGCGGTCCGGCGCCGGGCTGGTAGAACCAGGTGGGGTCGGTGGAGACCAGTCGTTCGGCCGGCAGGCCCAGATGCTCCAGCGCCCGGCGGTACCAGGCGAAGTAGCCCCGACGGGCCGGACCACCGTGGGCGGCGTGGCCGATGGCGTAGCAGACCCGGCCGATGGCCCCCTCCTGAAGGAGCTGGCGGGCGACCTGATTGACCGGGTTCAGCATCACCGCCGGGGCCGAGGCGAAGATCAGGCCCCGCTGCTCGGCCTCAGCCAGCAGCCGGTCGGCCTCTTCCAGCGTCACCGCCAGGGTCTTTTCCGTATAGACGTGCTTGCCGGCCTGAAGCGCCGCCAGCGAGACGGCGAAGTGGTGCTGGTTGGGGGTCAGGTTGAGCACGGCCTCGACCGGTGCCTCCTGGAGGAAGCGATCGAGGTCGGTGTAGACCTGGGGCACGGCGAACTGTTCGGCCGCCAGCCGGGCCCGGTCGGGGTCGCGGTCGCAGACCGCGGTGACGGTGCAGAGGTCCGCGCACTGTTTGAGGGTGGGAAGATAAACGTAGGTGGCTACATCGCCACAGCCGATAACGCCCACACGGATGGTCATCCTGGTCTCCTTTGGCGGCTGGGCCGCGGGTCGTTGGGGAGCCTGTCGCCGAGGGCGGCGTCGGTCGCGACCGGCGTGGCCGGAGGTCCGCTGGCTGAGGGCAGCCGACGAGGTGCGCCCCGGCGTATTATAGCCCTGGTCGGGAGGGCTGTCCAGCAAGGCCGAACCGGAGTACACGGGCCGGAGGCCGGCCGGGAACTCGAGGCAGGAACCCCCGGCGACTCTGCCCGAAACCACCCAGCCAGGCTTTCCCGATTCCCAACCCCTTAATACCTTGGGAATTGGGAAAGCCAGCCCGTCTGCTTTGGTGCGCTGTGGGGAGCCGCCCGAGCCAGAGGCCCGCGAGTG
>DAOUAE010000051.1:0-33458 GCA_034433795.1 Chloroflexota bacterium
TGCGGAGGGTTATCCTGGCCATGGGGCAGGCCTCCTGGGGTGTGGTGGTGTGTTGCCTTTATTCCAGGAGAGTCTGCCCCGTCTTGTCCAGTCCCCTACCCACCACCTGTGGGACAGTCACTACAGGAGCGAGAGGACCGCGATCAGGAAGACCACACTCACCCCCACCCACAGCCAGAGGAAGGGAAGGGCGGCGAAGGTCGCCGGATACGGCGTCAGCCAGATCAGCGGGACCACCAGGAAGACCACGATCAGCGCCCCGACCAGAAGGTGCAGCACCAGCCGGACCGGGCCGCCCCAGCGGTCGGGGTCCTCGTCGTGGACCGGCATTCCCCCGCCGCCAGGGCCTGCCCCCTCCAGTTCCTCGGTCTCCGCCGTCTTGCGCCACGAGACCCGCCGTAAGGGCATCGGTGCCTCCTCTCTCGTGGCGGCATATCCCGTACCACGGGCCGGCGGTCAGATCGTCCGACCGCCGTCCAGGTAGATCACCTGGCCGACGATGAAATCCGATTCGACCAGGTAGCGGATCGTGTGGGCCACATCCTCCGGCAGGGCCACCCGCCCCAGTGGCGTGAGTTGGCGGGCCTGCTCGATGAACGCCTCCTGGCCGGCCACCCAGCGCGTCTGGACCACACCGGGGGCGACGGCGTTGACCCGCACGTTGTGCGGGGCGAAGACCCGGGCCAGGGCCTTGGTCAGGGTGATGAGCGCCCCCTTCGAGACCGCGTACGGCAGCGAGCTCCCGTAGCCGTAGACGCCGGCCATCGAGGCCACGTTGACGATGGCTCCCTGCCGCTGGGCGATGAGGTGCGGCCCGGCCGCCCGGGCCGTGTAGAAGGCGCCCATGAGATTCACCTGCATGATCTCCTGCCAGATCTCGTCGGTCAACGCCCCGAGGTCCTCGAACGGGATGAAGCGGGTGGTGCCGGCGCTGTTGACCACGATATCCAGCCGGCCGAACTCGCCGACGACCCGGTCGACCATCGCCCGAACGGCCGGCTCGTCGGCCACGTTGGCCTGGACGGCGATGGCCCACCGTCCAAGCGCCCGGACCTCGGCCACGGTCTCTTCCGCCTCGGCAGCGGAGCGGGAGAAGTTGACGGCGATATGGGCGCCACCGCGGGCCAGGGCGAGGGCGGTCGCTCGCCCGATCCCGGTGGCCCCACCGGTGATCAGCGCGACACGGTCGGTGAGTTCCACAGAGAGGCCTCCCAGGAGCGGTTTGCTGTTGCGGACCGCCCTTACTCTAGCCATCGCCAACCGCCCCTGTCAACCGGCCCGAACCCTCCCCCGCGGGGAGCGGTCCGCCGGGTCCGGGGACAGCGGCGACCGCCGGCCAGGACTTTCGGGCGGTTGCCGCCGGCCCGTGGCCCGTGGTACCATTCGAGGGGACCACGAACCGGCCAACTCGGTGGCCAGAGCGAGGACCGTGGAAGTCGTCGTCTACACCACCCCGACCTGCCCCTGGTGCCAGCGCCTGAAGGAGTATCTGGCCCAGCAGGGCATCGCCTACACGGAAAAAGATGTCTCCCGCGACCATACGGCCGCCTTCGAACTCTACCGGCGGACCGGCCAGCAGGTTGTCCCGGTGACGGTGGTGGACGGCCAGGTGGTGGTCGGCTTCGACCGGGCCCGGCTCGACCGGGTGCTGGCGGCCGCGCGGGAGGGGCGCGTACCGTTCGGGGCCAGCGTGGCCGACGCCAGCCGGGTCATGACCCGTCGGGGACAGATTCCCCTCTTCGGAGCGCTGGTCGGACGGGTGGCGCCGGGGTCGCCGGCCGAGCGCCTGGGGCTGGCCCCCGGTGACATCATCACCGAGCTGAACTTCCGGCCGATCACCAGCGCCCGGACGCTGGAGGAGGCGGTGCGGGGCCTCCGGCGTGGCCTGCGTCTGCGGGTGAGTTTCATCCGGGGCGACCGCGTCCTCCAGCGCGAGATCACGATCTAGGAGCGAGGATGCCGACGGGCGCTGCGCTCCCAGCCGACCCCGGTGGCGGCCATCACGGGGTGACGGGACGCGCGCGCCGGCCCTGGCTGCTGGCCCGCTGGCTGGTGGGGATGGGTCTTTGTCTCCTTATCGCCGCCTGCACGGCGGGCGGTCCGACGCCGACTCCCTCCCCGCCGCCCTCTCCCCCGACGCCAGCGCCCTCGCCCACGCCGACCGGCCTTCCCGCCACACCGACCCCAACGCCGGCGAGCCGTCCGACGCCCCTGGCGACCGCCTCGCCGGCGCCCACCCCGACGTCCCGGACGGCCAGCCTGCCTCTGCGCGGGCGGATCCTCTTCCAGCGCGGGGGCGATCTGTGGGCGATCTGGCTGACGAGCGGGCGGGTCGAGCACCTCGTGGCCGATGTTCAGGACTTCGCCCTCTCGCCCGACGGCCAGTGGCTGGCCATCCTGCGGGGCCAGGGCCGGAGCGCCGAGGTCTGGGTCGGCCGGCTGGCCGACCGGCAGCTGCGTCGGATCACCGTCAACGACCAGGCCGAGGCCGGTCTGACCTGGTCGAGTCGGAACGTGCTGGCCTTCGCCGCCGCGCCGGCCGACCCACCGGGGGCCTTCGGCTCCTGGCACCGCTGGTGCCAGAGCGCCCGCATCTGGCTCTGGGACGAGCGGGAGGGGCTGCGCCCGCTGGTCGAGGGCTGCGACCCGGCCTGGTCGCCGGAGGGGCTGCGGCTGGCCTTCGCCAGCCGGGTGGTGGCGACCGATGCCCAGAGCTTCCGCACTGCGATCACCCTCGTCAACAGCCGGGGGCAGAACGCCTGGCAGCCGGTGACGCTGGAGAAGCCGCGCCCGGCCATCTTCGACCGCCTCTTCACCGGTCGGACGCTCTACGGGCCGCGCTTCCTGGCCGAGAACAGTCTGCTCTACTCGCGGGACCTCGGCTACGCCGCCCTCTGCGACTGGAGCACGCTGGAGCGCCTGGATCTGCGGACCGGGGCGCTCGACCTGCTCTATCTGGACGGCAGCTGGAACCGGACGGTGGTGGTCCAGGGGTCGTTCCTGGCCCAGGATATCGAGGTCTGCAACGCCCCCGGCTTCCAGGGCTACAACACGCGTTCCCTGCGCGTGCTGGACCTCGGTCAGCCCGGCACCCTGCCGGCGCTGCCCTTCCCGGGCGCCCGCTCGCCCGACCAGCCGGTGGCCATCGCCGCGCGGCCGGTCTGGCAGCAGCGGGCCGCCCACGCCCCGGCGCTGTCGCCGGGCGGGGCGCTTCTGGCCTATATCGCGCCCCCGGCCGGGTGGCCGGCCCGGCCCGGTCCCGGCCAGACCCCAGACCCGGCCTCGCCGTATAACAGCACGGCGCCGGGCGACCTGTGGGTTCGGGACCTGGAGACCGGGGTCGCCCAGCGCCTGCTGACCGATATCACCTTTGGCAGCCGCCTGGTCTGGGTGCCGGAGTAGGCGGCTCAGAGAGCCAGCCGGTAGCGGCGGGAACGGTCGACCGCCACCAGCCAGGCCCCGCCGTGGAAGAGCAGGATCGCCAGCGTCGACGGGACCTGTGGCCCGCCCTGCATCAGCCAGAGGAGGGAGAGCCCGGTGAAGGCCAGCGTGGCTCCGGTCAGCGCCGCCGCGAACCACTCGACGCCCGACCAGTCGCGGGCGCCGTAGCGGGCGGTCAGGATGAGGCCCGGGCCGACGAACGCAAGGCCGAAGGCGGCCAGGGTGAAGACCGTGACCCAGAAGTGCCAGACGAAGAGCGGGGCGTTGGTGCCGGCTGGCTCGATGAACTGGTTGATGATCACGAGGGGATTGGCCAGCAGAAACCCGATGACCATGCCCGCCAGGCCCAGGAAGGCCCCCGGGCCCAGGCCGGTTCTGGTGGCAACGGGCCGGTGTGCCATAACGGCTTCCTCCTGCCTGCAAGAGACTGTGCGGGGCGGCCTGGCCCCGCCGGACCGCCCCATAGGATACGGCAGCCGCCCGGCGGTGTCAACGACGCCCGGCGGCCTCGGCGCGGACCCGCTCCCTCCGCCGTGCTGGCAGCCGGGCGGCTTGACAGGAAGGGGGCGGCGGCGTATCATTCGGCGGTGATCGCCGGGCTGGAGAGCGCAACGGGATGATCGCCGCAGCCGAGTGCCAACTGGACTACAGCAAATTGAACGGTCTGGTGCCGGCGGTGGTCCAGGACCACCGCACCCGCCAGGTGCTGATGGTCGGGTTTATGAACCAGGCGGCCTGGGAGAAGACGCTGGCCACCGGGCTGGTCACCTTCTGGCGGCGGACCACCCAGCAGCTCTGGACCAAGGGCGAGACCTCCGGTCACGTCCTGAAGGTCCGGCGGATCTGGGTGGACTGCGACCGCGACACCGTTCTCATCGAGGCCGAGCCCCACGGCCCGACCTGTCACACCGGTCAGACGAGCTGCTTTTTTGAAGAGGTCTGCCCGTGATCAGCATCGTCCTGCCCAAAGGGAGTCTGGAGGCCCAGACGCTCAAACTCTTCGAGGAGGCGGATCTCCCGGTCCGCCGGGCCAGCGAGCGCGACTACAACGCCACCATCCCCGATCCCCGGATCGGTCGGGTGAAGATCCTGCGCCCCCAGGAGATCCCCCTTTACGTCCAGCAGGGCTTCTTCGACCTGGGGATCACCGGGCTGGACTGGGTTCGGGAGACGGGGGCCGACGTCGTCGAGGTGATGGACCTGGGCGGCGGGCGGCAGCTGGGCGCCCCCGTCAAGATCGTTCTGGCGGTGGCCCAGGACTCGGGCATCACCCGGCCCGAGGAGCTGCGCCCGCACATGCGGGTCTCGACCGAGTACCCCAATCTGACCCGTCAGTACTTCGCCCGTCTGGGGCTGCCGGTCGAGGTCTATCTCTCCTACGGGGCGACTGAGGCCAAGGTCCCGGAGATCGCCGACGCCATTGTGGAGGTGACCGAGACCGGGGCCACCCTCCAGCGCAACGGGATGCGCATCATCGACGTCCTGCTGGAGTCGACGACCAAACTCATCTGCAATCGCGCGGCCTGGGAGGATCCGGCCAAGCGCGCGGCCATCGAGGAGATCCGCACCCTGCTGGATGGCGTCCTGGCGGCGCGGGGGAAGGTGCTCCTGAAAATGAACGTCCCGGCCGACCGCCTGGCCGACGTCATCGCCATCCTGCCGGCGATGAAGTCGCCGACCGTCTCGCAGCTGTACGGGAACAACTACTACGCCGTCGAGACGGTCGCCTTAAAGTCCAGCGTCAACCTGCTCATCCCCGAACTCAAGAAGCGCGGCGCCGAGGATATCCTCGAACTGCCGATCTCGAAGATCGTCGCCTGAGATCTGGACCCTGCTCGGGCTCCTCTGGCCGCCGCCACAACCGTGGGGAACGGCTGCGGGCCGTCGGGCGGGCGCGAAACAGCCCGCGATCTCCGGACCGCCGGTCCAGTGGGGGAAGGCTAGCGGCTGATCGGCTCGCGGGCCCGGATCTGGCGCACCAGGGTGGCGGCGACGTCGTAGCGCCCGTACGAGGTGATGATGTAGACCCCGGCCACATAGGGGCGGGCCTGCTCGATGAACTCCTGGGCGAGGCGCAGCCCCTCCAGTCGACCGTTTTCGCCGGCCAGCCGCATGCGTTCGCGGACGTCGTCGGGAATGGTGATCCCCGGCACCTCATGGTGCAGGAACTCGGCGTGGCGGTAGCTCTCCAGCGGCAGAATCCCCAGGATGTGGGGAATGGGCAGTTCGCCGCCCACCCGGTCGAGGAAGGCCTCCAGCTGGGCCATACTGAAGAGCGGCTGCGACATCACGAAATCGGCCCCCGCCTCGACCTTGCGCCGGAACCGCTCCAGTTCCCGCTCCATGTCCTCGGCCGTCGGGGTGACCGCGCAGCCGACGAAGAACGAGGCCGGCCGTCCGATGGAGGTGCCGTGCCAGTCCACCCCCTCGTTGAAGCGCTTGAGGATGGTGATGAGCCCGATGGAGTCGACGTCCCAGACCCCGGTGGCGTTGGGGTAGTTGCCCAGGCGCGGCGGGTCGCCGGTCAGGGCCAGGACGTTGCGGATGCCCAGGGCGTGGGCTCCCAGCAGGTCCGACTGCAGCGCCATGAGATTGCGGTCGCGGGTGGTGCAGTGGATGATCGTCTCCAGGCCCACCTGCTGCTGGATGAGAAGCGCCAGCCCGATAGCGCTCATGCGCACCTTGGCCATCGGGCTGTCGCCGATATTGATGCAGTCCACCCCGCACTCCTTGAGCATCGCCGCTCCCTGCAGGGCCTTCTTGGGGTTGAGGCCGCGGGGTGGGTCCAGTTCGACGCTGACCACAAACTGCTTCCGGGCCAGTTTCTGCGCCAGAAGGGTCGGTCCCTCACTGGGCGGGGCCGGGGGCTCGGTGGCGGGCTCGGGACGGCTGACCACGACCGAGACGCGCGGCGTCTCGCGCCGGGGCTGGGCGGCCTGCAGGGCCGCCCCCATGGCGGCGATGTGGGCCGGGGTGGTGCCGCAGCAGCCGCCGATGAGGGTCACGCCGGCGGCGGCGAACTTCCTGGCGTACTCGGCGAAGTAGGCCGGGGTCGAGAAGTAGAAGAAGCGGCCCCCGATGCGGGCCGGGAAGCCGGCGTTGGGCAGGGCCGAGAGTTTGCGGCTGGTGTGGGGCGCCATCTGCAGGATCCACTCGTAGACCAGCTGGGGCCCCACCCCGCAGTTGATGCCGATGACGTCCACCGGCAGGGCGTCGAGGATCTGGGCGGCGGTGGCCGGATCGTGGCCGCTCAGGGTCCGTCCGTCCTCGGTGAAGGTCAACTGGGCCACCAGCGGCAGGTCGCAGACCGACCGGGCGGCGGCGATGGCCGCCTGGAGTTCGGCCAGGTCGCTGAAGGTCTCCAGGATGATGAGGTCGGCCCCGCCCTCCAGCAGCGCCTCGATCTGTTCGGCGAAGGCCGCCTGGGCCTCCTCCAGGGTGACGCTGCCGACCGGCGCCAGCGGCTGGCCGATCGGCCCGACCGCGCCGGCCACGAAGACCGACTCGCCGGCGATCTCGCGGGCCTCGCGGGCGATGCGCACCCCCCGGTAGTTGATGTCGCGGACCCTGCCCTCCAGCCCGTAGGTGGACAGCCGGATCCGATTGGCGCCGAAGGTATTGGTCTCGATGAGCCCGGCCCCGGCGGCGATGTACTCCCGGTGGATCCGCTGGACCAGGTCCGGCTCCGACAGGTTGAGTTCGTCGAAGCAGCGCTCGTAGGGCACGCCGTTGGCGTAGAGCATCGTGCCCATGGCCCCGTCGGCCAGCAGCGGCCCCTGGGCCAGCCGTTCCAGAAACCGATGGGTCATCGCGGCTCCATCCCCCTGCCGTGCGGCCTGGCGACCTCTCAGAGGCTCACCGGCGTCGGGCGCGGCCCCAGGCTCGGCGGCCAGAAGCGGCTGCAGAGGTCGGCCACCGCCGCCCGGATCTCGCGGCAGGTCTCCTCGTCGGGCTGCCGCAGAATGGTGTCGATCCAGTCGGCCAGCTGGACCATCTCGGCTTCGGTGAAGCCCCGGGTCGTCACCGCCGGCGACCCCATGCGCAGACCGCTGGCCTCGAAAGGCGGTCGGGTGTCGAAGGGGATGGCGTTCTTGTTGGTGATGATCCCCCCGCGCTCCAGGTCGGCCGCCGCCTTCTTGCCGGTGACGCCCAGCGGGGTGAGGTCGAGCAGCAGCAGGTGGTTGTCTGTCCCGCCCGAGACGATCCGGTGGCCGCGCTCCTGGAGCCGTCGGGCCAGGGCCTGGGCGTTGCGAACGACCTGCTGCTGGTAGGCGACGAACTCCGGCGTCATCGCCTCCTTCAGGCAGACCGCCTTGGCGGCGATGGCGTGCTCGAACGGTCCCCCTTGCAGGCCGGGGAAGACGGCCCGGTCGATGGCCTGGGCGTACTTGGCCCGGCAGAGGATCATCGCTCCCCGGGGTCCCCGCAGCGTCTTGTGGGTGGTGAAGGTCACCACATCGGCGTAGGGCACCGGGCTCGGGTGGACGCCGGCCGCCACCAGGCCGGCGATGTGGGCCATATCGACCAGCAGGTAGGCCCCGACCTCGTCGGCGATCTCGCGGAAGCGGGCGAAATCGATGATCCGGGGGTAGGCGGTGGCCCCGGCCACGATCATCCGCGGCCGCTCGCGCCGGGCGATCTCGCGCACCGCCTCGTAGTCGATCCGCTCGGTCTGGCGGTCCACGCCGTAGTGGACGAAGCGGAAAAGCCGGCCGGTCACATTGACCGGCGCCCCGTGGGTCAGGTGACCGCCGTGGGCCAGGTCCATGGCCAGAATGGTATCGCCCGGCTCCAGCAGCGCCAGGTAGGCGGCCAGGTTGGCTGGCGCCCCGGCGTGGGGCTGGACATTGGCGTGCTCGGCGCCGAACAGGGCCCGGGCCCGCTCGATGCAGAGGGCCTCGATGCTGTCGATGTAGCGGTTGCCCTGGTAGTAGCGGCGCTTGGGGTAGCCCTCGGCGTACTTGTTGGTCAGCATCGAGCCCTGGGCCTGGCGGACGGCCAGCGAGGCGTAGTTCTCGCTGGGGATGAGCATCGCCATCGAGAACTGCCGCCACTCCTCGGCCGCGATGAGCCGCGCCACCTCCGGATCCGTCGCCACCAGGCTGGCGACCAGCGTCGCTGTCTCCATGGTCCACTCCTCGCTCCCGGCTGGCCGGGATAGTCCACCACAATTTTAGCGGGCCGACGCCGACTCCGGCACCGTGGCCCCAACCACCACCTGTTCCCAGGGGAAGCCCGCGCGGCCGAAGTGGCCGTAGCAGGCGGTCCGGCGGTAGATCGGCTGGCGCAGGTTCAACCCCTCGATGATCCCGCGCACCGTCAGGTCGAGCAGCCCCCAGGCGAACTCCTCGATCTCCGGGAGCGGCGCCCGCTGGGTGCCGAAGGTCTCGATGGCCCGGGCGACCGGACCGGGGTGGCCGATGACGTAAGCCAGCTGAACCTCGCAGCGGTCGGCCAGTCCGGCGGCCACGATGTTCTTGGCCAGGAAACGGGCGGCGTAGGCCGCCGAACGGTCGACCTTGGTCGGATCCTTGCCGGAGAAGCAGCCGCCGCCGACGCGGGCCATGCCGCCGTAGCCGTCCACCACGATC
This sequence comes from Chloroflexota bacterium, assembly GCA_034433795.1. Classification (GTDB taxonomy): domain Bacteria; phylum Chloroflexota; class UBA6077; order FW602-bin22; family DAOUAE01; genus DAOUAE01. The sequence goes on from DAOUAE010000051.1 coordinate 9,033, forward strand.
TTCCGGCCGGTCACCCCGGTATCGCTGGCCGGCCCCCCGATCGTCCAGCGGCCGGTGCCGTTGACGATGAGGGCCTCCGGGGCGACCTGGTAGCCGTAGCGCGCCAGGACCGGGCAGACCACGTGGGTGTAGAGGGCCTGGTGGAGGGTGGCGTTGTCGATATCCGGGTGGTGGGGCACCGCCAGCACCACTTTCGTTACCGCCACCGGCCGTCCCTGCTCGTAGGCCACCGTCACCTGCGTCTTGCCGTCGGGCCGGAGATAATCCAGGACCCGCTCGACGCGGACCTGATCCAGCCGCTCGGCCAGGCGATGGGCCAGGGTGATCGGCAGGGGCATCAGTTCCGGGGTCTCACGGGCGGCGTAGCCGAACATCATCCCCTGGTCGCCCGCACCGCCCTGGTCCACCCCCTGAGCGATGTCCGGCGACTGGCGCTGGATGCGGACCAGCATCTCACACTGGTCGGTGAAGTCGTAGACAGGGTCGGTGTAGCCCAGGTCGCGGATCACCTGCCGGGCGACGGCGGCGAAGTCCACCTGCGCCGCCGTTGTGACCTCGCCGGCCAGAACCGTCTGGTTGCGGGTGACCAGGGTCTCGACCGCCACCCGTCCGTAGGGATCCTGCTGGTAGACCGCGTCCAGAATCGCATCCGAGATCTGGTCACAGATCTTGTCCGGATGACCGGCGCAGACCGACTCGGAGGTGAACAGGCGGTAGTTCAACGCTCCTCCTTCCCGTTCCTGGTCTGAGGCGAGCGGCCGGCGGAACCTCCCGGCGCATAAAAAATCCTCTCCGGCAGGAGAGGCGTGCGACCTAACCATTCCGCTTGGCGCGGCCTATCTCCCCCGTCGATGGGCTGGACTTGGCACCTTAGGAGGTCGCTCCCAGGTTGCCGGGTGGTCGTCGGGCCAGTTCCCTCGCACCACTCGCGATAGTGTCGAGCCCTATTCAATTGTGACTATAGCATAGCAGAGCGCTCCGTCTCTGTCAAGGGCCGGGGCGAGCGGTTAGTCTCCGGCCGGGAGCAGATCACAGTAGACGAAGCGCTGCTCCCGCACCACCACCGCCCCCCGCCGGAGGGCCACCGGCCAGCGGAAGAGCGGTCCGGCGTAGACGAACGAGTGGAACTCCCCGTTCTCCCCGCACGGGTCCACCCCGGGCGGGAGATCGGCCAGGAAAGCGGCGTCGAACTCGCGGCCCACCAGGCGCCCATCCAGCGCCTGACTGTCGACGCAGCAGATCACCGCCCGAAAGCCCCGGGCCAGGAACTCCGCGGCCAGCTGGCGGGTGTCCTGGCCCCAGAGGGGGAAAAGCCCCCTCAGCCCGACGGCGGCCAGCCGCTCCTCGCGGTAGCGGCGGATGTCCGCCAGGAAGATATCGCCGAAGGCCACGGCCTGGACGCCCCGGGCGCGGTAGAGCGTCAGGGTCTCCTGCATCGCCGCCTCGTACGCCTGGTTGCTGGCGTTGGCCGGAATGAAGACCGGGACGAGCGGATAGCCCAGCGCCGCCGCCTGAGCCTCCAGCAGGCTCCGCCGCACCCCGTGCATGCTCACCCGGTCGTATTCGCGGGTGATCGTGGTCAGGAGGGCGACGACCTCGTAGCGGTCATCCTGTCGGAGCCGGTCCAGAGCCAGGGTGCTGTCCTTGCCTCCGCTCCAGGCCAGGAGGATCGGCGTCGGCATGGCACACCCGGGCGGTCAGCGAACTGGCTGGGGCGTCCGGGGGGCGAAGACCGCCGGGTCCAGGAAGGGGAAGGGGTTGTCCTGAGCGGCGACCAGGCGTAGAAACTCCAGCGTCGCCAGGCTCTGATCGCCGATCTCGGCCGCCAGAGCCAGGCGGTTGAAGCGGGCCAGGTGCTGCTCAAAGCGCCGCTGGGCGTAGGCGCGCGCCTGGCCGGTGGTGATGAGGAACGGCCAGTCGCTGGCCTGCAGCAGCAGCAGCTCCCGCCCGGCCTGGGCCAGCAGCGGCCGCTCGTCGGGAGAGGGGACCGGATGGCTGGCCACCAGGCGCTCCATCCGCTCCTCCGCCCCGTGGATGAGGGGCCACATCCAGGCGGTCTCAGGGTTGAGCCAGGTCCAGTGGCCCCCACCCTGCCCCCAGGAGCTCTCCGGGAGATCGAGGGCCAGGGTGGGGGGATGGCGCTGCAGGTAGTCGGCCACCGTCGTCAGCCGGATGGTCGGATGAGTGCTCAGCCGCCGCAGCACCTCTTTCAGCCAGGCGACCCCTTCGAACCACCAGTGGCCGAAGAGTTCGGTATCGTAGGCCGAGACGATGAGGGGAGGATGACCGTCGGGTGTCTCGGCCGTCTCCAGAATGCCGGCGACCAGACGCACGAAGTGCTCGGCGTGGTCCATCACCCGCGCGAAGGCGCGAGCCGGGTCGTAGACCTGCTTGTCGGCCAGCGGCACGTCCCGGCCGGTGACCCGCCAGTACTGGAGACCAGAGCCGGGGTCCTTGCGGTGGAACTCGCGGTAGACCGGGTCGCCGGGGTAGCCGTAGTCGGCCGACCAGACCTGGAGACCGGTCCGGGCCTCGCGGCTGAAGACCGCCACCGTTGACTGGCCGACAAAATACGGGCGCAGGGTCGATCGCGGCGCCGGCGGGGCCGGGGCCACCGCTGGCCGCCCGGCGGCGGGGGTGAGATAGAGCCCGACCGCCGCCCCGGCCGCCTTCCCGACCGGCTGTCCACCCTGAAGGGCGTGGGTGTCGGTGAAGAAGTAGCGCAGCCCCAGCTCGGCGAGGAAGGTCTCCAGGCCCGGACGGACCGCGCGTCCATCGGGGGTCAGGACCGCCGGACGGTAGCCGCACTCCGGCAGCCAGATGCCCTGGGGGCGCCAGCCGAAGTGGCGCGCGCTGGTCTCCACCCCGACGCGCAGCTGGGCGGCGACCGAAGAATCGCGGCTCAGCAGCGGGAGGTAGGCGTGGGTGGCGGCGCTGGTCAGGAGATCGAGCACACCCGCCTGGGCCAGGCGGCGGAAGGCCCCGACCACCTCCCGCCGGTAGCGGTCTTCAAAGGTCCGGCGGATCTGTTCGTACCAGGCCTCGTAGAAGCGGGCCAGGGCGGCCAGGTCCGGCGCCGTTCGGTGGTAGCGGTCGGCGTCGGTCCGGGCGGCGGTGATCTCCTCCTGGAGGTAGGCGGCGAAATTCTCCAGAACCTGGGGGTCGGCGATCTGTTCCAGCAGGATCGGCGTCAGGCCGATGGTCAACCGGGGAGAGAACCCCTCGTGCTGGAGGTCGTCCAGAGCCGCAAGGAGCGGGAGGTAGCTCTCGGCCAGGGCCTCGTAGAGCATCTCCTCGCCGTGCGGCCAGCGGCCGGCCTGACGGACGTAGGGAAGATGGCTGTGCAGGACGAAACTGAAGTAGCCGCGGGGAGAGGAAGCCATCAGGCGATGCGCCTACGCCCGCCCGCCCCGGAAGAGGCGGCGGAAATCACCGTCGAAGGTGGCCAGGAAAGCCCGGACCGCCGCCACGTCTGCCAGGCTGACCGGCTCGCCCGCACGGGTCAGCGACTCCGGCATGACGACGGCCACCAGCCCCTGGGTCCGGCACTCACCGCAGTGCAGGGAGAAGAACCACAACTCGGCGTGCTGACCGAGGATGCTGACGCTGTCCGTATCGTACCCGTGCCCGCAGACCGCACAACGGCCGACCTGGCGGGCGACGAGTTCTTTGACCTGCTGCTCGTGCCCCGAACTCGCCATAGCCTCTCCGGGCGGCACCGGGTCGCGTCCTTACTTCTCCCGCTTGCCGAGGTCGTCAAGGTCCAGCGTATTGATGAAATCGCGGAAGGGCGCCGGCATATCCTCGACGCGGGTCGGGCGGCTGGGCTCGGAGGGCTCGGCCGTCTCCTCGTCCTCTTTCTCGCTCTCCAGGTGGACCCCCGCCTTGTCCAGGACCGTGTCCTCGGCGTAGATCGGCGCCTGCACCCGCACCGCCAGGGCGATGGCGTCGCTGGGCCGCGAGTCGACCTCGATATGCCGCCCGTCCAGCTCGAGATGGATACGGGCGTAGAAGACGTCGTCGGCCAGGTCGTTGACCACCACGTGGGTGACGCGCGCGCCAAGCTGGTGGATGACATTCTTCAACAGATCGTGGGTCTGGGGACGGGGTACCGGGACGTTCTGCAACTGGATGACGATAGCGTCGGCCTCATTGTTGCCGATCCAGATCGGCAGATAGCGATCGGCACCTTTTTCCTTCAGCACCACCACGCGCTGGTAGGTCTGCAGATTGACGCGCACGCTCTCCACAACCATCTCCACCAGCATCGCCAACACTCCTCTCGCGGGCCTCTGGCGCTCGCTTACCCCGCAGAACAGATGCCAGCCGGTGCGCCCGCTGCGCACCGTGGTACTCGCGTCGCGTTCCCCGGCCACCGCCTCGACAGGTCAAGTCAAGTATAGAGGGCGGGGACGCGCCTTGTCAAGCCACCGAGGTGGCAGGCCGCCTGGCGCCCCGGCGCGGGGGGCGTGATCTCGCCCTCACTCCTTCACGCGGACGCGGCGCGTGCTGTAGAATTTCCGCCAGAAACGGGGGAGGAGGAGCATGGCCACAGAACGCCTCTCCGGGCGGCGGAAAGCGGCGGTTCTGCTTATTGCTCTGGGTCAGGAGCTGGCCGCTCAGGTGCTGCGTCACCTGAGCGAGAGCGAGATCGAAACCCTGACCCAGGAGATCCTGCGCGTCGAACGGTTGCCGGGCGAGGTCCGCCAGGCGATTCTGGAGCAGTGCTACGAAGAGCTGCTGAGCCGGGCCAGCCTCAGCCCCGGCGGCAGCCAGTTCGCCCGCGATCTGCTGGCCCGCTCGCTGGGCAGTCAACGGGCTCAGGAGGTCCTCGAGCGTCTGCAGGCGGGGAGCAACCAGCCCTTCGGCTTCCTGCGGCGGGTCGACCCGGCCCAGCTGGTGGCTTTTCTGGAAGGTGAGCATCCCCAGACCATCGCCCTGGTCCTGGCCCACCTGCCCCCCGCCCAGGCCGGGCAGATCCTGGCCGGCCTGGGGCCGGAGCTGCAGGTCGAGGTGGCCACCCGGCTGGCGCTCCTCCAGCGCACCGCGCCGGAGGTGACGCGCGAGGTCGAGGCGGTGCTGAAGAAGAAACTGGCGGCCGTCGCCACCACCAGCCGGACGCTGGGTGGGGTCGAGTTCCTGGTCAAGGTGCTCGGGGCGGTGGACGCCCGGACCGAGCGGACCATCCTCGAGTCCATCGAACACCAGGACCCGGAGCTGGCGGCCGAGATCCGCCAGCGGATGTTCGTCTTCGAGGACCTGGTCCTGCTCGACGACCGGGCGATCCAGCGGGTCCTGCGCGAGGTCAACCAGCGCGATCTGGCGCTGGCGCTCAAGGGCGCCAGCGAGGAGGTCCGGGCCAAGATCCTCAAGAACATGTCCAGCCGGGCGGCTCAGACGCTCCAGGAGGAGATGGCCCTGCTGGGTCCGCAGCGCCTGCGGGTGGTCGAGGAGGCCCAGCAGCGGATCGTCGCCGTCGTCCGGGCCCTGGCCGAGGCCGAGGAGATCGTCATCTCGCGCGGACGCGAGGATATTCTGATTTAGGGAGCGAGAATGGCCACGCAGCCGCGACGGGTGATCACGCCGAAAGAGGCGGTGGAATTCCGGGCGATCGGGGGCCTCATCAAACGGCTCATTCACCCCCAGACGACCGGTTCCGTCAACCTGCAGCTCTCCATCTGCTATCTGCATCCCGGCGAGGAGGTCTACCGACACCGCCATCCGAACGAGGAGGCCTACTTCGTTCTGGCGGGCACCGGGGTGATGTACCTGGAGGGCCATCCGGAGATCCCGCTGGCCCCCTATGTCGCGGTCTACGTGCCGCCGAATCTCGAGCACGGCCAGAAGAACACCGGCGACGTGCCGCTGGTCATCGTCACCGCGCTCTCGCCGCCGCTGACGACGCTGCCCGAGATCACCGATCCCCGCGCCCGCCCGGCTGGCGCCTGAGCGGCGGTCGCTGGTGCGCGGAGCCGGCGGTCGCGCGCCGGGAGACCAGAGCCGGCGGACTGCTGGACGGCCGCCGGAGAGCCGGGCTGCGGGGCGTTCCCACCGCCCTCCGGGCTGTTCGGGTGCCCGCTATGGTATAATGGGGCGGGGCGGGCGATGCGCTGTACTCATCTCTCACTGGTCAACTTCCGGAACTATCTCCGGCTGGAACTGGACCTCGAGGCCGGGGTGACGGTGCTGGTCGGGGACAACGCCCAGGGCAAAAGCAACCTGCTCGAGGCGCTCTTTGTGCTGGCGACGACGAAGTCGTTCCGGGCCAGCGCCGAGCGGGAGCTGATCAACTGGGGAGCCCTGGCCGAGTCGCCGGCCTACGCCCGGATCGGCGCGCGCGTCGAACGGGCGAGCGGCCCCCTGCGGCTGGAGATCCTCATCCGCGAGGACGAGCGGCGCTTCGACCCGCTGTCGCCCCAGGCGGCGATGGCCACCGTGACCAAGCGCATCAAGGTCAACGGCGTCCAGCGGCGGGCCATTGACACCCTGGGGCTGGTCAACGTGGTGCTCTTCTCGCCCCAGGATATCGATCTGGTCCAGGGGTCTCCCCAGGTCCGCCGGCGCTATCTGGACGTGACCATCGCCCAGACCGACCGCCGCTACTGCCGGGCTCTGGCCCACTACAACAAAGTCCTGCTCCAGCGCAACCACCTCCTCCGCCAGATCCGCGAACGGCACGCCCGGGCCGACCAGCTCTTCGTCTGGGACCAGGAGCTGGTCCGGACCGGGGCGTTCATCACCTGGCAGCGGTGGCGGGCGGTCAACGCCCTGCACCGGCTGGCCCACGCCATCCACCGCGATCTGGCCGACCAGCAGGAGCTCCTGGCCGTCCACTACCGGGCCAGCATCGCCCTCCCCACGCCGTGGCCCGAGGGGCCGGCCGAGGCGGTGGTGAGCGCCCTCGCCACCCGCTTCCAGGAGCAGCTGGAGCGGGCCCGCGACCGGGAACTGGCCCAGGGGATCTCGCTCATCGGCCCCCACCGTGACGACCTGGCCTTCACGGTGGACGGCCGGCCGCTGAACCTCTACGGTTCGCGGGGCCAGCAGCGGACCGTCGCCCTGGCGATGAAACTGGCCGAGGCCGCCTATATGCGCGAGCAGACGGGCGAGCCACCGATCCTGCTGCTCGACGACCTGATGTCCGAACTCGACGAGACCCGCCGCCGCCGCGTCCTGGCGGCCCTGGCCCCCGACCAGCAGGTTATCCTGACCACCACCGATCTGGAGGCGCTGACGCCTGACTTTCTGGCCGCCGCCACCGTCCTGCGGGTGACGCGCGGCCTCGTCAGCCGTCCGGCCGCGGCGCTGGCCGGAGGCTGAGGGAGAGAGCCGGTGGAGCCGCGACGCCTGCCCAGCGAGGCCGAGGACCTGGTCCAGCGGTACGCCGCCAGTCAGCCGCCGGAGGAGGCCGCCCGACTGCTGGCCAACCTGGCCAGCCGGGTGCTGGCCGTTCTGCACCAGCTGGCCCGGACCGAGGCCAACCGACGCAAAGGGCAGCCTGATTGGGGGCAGTGGGCCAGGCTGGTCAACGCCTCGCGGAGCGCCGTCCTGGCCGCCAGCAGCTGTCGCGACGCCGCCCTGGCCCTGAGCGTCCGCCCGGCCGGCGCCGAGGTCTCCCCGCCGGCCGATAGCCCCGCCGAGCCCTCCTGACCGCCCGGGCCAGCCGGTGGGCGGGGCAGATCAGCCTGTCAGACTGCTGTGTGATCGTCTGCTCTCCACAGAGCGACCGGGCGCGGGCGGTCGGCCGGGGCGCTAACTGCTCAGCGGGACGGTCGAGGCGGTCTGGAGCACCGCGGGGGGTGGGGGGCTGACCAGGAGGTCGCTCACCGACCGGTTCTGGTGCACGCGGCGGATGGCCTCGGCCAGGAGCGGAGCGACCGAGAGGCGGGTGAAGGCCAGGGCGTCGGTCGGACGCGGGGGGATCGAGTCGGTGAGGATGATCTCCGCCAGCGGCGACTCGGCCAGTCGGCGGGGAGCGTCGCCGGAGAGCACGCCGTGGACACAGGCGGCGAAGACAGCCCGGGCCCCGCTCTGGCGCAGAGCGGCCGCGGCCTGGATGAGCGTGCCGCCGGTGTCGACGATGTCGTCGACGATGACGGCGAGGGCATCCTGGACCGGACCGACCACGCTGGTGGCCACCGCCGCCCCCGGCGCCGGCCGGCGCTTGTAGATAAAGGCCATCTCCACTCCCAGCCGGCTGGCGAAGAGGGCCGCCCGCCGGACGCCCCCGGCATCGGGGGCGACCACCACGATCGGGTCCGGCAGCTGGCGCTGTCGCAGGTACTCGGCCAGGACCGGGATGGCGGTGAGGTGGTCGACCGGGCAGGTGAAAAAGCCGGGCAGCTGGTCGGTGTGCAGGTCGAGGGCGATCACGTGGTTGGCCCCGGCGTAATCGATCAACCCTGCCACCAGGCGGGCGGAGATCGGGACGCGGGGCCGGTCTTTGCGGTCCTGGCGGGCGTAGCCGAAGTAGGGGATGACGGCCACGATCCGGGCGGCGCTGGCCCGGCGCAGGGCGTCGATCAGCAGCAGGAGTTCCAGAAGGTTGTGGTTGACCGGCGGGCAGGTCGGCTGGATGACGAAGACGTCACAGCCGCGCACGGTCTCGCGGATCTGGACCGCGATCTCACCGTCGCGGAAGGTGGTGACCTCGGCGGGCGTCAACGGGACACCCACCAGCTGGGCGATCCGCTCGGCCAGCGGACGGTTCCCGTTTCCCGTCACCAGTTTGAGCGGGCCGGGCACAGCACACCCCCCTCGCCGACGGCGAGACAGCCGCCATCCCCAATTTTAGAGTACGGGTATCTGGCTGTCAAACGGCCGGGTCCGTCGGTGGGGTTCAGGACGATCGGGCGCTGCTGGTCGACTCACTCCCGCTGGACTTCTCTTTCTCGCCGCTCGACTCCGGCTTGCGGTAGTCCGTTGTGTAGAAGCCTGACCCCTTGAAAATGATCCCGACCGGGTGCAGGAGACGACGCGGACGGCCGGTCTGGCAGGCAGGGCAGCTGGAGACCGGGGCCTCGTCGAAGCGCTGACGGCGCTCGAAGCGATGACCGCAGGCGGGGCATTCGTACTCGTAGATCGGCATACGGTCTCTCCTCCCGGCAGGTCAAGACTTCCGCCGAAGATTATAGCGAGAGTGGCGGAGACTCTGCCAGGCACGCCTCAGTGACGGAAGTGGCGGCGGCCGGTGAAGACCATCGCCAGGTGGTGGCGATTGGCCACCCGGATGATCTCCTCGTCGCGGATCGAGCCGCCCGGCTGGATGATGGCCGTCACCCCGGCCTCGGCCGCCACCTCGACCCCGTCGGGCTTGGGGAAGAAGCCGTCCGAGGCCAGAACGCTGCCCACCGCCCGCGGACCGGCCTTCAGCACGGCGATCTTCACCGCATCGACCCGGCTCATCTGCCCGGCCCCCACCCCGACCAGCGCCAGGTGTTTGGCCAGGACGATGGCGTTGGACTTCACATGCTTGACCGCCCGCCAGGCGAAGAGCAGGTCGGTCAGTTCCTCCAGCGTCGGCTCGCGCTCGGTCACGGTCCGGAGCGTGACCTCGTCCTCGCCCACCTGGTCGGGCGTCTGGACCAGGAAGCCGCCGCTCACCCGCTTGAAGTCCAGGTGCAGGGTCGGGTTGATGGCCAGCGTCTGGGGTTCGAAGGGCCGGAAATCGACCTGAAAGATGCGCAGATTCTTCTTCTGGCGCAGGAGGGCCAGCGCCTCCGGCTCGTAGCCGGGGGCGACGATATCCTCGTAGAACGTGGCGCTGATCTCCTGGGCCGTGGCCGCGTCGACCACCCGGTTGAGCCCGACGGCGCCGCCGAAGGCCGAGACCGGGTCGCCGGCGTGGGCCCGCTGGTAGGCCTGGAGGAGGGTTTCGGCGCAGGCCAGGCCGCAGGGGTTGCCGTGCTTGATGATGGCCGCGCAGGGCGCGGCGAAGTCGCGGACGCAGGCCAGCGCGGCGTCGATGTCGAGCAGGTTGTTGAAAGAGAGCACCTTGCCGTGGAGTTGCTGCCCCCCGGCCAGGGTCGCCCCCCGTTGCGGGCTGGGGGTGTGGACGTAGAAGGCGGCCTGCTGGTGGGGATTCTCGCCGTAGCGCAGGTCCTGGACCTTGCGCATGGCCACCGTCAGTTCGTCGGGGAAGAGGTCCAGCGTCCCCCGCAGGTAGCCGGCCACGTGGGTGTCGTAGACGGCGGTGTGCTGGAAGGCCTTGGCCGCCAGCCGCCGGCGGGTGGCCAGGTCGAGGCCCTCCGGCTGCTGCAGGCGCTCCAGCAGCCAGGGGTAGTCGCGCGGGTCGACGACCACGATGACGTGCTCGAAGTTCTTGGCCGCCGCCCGGAGCATGGCCGGGCCGCCGATGTCGATATGCTCGAGGGCCTCCTCCAGCCGGTGCTCCATCCGCTCGATGGTCTGCGCGAAGGGGTAGAGGTTCACCACCACGAGGTCGATGGGCACGAAGCCGTGGCGGGCCAGTTCGGCCAGGTGCTCCGGATCGCGCCGGGCCAGGATGCCGGCGTGGACCGCCGGGTGCAGGGTCTTGACCCGGCCGCCCAGGATCTCGGGGAAGCCGGTCAGGACCGTGAGACTGCGGACCGGCACCCCCGCCTGCTCGAGGGTGCTCTGGGTGGCGCCGGTGGCGTACAGTTCCACGCCCAGGGCGGCCAGGCCCCGGGCGAAGTCGACCAGTCCGGTCTTATCCCACACACTCAGGATCGCGCGCATGCTCAGGTGCTCCGGTTCGCTCTGTCCTCACCGCTGGCGCCGGCCAGAGCCGGGGCCGGCAGAATGACCACCCGCCGGCCGACCACCCGGAGCCGGCCTTCGGCGAAGAGGCGGACGGCCTCGGGCAGCGCCCGGTGCTCCTCGGCCAGGATGCGGGCCGCCAGCGTCTCCGGGGTATCGTCGTCGTAGACCGGCACCACTCGCTGCAGAATGATGGGGCCGCCGTCCACCTCCTCGGTCACGAAGTGGACCGTGCAGCCGCTGACCTTGACCCCGTACTCCAGCGCGGCCCGCTGGGCCTGCAGCGTCCCCCGGAAGGCGGGGAGCAGCGAGGGATGGATGTTGATGATTCGCAACGGGTAGGCCGCGAGGACCGTCGGCCCCAGGATGCGGTCGTACCCGGCCAGAACCACCAGGTCGACCTGGTGGTCCCGCAGACAGGCCACAATCGCCTCCTCCTGGGCCTGGCGCGAGGGGAAGGCTCGCCGCTCCAGCACGACCGCCGGGATGCCCGCCCGCCGGGCCCGCTCCAGGGCCGGCACCCCGGCCCGGTTGCTGATGACCACCACGATCCGGGCGCCCAGTTCGCCCCGGGCCTCGGCGTCGATCAGCGCCTGGAGGTTGGTGCCCCGTCCGGAGACCAGGACTCCGACCCTCACCATGGTTCCCCACCGACGATCTCGACCCGCTGGGGGCCGCGCTGGGGCACGACCTCGCCCACCAGCCGGGCCTCCGGGACCAGCTGGCGGACCGTGGCCACCGCCTCGGGGTGGACGAAGAGCACCATTCCCAGGCCCATGTTGAACACCCGGTACATCTCGGCGCGGTCGGCGCCGCTCAGCCGGGCGATGAGCCGAAAGATGGGCGGCTGCTCCCACCGGTCGGCCTCCAGCCGGACGGCCAGGCCAGCCGGCAGGACCCGTGGGATATTGTCGAGGAGGCCGCCGCCGGTGATGTGGGCCAGCCCCTGGAGGTACGGCAGGGCTGGCCGGAGGAGCGGCCAGTAGCAGCGGTGCGGCTCCAGCAGTTCCTCGCCCAGCGTCCGCCCCAGCTCCGGGACGTAGCGCTCCAGCGTGGCCCGGGCCAGGTCGGGGTCGCCATCCAGCCGGAAGACCCGCCGGACCAGCGAGTAACCGTTGGTGTGCAGGCCGCTGCTGGGCAGCCCCAGCACGGCGTCGCCGGCCCGGATGCCCTGGCCGGTGATGAGCCGGTCGCGGGCGACGAGGCCGACGATAAAGCCGGCCAGGTCGTACTCGCCGGGCTGGTAGAAGCCGGGGAGTTCGGCCGTCTCCCCGCCCAGCAGGGCGCAGCCCACCCCCTGGCAGGCGCGAGCGATCCCCTGGATGACGGTGGCCGCCACCGCCGGGTCCAGTTTGCCGGTGGCGAAGTAGTCCAGGAAGAAGAGCGGCTCGGCCCCGCAGGTCAGGATGTCGTTCACACAGTGGTGGACCAGGTCGAAGCCGACCGTATCGTGCCGGCCCAGGCGGAAGGCGATCTTCAATTTGGTGCCGACCCCATCGGCGCTGGCCACCAGCACCCGGTCGCCCAGGGCGAAGAGGCCGCCGAAGAAGCCCAGGTCGGCCAGCACCTCGGGGCGGAAGGTGGCCCGGACGTGGTCCCGGATGAGGTCGACCACCCGGTTCCCCGCGTCGATGTCCACCCCGGCCTCGCGGTAGATCATCGGACCTCCAGCGCCAGTTTGTCCATGTCCATGAGGGTCACCGGCACCGGGTACTCGCCGGTGAAGCAGGCCCGGCAGAAGAGTCGCTCGGGCACCCCGATGGCCCGCAGCAGCCCCTCGACGCTCAGGTAGCCCAGCGAGTCGGCCCCGATGAAGCGGGCGATCTCCTCGACCGACATGCGGGCGGCGATCAGCTCGTGGCGGCGGGCGACGTCGATCCCCAGGTAACAGGGGTTGACGAAGGGCGGGCAGTGGATGCGCACGTGCACCTCGCGGGCCCCGGCCCGCCGCAGCAGACGGACGATCTGGCGCGTGGTGTTGCCGCGGACAATCGAATCGTCCACCACCACCACCCGCTGTCCACGCAGGACCTCGGGCAGCGGGTTGAACTTGAGGTTGATCCCCACCTCGCGGATGCGCTGGTCGGGCTGGATGAAGGTCCGGCCGATATAGCGGCTCTTGATGAGCCCCTCCCGGTAGGGCAGGCCCAGCTCCTCGGCGTAGCCGATGGCCGCCGGGATGGCCGAGTCGGGCACGGCGATGACGATATCGGCGTCGGCCGGGTGCTCGCGGGCCAGCTCCCGTCCCATCTCCTGGCGCGCCAGGTAGACCAGTTTGTTGTTCAGGATACTGTCGGGTCGAGCGAAGTAGATGTACTCGAAGATGCACTGGGCCTGCCGCTGGCTGGGCAGGCCGATGTGGGAGCGCAGCCCCTGGGCGTCGATCACCACGATCTCCCCCGGCGCGACCTCGCGCTCAAAGCGGGCGCCGACGGTGTCCAGGGCGCAGGTCTCCGAGGCCACCACCCAGGCGTGGTTGAGCCGGCCCAGACAGAGCGGGCGCACCCCCAGCGGATCGCGGACGGCGAAGAGGCTGTCGGGCGTCATCAGGACCAGGCTGTAGGCCCCCAGCAGCCGCTCCATCGCGTAGCGGATGCGCTCGACCCAGGTGGCGCCGGGGGCGAAGGCGATCATCTTACCGATGCTCTCGCTGTCGGTCGAGGATTGGAAGTGGTGCCCCTGCTCGACCAGTTGCTGGTGGAGGTACTCGGCGTTGACCAGGTTGCCGTTGTGGGCGATGGCCAGGGGCCCGGCCGGCCCCTCGATGACGAACGGCTGGGCGTTGCAGACCCGTGAACTGCCCATCGTCGAGTAGCGGGTGTGGCCGATGGCGATGTGGCCGCGCAGCCGGGCCAGACTGGCCTCGTCGAAGACCTGGGCCACCAGCCCCATCATCGCGTGGACCTGGATCCGCTGGCCGTCGGCGGTGGCGATGCCGGCGCTCTCCTGTCCGCGGTGCTGGAGGGCGTAGAGGCCGAAGAAGGTGATGCGCGCGACATCTTCCCCCGGCCCGTAGATGCCGAAGACCCCACAGTACTCGCGCGGCTTATCCACCGCTCTCCTCCCCCCATCTCTCCACCGGCCCGGAACGGGCCGGTGGCCGCTCATTCCCGCCGACCATACGTCTCCTGGGCCATCTCCAGAGCGTGCCGCCAGACGGACGCCAGCTCAGCCACCGGCGCGTCGATGAGCGCTCCGATCCGGAGACGATCTCCTCCCACCCGGCCGACCACCGCCACCGGCACCGCCTGGCGCTCGGCCAGCGCCTGCAGCCGCGGCCAGTCCTCCGGCCGGAGGGAAGCCACGATCCAGGACTGGTCCTCGCCGAAGAGCCAGGCGTCTGGACGCTCGACCGGCGGGAGATCGATCTCGGCGCCGAGTGCGCCGACGATACAGCATTCGGCCAGGGCCACCGCCAGGCCGCCATCGCTGACGTCGTGGGCCGAGCGCAGGAGATCCGCCTGGATGGCCGCCAGGCAGAACTCCTGGACCCGCCGTTCGTAGGCCAGATCGAGGGCCGGCACCGCCCCGGCCACCAGCCCGTGGAGGGCCTCCAGGTAGGTGCTGGCGCCAAGGGTTGGGGCGCCGCTGCCGCCGATCAGCACGACGAGATCGCCGGGCCGCTGAAAGGCCAGGCCCCGGCGATGGGCGGCCTCCTCCAGCACGCCGACCATCCCGACCATGGGGGTCGGGTAGACGGCCTGCCCATCGGTTTCGTTGTAGAGGCTGACGTTGCCGCTCACCACCGGGATGGCCAGCGCCCGGCAGGCGTCGGCCAGCCCGCGGACGGCCTGCTCCAGCTGGTAGTAGATCGACGGCTTCTCCGGGTTGCCGAAGTTCAGGCAGTCGGTGACGGCCAGGGGCCGGCCGCCGCTGCAGACGATATTGCGGGCCGCCTCGGCCACCGCGATCTGGGCTCCCCGATAGGGGTCGAGGTAGCAGTAGCGGCTGTTGCAGCCGGCCGTGAGCGCCAGGGCCTTCCGCGTGCCTTTCAGCCGCAGCACCGCCGCGTCGCCCTGGCCCGGGCCGATAAGCGTATTGGTCTGGACACTGTAGTCGTACTGACGGTAGACCGGCTCCTTGCTGGCGATGTCGGGGTGGGCCAGCAGGCGCCGGAGGACGGCGGTGTAGTCGGTCGGCGGGGGAAGAGTCCGCCAGTCGAAGCGGACCCGCGCCTCCAGGTCCGGTGGCGGCTGGCCCTGGCGCCGGTAGAGGGGCGGGCTGGTCAGGAGGGCGGCGGGCACCTCGGCCACCACCGTCCCGCCGTCCAGCACCCGGATCAGGCCGTCGTCGGTCACCTCGCCGATGACATCCGAGTGCAGGCCCCAGCGCTGGAAGATGGCCTGGACCTCGGCCTCACGGCCGCGCTTGACCACCACCAGCATCCGTTCCTGCGATTCGGAGAGCATGACCTCGTAGGGCGTCATGCCGGTCTCACGCCGGCTGACCCGCTGGACGTCGATCCAGACACCGGTGCCACTCTTACTGGCGCACTCGACCACCGCGCTGGTGATGCCGGCCGCTCCCAGGTCCTGCATCCCGACCACCGCGTCGCTCTGCAGCGCCTCCAGGCAGGCCTCGATGAGCAGTTTCTCCAGGAAGGGGTTGCCGACCTGGACCGTTGGCCGCTGGTCGGCGCGGTCGCTGGCCAGTTCGCGCGAGGCCAGGGCCGAGCAGCCGTGGATGCCGTCGCGTCCGGTGTCGGCCCCCACCAGCAGCAGGCGGTTGCCCACGCCGCTGGCCCGGGCCCGCACCAGCCGGTCGCGGGGCGCGATCCCCACCGCCATTACGTTGACCAGCGGGTTATGGCGGTAGCAGGGGGCCACCCGCACCTCGCCCCCCACCGTGGGCACGCCGATGCAGTTGCCGTAGAAACTGATGCCGTGGACCACGCCGGCGAAGAGATACCGGCAGTGGGGGTCGTCCAGCGGGCCGAAGCGGAGGGCGTCCAGCAGGGCGATGGGGCGGGCGCCCATGGTGAAGATATCGCGGATGATGCCGCCCACCCCGGTGGCCGCCCCCTGGACCGGCTCGACCGCGCTGGGGTGGTTATGGCTCTCCATCTTGAGGACGACGGCCAGGCCGTCGCCGATATCGATGGCGCCGGCGTTCTCGCCCGGTCCCTGGAGGACGTGCGGGGCCTCGGTGGGCAGCAGGCGCAGGAGCAGCTTCGAGTTCTTGTAGCCGCAGTGCTCGCTCCAGAGGGCTGCGAACATCCCCAGTTCCAGCTCGTTGGGGACCCGTCCCAGACGGGCGACGATGAGGTCGTATTCTTCGCGGGTCAGGGCGATGGCCTCGAGGACCGCCTGGTCAACCACCGGAGTCACCGCCGGGTCGCGAGAGTCGCGGGCCGGTCGGGAGACTGGCGGGCTGCCAGCCAGTCGCGGACCGCGGCGAAGATCAGCCAGCCGTCGGTGCTGCCCAGGTCTGGCTCGGCTGCCCGCTCGGGGTGCGGCATCAGGCCGAAGACATTGCCCGTCTCGTTGACGATGCCGGCGATATTGTGGAGCGAACCGTTGGGGTTGGCGGAGGGGTGGACCTCGCCGGTCGGCGTGGCGTAGCGCAGAACAACGCCGCCACGGGCCTCCAGGGCCTGGAGGCCGGCGGGGTCGAGGTAGTAGCGGCCTTCGCCGTGGGCGATGGGCAGGCGCAGGACCTGGCCCGGCTGGCAGCGGTGGGTGAAGGGGGTGTGGACGTTCTCCACCCGGACGTGGACCCATTCACACCGGAAGGTCAGGCCGGCGTTGCGCAGGAGCGCGCCGGGCAGGAGGCCGGCCTCACAGAGGATCTGGAAGCCGTTGCAGATCCCCAGGACCAGCCCCCCCTCACGGGCGAACCGCTCGACGGCCGCCATAATCGGCGAGAAGCGGGCGATGGCGCCGGCGCGGAGGTAGTCGCCGTAGGCAAAGCCGCCCGGCAGGATAACGCAGTCCACGTGGAGGTCGCGGGCCTGGTGCCAGATCGGCTCGGCCGGCACCTTCAGGACATGCTCGAGAACGTAGAGGCAGTCCGCGTCACAGTTCGAACCGGGGAAGACCACCACTCCAAACCGCACCGTACCCTCCCGACGCCGCGCGCCTCTATTCTACCACAGCCCCTGGTCTGGCAACCAGTGGGGCCGGCCCCTCAGCCGTCCGGGCTGCCCCACGTCGGTCCGGACGATCTCCCCGGGCGCGTGTCTGGACGTTCCCCAAGGCGGCTCCCGCTGTGAATTTTGACCTTGCGGCATCCGCGCTCCGGGCCGTAAGGTGGTTGGCGAGCGAGGACCGGCGCTGGGCCGAACGGAGGTCACCGTCGGCGAGCGTCTCGGTGGAGCGATAGGCGTCGGGTCGAGCCGTGATCAGAGGGAAGCGACTGTTCATAACGGGCGGGGCCGGGTTCATCGGCGCCAGTCTTATCCGCCGGCTCGTCGCCGCTAACGAGGTCGTCGTCTACGATACCCTCACGCGCAACACCCTCGGAGACCTGGGGCTGGCGGGGCATCCGAACGTGACGATGATCACCGGCGATATCCGCGACTACGAGCATCTACGGAGGAGTCTGCCGCCGGCGGTTGACATCGTTCTGCACTTTGCCGCCATCGCCGGGGTTGACACGGTGAGCCGGAACCCGGTGGCGACCATTGAGGTCAACACCATCGGCACCCACCACATTCTGCGGGCGATTCGAGAGCGGGGGCTCGTCGAGCGTCTGGAGCGGTTTATCAACCTCTCCACCAGCGAGGTGTTCGGGATCAATGCTTTCCGTGTGGACGAGACGACGGCCTCGAACCTGCAGCCGGTGGGCGAGGCGCGCTGGACCTATGCCGCCAGCAAACTGGTGGGTGAACATCTGGTCCACGGCTATCACCGCCAGTTTGGCCTGCGTACAGTGACCATTCGTCCCTTCAACGTCTATGGCCCCGGGCAGGTTGGCGAGGGCGCGGTGCATCACTTCGTCCAGCGCGCGATCCGCAACGAACCGCTCGTTATCCACGGCGAAGGCGATCAGATCCGTTCGTGGTGCTATATTGACGATATGGTCGAGGGGATTTTGCTCTGTCTGGCGAACGAAGCGGCCATCGGTGAGGTTTTTAACATCGGCAATCCCCGGGGGACGATAACCATTCTGGCGCTGGCCGAGAAAGTGATCGCCCTGGCCCGTTCCTCGTCGTCCATTGTGCATGTTCCCAAGAGCTATGTGGATGTCGATCTCCGGATTCCCAGTATCGAGAAGGCGCGGAGCGTTCTGGGCTTTGAGCCCCAGGTGGGCCTCGACGAAGGGCTGCGGAGGACGATCGCGTGGTACCGACACCGGCTCGAGACCCGGTCCCGGACGCGATACGACTGAGCCGGCCGTCTCTGGGCGATCCGGACCGGCTGATGGCGGCTCTGACCGATATTCTGGCGAGCGGCTATCTGTCCCAGGGGCGATATGTCGCCATGTTGGAGGAGCGTTTGGCCGACTATCTGGGCAGTCGCCACGCCATCGCGGTGAGTTCCGGGACGGCCGCGCTTCATCTCGCGCTGGTGGCGCTCGGCCTGGGGCCGGGGGATGAGGTGATCGTCCCGGCCTACACCTTCCCGGCCACGGCCAACGTCGTGGCGCTGGTCGGAGCCCGGCCGGTGCTGGTGGAGGTCGAGGCGGAGACCTGCACCCTCCGACCGGAGAGCCTGGCGCGGGCGGTCTCGCCCAGGACGCGGGCGATCATCCCGGTCCATCTCTTCGGCGCTCCGGCCGACATGGCGGCTGTCCTGGAGATCGCCGGGCGGTATGGTCTCTGGGTTATTGAGGACGCCGCTGGCGCCCTGGGCTCGACCTACCGGGGCCGGCGGTGTGGCACCCTGGGTCATATCGGCTGCTTCAGTCTACATCCCCGCAAGCTCGTCACCAGCGGGGAGGGCGGCGTCCTGGTCACCGCGGACGCGGCGCTGGCGGAGAAGGTTCGGGCGCTCCGCGCCCACGGGCTGGAGTGGTCGGACGGGTCGCCGGACCTGCGGGCGCCGGGCTTCAACTACCGGCTGAGCGAGATCGCGGCGGCGGTCGGGCTCAACCAGCTGTCTGTGATCGACCAGATCGTGGCCGAGCGCCAGGCGCTGGCCAGCGTCTACCGCGAGGCCCTGCGAGCCGTCCCCCACCTGACCCTCCAGGAGACGCTGCCAGAGACGACGCCGGTCTGGCAGGCGCTGGTGGTGCGGGTCGAGACGAAAGACAACCAGACGCTTTTGACCGCCCTGCGACGGAAGGGGATCGAGGCGACGATCGGCACCTACGCGCTCCCTCTCCTGACGTATTATCGCGAAAAATATGGCTATCGCCCCCAGGATTTCCCGATCACCTGTTATCTCTCCAGGCATTGCCTCGCTTTGCCGTTTTATAACGGCATGGACCGGGCGTCTATGGACCGGGTTGTTTCGGCGTTGACGGAGGCGATCGGTGGAAAAGATACCCAGTAAGCCACAGCGAAGCCACGGGAGCGGCGTCTGCAAAGCGGAGGACTTCAAGCGACTTGGGCGAGGAGTGGTTTTTGAACACGGTGTTCTGGTGTTCCATCCGGAGAATATTGAAATCGGCGATAACGTCTATATCGGTCATTATACACTTCTCAAAGGCTACTATCGTAACACGATGGTCATCGGCGATCACTGCTGGATCGGCCAGCAGTGTTTCCTACACAGTGCCGGTGGACTGTGGATCGGTCGGGCGGTCGGCATCGGGCCGCGGGTGATCATTCTCACCTCCGAACACACGGCCTCGGAGCGGGCGGTGCCGGTCTACCTGACGCCCCTACGTCTGGCGGCGGTGGTCCTGGAGGATGGCTGTGACATCGGGGCCGGGGCCATCATCCTGCCGGGGGTGCGGATCGGCCAGGGGGCGATCATCGGGGCCGGCGCGGTGGTCACGCACGACGTCCCGCCTTACGAGGTCTGGGCGGGCGTTCCGGCCCGCAAACTCCGCGAGCGATAGCCGATGCGGGTCCTGCATCTCCCCGTGAATATCGCCTCGCTGCCTTCGCACACCGTACGGGGGCTGCGGCAGATAGGCGTCGAGGCGCGGGGCCTGGTTTTTGGGGATATGCGTTACCAGTCGACGGTCGGGCTGAAGGCGATCCACCATGACACCTGTCGGTCGCTGACCTGGCTGTACCGGCGACTGCTGTTCACCGGCTACGTTCTGCGCTGGAGCCAGTGGGCAGAGGTTCTCCACTGGTATTTCGGGACCCCGGCGCTTCCCTGGGGGCTCGATCTGGCGCTTATGAGGGTTCTGAACAAGGCCGGTGTTGTCGAATGGCTCGGTTCGGACATCCGCATCGCCGAGGTCGAGTGTGCGGATAATCCGTACTACGCCGCCGAGTGCGCCACGGAGAGACAGTCGCCCTCGCCGAGCCTGCGGCTCTCGCTCGAGCGCCAGAAGCGGTTCGCGGCCGCGGGGTTCGCCTGCCTGGTAGCCGCCGATATGGCCCAGTATGTTTACCCCGGTCTCTGGTCGCGGGTGTATTGTCTTCCCCAGCGTATCGTTGTCGCCGACTACGAACCGATCTATCCTGACCCGGCAGCCCGTCGGCCGGTTCTCGTTCATTCCTCGACGAATCCCCGCCTCAAGGGTACTTCGGCGGTACTCCAGGCGGTCGAGCATCTCAAAACGAAATACAACTTTGAGTTTCGGCTTATCAGTGGTACGTCACGCGATGAATGTCTCCGATCCGTGCGAGAAGCCGATATTTTTCTCGATCAGTTTCTTCTGGGCAGCCACGGTCTGGCGGCTCTTGAGGCGATGGCCTACGGAAAACCGGTTGTCGGTTATATCAAACCGTCGCTTGTCGAGCGTTATCCGGCGGATCTGCCGATTATCAATGCAAATCCTGACAATCTGGCCGATGTTCTCGAAAGTCTGTTACAGAGCGGGAGGCTCCGTTACGAGGCTGGGCGTCGAGGGCGCCTTTACGTCGAGAAACACCACGACGCCGTGAGACTGGCCCCGCGGCTGGCCGAGATCTACCGGCAGCAGTGGCGACAGAAGAGATCAGGGGCCCAGGAGGCAATCGTCCGCGAGCGGTGGCCATGGTGATCGGGGACACCGTGACGAACGCGGGAGCCGGCCGCCGGTGGGCGGCGGTCATTCCCCCAGGAGCGCCCGGGCCTGGGCGAAGACGGCGTCGAGCATCGCCTCGGTCAGCCGGCCGGTGTTGGTGTTCTGACGGCTCGGATGATAGGAGGCAAGGAGAACGGGCTGCCCCGGCCCCAGATCGTACCGGGCCCCATGGGCAAAGCGCAGCCGGGGGACCGGCTGCCCACGCTCGCGCAGCGCCGCCAGAAAGCCGTCAAACGCGATCCGCCCCAGGCAGACCACCACCCGCAGATTGGGCAGCAGGTCGAGTTCGCGGTGGAGGAAGCGCCGGCAGGCCGCGATCTCGGCGGCGGTGGGCCGGTTCTGCGGAGGGGCGCAGCGGACAACGGCGGTGATATAGACATCACGCACGGTCAGACCGTCATCGCGATGGTCCGACCGGGGGCGACTGGCAAAGCCGGCCCGGTAGAGGGCCCGGAAGAGCCAGTGACCGGAGTCGTCGCCGGTGAAGACCCGTCCGGTTCGGTTGCCCCCATGGGCGGCCGGCGCCAGCCCCACCACCAGCAGTCGGGCCTGCGGGTCGCCAAAGGGCGGCACCGGTCGCCCCCAGTACTCCTGGTCGCGGAAGGCCCGCCGTTTCTGCCGGGCCACGGCCTGACGGTAGACCACCAGCCGTGGACAGCGCGTGCAGGCCGTGATCTCGGCGGTCAACGCCGTCCAGTGGTCGGCGACCATGCGAGACTGACTCCGACGACCAGAGGCACGGCCGTCAGGCAGAGGGCTGGGATGAGGCCGGCCCGACCGTGACCTGGGCCAGTCGCTCCAACGGCTGGACCAGCGCGGCCATGTCCAGGTCGCCCAGCCCCAGCGCCCGGGCCTCGCGGAAGACCTGCTCGGCCTGACTGCCCATCAGCAGCCGGAGCGAGAGCTCCTGACTGAGTTCGTCGACCAGCCCCAGGTCCTTGAGAATAAGGTTGATCGAGGTTCCGGGCTGGAAGCGCCGCTCCAGGAACAGCGGGACCGAGCGGGAGAGCATGGCGCTGCCGCCGAAACTGGTGCTCAGGACCTCCAGCATCACCTGGGGGTCGGCCCCGGCCTTGACTCCCATGACGATCCCCTCGACCACACCGGCCATATTGATGGCCACCAGCAGCTGGTTGACCAGTTTGATCGTGCTGCCCGCGCCGTTGGGGCCGACCCGCCGGATGTTCTTGCCCATCGCCTGGAAGACCGGCAGAACCCGCTGGAACGCCTCCTCGGGCCCGCCGACCATAATGGTCAGCGTCCCGGCCTGGGCGCCGGCGGTGCCCCCGCTGACCGGGGCGTCGAGGAAGAACACGCCCCGGGCGGCGGCCGCCGCCGCCAGTTTCCGGCTGGTCGAGGGGCCCACGGTGCTGTGGTCGACCAGGATCTGCCCGGGACGGGCGTGCGGGATGAGGCCGTTCTCGCCCAGGTAGACCAGTTCGACCGCCGGCGGGTCGGGCAGACAGGTCAGGACCACGTCGACCTGGGCCACGACCTCGGCGGGTGAACTGGCGGGCTGGGCCCCGAGCCGGGCCAGTTCCTCGACCGGTCCCCGGCTGCGGTTGTGCACCACCAGCGTGAACCCGGCTTTGAGCAGATTCTGGGCCATCGGGCGCCCCATCTTGCCCAGGCCGATGAATCCCACGCGCACGGTCTCGCCTCCCTGATGCGAATCTCTTGTCCGGCCCTGCGGGTAGGGCTAGTATAGCCGATCGACGGCGCGTTGCCGAGAGGGCACCGTTCGGCTCTCACCGCCGGACGGTGCCGGCGCCGAATACCGAGCGACAGCGGGAGAGGTCTCTGTGCGGGCGGTTATCTTTCGCGAGCACGGTGGTCCCGAGGTTCTGGAGTACACAGAGGTGCCGACGCCGGCGGTCGGCCCCAACGAGGCGCTCATCCGGGTGCGGGCCTGCGGGCTGAACCGCCTGGACGTGCTGGTGCGGGCGGGCACGGTGCCGCAGACCATTCCCCGGCCCCATATTCCCGGATCCGAGGTGGCCGGCGAGGTGGCCGCAGTCGGAGCCAACGTGACCCACCTGACGCCGGGGCAGCGGGTGGTCGTGCATCCCTATCTCAGTTGCGGCCTCTGCGAGTACTGTCTGGCCGGGGCGGAGGAGCTCTGTCTGCGCGGCGATATCCTGGGACTGCGTTCCAACGGCGGCTACGCCGAGTACGTCTGTGTGCCGGCCGCCATGGTCGTGCCACTGCCCGAGCCGCTGAGCTTCAGCGAGGGAGCCGCCCTGACCCTCTCGACCCTGACCGCCTGGCACATGCTGGTGACCCGGGCCCGCCTCCGACCGGGCGAGGATGTGCTGGTGCTGGCAGCCGGCAGCAACGTCGGCAGCGCCGCCATCCAGATCGCCCGCCTCTGCGGTGCCCGGCGGGTCTTCGCCACCGTTGGCAGCCCGGCCAAGGTCGCGCCTGCCCGGGCGCTGGGCGCCGATCATGTTATCGTGGGCCGGGAGACCGATTTCGCCGCCGAGGTTCGACGCCTGACCGGCCGGCGCGGCGTGGACGTGGTCGTCGAGCACGTCGGCGCCGCCACCTGGGAGCGCAGCATCGCCAGTCTGACCCGCGGGGGACGTCTGGTCAGTTGCGGGGCGCTGACCGGGCGCCACGGCCAGACTGACCTGGCTCAGTTCTTCGGCAAGGAGCTGCAGCTCCTCGGCTGCTTTGGCGGCACCCGCGCCGAACTCCGTCAGGTCCTTCAGGCCGCCGCCGAGGGACGCCTGCGAGCGGTGATCGACAGCCGTTTCCCGCTGGCCGAGGCCGCCGCCGCCCAGCAGCGGCTGGAGGCCAGCGCTCACTTCGGCAAGATCGTGCTCGAGGTCTAGCCACCCCGGAAGCCCACGCCGGTCGGTCGCCGAGGCCGGCGGGCGGCTTTTCCCCGTGCTGGGGAACAAAAAGACCGCTCCACACGGGTTGGAGCGGTCGTCGTGACCCGATCGCCGGGGCTCAGAGCGCTTTACTTACGGCTCTGGAAGAAGTTCCGGTTCTTTTCGATAAAATGCTTCCACTGCTCCGGGACCGCGTCCTCGGGATAGATGGCCGAGACCGGACAGGCCGGCTCGCAGGCCCCGCAATCGATGCATTCATCGGGGTCGATGTAGTACTGTTCTTCTTCATCGGTTGAGTGAATACAATCGACCGGGCAGACATCAACGCACGAGGCGTCCTTGACGCCAATGCACGGTTCGCAGATAACGTAGGTCATTGTCCTCCTCCGCCCCCACAGGATGCGACGGCCTCGTTACAATCGGTGCACTGTATGTTATCCTGCCCCGCTCGCGCTGTCAAGGCGACACGCGGCGGGAGACTCTCCCTGAGCCCAGAGGGCTTCCGAAGCAGGCGCTGACACCCTCACCCTGGCCAGCGCCAGGCGGGCCACAATGGCCGTGGGTGGTGCAGACAGCAGACAGTCTGACGGGCGAGAGCCGCCCAAGGAGCTCAGCCAGGTGGTCAGCTGGCGGGAGGACGGAGACTCACCACCCGGTCCGAAACCACCCAGCCAGGCTTTCCCGATTCCCAACCCCTTAATACCTTGGGAATTGGGAAAGCCAGCCCGTCTGCTTTGGTGCGCTGTGGGGAGCCGCCCGAGCCAGAGGCCCGCGAGTG
>DAOUAE010000052.1:0-22375 GCA_034433795.1 Chloroflexota bacterium
ACCACCCAACCGACCGATCAGGCTCCCGCCCCCCGTTCAGTAGCACTGTCAATGTAATATCCGGATCCTCACCTTCTTCTACATCTAGTATGCGAAAAGAACGCGGCCTCCGCCGGTTCCCGCCGGCCGTCGGTCTCCGCTAGAGCGGCTGCCCCCGCTGTGTCCGCGAAAATGGCATACAGAATGCAGGCATTCTGGTGGCCCGGAGGGTCGCTCCCGGTCGGCGGCCGGGTTGGGCAGCGGGGAGAGATCCAAAACCGCCCCGGCGACGTAGATCAGGGGGAGAAACGGAACAGACCGGCGTCTGCTGGCAGGCCGGGGGAGGGAGCAGAGCAATGGGCGTCCGTGGACCGCGTCCCCTGGTCTGGGGCGCGCTGGTCCTGGTGCTGGGGGCCGGGCTGGCCGGCTGCGCCCCGGCCGGGGCGACGCCGACCAGCGGTCGCTCGCCGGCCGGCGCTCCCAGTCCCACGCCACCGGCCGCGGTGACCCCAACCACGGTTCCCAGCCCGACGGCGGTGGCGACCCCGACGGTCCCGCCCGCTCCGACCGCGACCGTGGGGGCGAGCCCCACGCCGGCGCCCAGCCCGACGCCGACCGTCCGGCCGGCGCCCTCGCCGACGCCCACGGCCCGGCCGCCGGCGCCGACCCCGACCGCGGCCAGGGGCGACCCGGCCCGGGGGGCGGTGCTCTTTCAGCAGAAGGGCTGTGCCAACTGCCACGGCGACCAGGCCCAGGGACTGGCCTGCCCGCGGCTGGCCGGCACCACCCTTTCATTTGCAGAGGTTCTGCAACAGGTGCGGCGGCCGCGCAATCTCATGCCGCCCTACCGGCCCGAGGATATCACCGACGCCGAGGTCGGCGATGTCTACGCCTACCTGCGCAGTCTGGGTCGCTAGGACCCATCACCGGAGGTGCTCTGGCCAGACAGACAGCGGTCCATCCCGGTCTCACACGGTTCACCAAGGCCTGCCCTCTGCCCCCGCTCTGGCCTGGCCCGCCCGGCGGCGGTGCGGAGAGGCGCCAGATGTTTCAGCGACACTGCAATGGAGGGATAGTCCATGCGCAAACTGGCCTTTCTCCTGGCGGCCCTCCTGCTCCTGGCCAGCGCCGGAGTGGTGGCGGCCATCGATGTGACCATGCGGGCCCAGAGCGGCTCGGGGCAGGACGGCACCGTCTCGCTGACCCCGGCCGACGGCAAGACGCGGGTGGTCATCGATATCAAGCCCGGTCCGGCCGGGGTGGCCCAGCCGGCCCATATCCACGAGGGCACCTGCGCCAATCTGAACCCCAAGCCGCTCTTCGCCCTCAAGCCGGTGGTTGATGGGAAGTCGGAGACGATCGTGGACGTGGCCCTGAGCCAGCTGCAGTCCAAGCCGCACGCGGTCAACGTCCACAAGTCGGCCACGGAGATCTCGACCTACGTCTCCTGCGGCGACATCCCGCTGGCCCAGGTGGCCCTGCCGCGGACCGGTGGCCTGGCGCCGGTCTGGCTGGCCCTGGCGGCCGGTGGGCTGGTTCTGGCGGGCTGGGCGCTGCGCGCCCGGCGGACGGCCTGATCGCCGGCCCTGCCTGACCGCCGGCCGGCGCCCGTCCCGGGCGGCCCCCACCCGGCCGGCGGTCGCGCGCACCGGCCCCTGGTCCGGCGGCGGAGAGGAGGCGGCGGAGGGGTCCGGGCCAGGGGCCGCCCCACGGCGCCCGCCGTGGGATGGGCAGCCGGAGGAAGTCCCGGTCGCCCGCGGCGACGCCGTCGCCGAAATCCACCTTGCCCCGCGCCATCAGGTCCCGCCCCCGCGGAACGGCCTCCTCCCGGAGCGGCGGGACCCGGAGGCCACGGTGGAGCCAGCCCCGCGCTCAGAGGCCCGCAGGACCGCGGCCACCGGTGACCCGTCCGGTGGCGAACGGCCCGCTGGGCTGTTCCCGGTCCCGAGACGATCCCCCGGCCCGGACCTGACGGGCGCCGTGGTCGCTCCGCCGGACCCGGTGGGCGCCAGAAACCCACGCGCCGGGGGTTGAACTCACTCGCCACGGGCCCAACAGGGAAGGAGTGACGCTGGTCGCGCCGGACGGCGGCCCGGGACGCGCTGGCGCCGGTGCCGCGCCCCTGCCAGCGTCCGGGCCACGGTGCCGACCGGGAGCGGGGTGACGGGGGACTGCCACGGGACCCGCGCCCGCGCAGCGCCAACCGGGACGATGTGGACCCCCAGGGTCGGCCGGGAGCGCTCCCGGTCAGGTCGCCCTCTCTCACGCGCCCTCGGCCGATCCGGCTTGACCCATGACCGGTCGGCTGGTACACTGGCTCTGACTCCACGCTTAAGGGCCGACCGGTCTCTGGCGGCCGGCGGTCGTGAGACGGCCCTGACCAGGCCAGGGGAAGGAGGAGCGATGCGACGCCGCACCGGTCTTCTGGCCCTGGGGCTGGCCGGTCTCCTGGCGCTGCTGAGTCTAGGGCTGGCGGTGGTCCTCTCCCCGCCGGTTGCGCTGCGCCGGCTCCCCGCGCCCCCCGGCACTGTTCCCCCGGACCTGGTGTACCTGCTGGACCGCCTCGGCGACGATGGCATGCCCACCACGCGTCTGCTGGCCGTGCGGGCAGACACCGGGACGGTGGTCGGCCTCCCCCTCGCCCTGCCCTGGCCGGAGATGTTCACCACCCGGCTGGCCTTCTCCGCCGACGGAGCCTGGCTCTTCGTCGGCCGCGCCCGTCAGCAGGGCCAGTGGGGGCTCGCGACCGTCGAGGTCTTCGACGCCCGGCGCCTCCGGCCGTGGGGAGACCTCTACAGCGTCCGGGTCGAGGCCCGGGGCGGGCCCGAGGATGGCCCGGCGGTCACGACCGTTCCGGTGCCCTCGCCTGACGGGCAGATCCTGGCCGTGCTGCAGGAGGAGCGGCTCGTGGGGCGTCTGGGTGGACCGTGGCGGCGGGCCAGCGTCGGGCTGATCGACCTCCCCAGCCGGACGGTGCTGGCCCAGGTGCCGCTGGCCGAGGTCGAGGCCGAGGGGAGCGGGCTGCACGGCCGGTTCACGGCCGATGGCCGGCGCCTCGTTCTCTGCCGGGAGCGCCTCGTCGGCCGCCGTCTGGCCGGCGTGGACCTCGTGACTGTGGATCTCCCGGCCCGGCAGGTGGTGGCCCGGCGGACGCTGGAGACCACGCCGCCGGCCGGCTGCGGTCACTGGTGGGTGGCGCCCACGGGACAGGCGGTCTACTTCCTGGACCGGCAGGCGGAGACGTCCGGACTGGCCGTGCGGGCGGCCCCGGACTGGTCGCCAGCCGGCTTCATCCCCCTGCCCGGCGACGCGATCTCGCCGAACAGGGCGCCACTCTTCACGCTCCTCGCACCAGATGGCCGGTCGCTCTTTGTCATTGCCGAGCGGGACCAGCGGTGGAGCCTGCTGAAGGTGGATCTCCCGGCCCGCCAGGTGGTGGCCCGGCAGTCGCTGATGGTGCCGGACGAGGAGCGGCCGGCCTATCTGCTCTTTGACCGGCTACTGGCGTTTCTGGCGCCGGTGGCCGAGGCCAAGCCCATCCCCTTGCCGCTCCAGGCGGTGCTCTCGCCCGACGGCCGGCGGCTGTACGTGCCGGCGGTGCGGGTCACCGCTCCCTTCCGGGATCCGTGGGGGAACCCGCGCGAGGCCCGGAGCGACGGCCTCTGGGTGCTGGCGGCCGACGACCTCCGGCCGCTGGGCCGGCTGCTGCCGGGGCGGGCGCTCTGGGGCTGGGGGAGTGTGCTGGCCCTCTCGTCGACCGGCGACCGGCTCTACGTGCTCGACGCAGCCGGGGGAGCCCTGACGGTGGTGGACGTCGGGAGCGGGGCCGAACTGGCCACCTGGCCCGGTCTGGTCACCCATCTGGCCCAGATCGAGCGGGTGGTGCCGGCGGCGCCGGAGATGCTGAGCGCGGGGTCCTGACCGGTGGCGGGCCGGGGCCCCGCACTCTCCACCGGCCACGGGCCAGCCTACGCGCGAGAGCCCGTTCGGACGGCGTGATTGTGCTATGATTTGTTTAAAGAATCTCTTTCGGGAGCCTGCCGATGGCCCTGACCCGTCCCCGGCCCGCTCGACGCCCGTCGCCCCGGACCCCCCGACCGGGCGCCCTCTGGCCGGCCGGCCCGGTCCCGGTCGCCCTCCTGGGGGTTCTGCTCTTCGTCGCCGGCGGCTACTGGGACATCGCCTGGCATATCGACCTGGGCCGCGACACCTTCTGGTCGCCACCCCACCTCGTTCTCTACAGCGGCCTCCTGCTCATCGCCCTCACCCCCCTCTGGGGCCTCCTCCAGGCTCGCCACCTGCGCGGCCTCGACCCCCGCCACCTGGCCGGACCAACCGTCCGCCTGGCTGGCCTCCCCCTCAGTCCGGGGCTCCTCATCAGCGGCCTGGGGGCCCTCCTGGCCCTGGGCGCCGCCCCGCTCGATGAACTCTGGCACCAGCTCTTCGGCCTGGATGTCAGTCTCTGGAGCCCACCCCATCTGCAGCTCATCTTCGGCGCCGCCCTGGCTCTCCTGGGCGCTCTGGCCGCCCTGGCCGGCGAACGCCATCGGGCCCGCCCTGAGTACCTCACGGCCCAGCCCGGCCCCTTCCCGGCCGACGGCCGCGACCTGGCCCTGGCCCTGGGCTTCGGCCTGCTCCTCCTGGTCCTGCTGGGCGTCTTGGCCGAGTACACCTTCGGCATTCCTCACCTCTATCCGCTGGTCTGGCACCCGCTGCTTCTCGGGCCCATCGTCCTGGGCGTCCTGACCGCCGGCGCCCGCGCCCTGGGCAGCCGCTGGGGCGCCACGGTCGTGGCCCTGAGCGCCACCGTCCTGACGCTGGCCCTGAACGGCCTTCTGCTCCTCCTGGGCCGGACCACGCCCACGCCCACGGTGCTGCTGCCGGCGGCGCTCGTGCTCGACGCCCTCTGGACCGCCCGGCCCGACCACCGCCCACGGGCGGTGCTCCCGCCGGCCCTCCTGGCCACGCTCGTTCTCCTGGCCAGCCAGACGCACAATCTCCAGCCCGAGGCGGCCGTCCCCTGGCCGCTGGAGGCCTGGCCCTGGGCCCTGCCGGCCGCCCTGGCCCTGGGAGCCGCCGGGGCCCTGGTCGGCGCCCGCCTGGGCGCGGCCCTGCGCCCGGTGCCGCGCTGGCCGGCTCCCCCTCGCCCCCGCCGGGGCCCGCTGGCGCTGGCGCTGCTCCTCCTGGCCCTGGGCCCGCTGGTGGTCCAGGCCCACGCCCTCGAGACGTTCCAGGCCGAGTTCCGCCTGCTCGATCCGCCAGCGGTGGTCGGGCAGCCGGCCGCCTTCGCCCTGCGCTTCGACCCGCCGGCGGTCGCCCCGGGCAGCCTGCGACTGACCCTCGAACAGGGCGGCCAGGAGATCCCGGTCGTCGCCCAGCCGACCGACCAGCCCGGACTCTTCACCGGCACGTTCACCCTGCCGCGGCCGGGTCTCTGGGCCCTCCGGCTGCAGTTTCGCGACGACCATAACACGCCCTGGCTGGGCTGGGCCGGCGTGCGGGGACTGCTCAGCCCCGAGAGCCGCACCCCGATCATCGTCCGCCTGCGAGCCACTCTTCAGCCCGACCGCACCCGTCCGCCCACCGCCCAGGATCAGGTCGGGCTGGCGGTAGGCAAGGCGGCCGTCTGGCTGGTGGTCCTGACGGCGGTGGGGGGCGCGGCCTGGGCGCTGCGGGTGGTCGAGCAGGATGGGCTGACCCTGGCCGGGGCGCGGGGGTAGTGCGTGTGGGGAGTGCCCCCCGCGGTCCGGGCCAGCCTGCTCTTCGCCGTCGGTCTGGGGCTGGGCCTGCTTGTCCTCTACGCCCTGCGGCAGGTGCTGCTCCTCTTTTTCCTGGCCTGGGTGGTGGCGGCGGCCCTCCGGCCGGCGGTCGAGACCCTCGCTGGCCGGCTCCCGCGCGGGCTGGCGGCGGCCCTGGTGTACCTGGGGATCATCGGCCCGGTCCTGGCCATCTTTGCCCTGAGTCTGCCGG
The DNA here is from genome assembly GCA_034433795.1 of Chloroflexota bacterium. Taxonomy (GTDB): domain Bacteria; phylum Chloroflexota; class UBA6077; order FW602-bin22; family DAOUAE01; genus DAOUAE01. The sequence continues at coordinate 5,950 of DAOUAE010000052.1, forward strand.
TGCTGGGAGCCGAACTGCGGCTGGCCCTGGGCCGGCTCCAGGCGGCGCTGAGCCTCTGGCTGACGGCCCTCGACGGCTGGCTGACCCAGTTCGGGGTGGACCTGGATCCCTTCCTGGCCGGACTGCCGGGGGCGCTGGCCGCGGAGGTCACCCCCGAGCGGCTGATCGGCCTGCCGCTTGGCGTCTTCAGCGGGCTCCTGGGCGTCATCGCCCTCCTGGCGGTGGCCTTCTACTGGCTGGTCGAGCGCGACGCTCTCCTGGCCCGGCTGGTTCAGCGCTGGCCACGGGCGACGCCGGGAGTGCTCTGGCTGGAGCGGGCCGAGCGGCGGGTCGGGGCCTACCTCCGGGGCCAGCTGGTGGTCAGCGCCATCCTGTCGCTGCTGGTCTTCCTGGGGCTGCTGGCTCTGGGGGTGCGGCCGGCCCTGGCCCTGGCGGCCCTCCTCTTTGTCCTGGAGATCATCCCCATCCTGGGACCGCTGCTGGCCTCGCTCCCGGCCATCCTGCTGGGCTTCACCCAGGGGCCGGTGACCGGGCTGCTGGTCATCGGCCTCTATCTTCTGGTCCACCAGCTGGAGGCCTACGTCCTCAGCCCGCGGATCCAGGCCCTGGCGGTGCGGCTGCCGCCGCTGGTGGTGCTGGTGGCGGTGCTGAGCGGCGCCGAGCTGCTGGGCCTCTTCGGGGCGCTCATCGCCGTGCCGGTGGCGGTGGTCATCGCCACCCTCCTGGAGGGTCCCCCGACCGCTCCCACGCCCTCCAAGAGCCTGTCGAGCAAATTCTAAGAGCACCTCCTAAGAAATCGTGGTAAAGTATAAGCACAGGAGGGCAGAGGGGCCCTCCAGAAAGGGGGGAGACCATGAAGATCATGGCGCTCTATGACCTGCTGGCCGACCGGGCGCGCTGGCCGGAACTGGCCCAGGCCGCCCGCGAGCACGGGGTCCACGGCGTGGTCTTCGCCGGCAACGCCACCCGGCTGAGCGGTCTCGATGAGGAGGCCCGGCTGAAGGCCTACCACGAGATGCTGCACTGGCTCGGCTCGCTGGACCTGCCGGTCTTCTTCGTCCCCGGCGTGGTCGACGTGCCGGAGCGGGCCATCCTCCAGGCGGCCATCAACCACGAACTGGTGGTGCCACGGGTGGCCATCGTCCACGGGATGCCGGCCTTCCTGCGCGGCCAGTACGTGGTCGAGGGCTACGGCGGCCGGCTGACCGACGAGGAGACCCGCTCCGACGATGAGCTCACCTACCCGCTCTGGCGGGCCGAGTTCGCCCTGCACGAGCTGCGCCGCTTCGACCAGCTGCCGCTCATGGTCCTGCACGAGGGCCTGGAGACCAACCCCACCGCCGTGCACCATCTGGTCAAGGAGATTAAACCCCGGGTGGCCATCGTCGGCGGTGTCAAGCCAGTAAACGAGTGGATCGGCGCCAGCCTGGTGGTGGCGCCCGGTCGGGCGGCCGACGGCGACTACGCCGTGATCGACCTGGTCCACCGCACGGTCCAGCACTACGTCGGGCGGGTCCAGCCGGCCCATCCCCATCACGCCCAGCACAGCCACTGAGCCCGCCCCTCTCCGGTCGAGCGCCCGGGCCCTCTCCTCGCGCGGGGAGAGGGCGGTCTTTTTCTGGCCGGAGAAAGGCCGCCCGTCCTTGTCTCCAGGGGCTCTCGCCGACCGGCGACTCTGCCAGCAGACCGGTGACGGCGCCGCGGTGCCGCCTGGCCGGTCGGACGGTGCAAGAGTACCGGTGGAGAGGGCCCTGAGTACCGGTCGCTATTGACAGCGCCCCTTCGATCAGCGAGACTGGCCTTGTCGCTGGTCAGGCCAGCGTAAAAGCCCTCGGTTGTCCCGCACACCGATTCCCCATCGCGTTTCCCCCGGTCCCTGACGGCCGGCGCGCACCGGTGATCGCGTCGGGTTCCGCTGTGGTACCCCGATTGGGTCAGTCGTTGCGGCCTATCTGGATGCCCGGGCCTCGGCCGAACAGCAGCCGGCCCTCGGGGCCATCTTTTCGGGAGCGGCCGGCGGCCCGCCGGCCGCTGTGGCTCCCTTGATCGGCGCCAGCCTGGGGGCGAAGGTTGTCCCCATCGACTACCGCAGCGAGGGCAAACGGCGCAGCGCCCGCATCGGCGGCATGCTGGAAGCGGTGGTCCAGGCGGTACCCGGCGCCGACCCGGAGCAGGCCGTGGTCAAGCAGAATGCCCATCCGTGGTTTCCCGCGCTGGTCCAGGCCTTTGGCCTCACGAGCCGCTACACCGACCACGGCCTGGAGTGGGATAACACCGGAAAGAACGCCGACTACGCCTCCTTCCGGTGGACCGGCCCGTGAACGGCCACGCCGCCGACCTGGTGCGACACGACCGCCGCTGGCGGCTGGTCTGGTTGCTCGGGCTGGCCACGGGCGCCTGGGTGGTGCTGGTCTGGCAGATGGCCGGGGACCAGAGCATGCCGATGGGACCGGTCCTGTTTCTGGTCATCTGGCTGCTGATGATGGTGGCCATGATGTTCCCGTCGGCCGCTCCGATGGTCCTGACCTTCAGCCGGCTGCAGGCGGCCCGACGCCAGCGCGGGCAGGCCTTCATCCCCGCCTGGGTGTTCGTGGCCGGCTACCTGGCGGTCTGGACCGCCTTCGGGATCCTGGCCCTGGGGGCCAGCTGGCTGGCCGAGGCCGTCGGGCTGATGGGGCTGGGCGGACCCCTTGGCGGGGTGCTGCTGGTGCTGGCCGGACTGTACCAGTTCTCGCCCCTCAAACACACCTGTCTGGCCCGGTGCCGGACGCCGCTGGGGTTTCTCCTGAGCTTCTAGCGGGACGGCTACGCCGGCGCCTTCCGGATGGGGCTGGCCCACGGCGTTTTCTGTCTGGGCTGCTGTTTGTTCTCCTGTTCCCGCTGGGGCTGATGAATCTGCTGGCGATGGCGGCCCTCACCCTGGTGATTTTCGCCGAGAAGGTCCTGCCGGCCGGTCCCTGGATCGGCCGGGCGGCCGGCCTGGGACTCGCCGGCTGGGGGCTGCTGAGCCTGGGCTCGCTCCGGCTGGGTCCCCTCTCCGGGATAGGCGATCATTCAGCGCGCAAGGAGCGCCTCCGATGGGCGTCGGGCCCGGCTGTCCTCGGGGCCGACGGGGCCCGGCTGTCCTCCACGGGGACTGGCCCGTCCACGCCGCCCGTGCCAGCGGGAACCGGCCCTCGGCGGCCGGCGGGAAGATCCGGCCCGGCCGAGGGCCTGGGCGGACTCTGGCTGGGCTGGCGCCGCGGGCACTGGTCCGGAGGGCCGGGCGCGAGGGCCGGGTTTCTCAGCCTGACCTGCCGCCTCTCCCGGCGAAGCGCTCGCCGGTCTGGTCGGCGAGGGGGTCTTCACAGACGCCCGGTCGGGGCCGCCGTCCGTCGGGCCGGGGCTGGCGGGCTGATCGGGGCTGAGGACCGACCGTTGCCGGGAGGGCCGACCTGTGGTAGACTGGCGGGCGACCGCCGGTCGCCCGCGGGTCGGGGCCGGCCGGTGATGGCAGAGGGAGCTGGTGATGCAGGTCGCTCTTATCCTGCTGCTGCTGTTCGGCCTGCTGGTGGCCGTCGTCGCCATTCAGAACGCCACGCCGGTGACGCTGACGCTTCTGGTCTTCACCGTTCCCGATGTCCCGGTCTCGGTGTTGATGCTGGGGGCGCTGGTGCTGGGAGCGCTGCTGGCGGCGCTGGTCAGTCTGGGCGGCTGGCTGCGGACCCGGCGCCGGCTGCGCGAGCAGGCCGCCCGCATCGCCCAGCTGGAGGCCGAACTGGCCCGCCGGGCGGCGCCGGCCCGGCCAGCGGCCTCGCCCCCGGTCGAGGCCGGTCCAGCCCCGGCTGAGCCCCCGGCCCGGTCTGAGCCCCCACCGTCAACGGGCTCCGGTCAGTAGAGGCCCGCGCCGGAGGCCGTGATCGCGACTGTCCCGGCCCCTCGGCCGGGCGCTCTATCGGGTCACCGCGCGGTGGTACCGCCCAACCATCCTGGCGGCCGCCAGGAGTTGAAGCGGGTGTTCACGGTTCGGGGCCCGAGCTGCCAGCGCGGCCCGGCCGGCCGGAGCCCGGACCCGGCCGACCATCTGCCCGGGCCAGGCGCAGTCTCTCCGGCGCGGGCGCCCGCAGGGCCGCCAGGGGACCATCCGCCGGTCGGGCGGGCCGCGGCCGGCGCCATGACCTCTGCGGGCAAGAGGGCCAGCGGCCCGGCCTCTGCTGGCCGGAGAGAAGCGTATCCGGTGGGGCCTGGCACCGCGCCGTCCGAGCGGCGCCTTTCGCCCCCGCCGCTGGCAGGCGGCCCTGCGGCCCGGACCCCTCGGTGGCTGGACGCGCCGACCCCGGCCGTCCTGGCCGGGGATGGACCGGCCAGCAGGTTGTCTGGTCGCGGCGTCTCACCGGCCAGCCAGTGGAGCGCTCTCATTGCCAGGTGTTTCTGGCCAGCGACCGGCTCCCTTGACAATCGGTCGACAGCGGCTATAATCAGGGCAAACGGTGGGAATAGAGGGAGGAGTCTGATGATGGTCAGACCGGTGCTGCGTCGTCGTTTCCTGCAGGGCCTCGCCCTGGCGGCTCTGGCCGCTCCGCTGGCGGCGGCCTGCGCGCCCGCGCCGGCGCCCACGCCCACGCCAGCCCCGGCGCCGACCCCGACGCCGGCGGCCAAACCAGCCCAGCCGACTCCCACCCCGGCGGCCCAGCCCACCCCAACGGCCCGGCCGGCGGCCGCCCTCCAGGGGGCCCGACTGCATCTGCTCTGGTGGACCAGTTTCGTGCCCGAAGAGGACAAATGGTTCAAAGAGACGCTGGTCAACACCTGGGCCCGGCCCAACGGGGTGGAGCTGACCGTCGAACTGGTCAGCGGCAATGAGGTCCAGCCCAAGGTGGTGGCGGCGCTTCAGGCCGGGGCCGGCCCCGATATCAGCATCCTCCAGTGGACCTGGCCGCACCTGTACGCCGAGAAGCTCTACGATGTCTCGGATATCGCCGAGAAGATCGGCAGCGAGGGCGGCGGCTGGTACGAGGCCCTCAAACAGAACAGTTTTGTCCAGGGCAAATGGCGCGCGGTGCCCTTCGGCATCCTGGGCAATGCCATCGTCTACCGTGAGTCCTGGATGCGCGAGGGGAGCGGCGCCGAGCAGTTCCCCACCACCTGGGACGAGTACACGAAGGTCGGTGAGGCGGTCAAAAAGAAGAAAGGGGTGTTTGTCGGTCAGGCCCTGGGCCACTCGTTCGGCGACCCGCCGACCTTTGTCTACCCCTTCCTCTGGTCGTTTGGGGGGGCGGAAACCGACCCCGAGCGCACCAAAGTGACCATCAACAGCCCCGAGACCGAAGAGGCGCTGGTGGCCTTCAAGAAATGGTTCGACGCTGTCTCCGACCCCCAGTGCCTCTCCTGGGATGACTCGAGCAACAACCGGGCCTATCTGGCCAGCCAGATCTGGGCGACGCTGAACGGGGCCTCGATCTACGTGGCCGCCCAGAAGCAGGCCCCCGACATCGCCAAAGACTCCAACCACGCGCTCCTGCCCAAAGGCCCCAAGGGGCAGTTCATGCTGGCTCTGCCCTTCGCCGCCGGCATCCCAAGTTATGTCAAGAACCCGGAGCCGGCCCGGCAGTTCCTGACCTATCTGATGAGTCCGGCGACGTTCGCCGACTTTATGAAGCAGGGCAAGGGCTACACCCAGGCCCCGTATCGGAAGGGCGAGACGCCGGAGATGTGGCCGACCACCGACCCCAAGATGGAGCCGTACAAGCAGGTGGGCCACCTCAGCAAATGGTACGGCTACCCGGCCTCGCCCAGCCCGGCGGCCACCGAGGTCGGCTCGAAGTACATCATCGTCGACATGTTCGCCAAGGTGGTCCAGGGGGAGAACCCCAGGGCGGTGATGCAGTGGGCCGAGGGCGAACTCAAGCGCATTCATAAACTCTGAGGGGCCCCGTCCCGTCGGCGGAATGGCTGGTGGGACCGTGGGCGGGTGACGGAAGGGAGCCTGGGAATGGTCACACGGCGCGTGGCGGTGGCAGTGCCCCGGGGCGTCCGTCTCTCCTGGCTGGAGCAGGAGCGGATTCTCGGCTGGCTCCTCTGTCTGCCGGGGGTGCTGATTCTCCTGATCTTCATTGTGTACCCCTTCGGGGTGGGGATCTGGCTGGCGGTCAGCAGCGAGACGGTGGCCCAGGCGGGGGAGTTTGTCGGTCTGGCCAACTTCCGGAGCCAGTGGCAGAGCCAGATCTTCCAGCAGACCTTCCGCAACACCATTATCTACACGGTGGTGACGGTCTTTTTCAAAGCGATCTTCGGGCTGGCGCTGGCCATTCTCCTGAACCAGGAGATCCGGGCCCGCAATCTGGTGCGGGCGGTGCTGCTTCTCCCCTGGATCGTGCCGACGGCGCTGAGCACCATCGCCTGGAAGTGGCTCTTCGACTCGACCTACAGCATCGCCAACTGGGTGCTGGTCCGGAGCGGGCTGGCGCCGCTGCTGGCGGCCACGGCCATTGGCGAGCTGCTGGCCATCGGGCCGCGGGGCATCAACTGGCTGGGGCACCCGACCTGGGGGATGGTCGCCCTCATCATCGCCAACATCTGGCGGGGCGTGCCGTTCTTCGCCATCTGTCTGCTGGCCGGGCTGCAGACCATCAACCAGGAGCTCTACGAGGCGGCGGCGGTTGACGGCGCCTCGGCCTGGCAGCGCTTCCGCTACGTGACGCTGCCGCTGGTCCGGCCGGTGCTGCTGGTGGTGGTCCTCTTCTCGCTTATCTGGACGATCGCCGACTTCCAGCTGCCCTACGTGCTGACCGGTGGGGGGCCGGCCAATTCGACCCATCTGTTCGGCACGCTGGCCTACCAGACGGCCATCAATGCCGGTCGACTGGGTGAAGGCGCGGCGATCTCGCTCTTTATGTTCCCCTTCCTGCTGGCGACGGTGGCGGGTCTGCTGGGCTATCTGCGACGACAGGAGTAGCGACGATGGCGGTGACGGTGGCACGGGCGCGCTCGACCCCGGCCGGGGCCCTCAAGGGCTACCGGCGCTTTTTGGCGCTTTATCTGCCGCTGGGGCTGGCGGTAATTGTGACGCTCTTCCCCTTCTACTGGATGTTCATCACCTCGATTAAAAGCAACCGTGAGCTCTACGATCTCAACGCGCCGCAGTTTCTGGTCACGCAGCCGACGCTGGAGCACTATATCTATCTTCTGACCCAGACGCGTTTCCTCAAGTGGGCGACCAACACCCTGATCATCACCGTCTCCTCGACCACTATCTCGTTGCTCTGTGGCATTCTGGCCGGATACTCGCTGGCCCGCTTGCGTTTTGTCGGTGGGACGGTTCTGGGGGTGGCGATCTTTGTGACCTATCTGGTGCCGCAGACGCTGCTCTTTCTGCCGCTGGTCAAGGTGGTGCGGTGGCTTGGGCTGTCGAATACCCTGTGGTCGATGATTCTGACCTATCCGACGTTTCTCATTCCGTTCTGCACCTGGCTGCTGATGGGCTATTTCAAGAGCATTCCGCGGGAGCTGGAGGAGAGCGCGCTGATTGATGGGGCCAGCCGGCTGAGCGCGATGGTGCGTATTGCGCTACCGCTGGCGTTGCCGGGGATTTTGTCGGCGGGGATTTTCGCCTTCACGCTTTCCTGGAACGAGTTCATCTACGCCCTGGTCTTCACCACCTCGACCGAGATCAAAACGATTCCGGTGGGGGTGGTGACCGAGCTGGTGAAGGGGGATGTGTTCTTCTGGGGGTCGCTCATGGCCGGGGCGCTGTTGGGCTCGGTGCCGGTGGCGCTGTTCTACAGTTTCTTTGTCGAGCACTACGTGGCCGGGCTGACGGCCGGGGCCGTCAAGGGCTGAGACGACTTTTGGTCACGGTCGACCGCCCCGGGGGCGCTCGTCGCCCCCGGTATTTTTTAGAGGCTGCCGGGTGGCCAGAGAGCGGAGCGGTCGGGGCTGGCGCTGCTGACCTGCCAGCGTCCGATGATAAGGCGGCGCGGGGCCTGATGGGGCGGCCAGTCGTACTCCAGAAGGTCCAGCCGGCCGTAGGTGGCCAGCAGGCTCTGCAGCGCGTCGCTCAGACCGGCTGGGGAGAGGAGCAGCGCCAGCTGGGGCCGGGCTACCCGGGCGTAGCCCAGCAGCTGGGCGAGGTCTCGGAGCGAGAGGCGGGTGCGTTTGCACTCGACGAAGACGAGAGCGGTCTGCCGGGCGGTGGAGACAAGGGCGGTCAGGTCGACCTTGATCTCGTAGGCTTGCCAGATAGCGGTTGGAAAGAGGCGGTCCAGGCCGTGCTGGGCGATGAAGTGGTTGAGGAAGACGGCGTGCGTGTCATAGACCGCGACCGTGGCGCGGGGGAAACGGCCGTGAAGAAAGGTCTGCAGCCAGCGGCATACGGCCGGGTAGAGGACGGCCTCGCTGGGAATGGCCATGGCTCAGGTCTCGCTCTCCATCTCGCTCTCCAGTTCCGGCGGAAGCGGGGGTGGGGTGGTGCCGGGCAGGGGTCGCCGTGGACAGCCCAGGGCCCGGCAGATCTGCCAGTAGGCATCAGCATGGCGGCCGACCAGGGCTGAGGGCAGCCGGTCGGCGTTCTGTTCCTCGGGGTCAAGCGGTTTGGCGCCGCGCAGCGGTCGTTCGCCAGGGCAGGGTGAGGTCTGCCGGTCGGGGAACCGCTGACGGTTGAAGGCGGCCAGTTCCTCCAGAGCCCGTTGCTTAAACGGGAACGAGAAGCCGACGGTCAGAAAATCGTCGGCGTAGATATTGAGCTGGTGTTCGCGCCAGGCGCGGCGCAGATTAGGGTGGCCCCAGATAATGTTGGGGACCGGGACAGCCAGGCGCTCCTGGAGCAGCCCGCAGAGGTGGACCGGCGTGGTCCAGGTGCCCGGGTAGTTCAGGACGTTGAGCCGCACCCGGTGGCGTCCACTCCAGTCGCGGTTGGCCGGCCGGACATCGCCGGCCACATCGGCGAAGCCGCGCAGGAACTCACGGACGACCGCAACCGGCGTGAGAGGATCGCGCAGGGGGGCCGGGACCGGGAAGCGGCTGAAATGGGTCTGATGGTCGAGCAGGGCCTGCAGATTGCGCCAGGTCGTGGTGGGGCGAGTCAGACGGACGACCAGGTCGATGCTCTCCTGACCCTCAACGGTGCGGATATCACCGCCGGTCAGGTTCAGGAGCCGTTCCCGGACCTCTTCGAGGCCCAGGCGGATCTCGCGGGCGGCATCGGCGGGCGGGCTGGTGCCGACGGCCTGGAGAGCAGCGCGGGGGAAGTGGACGATGATACGCTGAATGTCGCCGGTGTCCTGGAGTTCGCCCCGGGCGACCAGCAGGCCCAGAAGATAGGCGACATCGGGGTCAAGGTAGCCGCTGGGCATCGGTGGGCTCGGTCTGGAAGATGAGCAGGTATTCGTGGACCTTGTTCACGATGAACTTGTACGGGTAGCCGATGGGGCGGAGATTGTTGTACTCGTGGCCTCGATGCCAGATGATGATGTCTTGCAGAGCGAAGCCGATGGTCTGGAGACGCTGGATCAGGTCAGCGTGGTAGGGGAGGAAACGGGCGCCTGAGCGGAGGTCCATCACGTTGACGATGGCGTAGGCGCCGGGTTTGAGAGCGGTGTGAGCAGCCTGAAAGACTCGGCTCAACTGGTCGAGAAAGGTGGCGTAGTCCTGGATATTGCCCAGATCATCGGGCTGGTCGGAGTAGGGGCGGGCCTGTTTGCGGTCGACTGAGCGGTCGCGCGTATGGATGGCCCAGTACGGGGGAGAGGTGATGAGGATATCGGCGGTGGCGGGTTCGAGGTAGGCGCCGAGGCGGCGGGCGTCGTCCTGGACGACGACCAGGGTCTGGCTTTCGGGCGAGAAGTGAAGCGGCTGAGGGGCGGTGATGAGGGTGGCGGTCAGGGGGGGGCGGGGCTGGGTTTCGAGGGGGAGTTGGATGCCGGTCAGGCGGCGGTGGGCGATCTGGGCGATGCGGGGGACAATCTCGAAGCCGACGCCAGAGAGGCCGGCCTGGGCAGCGGCGACCAGGGTCGAGCCGGTGCCGACGAAGGGGTCCAGGACCACGCCCCAGTCCTCCCAGAAGTAGCAGGCCAGGAGACGGCGGACCAGTTCGGCAGGGTAAAGGGCCGGGTGGCCGAGGGCCTGTTCCTCGGGGGATTTTTTAATATCGGCCCAGACGCTAATAGAGTACTGGAGCCAGGTGCGGCCGTCCAGGCGGGTGCGCCGGCGTTTGGGCATAGACTCTCCTCCGGTGGCGACCTCCCGGTCTGGACGATAGCAGACAGTCGGCCGCTCTGTCAATGAAAATTTCCCGCCCCGCCTTCGGCGGACCGCCCGCGCCGGCCGGTCTACCCCGGTCTGCCCTCCCACAGCGCGGCCAGGTCGGCCGGCGTGTCCACATCGCACAGCGCCCGTCCCGTCGGATCATGACGCCGCCACCAGTCGTCGTCCAGAAAGAGCACCGGGACCGCCTGAAGGAGGTCCCCCAGACGCCGCTGCCCGCTCCCCAGCAGCCGCTCCGCCACCCGCGCACAGCGCCGATGGTACAGCCCCACCACCGGCAGCGGCCGTCCCCCCAGCCGGGGCACGACCGCCCACACACCCGCCGGCCGGGGGGCCCCGACCAGCGCCCGGAGCACCCCCGGCTCCAGCCAGGGGAGATCACAGGCCACCACCAGACACCACCGGTGCCGCGCCGCCCGGAGCGCCGCGTGGACCCCGGCCAGCGGTCCCTGTCCCGGAAACCGATCCGCCACCAGCCGGGCCGGCAGCCCGGCGTAGGGCGCCAGATCCCCGGCCACCACCAGCCGGTCGTCGCTGACCACCTCCAGGCACGCCAGCACGGCCTCGATGAACAGCCGGCCGTCGGGCCGGCGCAGGAAGGCCTTGTTCTGCCCCATCCGCCGGCTCTGGCCTCCCGCCAGCACCGCCGCCGACACCAGAAGACGCCGCTCCGCCATGGTCAGAGGCCTCCACGCTGCTCGCCCCTCCGCCGCCGCCCATCGTCTCCGGGCCCACCGGCAGGCCGCTCCAGGGGGGCGGATCGGCCCTCACCGGGCCAGCCAGGGCCGCAGCACCGCCACCAGATCCTGCGGCGTCGCCACCCGGGGCCAGGGGCCCGTCGCCAGCCCCCGGGGCGCTCCCCGCGCGGGCGGCCAGTAGACCGCCAGCACTTCTCCCTGGAACGGCGGGCAGTCGCCGGCCGGGCCGGGGACCAGCACGACCGGCCCGCTGGCCTGCCGGTAGCCCTCGACCAGAATGAGATCCACCCGGTTGGCCAGGAGAGCGACGGCCTCGGCCAGCCGGTCGCCGGCTTCGGGACGGGTCAGGAGCACCAGCTGCTCCGGACTGCTGAGAACCACCGCCTGGGCCCCGGCGGTGGTCAGCCGGTGGCTGTCGCTCCCCGGCCGGTCCAGCGCCAGCCGGCCAGCGTGGTGGTGCTTGACCACGCCCACCCGCCAGCCCTGAGCCTGCAGCCGCGGGATCAACCCCTCCAGCAGCCGGGTCTTCCCCGCACCCGACGGCCCGACAAAGCGCACCACCGGAAGCGGATCCATAGCCACCTCCCGCACCCGCATCGTACCGCATCCGGTCCCGGGCGACCAGTCCGCACGCGTTTCCCTCCGCCCGGGCCGCCGGCGGCGCCCCGGCGCGCCACCGCCGAGACCAACCGTCAGCCTCCTGGCTGGCTGGTAGGAGCAATCCCTTACGTCAACTGTGGCCTGTTCCCTTGACCCGCGGGGTGGTTATAGTAAACTGGGTGGTGCGGACGGGCGGGCGCCTGCTCTGGCGGCCCGACCCGCCCCACAAGTCGTCTCCATGGAGGTGTAGTATGCCCTACCGTCTGGCGGCGCTGGTCGCCGCCACCAGCCTGGGCCTGGCCCTGGTGGCCGATGGACTGGCCGCCGAGGGCTGGGCCACCTGGTATGGCGCCGATTTCCACGGCCAGCGCATGGCCAACGGCCAGATCTTCGATATGTACGACCCCACCATCGCCGCCGCCAATCAGCTCCCCCTCGGCACCTGGCTCCGCGTCGAAAATCCCCAGAACGGCCACTCTATCCTGGTCCAGGTCCGCGACCGCGGCCTCTTCGCCCACGCCCTCGACCTCTCCTACGCCGCCTTCAGCCGCCTGGCCCCACCCTCCCGTGGCCGCCTCTGGGTCCGCTATGAAGTGGTCGACCCACCAGCCACCCTGGACCCGGCCGACCGCCCCCTCACCCTCGCCAGCCGGGGCGGATCCCGCGACGACCCGCCCGTCCATATCGTCGCCCCCGGCGAGACGCTCTGGGCCATCGCCCGCCGCTACGGCACCACCGCCCTCACCCTGGCCACCGAAAACCACCTGGCCAACCCCGACCTCATCTACCCCGGCCAGGTCCTCCGCCTGCCACTCCATCGCCCCTGACCCCCCGGCCACCCCCACCCGCCCCCAGGCCGGCCGCCCTCCCGGCCCCTGGGGGCGCCCGCCTGTGGTATGATGAAAAAAAGCCCACCCGAACCGGGCCGCTGGCCGGAGCCACAATGCGCAAACTCACCACCGCCGAACTGGTGGCGGCCAAACCCTCGCCCGAAGAGTTCGCCCGCTGGCCCCGCCACCCGATCTACGTGGTCTGCGATAACATCCGCAGCCTGCTCAACGTCGGCCTGATCTTCCGCCTCTGCGACGCCGCCCGCGTCGCCCGCCTCTACCTCTGCGGCATCACCGGCTATCCCCCACTCCCCGACGACCCCCGCCCACCCTGGGTGGCCGAACGGGCCGGCCGCGTCATCGCCAAAACCGCCATCCAGACGGTCCAGTTCGTCCCCTGGGAGTACCAGCCCAGCGCCCTCACCGTGGTCCGCCACCTCAAGGCCCAGGGCGTCCAGATCGTGGCCCTCGAACAGACCGACGAAAGCCTGCCCTTCACCGAGGCCCCCTACCGCTTCCCTCTCTGCCTCATCCTGGGCCACGAGCGCGAAGGGGTCGAGGACGCCGTCCTGGCCGAGGTGGATTTCGCCGTCGAGATCCCGATGTACGGCATGGGCAACTCGCTCAACGTGGCGATGGCCTTCGGGATCGCGGTCTACGAGATCCTGCACTGCTGCCTCAAACCCCAGCCGCCCACCACCCCCGCCCGCCAGACCGCCCCCGCGCCCCCCGGCTGAGTCCCGACCACGGCCGGCGCCCCGCATCCGGCGGACGACCGGGCGGTCGGAACCGGCCCGCGGCTCAGCGGGATCCGGAGGGGCCAGCCTCGGGAGCCGGCGGGCTCTCCAGAAGCGCGCGCCACCAGGCCGCCCCCTCCTGGGGCGAAAGGGCCGCCAGCTCGCGCCCGGCCGCCCGCAGCCGTTCCTCTAACTGCCGGAAGGCCGCCGCCGCCTCCCGGACGGTCGCCCGCAGGGCCTCCTCCGCCTCCAGATCGGCCAGCCGGGCCAGCGCCGCGATGGCCAGGAGCAGCCGTCCCAGAAGCGCGCGCCGGCGTTCGGGCTGGGGCTCGGTCGGCAGCGCCGCCAGCCCCTGGCTGACCACCGTGAGCAGCCACTCGCGCGCCGGCGCCGGCAGCCCGGCCCGCAGCGCCCGCCGGACCAGCGTCTGGGCGGCCAGCAGCGCCGGCAGCGCCGCCGGTATCTCCCCCAGCGCCGAGGCGGTCGGTCCCCGCTCGGCCCGTTTGATCGCCTCCCACGTCCGCAGCACCGTCTCGGCGTCGGGCAGCGGTCGGTCGCCGAAGACGTGGGGATGCCGGCGGATGAGTTTGGTGGTCAGCGTCGCGCAGACATCCTCGACCCGGAAGCGCCCGGCCTCGGCGGCGATCTGGCTGTGCATCAGCACCAGCAGCAGGAGATCGCCCAGCTCCTCGGCCACCGCTGGCCAGTCGCCCTGGTCCAGCGCCTCGACCGCCTCGGCCGCCTCCTCCAGCAGCGGCATCTTGAGCGACTGGTTGGTCTGCTGCCGGTCCCAGGGACAGCCCGCGGGCCCCCGCAGCCAGGCCACCAGCCGCCAGACGGCCTCCAGCGAGCGCCGGTCGTCGAGCGGATCCAGCGGCCGGCCGGCCAGGTAGGCCGGCAGCGGCAGATCGGGGGTGAGTGTGGCCACCGTCCGGTCGTGGACCTGAGGACCGTCGGGCGACAGGGCGATGAGCCGCACCGGGTGGTCCGGCGGATACAGCGCCGCCAGCCGGGGGCGCAGGGCCTCCAGATCGCCCGGCTGGCGCAGATCGGTCAGCAGCACCGGCCGGGTCGGGTCCCAGGGACGGCCGGCGGTGAAGACATCCGCGAGCGGCCAGCCCGCCGCCCAGCTGGCCGGAACCACCTGCCAGGGGGTCTGGAGAGGCGGCGGCTGCAGAAACGGCAGGACCAGATCGAGCGGGCTCAGCCCGGGGATGATCTCGACCGCGACGCCGGCCTCAGCCGCCCGCGCCTGGAGCAGCGGCACCACCGGCTGGCCCAGGAGCGGATGGCCCGGCACGGCGAAGACCAGCCGACGGCCCGGCTGAACCAGGCTGAGCAGCCGGCTCACCACGAGCGTCGCCGCCTCCTCGGGGCCGAGGGCGGTTTCGTCGATATCGTCGAACGATTCGAACGTCACGCCAGGCGGCGGGTCGAGCAGGCGGTCGCGGGCGTGCCAGAGATAGACGGTGCGGGCCCGGCGCAGGGCGGTCAGGGCGGCCTCGGTCAGATAGCGGCGGCGGCCGGGGCCCAGTCCGACGATGACCAGCGTGCTCACGGCTGGATCATACCACAGGGCCCGGTTGTCGGCGACCGGGCTGAGGGATATAATGGGGCGGACGGTCTGGCGGGTCGGTGTTCACGGGTCCCGGCCCGCCAGGCCGTCTGGAGACCGCCGGGAGGAAGCGGACTGTGGAGCGGATCCCCATCGCCCTCATCGGCTGTGGCGGCATGGGCCGCCGGCACCTGACCGGTCTGGCCGCCCTGGCCCGCAGCGACTTCAACAATGTGCGCCTGGTGGCGGTCTGCGACCTCAATCCCCGAAACGCTGAGGATCTGGCCGAGGAGGCGACGACGCTGCTGGGCGAGCGGCCGCGGGTCTTCACGGATCTGGCGACCATGGTCCGGGCGGTGGACGGGCTTCAGGGGGCCAGTGTCACCACCGACACCGGGTCGCACCACCGGGTGGCGGCCGCCTGTCTGGAGGCGGGGCTGCACACCATGGTCGAAAAGCCCCTGGCCATCACCATCCGGGGCTGCGACCTGGTTCTGCGGGCGGCCCGGCAGAGCGGCCGGATCCTCTCGGTGGCCGAGAACTACCGGCGCGACCCGATCAACCGTCTGGCCCGGGCGCTGCTGGTGGACGGGGCCATCGGCCAGCCGCAGCTGATTCTGGAGATGAGCATCGGTGGGGGAAACACGCTCTTCATCACCCCCTGGCGGCACAATAAATTCACCGGGGCGTTGACGCTGGATGCCGGCGTTCATCACGCCGACCTGCTCATGTACTATCTGGGACCGGTCCGCGAGGTCTACGGCGAGGCCCGGCTCTACGAGCGCTACCGCTACAAACGCGACACCGGTGGTCCGGGAGGCTTTTACGCCAAATGGGCGGACCAGGTGCCGGCGGTGGTCGAGGCCACCGGCGAGGACGCCCTTTTCGCCTACCTGCGGTACGAGAACGGGGTCATCGGCCAGTGGGTCTTTCACCGTGCCGGTCACGGGCGGCCGCTGCACCAGCGGGTGATCTACGGCTCGCAGGGCTGTCTGGAGCTGCCCGGTGACCGGAACGGCCGGCCGATAGTGCTCTACCGGGCCGATGGCCGGCGCATCGCCGACGAACAGATTCTGGACTACGCTCCCAGTTACCGGCTGCAGCCGCTGGCCGCCCAGTTATTTGGGGGCGAGCGGGTCTGGACCTACACGTTCCCCTTCCCCGAGACCGATGCGAAGATTCTGGCGCTGGAGTACCACGAGTTTGGCGAATGTCTGCGGACCGGGCAGCCGCCCGAGGTGACCGGTGAGGTGGGCAAGCGGGCGGTGGCGCTGGTCTACGCCGCCTTTGAGTCGGGCCTGGCCGGGCGGGCGGTGACGCTGGCGGAGGTCGAGAGCGGGGCGCTGGACCGGTACCAGCGCGAGATCGACGCCCACCACGGCCTGGTTGCGGTGTAGGCCGGGTCCAGGTTCACGGTCGCGCCTGCTCGGCAACGATGCGGGGACGCCGACAGCGTCCCCTTTTTTGTTTCGATTTCGATCCTTTTTATGTTGAAGTGAAGAGAACCGGGGGCCCAGAAGGGGGACCCAGATGGGGGCCCAAGGAGGACCCAGAAGGGACCCAGAGTGGGGGCCCAGAAGAGGCCCAGAGAGGGCCCAGAGGGAGGCCTGGAGTCCCCTCCCCATTATGGTGCGATGAGGACGCACCGGTGCTCGTTGACGAGATTTTTGCGTTTCAATCCCACTATGGTGCGATTAGGACTTGCTTTGCTTTCCCCTGCATCGCCCCTGCTGCGCCGTTTCAATCCCACTATGGTGCGATTAGGAC
>DAOUAE010000053.1:0-91110 GCA_034433795.1 Chloroflexota bacterium
GGCTGGGGCAGCGCATTTTCAGAGAGAGCCGGGCGGTGTGGTGGGTGCCCCAGGGGAGGAGAGGGCCGGTGGGGCGACCCTGAGGCCCGCAGTCTGGCCGAGCCTCCGCCGCCGGTCCAGCTCGGCCTTCCCACACTCTTCCCACACCAGTCTGAGGTCGGCCGGGCGCCGCGCTCGCCCGTGGAACAGTCCGGTGGACTGTTCCACGCCCAGACAAAAAGGCCCGCTCTAGCGGGCCGTTGGGGTGGCAGGGGAGGGATTCGAACCCCCGACCCAGGGCTTATGAGTCCCCCGCTCTACCGCTGAGCTACCCTGCCTCCAGCTCTGATTATACGCCAGCCACGCCCGCCGGTGCAACCGTCCCCGCCCCGGGCCACTCCCCCATCGCATCACCCGTGTCGCACCGGGAACGGTCTCCCAACCCGCGCCAGGACTCAACCGTCCGCGCACGACCGCGAGCGCTTCGACCCGGTCCGTCAGACCGCCCCAGGCCAGCCCGCCACCAGCACCGCCCGCACCGGCGCTCCATCGCCCCCGGCCACCTTTAGCGGCAGAGCCACCAGGAGATAGACCCCGGCCGGGACGCCGCTCAGGTCCAGCCCCTCCAGGATCAGCACCCCCGCTCCCAGCAAACGCTCGTGGGCCGGCAGCCCGGAACTGCCCACCGGATCGACCGAAAGACTGTCGATCCCCACCAACCGGTAGCCCTGGTCAACCAGCCAGTCGGCGGTCTCCGGCATCAGGAAGGCCGTGCCGGGGTCCGGACCGACCGTGGTCTTGAGAAGCAGCCGGCCGACATCAGCGCGCACCCGCCCGGCCAGGTCACCGGGCCGGATGACCGGCTCCCCGCACTCCACCACCTGGGCCGGACCGATGAGCCATTCCAGCGGGATCTCGTCCACCGTCCGGCCGCGGGGAATCAGATGGGCCGGCACATCCAGGTGCGTGCCCGTGTGCGTGGTCAGGGTCAGCCGGCTGACCGCCGGCCACCCGGGCGGCGAAAGCCGCACCATCTCCGGTACCGGATCGCCCGGATAGACCGGGGTGTGCGGACCGAGCGGCCGGCTGATGTCGAAGAGGCGCATCACCTAGCCGGCCGTCCGGCTACCGGGGCCCCGCCGCACATACAGCGTCAGTCCCTCGACCGCCAGGACGACCACCCGCTCGCCCACCCCGATCGGCTCGTCGCTCCGGGCCCGCCAGATCTCGCCGCTCACCCAGACCTGACCCGGGCAGTCCGGAGTGATCGCCGCCAGGACCGCCCCCGTCCGCCCCGGTAGAACGCCAGGCCCGGTGACCGGCTGCAGACGCTGCGCCCGAACCCCAAAGAGGGCGACGACCAGTCCGAGGAGAGCGATGGGGAGAAAAGCGGTGGTGATCGCGATCCAGTGGGAGCGCCAGCCAGGCCACAGGTGGTCGAAGAAGAGGAGGGCGATGAGATCGTCCAGGACGGTGAAGAGGAAAACTGCCAGTAAAGCGCACGCCGCGCGTAACATAGACTCCAGGCCGGAGCCCGCTGACCTCACTCCGACCCCGGTGCTCCAGCCCACTAGTAATTATAGCAACGGCCGGCAAGCCCTCGCGGGCAAAGGTTCGGACTGTGCGCTGCGCGCTCGCCAGTGTACAATGTACTTAGGTACAGACCACGGAGGGACCGGGGTGACCGTTTTACAGGCGACCCACCGCGAATTTAGGGATTTCCCGGATCATCCGAACCGGGGGAGCCGCCCTAGCATAGGGGCGAGCACGGCCGACCGAAACGAGGTGACAGCGTGATCCGGCTGACCCGGCTGGACGGCAGCGAGTTCTATCTCAATGCCGACCTCATCGAGGCCATCGAGGCGACCCCCGACACCATGCTCTCCCTCACGACCCACAAGAAACTGATCGTGCGCGAATCACCCGAGGAAGTGGTGGAGCGCGTCATCGCCTACAAACAGCGGATCCTGCGCGGGCCGATCATCCTCTCGGAGCCGGCCCGCTGAGGTCAGGCAGGAGGAGAGCACGGTGGACCTGTCGACAGCACTCGGTCTGCTCATCGGCCTGATCGGCATCGGCTACGGCATGTTTCGCGAGGGCGGCGGTCCTCAGGCCTTCATCCAGGACTCCGCCTTTATGATCGTCGTCGGCGGCACTGTCGGCGCCGTTCTCATCAGCTTCCCTCTGCGTCAGGTCCTGCTGGTGCCACGGGCGATCCAGAAATCGTTCTTCTACAGAGAGCCGATCAGCGCCGCCGAGATCGTGGAGATCTTTGTCCGCCTGGCCGATAAGGCCCGCCGCGAGGGCCTGCTGGCCCTGGAGGAAGAGGAGGAGTCGCTGCCCGACCCCTTCCTGCGGAAGGGCGTGCAGCTGGTGGTCGACGGCACCGAACCGGAACTCATCCGCAGCGTCCTGGAGATCGATATCGAACTGATGCAGAAGCGGCATACCGAGGCCACCAAGGTCCTCGAGGCCGCCGGCGGCTACGCCCCGACCATGGGCATCATCGGCACGGTGATGGGCCTGGTGGGGGTGCTGCAACGGCTGGAGGACCCCTCGGAACTGGGCCACGCTGTGGCGGTGGCCTTTGTGGCGACCTTCTACGGCATCCTGACGGCCAATCTCTTCTGGCTGCCCCTGGCCAACAAACTCAAACAGCGCACCGAACAGGAGGTCCTGCTGCGTCAGTTGATGCTCGAAGGAGTCATGGCCGTCCAGTCCGGCGAGAACCCGCGGATCATCCGGAGCAAACTGGAGGGGTTCCTCCCGCCGGCGGCACGGCAGGCCGGCCCCGCCTCAACGCCGGCTCAGACCCCGGCCCAGCCGGCCGAGGCGACCCGCACCTGACCAGAGGAGGCAGCGATGGCACTGGGATCCAACCGCCGACGCACCGCCGCCGACGAGCACGGTGGTGGCGGTGGGGGGCACGAAGGCGCCGGCATGATGCGCTGGCTGCTGACCTACGCCGATATGATCACGCTGCTCAACGTCTTCTTCATCATCCTCTACGCCCAGTCGAAGGTGGACCGCGAGAAGTTCAGCCAGCTCGCCGTCTCGCTGGCCGAGGCCTTCAATGTGGGGGTGATGCTGGGCCAGCAGTCGACCGGCTACGTGCTGGGCCGCGGTGGGCGCTTCGGCACGATCGAACTCGCCCCCTACCAGCGGATCGCCGACGAGATCGGCCAGTTCGCCAGCCAGCAGGGCCTGACCGAGGAGATCAGCGTCGGCCTGCGCCGTGAGGGCGTGGTCGTGCGCCTCTCCGGCTCGCTCCTCTTCCCCTCCGGTCAGGCCGAGCTGACCCCCGAGGGCCGCGAGGTGCTGCATCGCCTGGCCTACGCCCTGCGGACCACGCCCGGCCACGTCCAGATCGAGGGGCATACCGATAACCTGCCGTTCTCCAGTCCCCAGTACCCGAGCAACTGGGAGCTCTCGACCGCCCGGGCTGCCGCCGTCCTGCGCTATTTCCTGGAGGTCGAAGGCCTGCCGGCCGACCGCTTCAGCATCGCCGGCTACGCTGACCTCCGCCCGGTGGCCCCCAATGATACGCGGGAGAACCGGGCCCGCAACCGCCGTATCGAGGTCTTTATCCAGACTCCGGAGACCAGCCCACGCTGAGAGGGCCGCCGATGCTGAGAGGATTTCTCCGTCAGGTGTTCCTCGGTCTGCTGGCCGGCATCGCCATCGGTGGACTGGCGGTCGGGCTGCTTCTGACTGTGGTCCTGCCGTCTGGACGGACCGCGCCGAAACCCCCGGCCTCGGTCGCCACCGCCGCCGGCCAGCCCGGCCCGGTCTACACAATCAGAGACCGGATCGTCAACCTGGCCGACGCCGGCGGCCGACGCTACCTGCGGGTCAGCCTGGCCATCGAGTTCCAGGCGAAAGAGCCGGTGCCCCGCGACGAGGCGGCCCAGAAAGCCTACTACAAGAAATTCGATGGTGACATCCGGGCCTGCTGCGCCCACCGGATCGAAGACGCCGTCACCATGCTGCTGAGCAGCAAGAGTTACGCCGATATCGCCACGCCCGAGGGCAAAGAGCGCCTCAAGCAGGAGCTGAAGGACCGGATCAACGAGGCCCTGCACGGAGAAGAAGTGGTGACGAACGTCTACATTACCGACTTTGTGGTGCAGTGAGGGAAGGCGATGAGCCAGCCGATCCTCTCCCAACAGGAGATCGACGCCTTGCTGGCCGCGCTGACCCCCGAGGGGAAGAGCGGCGCGGCTCCTGCGGCCACCAGCCGACCGGTCAAACCCTATAACTTCCGTCACCCTGAGAAGTTCTCCCGCGACCAGATCCGGGCCATCGAGCTGCTCCACGACAGTTTTGTGCGCCACCTGGAGACCGTTCTGGCCGCCCACCTCCGGGCGATCACCACGGTGACCCTCCTCTCCCTCGAGCAGATCAGCCTGGAGGAGTATCTCCGGCAGGCCGGCACCCCCACCGTCCTCTATCCCCTGCAACTGGAGCCGCTGCCCGGCCGGGCCCTGCTGGAGATCCAGCCAGGGCTGGCTCTGATTATGGTCGACCGCCTGCTCGGCGGTCCCGGACGGATCCTCACGAAGGCCCGCGAACTGACCGACGTGGAGATCACCCTGCTCGAAGGGCTGGTCTGGCAGATGGTGACCGGTCTGCGCGAGACCTGGGCCTCACTGGTCCAGATCACCCCCCGCCTGGAGCCGGTCAGTTTCAACCCCCAGTTTCTCCAGCTGGGCATGCTGCTGACCGAGACCTGCCTGCTGCTGACGCTGGAGGTCCGCCTCGGCGATACCACCGGCCTGCTCCGTCTCTGTCTGCCGTTCATCCTGCTGGAGCCGGTCCTGCCGCGCCTGGCCCCTCAGGTCTGGCTGGGCACCCGCCGAACGCCCCCGCCGGAGAAACTGGAAGCGGTCCGTCAGCACCTCCACCGGGTGCCTGTCACCCTCAGCGTCCGGCTGGGGACGGCCGAACTGACGGTCCGTGACCTCCTGCAGCTGCAGAAAGGCGATGTGATCCCGCTGGACCGCTCGACCCGCCAGGAGCTGGAGGTTCTGGTGATGGGACGCCCCAAATTCCGCGCCCATCCCGGCGTCGTGGGCAACCGGCTGGCCGTCCGCATCGTGGCGGTCGTGGAGGAGGAGAACCATGGTCCACCGACCCCTTGACCAGACGCTCAGCGTACTCCAGCCGCTGGTCGAAAAGGCCCGAACGATGGGGCTGCGCCTCTTCGGCACGGCCTTCGACCGTCCGCTGACCCTGGAGGACCCCTCGGTCACCCGCACAACCCTGGCCGAGACCGCCGCCCGCCTCCAGGGCCCCTACCTCCTGGCCGAACTCTACCTGATGAGCCGGGAACGGTCGGACCCCCAGCCGCTGCTGACGCTCACGCCCGGTCCCACCCTGGGGGAGACCCTGGGGATCGACCTCTCCCCCGAATCGATGGACAGTCTGACCCACCTGGGCCGTCTGACCGAACCGCTGGAGACGCTGGTCGACGTCCTGAACGCCCACCTCGCCACCCTGACCCACGACCGCCTCTACCTGGCCCAGCCCAGCCTGCGTCTGATCGATCTGCCAGCCGACCTGCCCGGCCTCCTCCTGGCCCCGGAGGAGGCGCTGTACGCCCTGCAGTACCGGCTGACCAGCCCGAGCGGCGAGACCACGGTCCTCCACCTGCTGACCGTCGCGCTGGTCGATCTCCTGGTCGCCAGCCTGCGGGGCCCGGCGGTCGAATCGGCGGGCGGGGGACCACCGTCGCTGGAGTCGGTTCTGGGTCCGGAGCCGGCTGGGACGGGTGGGGAGCCGGTGGTCAAACCGGCCCGCTTCGCTCCGCTGGAGGAGCGTCCCGGCCCCGCAGAGACAGCCCCGAGCGCCATCGATCTCATCCTCGATGTGCCGTTGACGGTGACAGTCGAACTGGGACGGACGACCAAGACCATCGGCGAGATCCTGGCGCTGGGACCGGGGTCGATCATCGAACTGGACAAACTGCACGGCGAACCGGTGGACATCCTGGTCAACGACCGGCTGATCGCCAAAGGGGAGGTGGTGGTGGTGGACGACAATTTCGGCGTGCGGATCGTCGATATTATCCCGCCGACCAAACGGGCGCAGTCGCTGCGCTGACCAGAGGCGACGGTGCGATGTCCTGGCCTGGTCTCCCTCTCCACCGCCTTCCCGCCGGACTGCTGGCGCTGCTCCTCGGGCTGAGCGCCAGCCCGGTTCTGGCGCAGACCGCCGACGGCCGCTACCTCCGGAGTTACACCGAACTGGCGGCTGGTCAGGACGAGGGCCCCTGGTGGAGCCTGACCATGGAGATGCTGCTGAAGCTCGGGCTGGTCATCGTTCTGATCTACCTCAGCGCCTGGGCCCTGCGGCGCTTTCTTCTGCGCGGGCGTCTCTGGACCGGCACGCAGGGCGTCCTCACCGTTCTGGAGATGCTGCCGCTGGGCCCCCAGCGCACGCTCTACCTCGTGGCCGTCGGTCCCAAACTCCTGGTCATCGGCGCCACCGGCCAGCACCTCACCACGCTGGCCGAGTTCGACGCCGCCACGGCCGAGGCCCTGCGCCAGCAGATCGCCCAGAACGGCCCGTTCGCCGCCGCCCTGGCGGCGGCCAGCGCGACGGGTCCGGGCCCCCGCAGCCCCCTGGCCGACGGCCGGGCCCTGGTGGCCGAGGCCCTGGCCGAACTGCGGGCGCTGGGCCAGCGCTGGCGAGGCCAGACCACCGGGAGGGAGCCCGATGATCCCGCGGTCTAGACTCCGGCTGATCATCGGCCTGACGCTTCTGGGACTGGCCGGCTGCGCGCCGGCGGGCTCGGAGAGCCCGGCGCTGGCTCTCCCTCGGGTCACGGTCGGGGTCGAGGCCGCCCGCACGCCTCAGGACCTGTCGGTGAGCCTGCAGGTCCTGCTCCTCCTCACCGTCCTGACGCTCGCCCCCTCGCTCCTCATAATGCTCACCGCCTTCACCCGCATCGTCATCGTCCTGTCGCTGGTCCGCAACGCCATCGGCGTGCCACAACTGCCGCCCAACCAGGTGATCATCGGTCTGGCCCTCTTTCTCACATTCTTCGTGATGGCGCCGACTTGGAACGCCATCCACCGCGAGGCCCTCCAGCCCTACCTGGCCGGCGAGATCAGCCAGGCCGAGGCCTTCCGCCGCGCCGAGCAGCCGATCCGGCAGTTCATGCTCCGCCAGACCCGTGAGAAAGACCTGGCCCTCTTCGTCCACCTGGCCCGTCTGGACCCGCCCCGCACCGCCGACGACATCCCCACCTACGTCCTCATCCCCGCCTTCATCATCAGCGAACTCAAAACCGCCTTCCAGATGGGGTTCCTGCTCTTCCTGCCCTTCCTCATCATCGATATCGTGGTCTCCAGCGTCCTGATGTCTATGGGGATGCTCATGCTGCCTCCGGTGGTGATCTCGCTTCCCTTCAAACTGCTCCTCTTCGTCCTGGTCGACGGCTGGCACCTGATCGCCCGCTCGCTGGTCCAGAGCTTCCTCTGATCCCGCGAGAAGGGGCTGGCCACCGCCTCCGCCAGCCGCTATGATCAGGGCGGCTGGTGCCTCTGCCAGACCTCCCGACCATCGGCACAGGAGAACCAGGCGATGCCTCACGACCAGGCGACCTGGCAGCTGTGGATCGACCGCCCCGGCGCCCTTGTTTCCCCTTTCCTCTTCGGCCACTTCGCCGAGCACCTGGGCCGCTGTATCTACGAGGGCCTCTGGGTTGGGCCGGAGAGCCCGATCCCCAATCAGGACGGCCTGCGCACCGACGTCCTGGCCGCCCTGCGCGACCTGCCGGTGCCGGTCCTGCGCTGGCCCGGCGGCTGCTTCGCCGACGACTACCACTGGGAGGACGGCATCGGCCCCCGTGAGCGGCGGCCGCGCCGGACCAATCTCTGGTGGTACGGGGAAGAGCCCAATCATTTCGGGACCGACGAGTTTCTCGCTCTCTGCCGGGCCATTGGAGCCGAGCCCTACATCTGCCTGAACGTCGGCTCGGGCAGCCCGACCGAGGCCCGCAACTGGCTGGAGTACTGCAATGGCTCCGGCCAGACCCACTACGCCCGGTTGCGCGCTCAGCACGGCCACCCCGAGCCCTACGGGGTGCGCTACTGGGGGGTGGGCAACGAGAACTGGGGCTGTGGCGGCCACTTCACTCCCGAGGAGTACGCGGCGGCCTACCGCCGCTTCGCCACCTACCTCAAGCCGTTCACCCGCACAACCCGGTCCCGGATCGAGCTCATCGCCTGCGGCCACACCACTCCCGATTGGAACCAGCGCTTTCTGGCCGCTCTGGGCGTTGAGCGCAATCCCCGCCTGCTGGACCTCATCGATCATCTCTCGATCCACCGTTATTTTCGCGGTCCGCACGACCGCGACTTCACCGCCGCCGATTACTACTGGCTCCTGGCCTCGACGCTCCAGCTGGAGACCGACCTGCGTCGGACCCGCGACGTTTTAAGCTACGACGGCGGCCAGAAGCGCCTCGGGATCGTGGTGGACGAGTGGGGGACCTGGTACGACCAGGCCCGGGCCGAGAACGGGCTGGAGCAGGTCAACACCATGCAGGATGCGGTGGTCGCCGCCGGCACGCTGAATCTGTTCGTCCGCTGGGCCGACTGGGTGACCATGGCCAACCTGGCCCAGACCGTCAACGTCCTCCAGTGCGTGGTTCAGACGGCCGGGCCCGCCATGTGGCTGACCCCCACCTACCACGCCGTCCATCTCCTGGCCGCTCACCGCGGTCAGCGCGTCCTCCCCGCCGACCTGGAGACACCCGAACTCACCGTCAGCGGACCGGCCGGGACCAGCGCCCGTCTGCCGCTGGTCGACGGCGCCGCCTCGCGGTCGGCCGATGGGCGGACCCTGGTGCTGACCCTGGTCAACCGCCACCTGGAGGAGGCCATCGAGTGCCGGATCAGCCTGCGGGGCGAGGGCCGGATCGACGGCGGCCTCCATCAGCAGCTGACCGCCGACGACGTCCGGGCGGCCAACAGCGCCGCGGATCCGGAGCGGGTCCGCCCCACACGCGCGCCGTTCCCAGCCGCCGGGACGACCGTCGCGGTGACCCTGCCGCCGCATTCGGTCACGGCCCTGCAGCTGACGCTGGTCAGCCCGTAGCCCGGGATGGCTCTGGTGACCGCCAGGGCGGTCACCTCCGGAAACACGCTCAGACGAGGAGGAAACCCATGCCACGGCTCTCCGGACACGTTGCCATCGTCACCGGCGGCGCCCAGGGCATCGGCGGCGCCACCGCCCGCCGTCTGGCCGAGGAGGGGGCCCGCGTCCTCATTGTCGACCTGGACGGCGAGACCGCCGAGCGAACCGCCCAGGCCATCCGCACCGCCGGAGGCGAGGTCGCGGTTTTCGTCGGCGATGTCGGTCGGCACGCCGACATTCGGGCCATGGTCGAGGCCGCCGTCCAGCGCTGGGGCACGGTGACCATCCTGGTCAATAACGCCTACACTCCCACCGCTGGTGGCGCCGGCGGCAGCGCGGTCGAGGTCAGCGAGGAGACCTGGGACCGCGAGATGGCGGTCCTGCTGAAGGCGGCCTTTCTCGGGGCCAAATACGCCGTGCCCTATATGGAACGGGCGGGCGGGGGCTCGATTGTTAACGTCTCGTCAGTCCACGCGCTCCTCCAGGCCCCCCGGGCTCTGGTCTACGAGACGGGCAAGGCCGGGCTTCTCGCCATGACGCGGCAGATGGCCATCGACTTCGGGCCGCTGGGCATCCGGGTCAATTGCGTCTGCCCCGGCCACATCGTCACCGAGCGGATCCAGGCGATGATCTGGGATAAGTACCCGGAGGCCCTGGCCTTTTTCGAGCAGCAGTATCCGCTGCGACGGGTCGGGCGGCCGGTGGACGTGGCCAACGCCATCGTTTTCCTCTGCTCGGACGAGGCCTCGTTTATCACCGGCCACGCCCTGGTGGTGGACGGCGGGCTCTCGCTCCAGCTGCAGGAGAACCTGGCGGTGCGCCTGGCCCACTATATCCAGGAGCATCCGGAGATCCGGCTTCCCTACTGAGGGCGCCGGCCGAACTGGCGGTCGGGTGGTCTGGGCGGCCCGAACCCGCTGGCCGCGCCCGGCGGCAGCGCCCGGCCGCCGTCTGGTATCATTGAGAGGCAGCCCGCGAAGGGGACTCCGACCGGTGGGAGTGCGTGTGCCAGCGCGGCCGGTGACTCCCGTCACCCGAGCCAGCCTGTCCGTCGCTCTTGTTTTGGCAGCCTGCCCGTTCGGCTATATGACCGTGGTGGGGATGCTGGCCCCGCTTCTGGTCACGATGGCGGCGGAGTTCCAGGTGGGTCTTCCGGTCATGGGGCAGCTGGCCGCCGCCACCTCGCTGGCCTGGGCGCCGGCGGCGGTTCTGGCCAGTCCGTTCTCGGACCGCTTCGGTCGGAAACCTCTCATCGTCCTGGGGCTCGGCGGCCTGAGTCTGAGCACGCTGGCGGCCAGTTTCGCCGGGTCGCTGCCCGTGCTCCTGGCCCTGCGCTGGCTGGGCGGGCTGGCGGGCGGGGCCGTGGGGCCCAGCGTCAACGCCGCCGTCATCGATTACTTCCCACCGGCTCACCGGGGACGCGTGCTCGGTCTGGTGGCCGCAGGCTTCTCGCTGAGCACGCTGGTAAGCATTCCAGCGGTCGCCATTCTGGCCGGCATCGTGGGCTGGCGGCACGGGTTCCGGCTGGTCGCTCTCTTCCTGGCGCTTCTGGCATTGGCGGCGCTCTGCCTCCTGCCGCCGTTGCCCCGCCCGTCATCGCGGGCGCCGGAGAGCCACTGGCAAACCTACGCCGCTATCCTGCGGCAGCCGCTGGCCGGTCCGCTCCTGCTGGCCAATCTCGCCGAGCGCGTGGCCGCGACCGCGCTCAGCACCTACCTGCCCTCGGTGCTGGTCCTGCGATACCGCCTGCCGCTGGAGGTTCTGGGCGGTCTGCTCGCGCTGATGGCGCTGGGGACGCTGGTCGGAACGCTCCTCGGCGGCGCGCTGGCCAGCCGGCCAGGCCGACCGCTGGTCTTCGCCGGCTGCCAGGGGACGGCCGCCCTGCTGGCCCTCCCGCTTCTCCTGACCTCTCCCGGTCTCTTCCTCTCCGGAGGGCTGGGGGTGCTGCAGGGGCTGAGCGGGAGCCTCAGCCGTCCCGCCTACCTCTGGCTGGTCGGCCATCTCTCCGCCGAGCGCCGGGGAGCGGTCATGGGGCTGAACGCCCTGACCAACCAGGGCGGGATCGTGTTGGGCTCGGCCCTGGGAGGGCTGGCCCTGGCCGTCGGCGGGGAGGGAGCCCTGGCCGCGCTGGTGAGTGGGAGCGGGCTGCTGGCGGCCACCATCGCGGTGGGCTGGCTGCGCGAGGAGATCGCACCCACAGGAGAGGCCGATGCACCCACGTGCTGAGTCCGTGCACCTCTTCAGTCCGCTGCGTCTGCGGGGACTGACCCTGCGCAACCGCATTATGGTCTCGCCGATGTGCCAGTACTCGGCTGAAGAGGGGTTGGCCACCGACTGGCACCTTGTGCACCTGGGCAGCCGGGCGGTCGGTGGGGCTGCCCTTGTGATGGCTGAAGCCACCGCCGTCGAGCCGCGAGGGCGGATCAGCCCTCACGATCTGGGGCTGTGGGACGACCGGCATATCGCTCCGCTGGCCCGGATCACCGCCTTCATCCGGTCGCAGGGGGCGGTTCCCGGCATCCAGCTGGCCCACGCCGGCCGCAAGGCCTCGACGCGGCGTCCCTGGGAGGGGGGCGGCCCGCTCTCGCCGGCCGAGGGTGGCTGGGAGGTGGTGGGCCCCAGCCCGATCCCCTTTGCCCCCGGCTATCCGACGCCGCGTCCGCTCGACCGGGAGGGGCTCCAGGGCATCGTGCGGGCTTTCCAGGCCGCCGCTCAGCGGGCCCGTGAGGCCGGCTTCCAGGTCATCGAGGTCCACGCCGCCCACGGCTATCTTCTGCACGAGTTCCTCTCGCCGCTGTCGAACCAGCGCACCGACGCCTACGGTGGCCCCCTGGAGAACCGGGCCCGGCTGCTGCGTGAGGTGGTTCGGGCCATCCGGGCGGTCTGGCCCGAGGAGTACCCGCTCTTTGTCCGCATCTCGGCCACCGACTGGGCGCCGGGCGGCTGGGACCTCGACGAGGCGGTGGTCCTGGCCGGCTGGCTGAAGGAGGAGGGCGTCGACGCCATCGACTGCTCCTCGGGCGGACTGGTACCGTACCAGCAGATCCCGGTGGCGCCCGGCTACCAGGTGCCCTTCGCCGCCCGGATCCGGGCCGAGGCCGGGATAAAGACCATCGCCGTCGGGCTCATCACCGAGCCGGCCCAGGCCGACGCGATCATCCGCGCGGGCCAGGCCGACCTGGTGGCCCTGGCCCGGGCCTTTCTGCGCGATCCCTACTGGCCGCTGCACGCCGCCCACGCGCTGGGCCACGAGATCCCCTGGCCGCCGCAGTACGAGCGGGCCCGACCGACCGCTCCGGTCGTCGCCGGCCAGCGCTGAGGGAGTGAAAAGTGCTACTGACCACGGGAGAGCCGGTGGTATAATGGGCGGCGGCGAGGGAGCGATGCGGCGCTTCCGGGTCGTCGTCTTCCAGACGATCGCCCCGCTCTGGGCCGACCGGGCGCTGGTCAAGGGCGGGGGCGTCTGCTTCCTGCCGCTGGAGGCCAGCGAGGACTGGCCGGCGCAGGTGACCGCGCTCATCCGGCGCCACTTCCACGCCCAGCCCGGGCCGATGCTGCCGGTGGGGATCGCCACCCTCGATGTGGATCTGCTGCGGGCCTGCTGCCAGGTCGAGGGCGCGATCTTCTGGCAGGGCGGCGACATGTACTGACCAGACAAGGAGGTCTGCGGATGGAGAAACTGCTCGCCCTGGAATTCGTACGCGTCACCGAGGCCGGCGCCCTGGCCGCCGCCCGCTGGATGGGACAGGGCGACCGCCACCGGGCCGATCAGGCGGCCGTCGAGGCGATGCGCAAGGCCCTCGAAGAACTGGACATCGACGGGACGATCGTCATCGGCGAGGGCGAGCGCGATGAGGCCCCCATGCTCTATATCGGGGAAAAGGTCGGCACCGGCCGGGGCCTAGCGGTCGACATCGCCGTGGACCCCCTGGAGGGGACCGACCTGGTGGCCAAGGGGATGCCCAACGCCCTCTCGGTCATCGCCGTGGCCGAGAAAGGCGGGCTCCTCCACGCGCCCGATATCTACATGGACAAACTGGTGGTCGGGCCCCCGGCGGCCGGCAAGGTGAGCATGGATTTCCCGGTCAAGGCCAATCTCCAGATCATCGCCGACGCGCTGCGCCGTGATGTCCAGGACCTCACGGTCGTCATCCTCGACCGGCCCCGCCACGAGCGGCTGATCCAGGAGGTCCGCGAGGCCGGCGCCCGCATCCGCCTTATCCCCGATGGGGACCTCACGGCGGCCATCGCGGTGGCCGTCTCCGGGACCGGCGTCCACGCGGTCATGGGGATCGGGGGCGCGCCCGAAGGGGTGCTGGCGGCCGCCGCCCTGCGCTGCCTGGGCGGGGAGATCCAGGCCCGTCTGGTCCCCCGGAACGAGGCCGACCGCGAACGATTGCGGTCGATGGGCATCGACGATCCCCACCAGATCCTGCGAACGGAAGATCTGGCGCGGGGCCAGAAGATCATCTTCGCCGCCACCGGCGTCACCGACGGCGATCTTTTCAACGGGGTGCGCTTCTTCGGCGGCGGCGCCCGCACCCACTCGCTGGTCATGACCGCCGAAAGCGGCACCATCCGGTTTGTGGACACCGTTCACATCTTCGACCGGCGGGCCATCGGTTCGGTGCGCCTGTAGGCGCCCCCGTGCTATAATACGCGTGGTCACGTGCCAGGGCCGGGCCAGACGCGCCCGGCCTGCTGCTGTCTGCGGAGGGAAGGTCGATGGCGGTCGTCGCGGTGGTCGGGGCCCAGTGGGGCGATGAGGGCAAGGGGCAGGTCATCGATGTGCTGGCCGAAAAGGCCCGCATCGTCGCCCGCTACCAGGGCGGCAGCAACGCCGGCCACACGGTCGTCAACCAGCTGGGCCACTTCCGGCTGCACCTGGTGCCCTCGGGCATCTTCCACCCCGAGACGATCTGTATCATCGGCAACGGCGTGGTGGTGGACCCGGCCGTCCTCCTCCAGGAGATCGAGGCGCTCCAGCAGCACCATATCGACACCAGCCGCCTCTACGTGAGCGACCGGGCCCACGTCGTCCTGCCCTACCACCTGGTCCTGGACCGGCTGGCCGACGAGGCCCGGGGCGAGCAGCGCATCGGCACCACCGGTCGGGGCATCGGCCCGGCCTACGAGGACAAGGTCGCCCGGATCGGTCTGCGCATGGGCGATCTCCTCGACGCCGATCTGCTGCGGGAGAAGCTGCGCTTCCTGGTCGAGTACAAAAACAAGATCCTCGCCTGCCTCTACAACGCTCCCCCCTTCTCGTTTGCGGAGCTCTACGACACCTACCGTCGCTACGGCGAGCGCCTGGCGCCGCACATCACCGACACCTTCGCCATGATCCACGCCGCCATCCGCCGGGGCGACAACATCCTGCTGGAGGGGGCCCAGGCGACGCTGCTGGACCTCGATTTCGGCACCTACCCCTACGTCACCGCCTCGTCGCCGACCGTCGGGGGAGCCTGCACCGGCCTGGGCATCGGTCCCCGCCTCATCACCCGGGCCATCGGCGTCTTCAAGGCCTACTACACCCGCGTCGGCAGCGGCCCCTTCCCCACCGAACTGACCGACGCCACCGGCGACCTCATCCGCGAGCGCGGCCGCGAGTACGGCACCACCACCGGCCGGCCCCGCCGCTGCGGCTGGTTCGATGCGGTCCTGGCCCGCTATGCCGTCCAGCTCAACGGCCTGGACGGCTTCGCCCTGAACGCCCTCTCGGTCCTGGACCCGCTGCCGGTGGTCAAGATCTGCACCGCCTACCGCTACGGCGACCAGGTGCTGGACCTGCCGCCGGCCAGCCTCTCGGTCCTCAGCCAGTGCGTCCCGGTCTACGAGGAACTGCCGGGCTGGCAGGAGCCGATCGGGCACATCCGGCGCTACGGCGATCTCCCGGCCAACGCCCGGCGGTTTGTCGAGCGCATCGCCGAACTCATCAACTGCCGGCTCGATATGCTGGCGGTCGGGCTCAAGCGCGAGCAGGTCATCACCCTGCACCCGGCCTTCGACTGAGCCCTCCGCCGCTGGTGCGATGAGCGGTGTGGAAGAGGCGGTCTGCCGCCTGGTCCTGCTCGTCCTCAACGAGGATCAGCCGACGACGCTCCAGCGCGGCCAGACCTTCCCCTGGCTGCGCTCCGTCCCCAGCGAGGCCGAGTGCGGCCCTCTCTGGCCGCTGGTCCAGCAGCTCTACACCGCGCTGACCGGCCGCCCCTGGGTGCCGGGGCTGGCTCCGCCCCGGCCGCGGAAGGTGGACGCCTACTATCGGCCCTGGAACTTCATCCTGGAGGTCGACGGCCCCCAGCACTTCACCCAGTACCGCCGGCTGACCCTCGCTCTCTACCCGCCGACAGCGCCGCTGGGCTTCGACCGCGCCGCCTTCCAGGCCCGCTGTCGGGAGGTGGCTTACACGCCGGGCCGGAGTTTCGGCCGACCCCGCCCGCCCTACTTCCCCGGCCCGAACGGGCGGCACCAGGAGCGGGCCTTCCGCGACGCCCTGACCGACCTCCTGCCGCCGCTCCACGGCCTCCGGCCGACGGTGCGTCTGGCGCCCGACGAGGTGGCCGCCCTGCCCGACGGTCTGACCGATACCCCGGCCAGCCGCCAGGCCCTGCGACGGCTCCTCCGGGCCAAGGGCCTGCCGCTGACGGCGTAGTCGCGACTACCGGCCGCCTCGCGTGGCCGGGGCACCGTCTGGGGCGCCCAGGGCGGTGCGCACGATGGCCAGGCAGGTTCGGGCCCGGTTCAGAGCGGCGGCGGTGACCGGCCGCTGGCCGTAACGGACCGCCACGTAGAGATCGGTCAGCGCGGCGAGGGCGGTCCGCCCGGCCGGCGTCAGCTGGGCGCCCAGGCGTCGGGCGTACTCCCACGGGGTCTCCTCCGGCCGGCGAGGATGGCCGTGACTGGCTCCCAGGCGCAGAAGATCACGGTAGAGAGCGCGCAGCCCGGGCAGCGGCGGCGACACGGATCCCACCGTCCGCCGGCCCCGACGCCGTGAGCGGAGGGCCCGCCAGAGATCGGCCCAGCGCCAGATCGACTCGCGGACCTCCTCGCCCGTGGCGGCCGGCTCGCCCGCCCGGCGTCCCCGTAGCGCGTGGACGGTCAGCCAGAGCACCACCCCCACGGCTCCGACGAGCACCAGCCCTTTCGCCAGCCCCGACAGCCAGACCGGAGGCGCTGCGGGCGCCCCCGCCTGGTCGCGCAGCCGGTCCAGCCACTCCGGAGGCGCGGACGCCGGCAGGGGACGGGTGCCGGCCGAACGCAGCAGAGGAGCCAGCAGCAGCAGAAGGCCGCTCACCAGCAGCCCGACCGGGAGCGCCAGGATGACCAGGAGGACCCAGAGGGCCGTCGCGACCACGTCGATCAACGGGCGCAGCAGCGCCGCGTGCTCCGTCCCCAGACCGGCCAGGAGCAGCGCCAGCCCCAGCAGTCCCCCACCCAGTGCCGGCGGCCAGCCGCGCACGGCCCATCGACGCCCGCTGGGTAGGGGCCCCATCTCGCCCAGCCGGGCGAGCGGCAGTCCCAGCAGGCCGGCCGCCAGCACGCTCAGCGCCGACCACAGCAGCCGATCGTTCAGCACCGCGGCATCGGAGACCACCGGTCGGCCCAGCAGCCAGAGACCGACCAGGATCACTGCCCCCTGGCGGAACTCGGCCCAGACCAGGTCGACGGTGAGCCCCACCCGACCGGCCCGGAGCCCCCGTCCCCAGGCGATCAGTCCGAGCAGGAGGGCCCCCAGCGACCGGGCGGTGATCGGCCAGAGAGCCGGGGTCACCCCCCAGCCCAGCCCGCCGGCCAGAAGAACCAGGCCCAGCCCGGCCAGGGCCAGCCCGGTCGGCCCGAGACGCCCCGGCGCCGCCCTGCCGAGAACGGCGCCGGCGACGAGCAGACCGGCCAGGAACGGCAGCGCCAGCAGTGGGCCACCCGAGCCAAGCCAGAGGCCGCCGACCACACTGACCGCGCTCAACCAGCCCAGCTCGCCCAGGAGGAAAAGGCCGCGCTGTCCAAGGCGCTCCAGCATCGCTAGCCTCCGGCCGGCCAGACAGCGCCGGGACCGAGGTCAATGGTCAACATGGTCAGCGTCGGCCAGCGCTCCGGCGGGCCGACCCACCCGGTCGGTATCCCCGCCGGAGGCGGGACCGGCGCTTGTCCCGTGGTCACCAGCACGACCGGATGTCCGCGTCGGCGCAGGGCCGAAAGGACAGCCAGCGTCTCGGAGGCCGCGACGGTGCTGACCGCCACCAGCGTGGTCCCGTAGGGCAGCCACCGGGCGCCCGTGGCCAGCGTCTCGGCGAACGGCCGCGCCGGCAGCGGCCGCAGCCGTCCCAGCCCCTCCAGCAGGCGCCACCGCTGGCCCGGGTCACGGCTGAGGGGCACGACCGGCAGTCCGAAGGCATTGGTCGCCAGCCCCACGGGGTAACGCCGCTCCAGCGCCCAGTTCACCAGCGCCGCTGCGGTTAACACCGCCAGTTCCAGGGCCTCCGGATCGTACTGCAGCCCCCACCAGGGGCCCGGGACAGTCTGAACGTCCAGGAAGATCATCACCTGCTGATCGGTGGTCGGCTCGTAGACTTTGGCCTGGAGGCGCTGCGTCCGGGCGGTGGCTGCCCAGTGGAGGCGCCGCTGGTCGTCACCGGGACGGTACTCGCGGACCCCGCCCACCCGTGTGGGGTCCTCAAAAAGCCAGCGCCGAACGGCCCGGGTCCCCAGCGGCTGCCGGGCCGGCAGCCCCGACACCGTCACGGGCAGCACGCGGGGATAGACCACCAGCGTCTCGATGGCGTCGATGACTGCCTCCTGCACGAGCAGCCCGAAGGGGTCGCTGACCCGCAGGCGCACCGGGCCGAACGCGTGCTCACCCCGAGCCACACCGGTGATCCGGGTTCGGCGCCGGACCCGCTCATAGGGCCAGAGAGCCAGGCGCAGCCGCACCCGGACGCGCTCGGGGTGGGCGGCCGGCTGGTGCTGGCCCCACTCCGGGGCCAGAGCCCGGGGCACCTCCTCCTCGATCTCCAGCCAGAGGAGCGGCAGCAGTTTCCGGTTGACAATCTCGATCTCGTAATGGGTGCTCTGCCCGTGCTCCAGCCCGCGCCGGCCGAACTGCCGCCGGTACTCCAGCCCGGTCAGACCGTGACGTCGCCAGAGATGGGCCAGTCCCACGACCAGGAGAACCGCCAGCGCCAGAAGCACCAGCGGGACCGCACGGGCGAAGAGACCGAGCACCAGGACGAGGGCGAACAGGGCGACGCTGGGGCGCGAGAGGCCGCTCACGGCCGTGCCTCGTCCTCGACCGGCACCGGGACGCGGGCCAGAACCTCCTGAAGGACCTCCTGGCGCAGCCGGGCCTCGGGGAGACCCACCCCACCTAGGAGCAGGCGGTGGCCCAGCACCGGTTCAGCCAGGCGTTTGACGTCGTCCGGAACCACAAAGTTGCGCCCCTCGATGGCCGCCAGCGCCTGGCTGGCCCGGAAGAGGGCGAGCGTGGCCCGGGGGCTGGCCCCCAGCGCGATGCCCGCCTGCTCGCGGGTGGCCCGGACCAGGTCCACCAGGTACTCCTCGACCGCCTCGCCGACCAGGACCTGCCGGCAGAGCCGGGCCAGGTCCAGAAGCGTGGCGCCGTCGAGCACGGGGCGGACCTCATCGAGCGGCTGGGCCTGCTGGAAGCGGCGCAGGATCTGCCGTTCGCCCGCGCGGTCCGGGTAGCCCAGGCGCAGGTGCAGAAGAAACCGGTCGCGCTGAGCCTCGGGCAGCGGGAACGTGCCCTCCAGTTCGACCGGGTTCTGGGTCGCCAGCACCAGAAACGGGCGCGGCAGAGCGTAGGTCACACCCTCCACCGTGACCTGACGCTCCTCCATCGCCTCCAGCAGCGCCGATTGGGTCCGTGGCGTCGCCCGGTTCAGTTCGTCGGCCAGGACGATATGGGCGAAGAGCGGCCCGGGTCGGAATTGGAACTCCTGCGTCTTGAGATTGAAAAAGTTCAGCCCGGTCAGGTCCGCGGGCAGGAGGTCGGGGGTGCACTGCACCCGCCGGAAGGTCAGGGCCAGCGACCGGGCCAGCGCCTTGGCCAGGGTCGTCTTGCCCACGCCGGGGACATCCTCGATCAGCACGTGTCCTTCGCAGAGCAGGGCGACGAGGAGCAGGGTGATGGCCTCCTCCGCCCCGACGATCACCTGGGCGAGGCTGGCCCGAATCCGGGCCGCCGCCTCTGCCACCGGCCCGACATCAACTGGCTCGGTCATCGCCTCTCCCCACGTCGCCGGTCGCGCCGGCGTCTCGCTCAGCGCGGCGCGAGAACCACCGGCAGCCAGAGCCCGACGACAAGACTGAGCCCCAGAAAGAAAAGGAAGGTCAGAGCGGCCAGCCTGACGTACCAGCGCCGATCCGCCGGCCGTCCCTGCCGGACGTCCACCTCCGCCACGGTGAGCGCCGCCACCCCGGCCGCAATGATACCACCGACGACTCCGATCAGAAACGCGATCGTGAGCAACGCCCTCACCCTGAGAGCGGCGGCAGGCGTCGGGCGATCCGCTCCAGCGACCAGAGGTCCACGAGGAGATCGGCCAGCGCCCGCTGCAGAAACGCGGCCGTCGACGGCGGCAGCCGCCCGTGGCCCACCACGATCTCCTGGCGCGTCTCCTCCAGCGAATCGCGAGCCCGAACCAGCTGCCCCACCACCAGCGGACGCAGGTCGCGCCGCTCCAGCTCAACCCCGCACTGCGCCGCCAGGCGCTCCGCCTGGGCGATGAACCGGGTGGCCGCGGCCTGGAACTCGGCGACCGCCGGGGGAACAGCCTCCGCCTGGTCCCGCCAGCCGACCGCGAGCAGGGCCCTGGCGACCTGGACCGCCCGAACGGCCACGCTCAGACCGCTCTGCAGGTCAATCTGATGGTAGCGCCCGAGGTGCTCCACGCTCCTCCTCACAGCCGTCAGCGGGCCGCCGGCCCGCCACCAGGGCCACCGCCCGGGCCGGCGCGGTCGCCTCCGGGCCCCACGGCTCGCCGCGAAACCGGTAGTCGTTCTTGCGAATGTACTCGCCGAGTTCGGTGGCCAGCCAGTCCCAGGCCTGGAGATGCCGGGCGATCAGGCGCGGCCACGGCCCGCGCCGCTGCAGGGCCAGGACGAGATGCGCCAGGCAGAACAGGGCGGTCTCCGCCCGGGCGTGCAGACAGTCGACCACGGCCACGGCGGCCGTGAGCCCGGCCTGGCAGGCCGGGCACTGCCGGCGCCAGGTGTCGAGCGTGGCCAGGATCCGACCGACGGCCCCCGGCCGCCGCCAGCCCCGGATCCACGCCCACCAGCCCGTCGGGCCCGGCGGGTGGGCTCCCCCATCAGCCGCCTCGCCGACCCATGGAGCGGGAACGCCGCGCCGCGCCAGAGCCTGGCGATGGTCGGGGCAGAGGGCCAGAACCCGGGATGGATCCGCCGGTGCGGCCGCCACCCGGTCCAGATACTGACGGACCGCGCCCCCGGCCGCCGCACAGGCCGGGCAGAGCGCCGGTCCGGGCGGCCACGGCGCATGCTCGTCCGCAGGCGCCGGGAGCGCCAGACCGATCCACCAGGTCCGGTCGTCGGCTGGCAGGCCGCCTGAAATCCCCGCCAGCGCTGGCCAGTCGGGGGCGAGCGGCCGTCGGAGCAGGTCGACGAGGGCGGGCCGGCGGTGGGCCGGAAGAAGCAGCCGGTGGGGCTGACAGAGTCCCCCGCCCTGGTCGAGCGCCCGTCGGAGCACCGGGTCGCCGGCGTGCTCTGTCAGCGTCTCGCCGAAGAGGGCGATAGCCCGGGCCTGGGCCTGGCAGGCCGGGCAGGGCCCGGCCGGCGCCAGGGCGGCTGGCCGCCGGCCACCGGTCGTCCGGAGCTCCTGGCTGAGCGTTCGCAGAAGGTCGCGGTAGAGGATGGCGGTCCCCAGGCCGTCGTGGAGCTCGCCGAGGAGGTGGTCGGCGTGGCGCCGGCAGAGGCCCCGGCTGGCTCGCAGGCGCTCCCGGACCCCCACGTCGTTGATGTTCTCATAGGAGAGAATGTCCAGGTAGCGGTCGGCCGAGCGTCTGGCCAGCCGGCAGAGAGGGCAGCCCCCGGCCTGGGCGGCCTCGAGCAGATCGTAATAGGGCTGGTGTCTGGTCGTCATCGCCCCTCAAAAAGAAAAGCCTCTACTGGAGACCAGTAGAGGCTATCAGCCAGCGAGCTGGCGGTTGGGTGCCTGGGCACCCGGCGAGCCTCATCGCCGTCTTCTATTATACGCGCCCCCGATCAGATCGACAAGGGCGGGCGCTCGGGCCGGGAGCGCCCCTCACCGGGCGCGCTCCCCGCCGGCCTCTCCATCGCCCTCGACCATCGGCAGCGCCGGCTGTCTCTCGTCGCGCCAGGCCGCTGGCGCCGGCTCCGCCGTCAACCCCAGCCGCCGTCGCAGCCACTCCTGCAGATCGTCGAAGACGGTGTAGACCGCCGGGATGAAAAGCAGGGTGAGGAGCGTGGAGGTCAGCAGTCCCCCGACAAGGGTGATGGCCATCGGCGCCCGCGTCTCCGCCCCCTCGCTCCGGCTCAGCGCCACCGGCAGCATGGCCGCTATCATCGAGACCGTCGTCATCAGAATCGGCCGCAGACGCGTCGGCCCCGCCTCCAGCAGCGCCGCCGCTCGCGTCAGTCCCCGCCGCCGGAGGGTGTTGGTGTAGTCGACCAGGAGAATGGCGTTCTTCCCCACCAGTCCGGTCAGCATAATGATGCCGATGAGGGAGACCATATTGAGGGTGTTGCCTGTCACCCAGAGGGCGCCCAGCGCGCCGATCCCGGCCAGCGGCAGCGAGAGCATGATGATAAAGGGATAGAGGAGCGACTCGTAGAGAGCGACGAGCAGCATGTAGATGAGCAGGACCGAGAGCCCCAGAGCCTGGAAGAGCTGGGCGAACGACTCGGCCTGGGCCTGCGTGGCCCCGCCCAGGCTGATCCGGTAGCCCGGCGGCAGCGGCAGGTGGGCCAGTTTCTCCTGAAGCTCGCGCGAGACGTCGCCCAGCGCCCGACCGTTCAGGGCCGCCCCGACCGTCACCAGCCGCTGCCGGTTGCGGCGGGTGATCTCCCGGGGCCCACTGGCGGTCTCCACCGTCGCCACCTGCCCCAGCCGGACCATCGTCCCCCGACTGGTCAGCAGCGGCAGCTGGGCGACCTGCTCGGGACTCTGCCGATCACCCCCCTGGGCGACCACCCGGATGTCCACCGTCGGCCCGTCCGGCGTGCGGAAACGGGCGGCCACCGTCCCGGCCACGGCGGTCCGCAGCGTCTGCCCCACCTGGCTGGCCGTCAGCCCCAGGTCGGCGGCCCGGCTCCGGTCCAGCCGCACCACCACCTCGGGCTGGCCCGCCTGGCTGCTGTTGGTGATGTCGGTGGTCCCGGGCACGCTGCGCACGATGGCCTCGACCCGGGTGGCCAGGTCATGCAGCACCCGGCTGTCCTCGCCCTGGATCCAGACCTGGATCGGCTGTCCGCCGGGACCGACGAAGACCACCGACTGCGCCCGGACGGTCACGCCGGGGAGATCGGCGCCGAAGGTCCGCGCCTCCTCCAGGAACGACTGCAGGGGTCGCCGGCGCTCGCTCTTGGGGACCAGTTTGACCCACACCTGGCCCACCCGGCTGTTGGCCTGGAAGCCGCTGCCGACACCGACCGTGGTGAAGAGGTGCTGGACCTCCGGCCAGCGGGCCGCCTTCGCCTCGATGGCCTGGACCGCCCGGTCGGTCTCCGCCAGCGGGGTGCCGGCCGGCAGCTCGACGGTGATCACAAACTCTCCCTCATCGCTGCTGGGCAGAAACTCGCTCGGCAGGAGGTTGAAGACCACCAGCCCCAGCCCCGCCAGAAAACTCAGGACGCCCCCGCCGATGACCAGCCAGCGGTGGCCGAGCGACCAGCCCAGCGCCAGCCGGTAGACCCTGACCAGCCGGGTGTAGCCGGCCTCCCAGACCTGCCCGAAGCGGGCCAGGAGGCCGCGGGCCTCCGCTTCGACCCGCAGCCAGCGGGCGGCCAGCATCGGCGTCAGGGTGAATGAGACCAGCAGCGAGAAGAGGGTGGCGGTCGCCACCACCAGTCCGAACTGGCGGAAGTACTGACCGACCAGCCCGGTCATGAAGGCGACGGGGGTGAACACCACCACGTCCACCAGGGTGATGGCGATAGCCGCCAGCCCGATCTCGCTGCGGCCCCGCAGGGCGGCGGTGAACGGGTTCTCGCCGCCCTGCAGGTGGCGGTAGATGTTCTCCAGCACCACGATGGAGTCGTCGACCAGAATGCCGATGCTCAGCGCCAGGGCCAGGAGCGACATGGTGTTCAGGGTAAAGCCCAGAAGATACATCACCCCGAAGGTGGCCACCAGCGAGGTCGGGATGGCCAGGAGCACAATGACCGTGCTGCGCCAGGTGTGCAGGAAGACCAGGAGCACCAGCCCGGTCAGGAGGATGGCCTCGATCAGGCTCCGCTGGACCCCCTCCAGCGCCCGCCGGATGTAGACCGAGGCGTCGGTGGTGATGTCCAGACGCACATCGGCCGGCAGCGTGGCCTGCAGCTCGCGCAGCGCCCGCTTGACGCCGTCGGTGACCTCCAGCGTGTTGGCGGTGGCCTGCTTGGTGACCAGAATCCCGACGGCCGTTCGCCCATCGGCCCGGCTGATCTGGGTGCGCTCCTTGAACGTATCGGTGACGGTGGCCACGTCCCGCAGGAGGAGGGGTCCCCCGGGGCGCTGGGCGATGATGAGGCTGGCGATCTGCTCGGGGGTAGCGGCCTCGGCGTTCAGGCGCAGGCTGTAGGCGCGGCCGGGCTGGGTCAGGGTGCCGCCGGGCAGGGTGAGGTGCTCCTGCTGCAGGGCCTGGACCACCTGGAGCAGCGAGAGGTTATAGGCCCAGAGACGGGCGGCGTCCACCTCCACCCGGATCTCACGCTCCAGCCCGCCGACTGTTGTCACCTGGGCCACTCCGGCGACGCTGGACAGCCGGGGCCGCACCTGCTCCTCGACCAGCGTGGCGATCTGGTCGGGGGGACGGTCGCCGCTGACCGCGAGGGTCATCACCGGCAGGGCCTGGAGATCGAATTTGCCCACGCTCGGCGGCCGGATATCGCTGGGCAGGGTCGCCCGGATGGCGCTGATGCGCCGCTCGACATCGATGGCGGCGGCGTCGGGGTCGGCCCGCTCGGTGAAGACGACGGTGACCAGGGCCAGCCCCTCGGTCGAGGTCGAGGCGAGATAGTCGAGGTTGGGCAGACCGCTCAGCGCGTCCTCGATGGGCCGGGTCACCTGCTGCTCGACGGTCTCGGGGCTGGCCCCCGGGTAGACGACGGTGACGGTGACCACCGGGATGTTGAGCGCCGGCCAGAGGTCCACCCCCAGACGGCGGTAGGCCACCAGCCCGACCACGGCGATGGCCAGAAAGACCATCGTGGTAAAGAGCGGCCGCAGGATGGCGATCCGGGTGAGCCCCATCGTCTACCCTCCCTGCAGGCTGACCAGATCGCCGTCGCGCAGGTCGCGCGGGTCGAGGACCACCCGGTCGCCCTCCGCCAGTCCCTGGAGGACCTCGACCTTCTCACCATCGCTCAGCCCGGTCTGAATCTCCTGCCGCCGCACCCGGTCGCCCTGGACGACGAAGACGGCCGGCGGCTGGCTGCGCGGAATCAGGGCGCTGCGCGGGACGGCCAGGGCCGCGGAG
Source organism: Chloroflexota bacterium (assembly GCA_034433795.1). GTDB lineage: Bacteria > Chloroflexota > UBA6077 > FW602-bin22 > DAOUAE01 > DAOUAE01. The sequence goes on from DAOUAE010000053.1 coordinate 24,798, forward strand.
CGCTCGGCCACGGTCAGCGCCACCTGGACGAACATTCCCGGTCGCAGAAGCCCCTGCGGATCGGTCGGCTCCAGCCGGACGGTGCCGGTGCGGGTTCGGGGGTCGACCGCGGGGGCGACGACCCTGACCACCGCCCCGAAGGACTGCCCCGGCAGGGCCGGGCTGGTGATGGTGCCCTCCTGGCCCGGCCGCACCAGACCCAGCTGGCCTTCGTCGACGCTCACCACGACCTCCCGACGCGGGTCGAAGAGCGAGACGACCGGTGCCCCCGGCGCGACCACCGCGCCGGGCTGAACGTGCCGCTCGGCCACCACGCCGGCGAAGGGGGCGACGATCCGGGCCTCGGCCAGCTGCAGACGGGCCAGCTCGACCCCGGCCCGGGCCTGCTCGACCTGGGCCTCGGCCGCCCGGATCTCCTCGGGCGTGACCGGCTGGCGGGCCAGGCGCAGCTGCTGCTCGGCGGCGGCCACCGCCGCCTCGGCCTGGGCGATCTCCTCCGGGGTGACCGGCCGCTCGGCCAGGCGCAGCTGCTCCTCCGCCGCCCGGACGGCCGCTTCGGCCTGGGCCACCTGCTCGGGGGTCGGCCCGGCCTGGAGTTCGCGCAGACGCACCTGGGCCTGCTCGACGGCGGTCTGCGCGGCCAGCGCCCGGGCGTTGGCCGCATCGCAGAGGTAGCGCGGGTTCAGACGGTTGCCGCAGATGCCGTCGCGCTCGGCATTGGCGGCGTAGGCGGCGTTCTTGGCCTGGTCCACCGCCAGCCGGGCCGCCTCGAGCTGTTCCTTGGTCGGGCCGGCCTTCAGCTGGGCCAGCCGGGCCTGCGCCATCTCCAGATTGGCCCGGGCCTGGGCCACGGTCTCCGGGCGCGGCAGGGCTTTGAGCTGGGCCAGTCGAGCCTGGGCGGCCCGCAGATTGGCCTCGGCCTGGGCGACCTGCTCCGGGCGCGGCAGAGCCTTGAGCTGCGCCAGTCGGGCCTGGGCCATTTCCAGGGCGGCCTGGGCCTGAGCCAGCTGGGCCTGCAGGGTGGCCGTCTCCAGCTCGGCCAGGACAGCGCCGGCCGGGACCGACTGGCCGACCTCCACCAGGACCTTCTCGACCCGTCCACCGACCCTGGCGACCACCGGGACCTGGGCCTGAGAGCGAACGTCGCCGGTCAGGGTCAGCGTCTGACGCAGGGCGGTCCGCTGCACCGGCGCGGCCTGGACGGCCACCGCCCGGACCGGGGTGGGGGTCGCCGGCGCCGGCGACGGCGGCGCGCAGGCCGCGAGGATGACGATGGTCGCCGAGAGCAGAAGGAGGCTCAACCTGTGCATGCCGTCGCTCCCTGGGAGGGTTCGGCGGTCGGTCGAAGACCGCGGAAGAAGAGGTCGGCCACGGTGGCCGCCAGCCGTGGGAGGTCGGGCGGACTGCTGGCGGTGAGGATGTGGTCGCAGACGACCGCCTGGCCCATCCCCAGGAGGGCGGTGGCGGCCAGGTCGGGCTCGACCGGACGGATAAGCCCGCGGTCGCTGGCCAGCCGCAGGTTGGCGGCGATCTGCTGATGGAAGGTCTGGAGAATAGCCCGGTACTCGGCCCAGAGGTCGGGGTCGGCGGCCAGCCCCTCCCGGAAAAAGACCACCGCCAGCCCGCGATGCTCCCAGCAGATCTGGAAGAGGTCGGTCAGGAAGGCGGCGACCTGGGCCTGGTAGGCCGCCAGGTCAGCGGCCCGCTGGGGCTGGACCTGGCGGTGGCGGGTCAGGAAGCGCCGGGCGAACTCGGCCAGCAGCGCGCGCAGGACCGCCTGTTTGCTGGGGAAATAGAGGTAGAACGTCCCCTGGGCGACGCCGGCCCGCTGGACGATGTCGGCCACCCGGGCGTGGTGAAAGCCCTTCTCCGCGAAGACCTGGGCGGCCGCCCACAGCAGCTGCGCGCGACGGTCGACCGCACCAGTGACCACCGGCAACCTCCTGACTGATGAGTCAGTCAGAGACTACCCCAAACGCCCGGCCCTGTCAAGATGGCGATCGCGCCGCCCGGCGCAGTCCGTCGGGCGGCGGCCCTTGTCACCACCCGGCCTCACCTGCTATAATCACGGCGACCCGCGAGGGTGACCTTTAATTCGGTCCCGTGAGGCCGGAAAGGGAACCTGTGGACTGTCGTCCAACCGCTGTGCCATACCGTTCGACGGCCTTTTACTGGTACCGTCTGGTGTACCGGTGAAAGGTTTTTTTATGCCCCTCTCCGGTCCCCCGGACTGCGGCGGGAGTGCACAATCGGTGGAAAGGGTCATTATGACCGAGGTCGAGATCCGGCGGGCCCTGGCCCGGATCGCCCACGAGATCGTCGAGCGCAACCACGGGGTTGAGGACGTGGTGCTGATCGGGCTTCTGACCCGTGGCGTCCCCCTGGCCCGCCGGCTGGCCGAAAAACTGGAGGCGCTGGAGCAGCGCGCGGTGCCGGTGGGGGCGCTGGACATCACCTTCTACCGCGACGACCTGGCGGTGCGCCCGCTCCAACCGGTCGTCCGGCGCACCGCCATCCCGGTGGATGTCACCGGCCGCTGCGTTATCCTGGTGGACGATGTCCTCTACACCGGCCGCAGCGTGCGGGCGGCGATGGACGAGGTGATGGACTACGGACGGCCCCGCTGCATCCAGCTGGCCGTGCTCGTCGACCGGGGACACCGCGAACTGCCGATCCGCCCCGATTACGTGGGCAAAAACGTGCCCACCGCCCGCAGCGAACTGGTGGCCGTCCGCCTGAGGGAAGTAGACGGGCGCGACGAGGTCGCCATCATCCGGGAGGCGTGATGGTCGGGCGCAAGGATGTCCTGGACCTGAACGACTTCACCGCCGCCGAGATCGAGCAGGTGCTCCGCACCGCCGACGCCATGCGGGAGATCCTGACCCGCCCGATCAAGCGGGTGCCGGCCCTGCGCGGCAAGACGGTGGTCAACCTGTTCTTCGAACCGAGCACCCGCACCCGTGTCTCGTTCGAACTGGCGGCCAAGGCCCTGAGCGCCGATGTGGTCAATATCAGCGCCAGCGGCAGTTCGGTCGAGAAGGGCGAGTCGCTGGTCGACACGGTCCGCACCCTCCAGGCCCTGGGGGCGGACGTGGTGGTGATGCGCCACAGCCAGTCCGGCGCGCCCTACCTGGTGGCCCAGCAGGTTCAGGCTTCGGTCATCAACGCCGGCGATGGCTGGCACGCGCATCCCACCCAGGCGCTGCTCGACCTCTACACGGTGCGCGAGCATTTCGGCCGGATCGCCGGGCTCCGGGTGGTCATCGTCGGCGATATCCTGCACAGTCGGGTCGCGCGCTCCAATGTCTGGGGCTTCACCCGGCTGGGGGCCCACGTCGTCCTCTGCGGCCCGCCGACGCTCCTGCCGCCCCTGGACGGCCACACCGATGGCTACGGCCTGCCGCCGGTCGCGGTCTGCACCGACCTGGAGGCCGCTCTGGAGGGGGCCGACGTGGTGATGGCCCTGCGGCTCCAGCGGGAGCGGCAGCAGGCCGGCCTCTTGCCCAGTCTGCGGGAGTACATCGCCCGCTATCAGATCACGGCCGAGCGGCTGCGCCGGACCGCCCCCCACGCCATTGTGATGCACCCCGGCCCGCTGAACGAAGGCGTGGAGATCGCCCCGGACGTGGCCCGCTCCGACCGCTCGGTCATCGAGCAGCAGGTGACCAATGGGGTGGCCGTGCGGATGGCCCTCCTCTATCTCCTGACGGGAGCGAGCGATGAGCGCTGAGAGCCTCCGGATCCTCCTGCGCGGCGGGCGGGTGATGGACCCGGCCCGCCGGCTCGACCTGACCGGCGATGTGCTGCTCGTCGGCGGGCGGATCGCCTACGCCGGCCCGCCCCTCGACCCGCGCGAGGCCGAAGCCGACCAGATCTTCGACGCCACCGGTCTGGTCATCGCCCCCGGCTTCATCGACCTGCACTGTCACCTGCGCGAGCCCGGCCAGGAGGCCAAGGAGACCATCGCCACTGGCACCCGGGCGGCCGCCCGGGGGGGCTTCACCACGGTCTGCGCGATGGCCAACACCAGCCCGCCCATCGACTGCCGACCGCTCCTGGAGTACGTCCAGCAGACGGCCCGCCGCGAGGGCGTGGTGCGGGTCTTCTCGCTGGCGGCGGTGACCCGTGGGCTGGCCGGCCAGGAGCTGACCGAGATGGCCGAACTGGCCGCCGCCGGGGCCATCGCCTTCTCCGACGACGGCGTTCCCATCGCCTCCAGCCGCATCATGCGCGCCGCCCTGGCCTACAGCCGCCTGTGCGGACGGCCGATCATGCCGCACTGCGACGATCCGGAACTGCTGGCCGGGGGGACGATGAACGAAGGGCCGGTGGCCGCCTGCCTGGGCCTCAAGGGCATCCCGGCCGCCGGGGAGGAGGCGATGGTCGCCCGTGACCTGGCGCTGGCCGCCCTGACCGGCGGGCGGCTGCACATCGCCCACGTCAGCACCGCCGGCGCCGTCGACCTCATCCGGCGGGCCAAGGCCCGCGGGGTGGCCGTGACCGCCGAGGCTACCCCTCATCATCTGGCCCTGACCGACGCCTGGGTGGCCGGCCACCGCTGGGAGGGCCACGGCCAGCCCTACGACACCAGCACCAAGGTCAATCCGCCTCTGCGCAGCGAGGCGGACCGGCAGGCCCTGCTGGCCGGCCTGCGCGACGGCACCATCGACGCCATCGCCACCGATCACGCGCCGCACACCCTGGTGGACAAACTCTGCCCCTACGACGAGGCCGCCTTCGGCATCTCGGGGCTGGAGACGGCCCTGGGGACGCTCCTGCGCCTGGTCGAGCACGGTGAGCTCACCCTCGACCTGGTCATCGAGAAACTCACCATCGGTCCGGCCCGCGTCTTCGGCCTGCCCTACGGCACGCTCCAGCCCGGTCAGGCCGCCGATGTCGTCGTCTTCGACCCCCAGACCACCTGGGTGGTCGATCCCACCCGCTTCGCCTCGAAGGGCCGGAACACGCCCCTGGCTGGCCAGCGTCTGCGGGGCCGGGTCGAGGCCACCTTCGTCGGCGGTCGCCTGGTCCACCAGACCGAGGAGTTCGCGGCCCGACAGACACGCGCCCTGGTGACGCGGTAGGCGGGAAAGGAGGACCTGTGCAGGATCAGCGTGCCATCCTGGTGCTGGAGGACGGCAGCGCCTTTCTGGGCTACGCCTTCGGCGCGCCGGTCGACGCCGAGGCCGAGGTCGTCTTCAACACCAGCATGACCGGCTACCAGGAGATCGCCACCGATCCCTCGTATCGCGGGCAGATGGTCGTTCTGACCTACCCGCTCATCGGCAACTACGGGGTCAACCGCCAGGACGAGGAGTCGCGCCGCCCCTGGATCGCCGCTCTGATCGTCTGTGAGTGCAGCCCCGTCTACAGCCACTGGGCGGCGGTCGAGAGCCTGGACGAGTACCTGCGGCGCCACGGCATCCCCGGGATCTGGGGGGTAGATACCCGCGCCCTCACCCGCCGTCTGCGCCAGCGGGGCACGATGCGGGGCGTGCTGACCCGCATCGCCGACGACCCGGACCTCCGCGCCCTCACCCGCCGGGCCGCCACGGTCCGCGCCCTCTCCGAGCAGGACCTGGTCGGCGAGACCTCGCTGCCGACGACCTACCGGATTCCCCCGCCCAACGGCCGCTCGCTCGGACGGGTGGTGGTGATGGATTGCGGCCTCAAGCACAACATCCTGCGCTCGCTGAGCCGCCGCAACCTGGAGATCATCGTCGTCCCGCACACCGCCACGGCCGAGGAGATCCTGCGCCACGACCCCGACGGCATTGTGATCTCCAACGGCCCGGGCGACCCGGCGGTCCTGCACGGGCCGATCGCCACGGTGCGGGCGCTTTTGACCAGCGGCCGGCCGCTCTTCGGCATCTGCCTGGGCCACCAGCTGATCGGCCTGGCCGCCGGCGGCACCACCAGCCGCCTGGGCTTCGGCCACCACGGCGCCAACCATCCGGTCAAGGACCTGCGCACCGGGGCGGTCCACATCACCTCCCAGAACCACGAGTTCCAGGTCGACCGGGCCAGCCTCCCACCGTCGAGCGGCCTCTTTGTCTCGCAGATCAACCTGAACGACGGCTCGGTCGAGGGACTGGCCCACCGCGAGTTGCCCGTCTTCTCGGTCCAGTACCACCCCGAGGGGGCGCCGGGGCCGCAGGACAACCAGTACCTCTTCGACTACTTTGTCGACCTGTGTCGGAGCACCCGCCGCGAGAAGAGGTGAACGATGACGAAACCGCAGAAAGTCCTGGTCATCGGGTCGGGGCCGATCATCATCGGCCAGGCCGCCGAGTTCGACTACGCCGGCACCCAGGCCTGCAAGGCCCTGCGCGAGGAGGGGGTGACGACCGTCCTGGTCAACTCCAACCCGGCGACGATCATGACCGACGAGGAGATCGCCGACATCGTCTACATCGAGCCGCTCACGGTCGACGTCCTCACCCGCATCATCGAACGCGAGCGCCCCGATGGCCTCCTGCCCACCCTGGGCGGCCAGACCGGGCTGAATATGGCGGTGGCTCTGGCCGACGCCGGGGTGCTCGACCGCTACGGCGTGCGGCTGCTGGGCACGCCGCTGGAGACGATCCGCCAGGCCGAGGACCGCGACCTCTTCAAGCAGCTGCTCCTCTCCATCGGCGAACCGGTGCCCCCCAGCCAGAGCGTCTACAGTCTGGAAGAGGCCTGGCGGGTTCTGGACAGCATCGGGCTGCCGGTGGTCATCCGACCGGCCTTCACCCTGGGAGGGACCGGAGGCGGCATCGCCCGCACCCGCAAGGAGTTCGAGCAGGTGGTGACCCGCGGCCTCCTGGCCAGCCCGATCCACCAGGTCCTCATCGAGCGGGCGGTTCTGGGCTGGAAGGAGATCGAGTACGAGGTGATGCGCGACGCCGCCGATACCTGCATCACCATCTGCAACATGGAGAACATCGACCCGATGGGGGTGCACACCGGCGACTCGATCGTGGTGGCGCCGTCGCAGACCCTCTCCGACCGCCAGTACCAGATGCTCCGCAGCGCCGCCCTGCGCATCATCCGGGCTCTGAAGATCGAGGGCGGCTGCAACATCCAGTTCGCCCTCGATCCCTACTCCGACCAGTACTACGTCATCGAGGTCAACCCCCGCGTCAGCCGCTCCTCGGCTCTGGCCTCGAAGGCCACCGGTTACCCCATCGCCCGGGTGGCGGCCAAGATCGCCATCGGCAAGCGGCTGGACGAGATCCCCAACGCCGTCACCGGCAAGACCACCGCCGCCTTCGAGCCGGCCCTGGACTATGTGGTGGTCAAGATCCCGCGCTGGCCCTTCGACAAGTTCCCGCGCGGCGACCGGACCATCGGCACCCAGATGAAGGCCACCGGCGAGGTGATGGCCATCGACCGCTCGTTCGAGGCGGCCCTCCAGAAGGCGGTGCGGTCGCTGGAACTGGGCGGGCGGAGCCTGCTCTGGGAGGACCCCAGCTGGCGCGACCTGGAGACGCTCTGGCCGCTCATCGAAACCCCCAACGACCAGCGGCTCTGGGCGATCTTCGCCGCCCTGCGGCGCGAGGCCCCGGTCGAGGAGATCAGCCGCCGCAGCGGCATCGACCCCTGGTTCATCCACCGGTTCGCCCGCATCGTGGCGATGGAGCGGCGGCTCCTGACCGAGAAACTCACTCCCGACCTCCTGCGCCAGGCCAAGCGGCTGGGCTTCAGCGACAAGCAGATCGGCACCCTGGCCGATCTGCTGCCCGAACAGGTCCGCACCCTCCGCCAGGCCTGGGGCATCCGCCCGGTCTACAAGGTGGTGGACACCTGCGCCGCCGAGTTCGAGGCCGTCACCCCTTATTTCTACAGCACCTACCAGCAGGAGAACGAGGCCGAGCCGCTGGCCGGCCCCAAGGCCCTGGTCATCGGCTCGGGGCCCATCCGCATCGGCCAGGGGATCGAGTTCGATTACTGCAGCGTCCACGCCGTCTGGGCCCTCCAGCGGGCCGGCCTCCGGGCCATCATCGTCAATTCGAACCCGGAGACGGTCTCGACCGACTTCGACACCTCCGACCGCCTCTACTTCGAGCCGCTGGATGAGGAGAGCGTCCGCGACGTTCTGGAAAACGAGGGGCTGCGCGAGACACCGGTCATCGTCCAGTTCGGCGGCCAGACGGCCATCAACCTGGCCGAGCCGCTGCAACGGGCGGGCGCCCTCCTCCTGGGGGCCGACGCCCAGGCCATCGACATCGCCGAGGACCGCCAGCGGTTCGAGGACTTCCTGAACCGCCTGGGGATCCCGCAGCCCCCCGGCGGGGCGGTGACCAACGTCCAGGAGGCGCTGACGGTGGCCCAGCGGATCGGCTACCCGGTCCTGGTCCGCCCATCGTACGTCCTGGGCGGGCGGGCGATGGAGATCGTCTACAACGCCACCGAACTCATCCGCTACGTGACCGCCGCCACCGCCGTCTCCAACCAGCACCCCATCCTGGTCGACAAGTACCTGGAGGGGAAGGAGGTCGAGGTCGACGCCATCTGCGACGGGACCGACGTGCTCATCCCCGGCATTATGGAGCACATCGAACGGGCCGGCGTTCACAGCGGCGACTCCATGGCCGTCTACCCCGGCATCAGCCTGAGCCCCAGCGAGGTCGAAACCATCGTCGACTACACCATCCGCATCGGACGGGCGCTGGGGCTGCGGGGTCTGCTCAACATTCAGTACGTGATCTACCAGGGCGAGGTCTACGTCCTGGAGGTCAACCCACGGGCCAGCCGCACGGTGCCCTTCCTCTCGAAGGTGACCGGGGTGCCGATGGTGGCCGTGGCCACCAACGTGATGCTCGGGCGCAGCCTGGCCGAGCAGGGCTACCGGAGCGGCCTCTGGCCCCGGCAGAACCTGGTGGCGGTCAAGGCGCCGGTCTTCTCGATGGCCAAACTGGTCGGCGTGGACACCTACCTCGGGCCGGAGATGAAGTCCACCGGCGAGGTGATGGGCGTGGACAGCTCGTTCTATCAGGCGTTGACCAAGGCGCTGCTGGCCGCCCAGCTGATGCTGCCGCCGACCGGGGCGCTGCTCCTGAGCATCGCCGACCGCGATAAACCCGAGGCCCTGCCACTCATCCAGCGGCTCCACCACCTGGGCTATCGCTTCTACGCCACCGAAGGGACGGCCGCGATGCTCCAGGCGGTCGGCCTGCCGGTCCAGATGATCACCAAGCGCCTCCACCAGGGCCACCCGAACGTGATCGATGTCATCCGCGAGGGGCTGGTCCAGGGCGTGGTCAACACGATCACCGGGGGACGAAGCGAGATGGCCGACGGGTTCCAGATCCGGCGGGCCGCCACCGAGCGCGGCATCCCCTGCTTCACCAGCCTGGACACGCTGCGCGCGGTCATCGAGTCGCTGGCCCACGGCGGCCAGCACTACTCGGTCCGGCGCCTCTCGGAGTACCGGCAGCAGCCGCTGGTCGAGGTCCGGCCATGACCCGCTGGCCATTGCTCCTGCTGGCCCTGCTCGCCCTGGTCGGAGGGATATGGCTCCTCCACCGGGCCCCCGTGGTCCCGGTGACCGCCCAGGGGCTGGCCGGTGCCCCGCCGGGACGCCTTCTCTACACCCGGCGGGGCGACCTCTGGCTCTGGCAGAACGGCAGCGCCCGCCAGATCACCGCCGGCCAGCGGTACGAGGGACCAGCCTGGTCGCCCGACGGCCAGCGGATCGCCCTCAGCGAGGTCGGTGAGAACCACTCGGATATCGTCCTCCTCACCCCGGCCGGGCAGCGCCTGCTGCCACTCACCCGGCACTGGAGCGCCACCCGGGTCATCGACTCCAGCTGGGGACGTAAACCGGCCTGGTCGCCCGACGGCGCCCGCCTGGCCTACATCTCCGACGCCGGCTGGTACAACGCCAGCCAGCGCTTCGACATGTCGCTCTGGCTGGTCAACGCCACCGGCGGCGGTCAGCGACGGCTGCTGGCCGGGGCGCCGGGCCACGGTCTGGACTGGCCCACCTGGTCGCCCGACGGCCGCCGGCTCGCCGTCACCGGTCTGCTCGACGACGACGTCACCCAGATCTACAGCGTCTCCCTGACCGGCGCCTGGACCCGTCTGACCCGGCATCGCCAGGGAGCCTACGACCCGGCCTGGTCGCCCGACGGCGACTTCATCGCCTATATCGCCCGCGAGAACGGCCAGCACGCTCTCTGGGTGATGAACGCCGACGGCAGCGACCCGGTGCTCCTGCTCGGGGGCGAGCCCAAACGGGCACCGACCTGGTCGCCGGACGGCCGCTACCTGGCCTTTTTGCAGCTGATGGGGAGCGGTTTCGACCTCTACGTGGTCGAAGTCCAGCGTCAGGGGACACGCCTGGTCATGGTGGGACAGCCCCGGCGGCTGACCAGCGGCCAGGATATCGATGAGACCTCGGGCCTGAGCTGGGGCCGGTGATCCGCCGGCCCGGCGGAACGGGCGCCCGCCCAGAATCGCTCGGTTTCACGGAGGTGCCAGTGCCACGCGTCGCCGTTATCGGCTGCGGTTCCATCGCCCAGACCCATATTCCGGCCATCCAGAGCGTCCCCGCCCTCAGCCTGGCCGGCGTCTTCGACGCCGATCCGGACCGCGCCCGGCGCACGGCCGAGCGCTACCAGGTGGCGCGGATCTTTGAGAGCTGGGCCGAGGTTCTGGCCGACCCGACGGTCGAGGTCGTCGCCCTGCTCCTGCCGCACGACCTGCACTGCGCCTACACCGTCGAGGCGCTGGCCGCCGGCAAGCACGTGGTGGTTGAGAAACCGATGGCCGTCAGCCTGGCCGAGGCCGACGAGATGATCGCCGCCGCCCGCCGCTACCGCCGGGTGCTGATGCCGGTCCACAACCGTCTGTTCGACCCGGCGGTCGAAAAACTCCGCGACCTGGTCGCCAGCGGCGCCATCGGCGAGGTCTACCTCGCCCAGACCAACGGCTGGGAGCCGCCCAGCACGGTCAGCGTCCGCCCCTGGCTGGGGACCGGGCGCGGCGGCGGTGGGGTGTTTATGGCTCAGGCCGTCCACGCCGCCTATCTCCTGCGGGCCCTGGTGGGTGAGGTGGCCCGCATCGCCGCCTTCGAGGGCGGCCGCAAGGTCGTGCCCATGCAGGACGAGGACACGATGGTGGCCACGCTGACCTTCCGGAACGGCGCGGTCGGGGTGATGACCGCCACCTTCGCCCAGGCCACCGGCCCGGGTGAGCACAGCGTCACCCTCTTCGGCACCGCCGGCTGGGCCTGCCAGCGCCTGGCCTGGGCGGGCGAGGAGCGCCGGCAGGAGCTGCTGGTCGTCTCGCCGACTCTCTTCGGCGACACGGCCATCCACGCCCTCACGGTTCCGACCGGGAACGCCTTCGCCCGCCTCTGGCAGCGCTTCGCCGAAAGCCTGCAGGCCGGCCAGGAGCCGCCGGTGACGGCTCAGGACGGGCGGGCGGCGGTCGAGATCATCCTGGCTGGCTACCGGTCGGCCGAGACCGGCACCGTGGTATCGCTGCCGCTGGAGGGGTGACCCGCCCTGTCATGCACATCGGGATCGACGCCAGCCGGGCGGCCCGCCCGGTGCGGACGGGCCTGGAGGGCTACAGCTTCCACCTCATCCGGGCTCTGGTCCGTCAGCCCCGGCCGCACCGCTACACCCTGTACACTCCATCGCCGCTGCCGCCCGACCTGCTGGCCGGCCCCCACGTCGCGGTCCGGCTGCTGCCCTTCCCCCGACTCTGGACCCACGGCCGGCTGGCCTGGGAGATGGCCCGCCGGCCGCCCGATCTCCTGTTCGTCCCGGCCCATGTCCTGCCGGTGGTCCGGCCAGCCCGGAGCGTGGTCACGGTCCACGATCTGGGCTATCTCTACTATCCGCGAGCCCATCCACCCCTCCGCTGGCTCTATCTTTACCTGGGCACCGGCTTCAACTGTCGGGCGGCCACGCTGCTCATCGCCGATTCGGAGAGCACCCGCCAGGATCTCATCCGGCACTACCGCGTGCCCGCCGACCGTATTCGGGTGGTGCCGCTGGGCTGCGACCCGATCTACCGCCCCCTGCCCCCGGACCAGGCCCGGGCGGTGGCCGCCCGCTACGGTCTGACCGGACCGTTCTTTCTCTTTATCGGCAGCCTCCATCCGCGCAAAAACATCGGCCTGCTCCTGCGGGCCTTCGCCCTCTTCCGGGCGACCGGCCGGCCTCACCACCTGGCCCTGGCCGGCGCCCCCGGCTACCAGGCGGGACAGTTCCAGACGGCAGCCCGCCGCCTGGGGCTGGGCGAGAGCGTGCATTTCCTGGGCTACGTCCCGGCGGAGGACCTCCCGGCGCTGCTGAACGCGGCCGTCGCCCTGGTCTTCCCCTCGCTCTACGAGGGGTTCGGTCTTCCGGTGCTGGAGGCGATGGCCGTGGGGACGCCGGTCCTGGCCGCCCGGACGTCGTCGCTGCCCGAGGTGGTCGGGCCGGCCGGCCTGCTCCTTGACCCCCACGACCCGGCGGCCTGGGCGGAGGCGATGGCCCGGATCGCCGACGACGCCGGGCTCCACGCCGATCTCCGGGCGCGCGGGCGCGCCCGCGCCCGACAGTTCTCGTGGGAGCGTTGCGCCGCCGAGACGCTGGCCGTGCTGGAGGCGGCCGCAGCGCGCGCCGGCTGAGCGGGCGCGCCCGCAGGCCACCCGGTCCTGTGCTAAAATGTCTTCAGGCGGTAGGCCGCTATCCGGAGGGAGGCCCTGTGACCGATGTTGCTTGAGAACATCTCGCTCCAGGACCGGGACCTGCTGGGCCGTCTCAGCCAGTACTTTGCCAGCATCGAGGCCCGGCTGCGCGAGGGCCAGGGCTGGGTGATCTTCAACGCCAACCGTCAGCGGGCCGCGCGGATCACCCAGTTCGTCAGCGACCGTCTGGCCGAGTACCGACCGTTCATCTCCTACTATCTCGTGCCCTGGCGGGACTTCGCCCTCAACGCTTACATGCTCAAGGTCGAACTGCCCACCCACGCGCCCCAGCCGGTCGGGGGGACACAGGAGCCGCCCACGCCCGAGCAGCGCGAGTACCAGATCGCCGGGCGCGTCTCCCACGATATGTTCTTCCAGATGCGCTTCTGCGACCTGCTGATCCTGAGCGATGTGCGTCCGGCCCATCCGCACGAGGTCGAGCACCTGGTGACGGTTCTGACCGAACGCTACCGCCAGCGCCGGGCGGTCTTCCTGCTGACCCCGCGGATGCCCCACGAACTGGCGGCCGATTTCATCCGGCTGCAGGGCAGTCCGGAGGCCTGGCAGACCCTCTTCGAGCAGCTCTACCAGACCAACCTGATCGCGCTCTGACCGACGGTTGCCCACGGCACGAAATCTGCCCCGACGACGGCGGACGGCGGCGGCCGTCCAGAATCACCGCCGGAGGGGTGGCATGGCCCACGTGACCGAAATCATCCGCCAGCGTCTCGGGGAGGTCGTCGAGAACCCGCTGCGCCTCGACCTGACGGCAGCGCGCCAGATCTGCGACTGGCTCAACCGGCACCTGGGCAGCGAGTACGTCCTCTACCACCAGTACAAGAAGCACCACTGGGTGGTCGCCGGGCCGGACTTCCGCGACCTGCACAAGCTCTTCGACAAGCACGCCGAGGCGGTCCGCGAGATGGCTGACGAGATCGCCGAGCGCATCACCTACCTCGGCGGCGTGCCGGTCAGCGGCCCGGCGCAGCTGGAACAGCACGCCTACGTCAAGCCGGAGCCCGAGGGCATCCTCGATCTGCGGCGGATGGTCGAGAACGATCTGGCCATCAACCAGGAGATCATCGTTCACGTCCGCCCGCACATCGGCCAGTGCGAGCAGTTGGGTGACCCCGGCACGGCTCACCAGCTGCGGGAGTGGCTGGTGGTCCACGAGAAACTGGCCCACGAACTCCAGATGCTCCTGGAGAAGGTCAGCCTGACCAAGGGCTGGTGACGAAGACCCAGGTCCGGGGCTCACGCCGCCGGCGGGCGATCCGGGCCAGGAGGGCGCGGTAGTTCCGTCCCGGGACGAGCGTCCCGGCCACCACCGCCCGCCGGGCGCCGGTGCAGCCCGGCAGGGTGTTGGGCCGGCCGTGCAGGGCCTGGTAGCCCAGGACCGCGAAGGCCAGCGCCTCCTTGGCCTGATCGGGCAGGCCAAACTCGGCGTGGGTCCGGACCCGGGCCGGAGCCAGGGCCGCCCGCAGCCAGGCCACCAGCGTTGGGTTGTGGCTGCCCCCGCCGCCCAGGATGACCTCGTCGACCGGCGGCAGGAAGCGCCGATAGGCCTCGGCGATGGAGCGAACGGTCAGCATGGTGGCCGTGGCCACGATGTCCTCGACCGGGAGACCGGCGGCCAGCTCCAGGAGCCGGGCGGCGTAGTGAGCCCCGAACCGCTCCCGCCCGGTCGTCTTGGGCGGGGGCTGCTGGAAGTACGGGTCGGCCAGGAGGCGGCTCAGGATCCGTTCGTCGGGCCGTCCCCGGGCCGCCAGCCGGCCGTCCCGGTCGCAGCGGAGAGCCCCGCCGGTCAGGCGCTCGACCACGGCGTCGATGACCATGTTGCCCGGGCCAGTGTCGAAGGCGAAGACCGCCTCCGGTCCGGCCCCCGGTGGGAGGACCGTGACGTTGGCGATCCCGCCGAGGTTCTGGATCGCCCGGCACCGCCGGCGGTCGCGGAAGAGGAGGTAGTCCACGTAGCTGACCAGCGGCGCGCCCAGGCCGCCGGCGGCGAGGTCGCGGGGCCGGAAATTGGCGACGGTGGTGAGGCCGGTGCGCTCGGCGATGACCGCCGGCTCGCCGATCTGGAGCGTTGCGCGCGGCCAGTCGGTCGGTCCGGCCTGGTGGAAGACGGTCTGGCCGTGAGAGGCGACGAGGTCAATGGCCTCGGGCTCCAGGCCGGCGGCCCGGATGGCCGCCAGCGCGGCCTGGGCGAAGGCCTCCCCCAGGAGCACATTGAGCCGGCAGAGGTGGTCGACCGTGCCGGTGGTTGGTGAGCACGCCCGAAAGACGGCGGCGCGCAGGTCCGCCGGATAGTCCTGGTGGACGAAGGCGCGAAGGGTGAGCCGGCAGCGCCCGCCCCGTTCGGCGAACTCCACCACGGCGGCGTCGACCCCGTCGGCCGAGGTCCCGGACATGAGCCCCACGACGATCATGGGCGGTTCGACAGGCGTCGGGCCGGGTCGGTATAATGATGCCGAAAGGCTGCTCGCACTGCGACCGGCCCGATTTTACACCACTGGGGTGTGAGAATGGCCAACACCATCGCCGTCACCGACACGACCTTCGAGCAGGAGGTGCTGAAGGCCGAGGTCCCGGTCCTGGTCGACTTCTGGGCGACCTGGTGCGGTCCCTGCCGCATGCTGGCGCCGATCATCGAGGAGATCGCGCGGGAGCAGGCCGGGAAACTCAAGGTCGTGAAAGTCGATGTCGACGAAAACCCGCGGATCGCGCAGCAGTACGGCATTATGAGCATCCCGACCCTGATCCTGTTCAAGGGCGGGAAGCCGGTCGAGCGACTGGTCGGCTATATGCCCAAGGCCCAGCTGCTGCGGAGTCTCCAGCCTCATCTGGCGGCCGAGCCCAGGGCCTGACTGTCCGCTCACGGTGCTCCGTCGGCCCGCACCGCCACCTGCCCCCGCGGCCTTCGGCCCGGGAGTGATGGGTGCGGGCGTTTGCTCTCTGGCGGCCGGGCGCGCGTCAGATCGCCATCACCTCGCGGATCTTGTCGGCGCCGAGGATCGTCGGGCTGACCGTGTCGATGCCCAGCATATGGAAGGTCTCCTCGCGGATCGGGTCCTTGATCTGGCTGATCACCGTGGGGACCTTGAACACATGCTGAGCGATCTGCGAGGCCATCACATTGGTGTTATCGCCGGCGGTCAGGGCGATGAAGGCGTCGGCCTGTTCGATCCCGGCCCGGCGCAGGACATCCTCATCGATCCCCACGCCGACCACCACCGTGCCCTTGAAGTTCGGCGGGAGCCGGCGGAAGGCCTCCGGGTCGCGGTCGATGACGACGACCTCGTGCCCCTCGGCGTCGAGGAGTTCGGCCAGTTTGGCGCCGACGCGTCCGCAGCCCAGGATGATCACCCGCATGGTCTCACCTCAGGTCCGCACGTCGCCCAGTTCCAGGGGCCGCTCGGCCAGCCGCAGCGTGCCATCCACCATCTGGTAGGTGCGGTCGGCGATCTCGTAGATGAGCAGGTCGTGGGTGGCGATGATCACCGTCACCTTCTCCTGGGCGACGATCCGCCGGAAGAGCCGCATGATCTGCAGACCGGTCACGCTGTCCAGTTCGCCGGTCGGCTCGTCGGCCAGGATGAGCGAGGGCCGGTTGGCCAGGGCCCGGGCGATGGCCACCCGCTGCTGCTCACCACCGGAGAGTTCGTAGGGACGGTGGTGCATCCGTTTGGCCAGGCCGACCAGCTCGAGCAGCTCAGCCGCCCGCCGCTGACGCTCCTTCCGGGGCACCCCGGCGATATGCATCGGCAGCTCCACGTTCTCAAAGGCCGAGAGAACCGGCAGGAGGGCGAACGATTGGAAGACAAACCCGATCTTGTGCCGGCGCAGTTCGGTCAGCTCCCGGTCGCTCAGGGCGTTCAGACTCTGGCCGTCGAGGTAGACCTCGCCCGAGGTCGGGCGGTCGAGCCCGCCGATGATATTGAGAAAGGTGGTCTTGCCCGAGCCCGAGCGTCCCATCAGGCCGATCAGCACCCCCTGCTCGACCTCAAGCGAGACCCCGCGCAGAGCGTGGACCTCCTCGCTGCCCATCGGATAGACACGGGTGACGTTGACCGCGCGGACGACTGGCTGCCCACTCATCGCTGCGTGCTCTCGGTGACCGGTTTGATGATGATCTGGTTATCCACCAGCTCCAGCACGACCTTGCCTTTGATGCCGAGTTTATCGCGGAACTCCTTGGGGATCTGCAGGCGTCCGGCCGAGTCCAGCACCACGAACTCATCGTGGGTTTCGCCGACGGCGATGGTCCGGCCGTCGTAGTCCTCCAGATTGATGTCCAGCCGCCGGATCAGCTCCGAACTGGTCTTTCCGTCGCGGATCGCCACCACCCGGTCGACTTTGGCCATCACCCCGATATCGTGGGTGACGATGATGACCGTCGTGCCGTAGGTGTCGCGAATCTGCCGGAAGATCGCGAAGATCTGGTCGGCGGTGCGGGTATCGACCGAGCCGGTCGGCTCATCGGCCAGCAGCAGCGGCGGGCGGTTGGCCAGGGCGATGGCGATGGCCACCCGCTGCTGCTCACCACCGGACAGAGTGGCCAGTTTGTGGTGCAGCCGGTGGCCCAGCCCGACCGCCTCCAGCAGCTCCCTGGCCCAGGCGGTGGCCTGGGGACCGCTCTTCCCGGCGATGAGCATCGGCAGTTCGACGTTCTCCAGCGCCGTCAGGTACGGGATGAGATTGCGGGCCGTCTGCTGCCAGACGAACCCCACCATCTCCCGTTTGTACTTCACCAGCTGACGGTCGGAGAGTTTCAGCAGATCGATGCCGCCGACGATCACCCGGCCGGCCGACGGGCGGTCCAGGCCGCCCAGGATGTTGAGGAGCGTGGTCTTGCCGCTCCCGCTGTTGCCGACGATGGCCATCAGTTCGCCCCGTCGGACTTCGAGGTCGAGGCCCTGGAGGGCGACCACCTCCAGTTCGGCCACTTTGTAGATCTTGACCAGGTTGTCGCAGATGATGAACGGGCCCTCAGCCTCCCGCTGCGCCACCGTGACGGCGGGAGCAGTCTCTTTGAGCGTCATGGTGCTGGGCCTGCCTCCCACGAGATCTCGCCACGCTTTTCGGTCCAATTGTAGGAGGCGAGGAGCCCAGCGTCAAGCAATTGCGCCCGTGGAAGGCGCTTTTGACAAATTCCTGACGATCCCGCCCGCGGGCTGGTTACATGTCGACCGTCGCGTGACGCCCGAGGGCCGTCGGGTCGAGCGGAATGCCGTAATCGCGCGCCTTGGCCTCCAGCGTGGCCAGGTCAAGCCCCAGCAGGGCCGCCGCCAGCGCCGGGTTGTAGCTCGTCCGGGCCAGGGCCTCGATGATCAGGCGTCGTTCGAACTCCATCACCGCCTCGGCCAGGCGCAGCCGCCGTTCGAAGAACGTGTTCAGGTCCAGATGGGCGCGGGCGGCGCGGTCGACCGCCCGGTCCATCAGGATAAGATGCTCGGGGGTGATGACGCCTCCCTGAGCCAGAACCACGGCCCGGGCGATGGTGTTCTCCAGTTCGCGCACATTGCCGGGCCAGTCGTGGGCCATCAGCCGCTCCATCGCCTCGGGTGAGATCCGGGCGGGCGGTGCGGTCGGGCTCAGGCGGTGCTTGTCCAGAAAGTGCTCGACCAGCAGCGGGATATCCTCCCGCCGCTCCCGCAGCGGCGGGAGATGGATGCGGATAACGTTCAGCCGGTAGTAAAGGTCCTCGCGGAAGTTGCCCCTGGCGACCTCGGCCGCCAGGTCGCGATTGGTGGCGGCGATGACCCGGCAGTCCACCTTGATCGGGGTGGACCCGCCGACCCGCTCGAACTCTTTCTCCTGCAGCACACGCAGGAGTTTCTTCTGGGTGGCCAGGGTCATCTCGCCGATCTCGTCGAGGAAGATCGTGCCTTTGTGCGCCAGCTCAAAGCGACCTTTGCGCTGGGTATAGGCCGAGGTGAACGAGCCCTTCTCGTGGCCGAAGAGTTCGCTCTCCAGCAGCGTTTCGGGCAGGCTGGCGCAGCCGACTTTGACCAGGGGGCCGTTGCGGTAGGGCGAGTTTTGGTGGATCACCTCGGCCACCAGCTCCTTGCCCGTGCCGCTCTCGCCGGTGATGAGCACCGTGGCGTCGCTCTGGGCCACCCGGCCGATGATCTTGTAGACCTCGAGCATCCTGGGGCTGCGCCCGACGATCCGCTCGGCGGGGTCGCGGGGGGTGGTGGTCCGCCGGCTGTTCTTGACCTCCTGACTCAATTGGCGGTACTCGAGGTACCGGCGAACGGTGGCCAGCACCTCCTCCATATCGAAGGGCTTGGTCAGGTAGTCGTAGGCCCCGAGCTGGATCGCCCGGATGGCGTTACTGGAGGAACCGTAGGCGGTCATCACCACGACCCCGGTCTCGCTGCTGAGGTCTCGCAGCCGCTGCAGGACCTCCAGCCCGTTCAGCTCGGGCATCCGCATATCCATCAGGATGAGGTCTGGCTGCGGCCCCTCCGGGTTCTGGCAGGCCGCCAGCACCGCGCTCCCGCTCGCCGCCTCGATGACGCGGTAGCCGTGGCTGCCCAGAAAGTCGCTCAGCATCGCCCGGATATCGGCATCGTCATCGGCGATCAGGATGGTCGCCCTCTCCATACGGCACTCCCCGTCGCGCCACCTCTCTCCAAGACAAAAGGCCCCGCGACCGCACTCTCGTGCGCCAGCAGATCTCGGGGCCTGTCTCAATCATAGGCAACGCGGCGGGGGGCTGTCAAGAGGCGGCGCGCGGCCGGGAACGGACGGCGACAAGGGAACCCCTGCCGCCCAGGCCCGGCGCCGGCACCGCGCGGCCGCGCGGGACGGCGGCGACCGTCCCTTCGGCGGTTTCGCTTCTTGACAGTGGCCCGCTGGGTCGGGTATAGTGTGAATAGAAGAATCAGACAAAGGCGTGGAACAGGACGAGTAGCCAGGCCGTCGGCCAACAGAGACGGGAGACCAGCGGCTGAGAGTCTCCCGGGCTTGACTCTGGCGAAAACCCCCTGGGAGCCGCCGCCGGAACGGCCCGCAGGGCCCAGTATGGCGTGCCGGTGGCCACCGTTAGCGGCCCAACGAGCGCAGACCCGGTCCGGACCGGGTCTGAAGGTGGGTGGAACCGCGGGTTGACGCCCCGTCCCATTGGGATGGGGCGTTTCTCTTTGGGGGTCTCGCCACACGCCGATGGAGACAAGGAGGAGACAGTGGCCCAGACTCAGGTCCCGTCCCAGCCAGAACGCCAGGCTTTCCTGGCCCGCATGCGGCACTCGGCCGCCCACGTTATGGCCGACGCCGTCCTGGAGATGTTCCCGGACGCGCAGCTGGCCATCGGCCCGGCCATCGAGGACGGCTTCTACTACGATTTCAAACTCCCGCGACCGCTGACGCCCGACGACCTGCGGGAGATCGAGGAGCGGATGCGACGGATCATCGCCGCCGATTTTCCGTTCATCCGCGAGTATATGGACCGCGATGAAGCCATCCGGTTCTTCACCGAACGCAACCAGCCGTTTAAGGTCGAGATCATTCAGGAACTGCCGGAAGAGGGGCTGGAGGATGGCAAGGTCTCGATCTATCGCCACGGCAAGTTCATCGACCTCTGCCGTGGCCCGCACGTCGAGCGCACCGGCCAGATCGGGCCGTTCAAACTGCTGAGTGTGGCGGGCGCCTACTGGCGGGGCGATGAAAAACGTCCCATGCTCCAGCGGATTTACGGCACCGCCTGGCCCACCCAGGAGGAACTCGAAGCCTACCTCCAGCGCCTGGAGGAGGCCCAGCGCCGCGACCACCGCCGACTGGGCCGGGAACTCGACCTCTTCAGCGTGAGCGAGATGGTCGGGGCCGGACTCATCCTCTGGCACCCGAAGGGCGCGCGCATCCGCACCATCATCGAGGACTACTGGCGCCAACTGCACTACGAGCGCGGCTACGAACTGGTCTACACGCCCCACGTGGGCCGAAAGGAACTCTGGGAGATCAGCGGCCACCTCGATTTCTACCGGGAGAACATGTTCCCGGCGATGGTCGGCGAGACCCAGGAGTTCTATGTCAAGCCGATGAGCTGCCCGTTCCACATCCAGATCTACAAGTCGTCGCTCCGCAGCTACCGTGACCTGCCGCTGCGCCTGGGGGAGATCGCGGCCGTTTACCGGTTCGAGCGCCCGGGTGTCCTCCACGGACTGCTGCGGGTCCGCGGCTTCTCCCAGGACGACGCCCACATCTTCTGCCGACCCGACCAGATCGAGGAGGAGATCGTCGGCGTACTGGACCTCACCCTGGAGATCATGCGGACCTTCGGCTTCCACGAGTACGCCGTCTATCTGGCCACCCGGCCGGAGAAGTTCGTCGGCGATCCGGAGCAGTGGGAGGCGGCGACCGAGGCCCTGCGCCGGGCGCTGGAGAAACAGGGGATGGCCTACGACCTCGACGAGGGCGGCGGCGCCTTCTACGGCCCGAAGATCGACTTCCACATCAAAGATGCACTGGGCCGGACCTGGCAGTGCACGACCATCCAGTTTGATTTCAATATGCCGGAGCGGTTCGACCTGACCTACGTCGGCGAGGACGGCCGGCACCACCGCCCCTACATGGTCCACCGGGCCATCCTGGGCTCGCTGGAGCGCTTCCTGGGCATCCTCATCGAGCACTACGCCGGCGCCTTCCCGGTCTGGCTGGCCCCGGTTCAGGTGATCGTCCTGCCGATCGCCGACCGCCATACCCCCTACGCCCGCACCGTGGCCGCAACGCTGCGGACCGCCGGCCTGCGGGTCCAGGTGGACGAGCGGCGCGAGAAGGTCCAGGCCAAGATCCGCGACGCGCAGCTTCAGAAAATCCCGTATATGCTGGTGGTCGGCGACCGCGAGGCGGCCGACCAGACGGTGGCGGTGCGGCTGCGGACCGGCGAGACCCTGGGCCCGATGCCCGTGGAGAACTTCGTCCGCCTGGCCACCACGGTCGCCAGCCAGCGGGCGCTGACCCTGTTGCCCGAGAGCGTCTCCACCGGCTGAGACAGACCCCCAAGAGCTCCCAGGCCGGCACCGGCCACCGGGGCGCGTGGGCGCGGACAGGGCCGGTCGTGACGCCGAGCCTCTGCCGCCTGGCCCCCGGCGGTGCCGACCGTCCACCGGCGTACGGGGACGACCCGGCGGTTCCCGCCGCGGGGGAGATGTCTCTTGAGCGGGAGGACCGGCCGCCGGAGCAGGGACGGGCACGCTGGCGATATGCTATCATAACCCTGCAAGTTTCCGGTGAGGGCGCAGCGCGATGGCGGAGAGGCCGATCGATTTTGGCACGGTGACACGGATTGAGGCCGATGCCGTGGGGCCACCCGGCCAGCGCCGTTTTCGTCTGGTTGTTTTCAACGAGAACCTGAGCGCCTGCCTGTGGATGGAGAAAGAGCAACTCCACGCTCTGGCGCTGGCCATCGAGCAGGTCTTCGGCGAACTGACCGGCAACCCCCTCCGCTCGACGCTGCCGCCCAGCGGGCCGGTCGCCCCGCTGCGCGACCTGCCGCGCCGGTGGTCAGTGGAGTTCACGGTCGGCCGCCTCGGTCTGGGCTACGACCGGGAGACGAACCAGTTTCTGCTGGTCGCCCACGATACGGAATCCGACCCCGAGGGCGAGCCGACCTTCCGCTGCCAGGCCACCCGCCCGCAGATGAAGGCGCTGAGCCAGCGGGCGCTGGCGCTGGTCTACGCTGGTCGACCGCGCTGCCCGCTCTGCGGGGCGCCGCTCGCCGGCGGGTCACACGTCTGCGCCCGGATGAACGGCCACGTCGCGCACGAGCCCGACGCCTAGCCCGTCCTGCCCGCTGGAAAGGTTTTTGCAGGCGACGATCGTGGGGACCCGATGAGCGCAGGTGAGACGGCTACCCTGGTCCTGACCGGCGATGTCATGCTGGGCCGTCTGGTGAACGAGGTCCTGCACGTCGAGCCGCCCACCTATCCGTGGGGCGATCTGCTGCCCTTCCTGCGCAACGCCGACCTCACGGTCATCAATCTCGAATGCGTGATCGCCCGGGGCGGACGCCCCTGGCCCGGCAAGGTCTTCCACTTCCGGGCCGACCCTGAGGTGGCGATCCCGGCCCTGCAGGTCGCCGGGATCGACGCCGTCTGCCTGGCCAACAACCACGTGATGGACTTCCACGCCGAGGCGGCCCTGGAGATGCTGGAGCACCTGCAACGGGCCGGGATCGCCTACGCCGGCTTCGGTCCCGACCTGGCGGCCGCCAGCCGGCCAGCCCTCCTGCGCGCCGGCCGGCTGACCATCGGCCTGGTGGCCTTCACCGACAACGAGCCGGAGTGGGCGGCCGGCCCGAACCGGCCTGGCGTCAACTACATCCCCATCATCCCGGACGAGCCGCGCCGCCATCAGGTCGCCACAGCGATCCAGGCCGCCCGCCAGGCAGGGGCCGACTTCGTCATCGCCTCGTTCCACTGGGGACCCAACATGCGGCTGGAGCCCTCGCCCGACTTCGTCGCCTTCGCCCATATGGTCATGGACGCCGGGGCCGATCTCTTCCACGGCCACAGCGCCCACGTCTTCCAGGGCATCGAGATCTACCACGGCAAGCCGATCTTCTACGACTGCGGCGACTTCGTCGACGACTACGCGGTGGACCCGGTGCTGCGCAACGACTGGGCCCTGCTCTACCAGGTGACGGTCAGCCGGCAGGGGGTCGAGGCGATCACACTTATCCCGGCCCTCATCAGCCGCTGCCAGGTCAACCGGGCCCACGGCCGAACGTTCGACGCCATCGCCGACCGGCTGGCCGACCTCTCGCGACGCTTCCACACCGTGGTCGAACGGCGGGCCGGGGTGCTGGCCATCCCCGTCCGCCGGCCAGCGCCGGCCTGACCGGCGGGCCCGCTCTCCGGCGCCATCCCCAATGGCGCGGCCCGTTCAGGGAGCGCCGGTCTCGCCGTAGAACTCCACGCGGCGGCCGCTCAGAATGGCCTGCAGCTCCGGTCCGCTGATGCCGTAACGGCGCAGGGTGTGACGGACGAACTCCAGGGCCGCCTCCAGTTCGGGATAGACCACCGCCTGCGCGCCGGCCTGACGCAGACGCCGCAACTCCTCTTCGTTGTGCGCCCGGGCGACGACGAAAAGCCGCGGATAATGCTGCCGGGCGTAGAGAACCGCGCGCTCGGCGGCCAGGGGATCGGGGATGGTCAGAACCAGGGCCCGGGCGCGGCGGAGGTTGGTATGCTCCAGGACCGCCGGGTTGCCGGCGTCGCCGTAGAGGCAGGGGATCCCCTCCTTGCGCAGCCGCTGCACGGTGTCGGGGTTGATCTCGACCACGATGAAAGGGAATCCCCGGTGCTGGAGAACGGTCGCCAGCTCCGCGCCGATCTTCCCGTAGCCGCACAGGACCACATGGTTGACCAGGCGCTCGGGCTCGGCCGCGTACAGGACCAGGGGCTCGGCCAGCCAGCGGGCCAGCCAGGGGTGGCGCCCCAGAGGGCGCAGGAGCGGCGCCCCGGCGATCAGCAGCGGATTGAGCAGAATGCTCAGGAGAGCGCCGGCGATGGTCAGTGTGTACAGATCGGCCCCAATAGCCCCCCGCTCGACCCCGACGCGGGCCAGGATGAACGAGAACTCACCGATCTGCGCCAGAAAGAGGCCGGTCCACAGCCCCGCCCGCAGCGGATAGCCGAAGAGCACCGGCAAAGGGGCGGTTATCAGGAACTTCCCCAGCACGACGACGATGGTGAAGAGCAGGACCAGATCGAGGTGCTGGAGGAGGAAGAGCGGATTGAACAGCATACCGACCGAGACGAAGAAGAGGGCGGCGAAGATATCGTGCAGGGGCAAGATCTCGGCCAGAACCTGCCGGCCAAAAGCCGACTCGGAGATGATCAGGCCGGCCAGGAAGGCGCCGAAGGCCAGCGAGAGCCCCATCGCCTGGGCGGCGACCGCCGTCCCCAGGGCCAGGCCGACGATGGTGAGAAGAAAGAGCTCGCGGGAGCGGGTGGCGGCGACGTAGTACAGCAGCCGGGGAACCACGCGCGTCCCGAGAAGGATCGTGGCCGCCAGCAGAACCACCGCTTTGACGAGCGCCAGGACCAGCGTCTGAAGAGGGTTGGTGGCCGGCGCGGCCAGCGCCGGCAGGATGATGATCAGCGGGATCACGCTCAGGTCCTGGAGGACACTGATCGCGATGGCCAGCTGGGCGTGGAGGGTGTTGAGTTCGCCCCGCTCGCTGAGCAGGCGCAGCGTCACCGCCGAGCTGGAGAGGGCGGCGATGGCCCCCAGGAACAGCCCGTGGGGGAGCGGCCATCCCAGGGCCGAGCCGAGGACCACCCCCAGCAGCATCGTCAGCGCGATCTGCAGCAGGCCCCCGAAGATGCCGACCCGTCGAACCGCCAGGAGCTGGGGGAGGGAGATCTGAACGCCGAGGGTGAACATCAGAAAAGCCACCCCCAGATCGGCCAGGACCTGCACCCGCTGGAGATCGGCTATCGCCCCGGGGGTGTAGGGACCGATGAGGATGCCGGCGGCGAGGTAGCCGACCATCAGCGGCAGGCGCAGCCGGTGGGCGACAATCCCGCCGATCAGGACTGCCCCCAGGACCAGGACCAGTTCGGTGATAAAGACCCCCTGCTCCGGCATCGACCTTTCTCCCGCGCGAGACGGCGACGGCTGAGAGCCCGGGGCGGAGGCCCCGGGCCCGTCGGTTAAGCGCGGCGGGCCGCGGTCAGAAGAGCACCGAAGGCGACCAGCAGAAGTCCCGTAAGCAGCAAGAACTCGACCTGGCGGGTGACGATGAAGACTGCTCCACAGCTGGCTGCGCCCAGCAGGAGGGCTGTCAGACCGAGGGTCAGCGCCAGTTCACGGCGCTCTGACGAACGGGAGGGTGGCCTCATCCCCGCCTACCGGGCGGGAGGTAGACGATCTCGCCCTCCAGGCGGTCGGCCAGGTGGAGGAGGGCGAACGACGGCGCCGGGGCCTCGCGCGGCAGCGTCGGCGACCCGGGGTTGAGAAACAGCACCTCGCCGAGGACCGCCCGGTACGGGGTATGGCTGTGGCCGAAGAGGACGCAGTCAACCGGGTCGTCGGCGAAGGCGCGCCGCGCGGCGGCCAGCGGCGTCGGCCCCGCATCGCCGTGGACCAGCCCGATCCGCCAGCGGGCCAGCGTCAGGACCCGTCGCCGGGGCCAGTGCTGCCGGATCTCCGGCAGGTCGGCGTTGCCCGCGATCCCCACGACCGGCGCGTGCTCCTCCAGGTGCGCCAGCACCTCCGGGCTGGTCACGTCGCCCAGATGGATGATGAGCGCAACCTCGCGCAGATGGCGGAGCAGGGCCGCCGGCAGCGGACGCCCAGAGCCCGGAATATGGGTATCGGCGATCACCGCGACCTTCAGCGGTCTCTCCTCCAACGCAGCCAGGTGACCTGAGACAGCCGGTGGCTTTATTGTACCGGTGGCCGCCGACTTCTGCCAACCGCCGCCGGCGATCGCGCTATTCCCCGGACCCGTCCGGTACAATAACAAGCAGAAACGCTGGAGGGAGCATGATGGCGGCGATGCGCCCATCTGAGGTCCGGGAGATGCTCGACCGCGAGCTGCCCGGCTGGCAGTTCCGCGAGCACCTCATCGAGAAAGAGTATCACCTGAAGTCGTTCCGCGACGCCGTCCGCCTGTTCAACGCCATCGCCGACCTGGCCGAGGCGCTGAACCACCACCCACGGATTATCAATGTCTACAAGCGCCTCAAGGTCGAACTCTGGACCCATACCGCCGGCGGGGTGACCGAGAAGGACTTTCAACTGGCCCGGCAGATCGAGCAGGCGGCCCAGGCGCTGGGGGTTCTGCCGTGAACTACTGCGGGCAGTGCGGGCACCGGCTCACGGTGCGGCTGGTCGAGGGGCGGGAGCGCCCGGCCTGTCCGGCCTGCGGGGCGGTTGTCTACCTCGACCCCAAGCTGGCCGTGGCCGCCGTCATCCACCACGAGGGGAGGGTGCTCCTCGGCCAGCGGGCCAGCGAGCCGGGGCGAGGGCGCTGGAGTTTCCCGGCCGGATTCGTCGACCGGGGCGAACCGGTCGAGGCCGCGCTGGTCCGCGAGGTCCGCGAGGAGACCGGTCTGGAGATCGCCATCGAACGGCTGCTGGGGCTGTACTCCGAGGCCGGTAACCCGGTGGTCCTGGCGGTCTATGTCGCCCGGATCACCGGTGGACAGCTGGCGCCCAACCAGGAACTCCTGGCCGCCGCGTTCTTCGCGCCCGACGCCCTCCCCGACCTGGCCTTTGACCACGACGCCCGGATCCTGGCCGACTGGCGGGCCACCCAGCGGCCATAGCCCGGATCGCCCGCGCTCGCCAGCCTGGACCGCCGGGCCCATCGCTCCCGCCCAGACCAGCGCCTCAGCGCCGGCCACCTTCCTGGGGCGCCCGGGCGCGGAGGCAGCCAGCCTCACCGCTGCCAGGGGCAATGCCACCACGCTGGTCGTCCGGAAACGACGCCCGTGCTCTGGGGGGAAGCGAGAGAAGGTCACCATAGGGCGAGACTTTAGCCACTGCGGCCCAGGCGCCAGGGACCAGGGCGACCACGGGGAGTTGACCTCTAGCTGATTTGCCAGAAACCCGCTCGCCAGACGGTGGTTGCTGCGGCAGATCGCGCCCAGGATGTATTTAGACCTTCGGTGGGCGTCCGCGCTGACGGGGTGGCGTGCGTTCCTCGCCGGGCAAAAGCGGCTCCAGTACGGCCCACCGGTCCGCTGTTCGACCCATCGCTCAGCCCCGCTCGTCGCGGTGGGCGACGGAGACACCGTTTCGCAGGACTTCTAGTCGGGCACCCGCTCCGGGCCCCGGTTGATAAAGCTCTCGATAAAGGAGACGATCCGCTGCTCGTCGAATTCGTCGAAGGTGTCGATCCAGGTCCAGGCGGTCAGGGCGATGCGGTGCTTGAGGTCGGGATGGGGATAGGGCGCCAGAATGACTTTGGAGCGGTAGCGTGAGACGACGCTTTTCAGCTGCTCGACCAGTTCCGGGCAGCCCTGTGGGCAGTTGTACTGGACCAGGATGCCGCCGTGCTCCAGATTGTGGACCTGGATCTCATCGGGGATCGGCTGGTCGTGGATGCCCCAGGGGGCGGTCTCGGCGTAGTGCCAGCCGGAGGTCGGCGGAACGGAGTTGTAAGGGGGGTGCAGCTGGCCCGGCAGGATGTGCTCGCGCCCCTGGTCCGGCATGTGCCGCGCCTGGTGGGCCGGGGGTGGGAACAGCCGGGGCCAGAGCAGGACCAGCGCCCCGGCCACCACCGCCAGAGCCAGCGCTATCCCGAGGGCGATCAGGACCGGCGCCGGAAGGGGCCAGCGGCGGACAGCGGTCGGTGCCGCCGAGGAAGGCCCCCCCTGACTCGCCGGCGGACGGGCACCAGTCGGTCGGTGGTGCGACCGGTTTTTCTTCTTCTTTTTCTTGGTCTTCGGCATCAGGCCTCCCGCGTGGCCAGCCTTCCTAGAGCCATCCCGGCAACATCGCGCTCAGCCAGAAATAGAGCGTCACCGGCCAGAACAGCCAGAGCAGATAGAACCCGGGCATCTGGAGCGCCGCCAGACCCCGCTGAGCCGGTCCCAGCAGGACCAGCGCCAGGACCACCAGGAAGCCCAGCGCCAGGTAGCAGAACACCCCGCTGATCAGCACCTGCCACCAGAGCGCCAGCCAGCTATCCGAGCCAGCCTCCGAACGACTCTCCGCGGCCAGGAGCCAGCGGTCCATCTGCTGGCCCGCCGGCAGAGGCCGGCGGGAGGGTGCGGCCGACGGGGTATCGCTCCACGGCGAGCGCGCCATCTGGCCTCCACGATCGCCCCACTTCTCGGGCGATTGCGCGCGGACGATTACACGCTGGTCACGATTCTAGCAGAAACCGGTGCGTGTGGCTAGTCAGACCAGTGCCGGCGCCGTCCGGGGTGATCGGCCGCGCGCCGGCGCCCAGACCGGGGGACAGGCCCCTGCCTCCGGCGCACTCGCCGGGCGAGCGTTCCACCCGCTCCCAGCGCCGGGACAGGGGACCGGCCTCCTTGCTGCCAGCGGCCCTGGCCCCGCGCCCTTCGTCTCCGAGCGGCGGCGCGCCCCTTCTGGAGCCGGAAAGACCCGTGCGCCCCGGTGAGGCGCGCGGGCTCAGGCCCGCGCGTTGATAAAGCGGCCGCGTCCGTGCTCACCGATAGGGTTCACACGGGCATTGACATCGTAGACCGGCGTCGCGTTGATACCGGTCAGGGTGGTGGCGGCGCGGTCGGCGGCCGCGTCCAGGGTGGTCTCCTGGACCTGGTCCTGGACCGTCCGGTCCAGCGCGGCGGCCGCCACGTCAGCTGTCCCCCGGGGCGCGGCGTTCGGGCCGAGGACCGGGACGATCAGGCCGGTTGCGACCGGTTGCACAGCCATGGGTGACCCGCCGAGAACAGGCTTTCAGTTAGAATATCGGCGGATCCCGGAAAAACTTTAGGGGATTCCCTGACGTGACGCAAAAAAAATGCGCGGGGGTGGCCCCCGCGCGGCTTGCGGTCGCCGGGGCTACTGGCCGACGACCTTCATTCCCTCTTTCAGGCCTTTGAGGATCTCGGTATCGGTGTCGGTTACGATCCCGGTCTCGACATCGACCTCGCGTTTGCGGCCGCTCTCGGTCACGATCTGAACGTACTTCCGCCCTCCGAACCGGCGAACCGCCGAGGTCGGCACGAGCAACGTGTTCTCTTTCTTCTGAGTGACGATGACGACATTGGCCAGCATGCCCAGTTCGGCCCCGGGGCCCGGCGGATTGAAGGAGATGCGGATCGTGCGGGCGGTCGAGGTCGGCTGGGGCTGGCCCGACATGCTGGGGAGTGAGACAACCTTCTCCTTCAGACTCTGGCCCTTGAAGACGTCCAGGGTGACCGTGGCCTCCTGGCCCAACGCCACTTTGGGCAGGTCCTGTTGATTGAGTTCGACAGCGATCTCTAGTTCGCGCGGGTTGGCCAGGACGATCACCGGGGTATAGGCCTGGATCTGGTCGCCCTCGCGACCGTTGGTCTGCATCACGGTGCCATCAAAGGGGGCGCGGATGCGGGCCAGTTCGACCTGTTCCTCCAGGGCCTGGAGGGCCAGCCGGGCCAGTTCGACCTGCCGCCGCTGAATCTGGACCTCGATGTCGGCGACGGTGCTGGCCGCCTCGGCCAGCTTGGCGGCGTAGGCCGCCCGGGCCGATTCCAGCGCCGCCCGGGCCGATTCAACGGCCTGGCGCGCGCTCTCCCGGTCGGCCGCCTTCGGCCCCGCCCGCAGCTGGTCCAGCCGGGCCTGGGCGCTCTCGTAGCGCGCCCGCTCCTTGCGGACAGTCTCCTCGGCCGCCTGGATCTCTTCAGGGCGGGCCGGCTGCCGGGCCTGCTCCAGCCGGATCAGGGCCTGCTGAACGGCCGTCTCGGCCGCCGCGACCCGGGCGTTTTCGGCCTGGCAGGCGGCCCCCCGGTCGCGGCTGCAGACCGCGTCGCGGTTGATCTGAGCGGCCCAGAGCGCGTTCCGGGCCTGCTCGACGGTCTTTTCGGCGGCCTGCACCTCCTCGGGCTTGGGCTTGGCCCGCAGATCGGCCAGTTTGGCCTCGGCCGTCCGCAGGGCCGCCGCCGCCTCAGCCACCGCCGCCTCGGCGGCCGCCAGGTCAGACGGAGCGGTCCCGGCCTGCAGCCGCTCGTAGTCGGCCTGGGCCTTGGCCAGCGCCGCCTCGGCGCTGGCGACCCGCGCCGCCGCCTCTTTGAGGGCAGCGGTCTGGCCGGTCTTGGCCTTTTCGACCGCCTGCTGCAGTTTCAACTGGGCGATCTCGTAATTGATCTTGGCCTTTTCCAGATCGTTGAGGAGGGTGCCGGTCTCCAGCTCCGCCAGGATATCATCTTTCTTAACCTTCTGATTGAGTTCGACGTACAGCCGTCGCAGCCGCCCCGACTGTCGGAAGTACAGGGTCGCCTCTTCCTTGGCGGCCACGCGGCCGAGCGCCTTGATCGTCTCAACGATGCTGCCGCGCCGGACCTCGTAGACCGGCTTGTTGGCATCGGCCGGCGTCGGTAGAGGCGTTGGTGTCGGCTCCTCCTCTACCAACTTGGTACAGCCGGTCACGACCAGCGCCAGCACGAGATAGCCGAGGACCAGCCCGTTGAGCAGACGCTTCACCCGCACCCTCCTGTCCTGGTGACTGCGCCCACATTCTACCCAGCCCGCCTGGTTGCGTCAAGGCCGTGGTCGGCGGTCGCAGACGCGCCCCGCAAACGCCGGGCCCCCTCTCGGCTCGGGCGGACTGGCCGCCGGGGCCTCAGACCGATAGACCCGGCCAGAGGGCCTGTCCGGCCGCTATTATATAGCCTGTGCCTGGCGACCGATGAGCACGCGCTCCTCACGGTCTCTGACACTGTTTCTCCAGGCCCGCCGGCGGCGGTGTCCAGCCTGCGGGGGAGGACCGCTCTTTCTCTCGTGGTTTCAGATCCGGCCGCGCTGTCCTGGCTGTGGTCTCTGGCTGGGGCGCGAGGAGGCTACTACACAGACGCCATGGCCCTGAACCTGATTGTGGCCGAGGGCCTCCGTCTCCTGGGCCTGGCGCTGACGCTCGTCCTGACCTGGCCGGCCCCACCGTGGGATCGGCTGCAGTTCGGATCGGTGGTGGGGATGGTGGTGGCCCCGCTTCTCTTCTACCCCTACGCGAAGACCCTCGGGCTGGCCTTCGATCTCTTCTTCCGGCCGGTCGAGCCGGGCGACCGGGCCGACGATCTGTCGGCCGAGCATCCACCATCGTCACCCCAGCGGTAACCTGTCCCGGCCCGACGCCGGCACAGCCTGTGCTCCAGGCTCCGGTGATGGACCTGGTCGGCGAACTGGAGCAGCTCCGCTGGGCACGCCACCGCCTCACGGCCCAGGAGTACCGTCGGGTGGTGCGCTTCTACGCCGGGACCCCGCTGCCGCCCGGCGAGTACCTCGACGCCGATACCGGTGAACTGATCGTCGCCCCCGAGCAGGCCCAGACGGTTCCTCCGGGCAAGGTCTACCTGGCCGTGGACAGCCTGCGCGGGATCTACGACCTGTAGCCGGTGCTCCGCCTGCTCGGTCTCTTGCTGCCGCTCCTGCGGGTGGGGTATAATGCGCCTGGGAAGGGATAATGGCGCCCAAAATTCTCATCGTCGACGACGACCGGGAGTTCCTCCGGATGATGGAGATGGTCCTGGGCGACGCCGGCTTCCAGGTCGTGACCACCAGCAGCGGACAGGCGGCCCTGGAGATCCTGCGGCGCGACCGACCGGATGTGCTGATTCTGGACCTCCGGATGCCTGATCCCTCGGGCTGGGAGATCTACGAACAGGTCCGGCGCGCGGCCGACCCGGCCCTGGCCAGGCTGCCGATCATCATCACCTCGGCCGCCGGGCCGGAGCTGGCCGAACTCCACGAGCGCGTCGGCGGCGCACCCAACACCTACGTCCTGGCCAAACCCTTCGAAATAGACGAACTGATGGCCCGTCTGGCCGAGGCGGTGGACGCCAGCCAGCGTCTGCGCGGCCAGTGACCGGGCTCCACCCGGTGAGGGGAACCGATGACCGCGTTCGGCGAGAGGCTCCAGGCGGCGCTGGCGGCCGCCGAGAGCCCGCTCTGCATCGGTCTGGACATCGTCGAGGAGCGCCTGCCGGCGGTCGTCCGGTGCGAACCGGAGCCGGTCCTGGCCTTCGCCCGGGCGATCATCGAGGCCACCGCCGACCTGGTCTGCGCCTACAAGCCCAACCTGGCCTTCTATGAGCGCCTGGGCAGTCGGGGCTTTGATCTCCTGCGCCAGATCCTGGCCAGCATCCCTCGCCCGATCCTCACCATCGCCGACGCCAAACGCGGCGACATCGCCAGCAGCGCCGCCGCCTACGCCCAGGCCCTCTTCGAGCACTTCGGGTTCGACGCCTGCACCGTCAACCCCTACCTGGGGGGCGAGGCGCTGCAGCCGTTCCTGGACCGCCCGGACCGTGGGGTGTTTGTCCTCTGCCGGACCTCCAACCCCGGCGCCGGCGAGTTCCAGGACCTCCAGGTCGACGGGCGCCCGCTCTACCTGGTGGTGGCCGAGCGGGCCCGGCGCTGGAACCGCCACGGCAATGTCGGCCTGGTGGTCGGCGCCACCTATCCCCAGGACCTGCGGGCCGTCCGGGCGGTCGCCCCCGACCTGCCGTTCCTGGTCCCGGGGGTGGGCACCCAGGGCGGCGACCTCACCACCGCCCTGGTCGAGGGCTCCGACCGCGGACGGGCGCCGGTCATCATCAACGTCGCCCGACAGGTTCTCTACGCCTCGGCCGGCGAGGACTTCGCCCTGGCCGCGCGCACGGTCGCCCTGCAGCTGCGCGAGACGATGCGGACGACGCTGGCCCGGGTCCGGGCGTCCTGAGTGCGAAAGGGGGGCGCGGCAGTATGGTCGTCGAGTTCCGGCTGGACGATATCGTGCGGCTGCGTAAACCCCATCCCTGCGGCGGAACCGACTGGCGGATCGTTCGCCTGGGCGCGGACATCGGCCTGAAGTGCCTGCGCTGTGGCGCCCGTATTCTTCTCCCCCGGAGCGTGCTCGAACGCCGGATGAAGATGTTCGTCGCCCGCGGGATCCGTCCAGCCCCGCCGCTGGTCCCCCGTGAGGAGACCCCCTGAAGGGAGAGCGATGGCCGACCTCCGCCTGATCCTGGACACCGATATCGGCACCGATGTGGACGATGCCCTGGCGCTGGCGCTCGCCCTCCTCTCGCCCGAGGTCCGGCTGGAGGCCGTGACTGTGGTCTACGGCGATGTCGACCTGCGGGCCCGCATGGTGCTGAAACTGCTGCGCCTGGCCGGGCGCAGCGATATCCCGGTGGCGCGGGGCATCGGCCAGCCGCTCCTGCGCAACCGCCCGGTCTACTGGGCCGGCCACGAAGGGCAGGGCCTCCTGACCGGCGAGGACTACGACCGGCCGCTCCCCGAAGGGCACGCAGTGGATCTCATTATCGAGCGGGTGATG
Source organism: Chloroflexota bacterium (assembly GCA_034433795.1). GTDB lineage: Bacteria > Chloroflexota > UBA6077 > FW602-bin22 > DAOUAE01 > DAOUAE01. Next base: position 58,412 of record DAOUAE010000053.1, read on the forward strand.
GCCAACCCCGGCGAGATCACTCTGGTGCCCATCGGCCCCCTCACCAACATCGCCGCCGCCATCATCCGCGAGCCGCGGATCGTCTCGCGCCTCCGCCGGGTTGTGCTGATGGGCGGGGTACTCCGGACCGGCCCACGCTTCGACCTGCCGCTGGCCGAGCACAACATCCGTTCCGACCCCGAGGCGGCCAGCGTCGTCTTCTCGGCCGGCCTGCCCCTGACGATGGTCGGGCTCGATGTCACCACCCAGGTCCGCATCACCCGCAGCGACTGCGCCCGGATCAACGCGGTCGGGACCCCCTTCCACCAGGCCATCGCCGACCAGGTCCTGCGCTATCTCCATCTCCGCCGCCGCGACTGGACCTACCTCCACGACCCGCTGGCCCTGGCCACCGCCATTGACCCCACCTTCGTCGCCACCCGCGCCCTGCGCATCCGGGTCGAAACGCGTGGCGACCTGACCACCGGCATGACGCTGGCCGAACTGCCGACCGACGAGGCCCCGGCCACCGCCGAGGCGGCCATCGCGGTGGACAGCGACCGCTTCCATCGGTTCTTCCTGGAGCGCCTGCTCCGCCCACTGCCACCCCGCGACTGAATCTGGCCGCGGAATGAAGAATTCGGCTTACAGGGAGAGGCTGATGCCACACATTGTGATCCCCGACGACGACCCACCGGTCTACCAGGGCCACCCGGAACTGGAGCGCCTGCGGACGCTGGGCGAGGTCACGGTCTACCACCGACGGGCGACCAGCCCTGAGGAGTTCCTCGAACGGCTGCGGCCGGCCGATATCGTCCTCAATGTCCGGGCCTACTCGCGTTTCAGCCGCGAGGTCCTGGAGGCGCTGCCGCGCCTGCGGCTCATCTCGGTGCTGGGGACGGGGACCGACAACATCGACCTCGAGGCCGCCACCGCCCTGGGCATCGTCGTCACCAACACCCCCGGCGCCTCGACTGTCTCGGTGGCCGAGCTGACCATCGCCCTGATGCTGGCCGCCGCCCGGCATCTGGCCTGGGCCGACCGGACGGTGCGGGCTGGCCGCTGGGAGCATCGTCAGGGCAGCGAACTGCGGGGGAAGACCTTAGGGATCATCGGTCTGGGGGCCATCGGTCAGGAGGTAGCCCGTCTGGCCCGTGGCCTGGGTCTGCGGGTCATCGCCTGGAGTTTCACCCCCGATCCGGCCCGGGCGGCGGCCTGCGGGGCTGAGCTGGTGGACCTCGAGACCCTGCTGACTCAGGCCGATATCGTCAGTTTGCACCTGCGGGCCTCACCCCGATCGGTCGGATTGCTGGACCGTCAGGCCATCTTCCGACTCAAGCGCGGCGCTATCCTTATCAACACCGCCCGTGGCGCGCTGGTGGATGAGGAGGCGCTGGCTGACGCACTGGAGCAGGGGCACCTGGCGGCGGCCGGGCTCGATGTCTTTGCCGTCGAGCCTCTGCCACCGGAGAGCCGGCTCCGGCGGCTGGAGAACGTTGTTCTCAGCCCGCACATGGGCTGGGTCACGGCCGAGGCCAGCGCCCGGCTGACCCGCCTGCCGGTTGACAACATCGCCGCCTATCTGGCTGGCCAGCCGACCTGTGTGGTCAACCCGGCCGCCCTGGCGCATCCGCGCCAGCGGGGTTAATGCCGGCCGGCGTCGTCCTCGCTCTCGGGAGGCTCCTCGGCGGCGAAGAAGCCGCGCAACTGGTCGAGCCGCTGGCGCAGATCCGGCTCATCCACCGGCGCCTCCGGCAGGCGCAGGGCCCGCAGTTCCTCCTCGGTCCGCATTCTGAGCAGGAGGTCGAAGACCTTAAGGAGCAGGTCCCGCCCCACCCGGAAGCCGTAGGGATCGGTGTGGGTGCGGCGGACGTGGTAGTCGATGGCCCAGCACTCGTCCTCGGTCACCACGATCGGCAGGGCCGCCGGCGGGTCACCCCGCTGCCGACGGGCTTCGAACTCCTTGATGACCGCGAAGATTTTGAGCAACAGGTTCTTGCCAACCGGCCGGCCCTCCTCGGTCCAGGTGTGCCGGATCACGTCTTCGATGGTCCAGGCCTCGGCCTCGGTGACGTACAGTACCCCTTCACCCCCCATACTGCTCACCTCCTTCCGTCACCGCTCGGCAAATTGTAGCAAATAACCAGGCGGCCGTCGACCATCACGCACCCTCAGACCACCGCCGAGACGCCGCCGTCGATGTTGATGGCCGTGCCGGTGATGTAGGCGGCGCGGTCCGACGCCAGGAAGGCGACGAGGTCGGCCACCTCCTCAGCCTCACCGACCCGTCCCAGAGGGATGCTCCGGCCGCGTTCGGCGTAGAACTCCTCCAGGGTCATGCGGTCGGCGTACTGGGCCCGCCAGACGCGCTCGTGCTGGGCGCTCTTGATCGTTCCGACGCAGACGGTGTTGACGGTGATGCGGTCCGGGGCCAGGTCCTTGGAGAGGGCTTTGGTCAGCGCGATGCCAGCCGCCCGGCTGACCGAGGTCGGCACCGACTGCGGCCCCGGCTGCTTGCCGCCGATCATGGTGATATTGATAATGCGCCCGGCCGGGCTGCGCCGGAGATAGGGCAGGGCGGCCTGGATCGTCCGGATGGCGCCGAAGAGTTTGAGGTCGAGATCGGCCCGCCAGTCGTCCTCGCTCACCTGGTCGAAAGCCCGGGCGAAGGCCCGGCCGGCGTTATTGACCAGGATGTCCAGCCGACCGAAGCGCTCGACGGTGGCCTGGATAAAGCGCTGCACCTCGTCGGTCCGGGTGACGTCGGCCGGGACCGCCAGCACCTCCCCGCCGGTGGCCCGGGCCAGGTCGCGGGCGGCGGCCTCCAGCACGTCGGGGCGGCGGGCGCAGATGGCCACTTTCGCCCCCTCGCAGAGCAGCCGATAGGCGATGGCCCGGCCGATGCCCTCACTGCCGCCGGTGACCGCCGCCACCCGACCGGTCAATCCGAGGTCCATTGCTGCCTCCTTTCCGCCACTGGCTGGGCCTCATTTTTCAGCCGGCTGGGGGCGCTGTCAATAGCTGGAGGGCGCCCTGGGGTCAGCGTGGCCAGACCCACGGCCACCAGGATGGCGGCGCTGCCCAGCCAGAAGCCGGGACCGAGAGGCTCACCCAGAAGCAGCCCGCTCAGAAAGATGCCGACCACCGGCTGAGCGAAGAAGGTCAGGGCCACCACCCTGGCCGGGAGCCTCTCCAGCCCTTTGTACCAGAGCCACCAGGCCAGGGCGGTGGCGCCCAGCCCCAGGTACAGCAGGTTGACCACCGCCGCCAGGGTCAGCGGGGCCGGCGGCCGGCCGAGCAGTTCGAAAGGGACGGCCGGGGCCATAAAGGGCAGGCTCCAGAGCACGGCGGCCGCCGTCACCGGCAGCGCGCCGTCGGCCTCGACCAGCGGCTTGCCGAGCACACTGTACAGGGCCCAGAAGGCCGCCGCCAAAAGGAGCAGAAGACTGCCCAGGAGGAACGGCCAGCCCGCGGCTGGCGCGGCGAGCGTGGGCGACAGGACCACCAGCAGACCGGCCGTTCCCAGCAGCAGCGCCAGCAGGGTCCGCCCGGTCAGCGCCTCGCCCAGAAGCAGCCAGGCCAGGAGCACGAGAAAGAGTGGGGTGGTGCTGGTCAGGACGGCTCCGTAGGCGGCGGTGGCCAGATCAGTGCCCCAGAACTGCGTGGCGAGCGTGAGGGCCAGGATGAGCCCCAGCAGCGGCAGACGCGGGTGACGCAGCCGCCAGGGCGCCGGCCCGCCGGTCAGCCAGAGACCAGCGCTCAGGGCCAGGCCGCCAATGAGCAGGCGCAGGAATCCAAGGGTCAGGGGCGGGAGACTGGCGAAACTGACCTTGCTGACGACGTACATCCCACCCCACAGGGCGGCCGCCGCCAGCGGCCAGAGGAGGGCCAGAACCTGAAAGCGATCGCGCGGTGTGGGGCTACCCATCGGGGGGCAGCATACCCCACCACAGACCGGCTGTCAAGCGCCGTGTCAACCGAGAGAGCAAGCGCCAGCCTTGACTCGCGCACCACGCGGCTGGTACAATTTTTCGCGATCCGCCGCTTGGAAGGCGAGGTGGGAGCATGCCCGAGATCATTTACCTGGACCACGCCGCGACCACGCCGGTGGCGCCGGCGGTGCTGGAGGCCATGCTGCCGTTCTTCCGGGAGAAGTTCGCCAATCCGTCGAGCCTCTACGGGCCGGCGCGGGAGGTCCGGCGGGCCATCGATCAGGCGCGGGACACGGTCGCGCGGGTCCTGGGCGCCCGCAGCAGCGAGATCATCTTCACCAGCGGCGGCACGGAGAGCGACAACCTGGCGATCAAGGGCGTGGCGTTCGCCAACCGCCACCGGGGCAACCACATCATCACCTCGCGGGTGGAGCACCACGCGGTGCTTCACACCTGCGAGTACCTGGAGAAGTTCGGCTTCCGGGTGACCTACCTGCCGGTGGACCGGACCGGGCTGGTGGATCTGAACGCCCTGGAGGACGCCCTCGATGACCAGACGATCCTGGTCTCGATTATGTACGCCAACAACGAGGTCGGCACCATCCAGCCGATTAAGGAGATCGCCCAGCTGCTCCGGCCCCGGGGGATCATCTTCCACACCGACGCGGTCCAGGCGGCTGGAGCCCTGCCGCTCAACGTAGACGACCTGGGCGTGGACCTGCTCAGCCTGTCGGCCCATAAGTTCTACGGGCCGAAGGGGGCGGGAGTGCTCTACGTCCGGCGCGGCGTCACCTTCTGGCCGCAGCAGCACGGCGGCGGGCAGGAGCGCGGCCGCCGGGCCGGGACGGAGAACGTTCCGGGGATCGTCGGCCTGGCCAAGGCGCTGGAGCTGGCCGAGCAGAACCGGCCGCAGTACGTCGCCCACTGCCAGGCCCTGCGCGACCGGCTGATCCAGGGGGTGCTGGAGCGCATCCCGGGTGCGGTCCTCACCGGCCACCCGACCCAGCGCCTGCCCAACAACGCCAGTTTCTGCCTTGAGGGGATCGACGCCGAATCGCTGCTGCTGATGCTGGACCGGCGGGGCGTCTGCGCCTCGAGCGGTTCGGCCTGCACCTCGGGCTCGCTGGAGCCGTCGCACGTGCTCCTGGCCATGGGGATCCAGTCGCCGCTGGCCCTGGGCAGCCTGCGGCTGACCGTCGGCCTGGACAACACCCCCGAGCAGATCGACCGCGCGCTGGACATTCTGGTCGAATCGGTCCAGAAGCTGCGGGCCCTGACGCCGGCCGCCCGCCGCTGAGCCCCTCCGGGCCGGCGCCCCCGCTAGACCGGGTGGGCGCCTTTCTGGTCATCGGGTCTGGTCGGCGGCCAGCGCCCCTGACGCAGCCAGCGCCGCAGGGTCTGGCGGTCGGCCGGAGCGCCACAGACCTGGAGGGCCGGCCCCCAGAGGTCGAGATGCTGGCGGTAGGTGCCGGCCTCCTGCAGGCGCACCTCCCGTCCCAGGTGCCGTCGGGCCCAGGCCCGCAGCTCGGCCGCAGCGGCCGTCAGATCCGGCAGGTCGCTGAAGACGTGACAGAGCAGCATGCCCCGCCGGATCCCCAGGTGGGGTATGTCGCGGAGCGCCCGGTGATAGTGGAAGTGGACCATCGGCCCCGGGTTGTCGACGGCCGTGCTCCTCTCAGGTCCCGGCCGGGACCTTCCCGGCGCGCTGGACCCAGGCCCCCAGCACCAGCCCGTAGACCAGATGGGCGATAAAGAACGATGGGGGATAAAGACCCAGGCTCATCACCGGGTTCACCACCGGCAGCACCACGAACTGGGCGATCACCCAGAGAGCCGGCCCCAGGCTGAGGCTCCAGATCCACGGCGGTCCCGGCAGCGTCGGCAACAGGACGGCGAAGAGAAAGCCGATCCCACCGGAGAGCAGCAGGTGGAGCACCAGCCCCACCAGCAGCGCCTCGGGGGAGAAGGCGCTCAGCGCTTCGACGGAGGCCGTTTGGAGCCCGCGCAGGACCGTCGCCGCCACCAGGTTCAACGGGTACCATGGCCCCCGGCCGATGACGATCCCGGTCACCACCGCGACCAGCGCCATCGCCAGACCTCCCAGGAGACCGCCGATCACGCCGGCGGAATAGGGATAGACCTCAGCGGGCACGCCGGCCCCCTCGTCCTCGGCGTGTTCAGCGTCCGGCGGCAGGACGGGACGGTCTGAGGCCATGGAACCACCTCCTTCAACCAAGCCTCGGGCCTGCAGGAATGCTGACGCTCGCCCACCGCTGATTATCGCGGGCGGTGGGAGCGCCGTCAAGCGTGGTCGAACGGCAGTTGTGGGGAGGCGGCGTCATTCGCTACAATCACAGCGAACCCTGTACCGGAACGGACAGCACGAGCCGTCCCATGCCACGGATCGCGCGGGTCGAGGCGTACATTCTGAGCGGAGCGCTGGATTATGTCACCGGGGTGGGCCTGAACCCGGTCGGACCGTCCCCGTCCGACCGGCCGCTCCATCGGCCCAATCCTCTGGCCCTGTGTGTCTATCCGTCCCGGGCCCAGACCTGCCTGGTGCGGGTGGTGGCCGAGGATGGCACCGTCGGTTGGGGCGAGGCCCACGCCCCGCTCGGCCCCCAGGTGACCCGCACCGTGATCACCGAGGTCCTGGCCCCGCTGCTCGTCGGCCACGAGGCCCTGGCCATCGAGTACCATTGGGAGCGGATGTACGGCAGCATGCGGCTCCGAGGACATATCGCCGGCTACCAGCTTGAGGCCATCGCCGGGGTGGACATCGCCCTCTGGGACCTGGCCGGCAAGATGCTCGGCCAACCGGTCTACCGTCTGCTGGGTGGTCCGTTTCAGACAATGCTCCCGGTCTACGCCTCGGGCGTCCCGGGAAGCACGGTGGCCGAGCGGGTGGCGGCGGCCCGCGCGCTGGCGGCCGCGGGTTTCACCGCGATCAAGGCCTCCATCGGGCGAGGTGATCTTGACAGCGATCTGGAGGGGATCGCCGCCCTGGCCACAGCCCTGCAGGGGCAGGCCGACCTTCTGGTCGATGCCCATGGGGTTTACAGCCTCGATCAGGCCGTGCGGGTGGGGCGGCGCCTTGAGGCGCTGGGCGTCGGCTGGCTGGAGGACCCTCGACCTGCCGGTGGCGGTTGGCGAGACCGACTGCACGCGCTGGCAGGTCCACGCGCGGCTGGCCCAGGGGGCGGCCGATATTCTGCTGCCCGACGTCTGCCGGGCCGGGGGGATCACCGAGGGACGGCGCCTGGCCACCATTGCCAGCCTCTACAACGTTCGCTGGGCCGCCCACGTGAGTATGGGGAGCCCGGTGCACCTGGCTGCGGCGGCCCAGCTGGCGGCGGCCAGCCCCCATTTCCTGATGCTGGAGTACCCGACCGCCCCCAACCCGATCGGGGACGGGCTGCTCACCGCCCCCTGGCGGCCGGTGGCCGGCCGGCTCCCGCTGCCCGAAGGGCCGGGACTGGGGCTGACCTTTGCGACCGAGCGTCTGCGGGCCCACCTCTGGCCGGCGCTGGCGGAGGGTGAGAAGGAGCGATGATCGAGCGCGCCCCGACGATGATGGCCGAGGCGCAGCCGCGACGGCCGGGAGCCCCGCCGGACCCGGCCCATCTGCTCCGGCGGGCGGCGCGGCTCGCCCTCTCGCTGCCCCTTTTCTACAAGGTCCTTATCGGCAACTGCGCCGTCGTCGTCCTGGGGGCGGTGGCCGGCACCTGGTTGACCGTCTTTTCCGTCCAGCACTGGCCGTGGCTGACCCCGGCCGAACTGGTGGCGCTCTTCGCCCTGGTGGGCACGGTTCTGAGCCTCGGGGTCAACATCGTGGTGCTCAAGGCCGCCTTCTCGCCCCTGACGGTTCTGGAACGGACCGCCGAAGAGGTCCGGCGCGGCAATCTGGCGGCGCGCGTGCCCCCCGTCCTTTTCACCGACCCCCGGATCGAGCGGCTGCGCGAGACGATGAACGCGATGCTCGACGCCCTCAGCACCTATCGCCAGCAGCTGCAGTCGCTGTCGTCGCAGGTCATCAACGCCCAGGAGGAAGAGCGCAAACGGATCGCCCGTGAGTTGCACGATCAGACGGCTCAGGCGCTGACGACGCTGCTCATCCACCTGCGCCTGATCGAGGCCGCCCAGGACCTGGCCGAGATCCGGCGGCGCACCCGTGACCTGCGCGAGCTGACCGCCCGGACCATCGAGGACGTGCGGAAACTGGCGCTGGAGCTGCGGCCGACCACCCTGGACCACCTCGGGCTGGTGCCGGCGCTGGAGTGGTACATCCGCGAGTACCAGGAGCGCTTTGGGCTGACCGTCGCGTTCCAGGTGGCGGGTGACCCCGAGCGGCTGAGCCCCCAGGCCGAACTGGTCCTCTACCGCGTGGCCCAGGAGGCGCTGACCAATATCGCCAAGCACGCGCAGGCCAGCCAGGTCCAGGTGGGGCTCTCTTTCGAGGTCGACCGGGTGATCCTGACGGTGGTCGACAACGGTCAGGGGTTCGACGTGGCGGCGGCCATGCAGGCGCGCGAGCGGGGTCTGGGGCTTTTCGGCATGCAGGAGCGGGTGGGGCTGGTCGGCGGGCGGTTGCGGATCGAGTCGCAGCCGGGGCGGGGGACACGGGTGGTGGCCGAGGTGCCGCTGGCCGGATGGTCGCTGGCCGATGGGAGGTGAGAGCGGTGTCCGGACGCAAAATCCGTATCCTGCTGGCTGATGACCACGCCGTGCTGCGGGCTGGCCTGCGCGCGCTGTTGAACGCCGAGCCGGATATGGAGGTGGTCGGCGAGGCCGGCGACGGTCAGGAGGCGGTCCAGAAGGCTGAGGAACTCCGGCCCGACGTCATCGTCATGGACCTGGGAATGCCCGGGATGAGCGGTCTGGAGGCGATGCGCCAGATCAAGGCCCGGGGGCTGCCCAGCCGGATCCTGGTCCTGACGGTCCACGCCGAGGAGCAGTACCTGCTGCCGGTGCTGCAGGCGGGGGGATCGGGCTACGTGCTCAAGCGGGCTGCCGACACCGAGCTCATCGAGGCCATTCGCACCGTCTCGCGCGGCGATGCCTATCTGTACCCGTCGGCGGCCAAACTCCTTCTCGAGGACTACCAGCGGAAGGTGAGCGCCGGCCCGGACGACGCCTTCAACCGGCTGACCGAGCGTGAGAAAGAGGTTCTCAAGCTGACGGCCGAGGGCTACAGCGCCCAGGAGATCGCCGAGCGGCTGGTCATCAGCGCCAAGACGGTTGACACCTACCGTCAGCGCATCATGGAGAAACTCAAGATCAGCCACCGCTCGGAACTTATCCGCTACGCCCTGCGCAAGGGGCTGCTCAACGTCGAGCCCGAGATCTGACCGACCGGGTGCCCGTCAGGAACTCTGGTCGATGATCGCCCCGCCAGGGGCGGAGACGGTCTGCCGGTAGCGCTGGAGCGCCTGACGGCCGCTGGCGATCTGGACCAGTTCCTGCTGGGCGGTGGCGATCTTCTCCCGCAGAAGCGCCTCGTTTTCCTGATCGAGCCGGAGAATCTCCTGGACGATGCCGGCCAGAGCCAGACGCTCCGTCGGGCTGAGCGGTGCAGCGGCGGGCTCCGCGACCACGTGGGTCATCGTCGCCAGGAGTTTCTCCCGCTCCTCAAGCAGGCGGTAGAATTCGTCCAGATCGTCGCGCAGAAGCGCTTCGCGCTGGGCCTGGACCGTGCGGCGCATCGCCTCGTAGACCAGGCTTTTGAACGCCCGTGGCTCTGCTGGGGCCGGACTGTGCACATCCCCTCCCATGCCTCGCCGTCCCTCGGTCGTTGCTCGCTGTGGGGCCGCCGGCCCTCCATCTCAGGGAGAACGCGGCGACGCCGCTCGCTGTTACGGGCCGGCATTAGAGCCCCGTAAAAATTATCGGCGGACGGCGTGTATTCTGAAGGGCCAGGAGGGGATGCCGGTTAAAAATCCTCGGCGTAGCGCTCCTCGCGCCAGGGGTCGCCGCGCAGATGGTAGCCGTGGCGCTCCCAGAAGCCAGGGCGGTTCTCGGCCAGGAACTCGAAGCCCCGCACCCATTTCGCGCTCTTCCAGAAGTAGAGATGGGGGACCACCAGCCGGAGCGGCCAGCCGTGCTCGGGAGTCAGCTCCTGGCCGTTGGCCCGGTAGGCCAGGAGCACATTCTCCTGGAGGAGATCGTCCAGGGCCAGGTTGGTGGTGAAGCCATACTCGGCGTGCACCAGTACGAAGCGGGCTTCGGGCTTCAGCCGGACCAGCGCCAGCAGGTCGCGCACCCGCACCCCTTCGAACACAAGGTCCAGCCGGCTCCAGCCGGTCACGCAGTGGACGTCGCAGGTGACGGTGACCGCCGGCAGGGCCCGGATCTCGGAGTAGGTGAGGGTCCGCGGCTCCTCAACCAGTCCGAAGAGGCGGAACTGCCAGCGGGCCAGGTCGACGGTCGGGACCAGGCCGTAGTGCAGAACCGGCCACTTGCTCGTCACCACCTGACCCGGTGGCACCCGTGGCCGCGCCGGCTGCTGCTCTGATGAGCGCACGGGCTGCTCCTTTCGGACATCAGGTCGCCCGGAACGGGCGGGGTCTCACCGTGAAGGATACCAGATCGGGTCGCCGGCCGACATGTCGGCTCAGCCGGCCCGTTCCGCCCGGCCGACCAGTTCGCGGACCACTTCCTGGATGACCCGGCCCTCGGCCCGTCCCTTCAGGGCCTGGGCCGCCCGGGGCATGACCGCCCGGAAGTCGTGGCCGACCTCGGCGATGATTCTGGCCACCTCGGCGGCGATCTCCTCACGGGTCAGCGGCCGTGGCAGGTACTGGCGCAGGATCGCGATCTCTGCCTCTTCTTTGGCGGCCAGGTCCTCGCGCCCGCCCTGACGGTAGAGAGCGACCGCCTCCTCGCGGCTTTTGACCTCTTTTTCCAGGAGCGCGAGCAGGTCGGCCTCGGTCAACGGCTGACCGTGCTGGGGATGACGGGGGTCGGTGCGGGCGACCTCCGCCCGCCGGATCGCCGTCAGGGCCAGGCGCAGGGTGTCGGCCCGCAGGCGATCACGAGCGCGCATCGCCTCCTTCAGGTCCTGATTCAGACGCTCTTTCAGGTCCACCTTTCTCCTCCGCCAGCCGCTGTTCGAGCACCACCTCGAGACGCGCCCGGTCGAAGCCGATGACGACGGTGCCATCGACGACCGTCACCGGGGTGGTGAAGACGCCCATGGCCTCCAGTTCGGCCAGGGCCTCGGGATCGCGCGTCACATCGCGCTCTTCAAAGGGGATCTGTTTCTGGTGAAGGAACTCCTTCACCCGCCGGCAGAACAGTCAGCCGGGCTGCGTATAGACCACAACGCGCATCGTCCACTCTCCGCGGTTTCTTTCCCAAGGGTAGGGTCTCAGGGGGGGCTCTGTCAAGCGCACCGGGCCGACCGTGTGGCTGATTTCACAGACGGTCCACGGCCGTTCTGATACTTCTCTCAATGCACCAGAGTGCGCGTCTGTGGAGAGGATGGCCATGACCGACCGGTTGCGCCTGGGGCTGATCGGAGTGGGGACGATGGGACGGCACCACCTCCGTGTGCTCAGCGGTCTCGCCGACGTGATGGTGGTCGCCATCGCCGACCCCGACCCGGAGCGACGGGCCGCCGTCGCCGCCCTCACCCCGGCTCGTCTCTACGCCGACTACGGCGAGCTGCTGGACCGCGAGCGGGTGGAGGCGGTGGTGGTGGCCACCCCTACCCGGCTGCACGCCCCGGTGACCCTGGCCGCCCTGGCGGCCGGAGCCCATGTGCTGGTCGAGAAGCCGATCGCGGCCACCCGCGCCGAAGCCGAGGCGATGATCGCGGCCGCCCGGCAGGCCGGGCGTCTTCTCACCGTCGGGCATATCGAGCGCTTCAACCCGGCGGTTCAGCTGCTTCAGCGCCACCTGCAGGAGCGGATGCTGGGACGGCTCTACCAGGTTCACGCCCGCCGGCTGGGGCCCTTCCCGGCGCGGATTCGCGACGTCGGGGTGGTGGTCGACCTGGCGACCCACGATCTCGACCTCATCCGCTTCCTCACCGGCCAGGAGGTGGTGCACCTCCTGGCCGAGACCGCCCAGCATATCCATACCCAGTACGAGGACCTGCTGGTCGGCCTGCTGCGCCTGACCGACGGAGCCATCGGCCTCCTGGAGGTCAACTGGCTCACGCCGACCAAGGTCCGCGAGATCATCCTGACCGGCGAACGGGGGATGTTCCACGTCGACCTGCTCCGACAGGAGCTCGTGTTCTACGAAAACGAGCACGCCCGGCTGGTCCCCAACGGCCACCGGCCTGCGCAGATCAGCGCCGGCAACAGTATCCGCTTTCATCTGGAGCCGCGCGAACCGCTGCAGGTGGAGCTGGAGGCGTTCTGTCGGGCGGTCCGGGAGAGTCTCCCCCCGCCGGTCAGCCCGGCCGACGCCCTCGTCGCCCTGGACCTCGCCCGGGCGCTGGTGGCGGCGGCTCAGACCGGGTCGGCGATTTCCCCAACCGTCCTCCCTATGACGCGGTGAAGGAGCGAGCGATGATTCCGATCGCGCGACCGCTCATCGGCCCCGAGGAGAAAGCGGCGGTCCTGGCGGTTCTGGACTCGGGCCAGCTGACCCAGGGAGCCGTGGTCGCGGCCTTTGAAGAGGAGTTCGCTGCCCTCTGCGGGGTGCGCTACGCCATCGCCACCTCCTCCGGCACCGCCGCCCTCTACCTGGCTCTGCTGGCCCACGGGATCGGGCCGGGCGACGAGGTGATCACCACGCCTTTCAGTTTCATCGCCACCGCCAACAGCATCCTGGCCACCGGGGCCCGGCCGGTTTTCGTGGACATTCAGCCCGATACCTTCACGCTCGACCCGCGCCAGGTGGCGGCCGCCCTCACGCCGCGCACCCAGGCGATCCTGCCGGTTCACCTCTTCGGTCAGCCGGCCGACCTGGCCGAACTGGTCGCCCTGGCCCGTCGCCACCGGCTGGCGCTGATCGAGGATTGCTGTCAGGCTCACGGGGCGCTCTACCGGGGCCAGCCGGTGGGCAGTTTCGGGACCGGCTGCTTCTCGTTCTATCCGACCAAGAACATGACCACCGGCGAGGGGGGCATGGTGACCACCAACGACCCGCATATCGCCGAGCGGGTCCGGCTGCTCCGGGCCCACGGCATGCGCCAGCGCTACCACCACGAGATCGTGGGCTTCAATTTCCGTCTGACCGACCTGCAGGCCGCTATCGGCCGGGTCCAGCTGCGCCGACTGGCCGAGTTCACCCAGCGCCGGCAGGCGAACGCAGCCTATCTCACCGCCCATCTTCCTGCTCCGCTGATGCCCCCAGCGGTCCGTCCCGACCGAACTCATGTCTTCCACCAGTACACGATCCGGGTGCCGACGCGGCGGGACGCCCTGGCGGCAGCCCTGGCCCGGCGGGGCGTCGGCACCGGTGTCTACTACCCGGTGCCGATCCATCAGCAGCCGCCCTATCGGGAACGCGGCTACGGCCAGTCTCTGCCCGTGGCCGAACAGGCCAGTCAGTGTGTTCTCTCGCTCCCCGTTCACCCCGCCCTCACCCCGGACGACCGGGAGCGCATCGTGGCCGTTCTGCGGGAGGGAGTGGCCGAGGTGCTGCAGCCGGTTGAGCTGTCGGCAGTCCACGACGCGTGAAGGAGCCCTCCCCGATGGAACAGGTCTGCGTGGTCGGTCTGGGGAAGATCGGCCTGCCGCTGGCGGCCTATCTGGCCTGGCGCGGCTTACCCGTCGTCGGCGGCGACATCAATCCGGCGGTGGTCGAGCTGGTCAACCGCGGTCGAACGCCACTCGCGGGCGAGCCGGATCTGGCCACGGCGGTCGAGAGCGCGGTGGCCGCCGGGCGTCTGCGGGCCACCACCGATATCGCCAGGGCGGTGAGTACAAGCGGGGTGGTCATCGTGATCGTCCCCCTTGGACTGGACGCCGCCCGCCGGCCAGACTTCACCGCTCTCGACCGCGCCACCCTAGCGGTGGGCGCGGGTCTTCGCCCGGGGACGCTGGTCGTCTACGAAACCACGGTGCCGGTCGGCACGACGCGGGAGCGCTGCGCCCCCCGACTGGCGGCGACCTCGGGGCTGCGCCCCGGTCAGGACTTCGCCCTGGCCTACAGCCCGGAGCGCGTGATGAGCGGACGGGTCTTCGCCGACCTGGCCCGCTACCCCAAACTGGTCGGCGGGCTGACCCCGGTCTGTGCGGACCGCGCCGTCGCCTTCTATCGGCGGGCGCTCCCGGCCCCGGTCTGGTCTCTCTCGAGTCTGGAGGTCGCCGAGTTCGCCAAACTGATCGAGACGACCTATCGCGATGTCAATATCGCCCTGGCCAACGAGTTCGCCTGCTACGCCGGCCAGCGCGGGCTGGATGTGCAGGAGGCCATCCGGGCTGCCAACTCTCAGCCCTACAGCCACATCCATCAGCCGGGTCTGGGCGTCGGCGGTCACTGCATCCCGGTCTATCCGTATTTTCTCCTCCACGACACCCCGGATCTTTTCACGCTGGTGCCACAGGCGCGCCGGGTCAACGACCGGATGGTTGACTACGGCCTGGCGCTCCTGAACCAGACGCTGGGAGGGCTGGCGGGGCAACGGGTGCTGGTTCTGGGGCTGACCTACCGTCCCGGTGTTCGGGAGACGGCCAACTCGTGCGCCTGGCCGCTCATCGGTCGTCTGCGGGCGGCCGGTGCCATGGTTCTGGCCCACGACCCGTTGCTGACCGCGCAGGAGGTCGAAGCGAGCGGGGCGATCCCGGTCGATCTCGATCCACCCCCGCTGGTCGACGCGGTGGTCGTTCAGTGCTGGCACGCCGAGTATCTCGATCTCGACTGGCGGGTGTTCACCGGCTGTCGGGTCCTGCTCGATGGCCGCAACCATCTCGATCCCCAGCGGCTGACCGGCACCGGTCTCCGCTATGTGGGGATCGGCCGCCTGCCGGTCGAGAGCAGGCCGGAGCGCTCTTTCGAACCCTCCGTCCACCCGGCAAACGACCAGCCTGCTTCCGAGGGAACATAGTATGGAACTTCGCGACGTTCTCGCAGTACTGCTGCGGCGTGGATGGGTTATCGGTCTGGGCATCGTCGTCGGGCTGATCGCCAGTTACATTGTGACCCGCACGCTGCCGCCGATCTACCAGGCCTCGACGACGCTGCTGGTCAACCAGGCCAGCGCCCCCGGCGTGGTGGGCTACACCGATATCCTGACCAGCGAGCGGCTGACCCGAACCTTCGCCGAATGGCTGACCAAGCGTCCCATTCTGGAGCAGGTGATCCAGGACCTCGATCTGGCGATCTCGCCGGAACGATTGGCCACCGCCTACGATGTCAAGGTCATCCGCGATACGCAGTTCATCCTGATCACGGTGGAGCACCCAGACCCGCACCTGGCCCGGGCCATCGCAAACAGGACAGCGGAGATTTTCATCCAGCGCTACCGGGACCTGCAGAGCAGCCAGTACGAGGCCTCTCGTCAGCGCCTGAGCGCTCAGATCAGCGCCCTTGAAGAGGAGATGCGCAGCTCCTCGGCGCGCATCGACGCCCTGGTGCGCGAGAGCGGCCGCAGCGGGACGGAGCGTGAGGCAGAACTCCAGCGGCTGCGGACGCTCCTCACCCAGCAGCAAACGGTCTACGCCAGTTTGCTTAAGAGCCAGGAGGACCTGCGCCAGGCTGAAGCCCGTGGCCTGACCACCCTGATCATCGTCGAACCGGCTGTGACCCCGCTGGCCCCTGTGAAGCCCCGTCTGGCGGTGAATCTGCTGGTGGCCGGCCTGGTTGGCCTGCTTATTGGGGTCGCCCTGGTGCTCCTGCTGGAATATCTCGACGACACCGTCAAAAGTCCCGAGGATGTCCAGCGGACCGTCCGACTGCATACCCTGGGAGTGGTCTGGCAGCGCCGCTCAGCCGAGGCCCCGCTGCCGGTCGTGGAAAACCCCCGTTCGCCGGCCGCCGAGACCTACCGCCTGTTACGAACAAACATTCAGTTTGCGGCCCTCGAACGGCCTCTCCGCACGCTGCTGGTGACCAGCAGCCACCCCTCCGAGGGGAAGACGACGACTCTGGCCAACCTCGCCTGTGCTTTCGCCCAGGCCGGCCGGCGTGTCGTGGCGGTCGACTCCGACCTCCGCCGGCCCTCTCTCCACACTCTCTTCGACCGGGAAGCCCAGCGGGGGCTGACCAGCGCGCTCATTGACGACCCGGATCGGGTTCTGGACTCGCTGGTGGAGACCGACATCCCCGGTCTGTCTATTCTGCCCGCCGGTCCTGTTCCCCCCAATCCCTCTGAACTTCTCCAGTCACGGCGGATGGACGCGGTCCTGGAGCGTCTGACAACCGTGGCCGACATCGTCCTGCTGGATAGTCCACCGCTTCTACCGGTCGCCGACGGGGTAATCCTGGCCTCGAAAGCCGACGGTGTGGTCCTCGTCGTCGAGGCCGCTCGCACGCGTCCGCCGGCTCTGGGACAGGCCCGCACCCTGCTCGAGCAGGCCGGCGCGTCGATCCTCGGCGTTGTTCTTAATAAAGTCCGCGATCCGCAAAGCGGTTACTACGCCTACTACTCCTATCGCTACTACGCCCCCGACGACCCGACTCAGGGCAACGGCCATCGCTCGACGGACAGGCCGTCAGCCGCTGGTTCGTTCACCCGTGTTCTGCGGCGTCTGGGACCGCGAACCCGTACCACCGAGAGGTGAGTGTGCGCATCGTCCACGTTATCGGCTATTTCCAGCCAGAACTGGGCTATGAGGAATACTATCTGGCCACCGAGCAGGCGCGATTAGGCTGCAGCGTGGCGATTCTCACCTCGGACCGGTTGAGGCGGTTGCCTGGGCTGGCGGCCACTCTGCGGGCGCGGGGAGCGCCAGAGGGGCGTCGCCGTTCACCGGGTGTCCAGACGGTGGACGGCGTAACGGTCCACCGGCTGCCCACGCTCTTTGAGTACCGTGATTGTATTATCGTTCGGGGACTGAGAGAACGACTTCACGCGCTTCAGCCGGATGTTCTTCACTGCTGGGCTCCCCGTCAGGGGACGCCGGTCCTGGCGCTGCTCAGCCGGCCACCCGGCGTGCCGGCGTTCGTGGAGATGCACGACTGGCAACTGTACAATCCGCGCAATCCGCTGGCGCGGCTCGACTTCTGGCTGGTGCGACGCTGGCTGTACCATCTGGCCTTCCACCAGGCCACCGGCATCCTCACCTGCGCCAGTGAGGTCGCCCGACTGGTCCAGCAGACGTTCGGGGTCCCGGCGGAGCGCCTCTATACGCTGCCCCTGGGTGTCGATACACGTCTCTTCCACCCGGATCCGCTCGAGCGGGCGGCCGGACGGGCGGCGCTGCGGCTGGACCCTGCTACGGTTCTCCTGGTCTTCGCCGGGCGGCTTGAACGGAGCAAGCGGGTGGACTGGCTCCTCGAAGTGGTAGCGACGGCGCGGGCCCGGGGGCATGACGTTCGTCTGCTGATCATTGGTTCGGGTGACGACGATGACCTGGCCGAGCTGCAACGACAGAGTCGGGCGGCCGCTCTGCAGGGAGCCGTGTATTTTCAACCGTTCCTGCCGCCGAAGACTCTTGCCGGCTGGTACAACGCCGCCGACCTTGGGATCTGGCCGCAGCTTCCTTCGATCACCATTCGCGAAGCGCTCGGCTGTGGTCTCCCCGTCGTTGTCCCCCATGGGCGGACGCTGCAGGATCTGACCGTATGTCCTGGGGTCACGACCTTTCCCCCTGATGACCAGGCGGCGCTAGTTCAGACGGTGCTCGCGCTCGTCAGCCAGCCCGAGCGCCTGGCGGCCGTCCGGTCCCAGACCGCTGCCTGGGCAGCGGCTGAACTCAGTTACACGGTCCTGGCGCGGCGCCTGATGGCAGTCTACGCGGAGCAACGGGCGCTGGTTTCTCCAGCCTTTGGAGGACAGGCGTGACGGCGCTTCGCGTCTTCCTGGGGCCCATCGAGTACGCGGGTGTTGTCTGGGGATATCGAGAGGCCCTCCGGTCGACCGGCGTCAAGGCGCTGGCGGTGACCTTCCATCACCCATTTGGCTACCCGGCCGACATCTCCTTACGGGGCGGACGCTATCGCCGAAACCTTCAGTTAACCCTACTCCTGCCCTGGGCTCTGCGCACCTTTCATCTCTTTCACTTCCACGGCGGACGGTCTCTGCTGCCGGGGGGACTGGACGCGCCGCTCCTACGGGCTGCTGGCAAGAAAATTATCATGCAGTTCCACGGCTGCGAACTCCGACCCCGCCGGATCGTCCAGCGTGACCCTCTCCGGGCAGTCAATGTCTGCCAGCACTGCCCGGGGGGCTGCCCTCCCGATGCCGACAAAGCCCGTCTCGCCCGCTACTGGGAGCGCCACGCTGACGCGCTTATCTGCCACCCGGAATTCGCCTACCTGCTGACCCGACCGTATTATCACCTGCCGCTCGGGGTTGCCTTGCCGCCACCGGCTCCCTGGCCGACGGGGGGCGGCCCCATGGTAGTGGCTCACGCTCCCAGCCGGCGTGCAGTCAAGGGAACACATTATGTTCTCCAGGCGATCGCCGACCTGCAGCGCGAAGGGCTTCCTGTCAGATTGCAACTCCTGGAAGGCCTGGAGAACATTGTTGTCCGCCGTCTTCTGGCGGCCTGCCACATTGTGGTCGATCAGCTGCTGGTCGGATGGTTCGGGGTCCTCGCTCTCGAAGCAATGGCCGTGGGTCGGCCAGTTATCTGCTATCTCGACGACCGCTGGGCGCGGTTGATCCCGGAGACGGCCGACCTGCCCATCGTCCGGGCCACCCCTGAGACGTTAAAGGAAACGCTGGCCAGCCTTGTACAGGATCCAGTGCGCTGCCAGGCGCTGGGTCTGGCCGGACGCGCCTATATCGAGCGCGTCTATCATCCAGTCCGTCTGGGGCAGGCCCTGCTGGCAATCTACACCGGGACCGCCCAGCCGTGTGAGCCCTGGCGAGCGCCGGTCCGGTCGGAGATCGGGTCAGAGACGGGAGCAGGCCCGTGAGCTGGGGGATGCGTCTCGGGGGGCTGGCGCTGGCCCGCGATACGCTGGTCTACGGTCTGGGGCTGGCAGCCAGTCGGGCAGTGAGCGCTTTGCTTCTGCTCGTCATCGCGCGTGTTCTGGAACCCCGTGAATACGGCCTGGTCGATCTTATCGCAACCACGGTTCTGCTCGGCTCGATCCTTCTCAGCCTGGGCCTGGAAGGGGCCGTCGCCTACTACACCCTGACCGCCCAGGTGAAAGACCAGCGTGACCTCTTCGGGACCTGGCTGTGGTGCCAGGTTGCCCTGGCTGGCGTGGTCTGGGTCGCGGTCCTGCTTACCGGTCCGGTCCTGGCCCAGGGGCTGTTGGGGTACCCGGAGAGCGCGGGCTATCTTCTGATAGGGGCGACCACGCTCTCTGGTGCTCTTCTCTACAACCTGGCCACCAACGTTCTGCGATACACCTTTGCCGCACGCCGCTACGTGGCCGTGACCGTCCTGCGCGTCGTGGTCGAGGCGGGGCTGACGGTCGGGCTGGTGGTCCTGGCTGGCTGGGGACTGACCGGTGTTCTCTGGGGGCAGTGTCTGGGCGTGGCTCTGGCGGCGGTCGTGGCCCTTGCTCTTACCCGCCGCCAGTACGCCCTGACACTCTCGCCCCACCTGCTGCGAACACTGGTGGTCTTTGGGCTTCCGCTCGTGCCGGGGAGTCTGGGCGCCTGGTTTTTGAGCGCTGCCAACCGCTATCTGCTGGCTGGTCTGACCACGCTCGATCAGGTGGGCCTTTTCGCGGTTGCCGCCAGGATTGCTGCCGGGGTCAGTCTAGTCATCGGCGGATTTCAGCTGGCCTGGGCGCCGCACGCCTACCGGCTGGCCCGCCGGTCGGATGCCCCGCAGGTTTACGCGCGGGTTCTGGTCATCTACCTGGCCGGGGTCTCGGGGGTGGTCCTCCCGCTCGTTCTGTTTGCCCCGGAGATCGTCGCTCTGGCCAGTGGATCGGCCTATCGGGGGGCGAGCACTCTGGTGGGGCCGCTGGCGTATGCTACCGCCCTTTACGGGGCCGCCTACATCACCGGTGTTGGCGTTTATCTGGTCGAGCGCCCCTATTTCGCCAGCCTGGGTGTTATCCTGGCCGGACTGGTCAATCTGGGGGCGGGGTGGGTTCTCATCCCGCCGCTGGGCGGGCTGGGGGCCGCCCTGGCCGTACTGGTGGGCAACGGTCTGGCCCCTCTTTTTCTTTACGGGGTCTCACAGCGTCTGTATCCCATTCCCTACCCACTCCGGCCGTTGCTCGGCCTGGGAGCGGTGCATGGAGGGGTGCTGGCTCTCGTGGGGCTAGCCGCGTTGGTCGGTCCGACCGTCTCTTGGGCGCTGCGCCTGGTGGCCCTGGTCCTCGCCGGCCTGGTTCTCTGGCGTCTGGGGAGCGGAGCGGTGTGGCCAATGTGGAGGGGGCACCGGCGGCCACCGGTCAGCGAGCCGGTCGTACCGGCGACCAGGGGGTAGTCGCGATGTGCGGGATCGCCGGCGTTTTCAATCGTGTCGGGGGCCAGCCCGATCCTGAGCTGGTGCGGCGCATGTGCCTTCTTCTGCAGCACCGGGGACCAGACGGCGAGGGATTCTATCAGTCCGGACCGGTGGCGTTGGGACACCGTCGGCTGAGCATCATCGACCTCTCGGAGGCCGGGGCACAGCCGATGACGAATGAGGAGGGCACCCTCTGGCTGGTTTACAATGGCGAGATCTACAACTACGCTGATCTTCGAGTCTGGTTGACCGAGCGGGGTCACCATTTCTGCTCGCAGACCGATACCGAGGTCATCCTGCACGCCTACGAGGAAGAGGGGCCGGCCTGTCTGCATCGTTTTGTCGGTATGTTCAGTTTCGCCCTGTGGGACGAGCGACAACAGCGTCTCTTCTGCGCACGCGATCATTTTGGGATTAAACCGTTCTACTACGCGCTGACGCCGACAGAGTTTGTCTTCGCCTCTGAGATCAAAGCCATCCTCTGCCATCCTGCCTTTCGCTGTCGCCAGGCGAATCTGCCCGTCGTGCTGGACTATCTCCACCATGGGTTCCTGGATCACACAGACGAGACATTCTTTCACGGCATCCGTCAGATCCCACCAGCTCATTATCTGATCGTCGATCACCACAGCCTGAGCTTGGTTCGCTACTGGAATCTTCCCACCCCTTTGCGGTCGGAGGCTGACGCTCCAGCCGTGGCGAAAGCGGCCGAGCGCCTGCTTGAACTTTTAACAGAGAGTGTCCGTCGGCAGCTGCGAAGCGATGTCCCGGTCGGCAGCTGCCTGAGCGGGGGCTTAGATTCGACAACCATCGTTGTCCTGGTCAACCGGCTACTCCGGACCGGAGAGGCCCCACCCACGCACATCGGGGAGCGGCAGAAGACCTTTACCGCCCGCTTTGACGATCCGGCTTATGACAAGTGGCGCTACACCGAGCTGGTGGTCCGTCAGACCGGTGTAGAGGCCCATTCGGTTTTTCCCCGGGGAGAGGGTCTGGTCGCCGATCTGGAACGGCTTCTCTGGCACCAGGAGGAGCCGTTTGGGTCAACGAGCGTCTACGCCCAGTGGACAGTGATGGCGCTGGCGCGCCGTGTGGGCGTGAAGGTCCTTCTCGATGGTCAGGGGAGTGACGAGATTCTGGGAGGCTATACCTCGGCCTACCCCGCCCACCTGGCTGATCTCCTGCGGCAGGGACGCGTTGGAGCGTTTATCAGGGCGCTGAAAGTGGCCCGGAGCCATGGCCAGAGCCCGCTTCAGGCTCTGGCCTACGTGCTCTCCTTTCTCATCCCGCCGGAGATACGGCTCCGGCTGAAGGAGGTGATGGGATTGGGCGGCAGTCCGTATGTGGCGCCTGACCTTCCGCCTCGGCGAGCGATTCGCTTCGCCCAGCCCGGGTCGTGCGTACTGGATGACCACCTCATCCACCTGCTGGTCCACAATCTCCCGGCGCTCCTGCACTATGAGGATCGCAACGCGATGGCCTTCTCCCTCGAGGCCCGGGTGCCTTTCCTGGACCCGCAGCTGGTTGAGTTCTGTTTGACCCTACCGGCTGCGTGGAAGGTTCACGGGCCCTATCGAAAAGTCGCACTCCGGTTGGCCACCGCCGGGCTGCTGCCGGAGCCGGTGCGCTGGCGGGTCGATAAAGTAGGTTTTGCCACGCCCGAGGAGATCTGGCTGCGGACCGTCCTGCGCCAGCCGGTCCTGGACCTGCTCGCCTCGCGGCCTTTCCGTGAGCGGGGATACTTCAAGGTCGACGCGGTCAAACGCGCCTTTCAGGCCCTCTGTCAAGGACAACCACAGGCGGGCAGCCACCTCTGGCGTGTTCTCTGTCTAGAGTGGTGGGCGGAGATGTTCCTCGACCGGGACTCACTCCCTGCTCAACCATGCGTGCCCTCGCATCTGCCTCGCCACCAGATGCTGAGGCATGAGGAACACCCATGATGCTACCTCTCCGCGTCCGGACCGCCCAGGCTGACCAGGACCGAAACTGGTCTCAGCGGCTCCTCCTGGCCGGTGCTCTGGGTCTTATTATGGCACTGGCCAGCCTCTTTGCGCTCCTGCCATATCCGGAATGGTTGCTTGCAATACTGGGGATTCTTTTACTCATCCCCCTTCTTTGGTGGCCTACAGCGGGTCTTCTCAGCGGAGTCTTTGGGCTTTCCCTTGACCAGTATTATCTGAATATTGGTTTCGCACTTAAACCCTGGATTGTTTTATTCGGGCTCACATCTCTGGCGCTTCTGGCCAAATCGGCGAAAAGACGCGAATCTCTCTCGGCAAGTATATCAGTACCCGGTCGATTCTGGCTTATCTGTTTCCTTGTTGGAACAGGTCTCTCGCTTATTGTAGCGAATGATGCGGTCCGCGGCCTGCGTCTCTACATCGTTCTCCTCTTATTGAGCGGACTGTACGTTCTCGTTCCTCTTTTGGTCCGTGATGAGCGAACCATCTCCCAGATTATTGCCGCCTGGTTTGCAGGAACAGCGATAGCGGTGGGAGTTGGCCTGGGACAGTATATGACAAGTCGCGAGCAAACAATTCCGATTCTAACTTCTGTCGGAATCGTGCGTGGAGTCAGAGTGTACGGCACCTTCGGTGACCCCAATTACTTCGCCGCTTTCCTTGTTCTCGGTCTACCTGTGGCTCTTATTGGCATTTTTCAGCGTCAGATCGTGCCGATAGTTCGCATTCTTCTGGCAGGACTCGCTCTGCTTATGGGATTAACGCTCATTTTGACTCTTTCGCGTGGAGGACTCCTGGGAATGGTGGTGAGTAGTGTGGGGATTCTGGTTTTCGGCACTCGGGCTGGTCTTCCAACCCGCCATCTGCTCGGCCCGCTCTATCTCACTGCCGCTCTGGGGACGGCGGCGGTCCTGGCTCCTGATGCGATCGTTGTGCTCCAGCACCGTCTGCCTGATCTCCTGAATGTTGATCGGGGGAGTGCAGTTAATCTTGAGCGGATACGCCTCTGGGAGGCGGCATTGGAGATTGCCTCTGACCATCCATTTCTGGGGATCGGTTTGGGGAACTTTCCGCTGGTTTATCCGCGATATGCGGAGGTCGACGTCATGGTACGTGCGGCTATCGCCCACAACTCGTTTCTGGAGCTTCTGGCTGAAACAGGTCCGCTGACGCTGCTGATGGGTCTCATCTTTTTCGGACAGGTGCTCAGGCGTGGCTATTACGCCTGCGTCAGCCGCGGATCAACATCATGGGTGGCTGTGGGATTCCTCAGCGGAGCCATCGGATTTCTCGTGCAGATGCTGACAGTTTCGATCCACTACACAGCCCATTTCTGGTTTGTTCTTGGTCTTCTTATCGCCTTAGACCGGATCTCCAGAAAGGTCTGATGGCATGCGTGTTCTTTTCGTCACCAATGCTCGTGAGATCGGTGGGGCTGAGATCTACCTGCAGGGCCTGACCCGGGCGCTCTGGCGACGGGGAATTTATCTCCGCGTCGTCTGCCCACCCGGACCACTGGCCCGATCCCTGGCCCACGACCCGATCCCGGTCGTGCCTCTCGATCTGGGGACACCGGCTGGCCGCTACCGTGGCCTCAACCTCCTCCATCCCGGCAATCTCGCCCATCTGCGCTCTGTGCGCCGCCTCCTTCAGCAGCTTCAGACCGAAGCCCCCCTCGACCTGGTGCATGTCCAGCAGGATTTCAAAGAAAAACTTCTCGTCTCGCTGGCTGCCAGACAGCAGGGGATTCCAGTTATCTGGACAGAGCACGGCCAGCTTCTGCCCTGGTTAACTCGGCCACCCTGCCGCTATCTCTACCAGTGGGCGGCTAATCACCTGGCCAGTCGGATCATCGCCGTCTCGGAGACGGTGCGCCGCAGCCTGCTCCAAATCAATATTCGACCCGACCTGATCCGCTGCGTGCGCAACGGCATACCGGCCAACGAGTTCCAGCCCCAGCCGCCCGACCCCAAACGACGGGCGATGCTGGGCATCGCACCGGACAGGCTGGTGTTGACAACGGCCTGCCGGCTGCGTCGCAGCAAGGGCCTGCAATACGCTCTTCAGAGTCTGGCCGACCTGCGGGCCAGCGGATTCGACCGACTGGTCTATCTTATCCTCGGCGAGGGGAAGCACCGTCTGGCTCTCGAGGCCCAGGCCGCCCGTCTTGGTCTGACCAGCTCGGTCATCTTCGCCGGATTTCAGCCCTGTGTCGCTCCCTATCTGGCGCAGAGCGATCTCTTTGTCTACCCTTCCGTAGATCGCGAGGGGCTGCCGCTGGGCGTCCTTGAGGCCATGGCGATGGGCTTGCCCGTGGTTGCCACCGCCGCCGGCGACACAGCTGAAGCCGTTCAAGATGGAGTAACAGGGTACCTTGTGCCGCCCGGCGACCAGAGGGCCCTTACCGCTGCCCTCCAGAAGCTGGTCGCCGATCCCGTCCGGCGGGCGGCCTTCGGGGCCGCCGGGCGGGATCGCTATCTCCAGCGCTTTACTCTCGACCGCATGGTCGCCGAGACGCTGGCTGTCTTCGCGGAAGCGGCCGGCCCAACCGCGCCGAAGGAGTCTCTCCGTGCCTGATCGACCGCCGGAACGCATCCTGGTGGTGAAACTCAGCGCGCTCGGGGATATTCTATTTGCGACCCCCGCCCTCCGCGCCCTACGCCAGACCTACCCAGCCGCCACCCTCCATTTTCTGGTAGCCCGGTCCTGTCGCGGAATCATTCAGACCAATCCCCATCTCGATGCCGTGCTGGTCGCCCCGGACCTGGGCGCAGGTCGCTCGCTCCCTGGCCGTCTGAGTGAGAGCAGTGCGCTGCTGCGTCTACTCTGGCAGCTCCGCCGGGGAGGTTATGATACCGCTCTTCTCATGCACCGGTCACCATGGTTCGGTGTGTTGACTGCGCTCGCCGGTATCCCTCGTCGGATCGGTTTTGTCACAGCCGGCCCCTCGCGCTGGCTCACCACCTCTGTCCGCTTCGACCTGAGGCGGCACCGTATCGATCGTCATTTCGACCTGGTGCGTCCGCTCGGCGTCGTGCCCGGCGACCCGGCGCTGGAATTCGCCGTCCCGGCAGCCGATCACCTGTGGGCTCGATCCTGGCTGGTCAGCCATGGATGGCGTGGGGAACCCCTCATCGCCTCCTCGCCCGGCGGAGGTCGTAACGCCTGGACAGCGATGCCCAATCGTCGCTGGCCAGCCGAGCGCTTTCTCGCTCTTTACAACGCTCTCAGCCGCCACTTCGCGGCCCGCCTGCTCCTTATTGGCGACCGTCACGACCGGACGCTGATCGAGATGCTGCGCCCCGCCCTGCGGTCCACACCTCTCGTGGCGGCTGGAGAGACCACCCTGGCGCAGACCGCCGCGCTCTTAGCGGCCAGTCGCGTCTACATCGGTATCGACTCGGCTCCCCTTTTCCTGGCCGCCGCCGTGGGCACACCAACCGTCGGGCTCTTCGGTCCGACGGACGCACGGGTGATTATGCCCCTGGGACCGTCTCATATCGCTCTCCAGGGAAGCGTGCCCTGCGGCCCCTGCTACAACCCGATCCACGGTCTCTCTGGTCTGGCGTACACCTGCCCCCTGAATCGCTGTATGCAGGAGATCAGCGTGAACCTGATCACGGCACAGGTCGAACGCCTATGGCGAGGTGAACGCCCCGGGCCTGTTATCCTGACGACGGCGGGACGCCAACTGGCCGCCAGTTGACCGGGGTTCGTCGAAAGGACACGTCGGTGGCTAGTCTGGATCGGCTGCCGGGACCCTCGATGGCACGACAACTCGGGGCCGAGCGCTCACACCGCTCGATGCTGGCGCCACTTCTCTGGCTCGGCTTGCTGGCTCCATTTTTTCTGATCCCCGGCCCCTGGGTGCTGGCCGGCCTGATCGGTCTGGCGATCGGCTGGCAGCATTTCGGACGACCGGCCTGGAGGACGCTCGAATCCTCCATCCGGTATCTCCTCGTGGGTGTTCTGAGCGCGGCCGTCATAGGGTTCATCTGCTCGGCCGATCCTGGTCTGAGCCTGCCTAAACTGGCCAATATTCTCTACGGGATGACGCTGGGGGTGATAGCCGCCCGGACGGCTCGCGATCAGTGGGGAAAAGATCTCCTGCGAACCGGTCTGCTTCTGGCAAGCGTGGGGGTGGCAGCCGTCGGGCTGGTCGGCACCGAGTGGAACAGCAGCAAGTTTGGCTGGTTTGCAGCGGTGCACGCCCGGCTGCCCCGGTTGAGTGGGGCGGTGGTGGACTCTTTTGGGAATGTCCAGCCCGGGATCCACCCCAATGAAGTCGGCGGTGTTCTGGCTCTGCTGCTTCCGATCGCCTGCGCACAGGCGATCTTCCCCGGTCCGTCCTTCGGGCGCTGGCTGGGGGGAGGGGTTGTCGCCCTCAGCCTCCCAACGCTCCTCCTGACCCAGTCACGTTCGGCCTGGCTGGGAGTGGCCGGGGCAGTAATTCTTCTTCTTGCGCGCGGCTGGCGGCGCGTCTGGCCTCTCGTCTGCGCGAGTCTGGCGGTCGGGCTTGGCGGGATCATGGCGGTGGGCCCGCAGCGATTCCTGGAAATCCTGTGGGCCGTCGACGCGGTGGCCTGGCGGGCGCCGATGATCGAGGCCCGGCTGGAGATCTGGCGACGCGGATTGCTACTCCTGCGCGACTTCCCGCTGACCGGGATTGGGCTGAACCTCTTTCCCCGCCTCTCCGATCAATTTTATCCGTCCCCCACGCTCGGTCCGGAGGCGCACATTCCCCACGCGCACAATATTATCCTCCAGACCGCGCTGGATCTGGGACTCCCTGGTGCGCTGATCTTCTTTATGCTGATCGGTCTGACGCTCGTCCGCCTCTGGCGGCAGCGTGATTCGGCATCGGCCGGCCTGAGAACAGGTCTGATCGCCGGTCTGGTGGGATTCGCCCTCTACGGATTGCTTGACGCGGTGACTCTTGGCGCCAAACCCGGATTTCTTCTCTGGCTGGTCCTGGGCGTGGCGTGGGCGGAGGGCGACGCGCTGTCGGGGCAGGTGTTCCCCCGGCGGTGGCTGCTCCCGGGAGCAGCCCTGTTCGCTGTTACAGCCGTCTTCTTCCTTCCGCAGAACCTGGCGATGCTTCTTCTGGCGCACGCCTACCGCCGAGAGAGCGCTGAACTGGGGCGTCTGAGCGCTCTCGTCGTTCAACACAGTCCGTCCTGGCCCGTTGTGGGCAGCGACCGTGACCTGATACTGGCCCGAGCGATTGCGCCGGGCGACCCGGCCGCAGCCGGCGTCTTCTATCAGCGCTATCTCTCACGCTCTCCCGCGGACGCCGCGATCCACTATGAACGGGGACTGGCAGCGATCCGCGCCGGCCAGACGGCACTGGCGGTCCAGGCCCTGTTGGCAGCGCAAGAGTCACCGGGATTTGCGCTGGAAGCGCGCTACCAGTTGCTCCGTCTCAGAGCCCAGGGGAGATTGCTGGCGCCCGAGGCTTCCAGCCCGCAGCCGCTGGCGGTGATCGCCGAGATGACGGGGCGCCCCCGATTGCGGCGTGAGATTCCCGCTCTGACGCGCGCACTGGTCGATATCGGCGCCCTCAGCCCTGAGGAAGGACGGCGGGTACTGGCCTTCCTTCTTTTTCACCAGCACCGGGCCGAGGCCGGCCGGCTGCTTGACCTTCTGGCCTTCAGGTTGACACAGGCAGAGTACCAGGCCTACCAGGAGATGCTCCGGCAACCAGAGGGGACCTCGTGGATTCTGCCCGCGCCCGCCTGGACGCTGCCGGCGGAGACAACCATCGCCCTCCCCGATGGCCGGCGTGCTGTCCTGGGAGTTAACCTCCTGCCTGCCCCGCGGATCATGCGTCCACCTTTCCTCTACAGCGGCTGGCATTGGGTCCCCTTCGTCGGGCACGGGACGTGGAACGCTGGCCACTTCAGCGGCGGCTTTGAATGCCCCGCCGATCGCCCTCCGTGTGTATTCCGTCTCCTCGGATTCTGGCTAGACGAACAGGGATCGGCCGAGGCTGGCCGTGGCGGGCTGGTCGGACCGACGGTCTGGTTAGAGCCCGATCAGGTTTATGCGTTTCTCCTTCAGTACCGAACCGCCCCCCGCGATCCCGGCCGGCCTGGTTTTTTTGTCGCCGCCGATCCCGGATTCGGTGGCGCCGGATACCACTTCCTTCCACCGACGCAGGGTCGGTGGCAACAGGTGGCTCTGATAGGCCGGCTCACCCGCTCTACCCGGCCGCAGGCTGTACAGCCGATCATCAGCAACTGGCGTCAGGGCGAGGTCTGGTTCGCCAATATCGCTCTGCGGCCGGTCGTGTTTGGGCCCGACGATCGTCTCCCTGTGCCGCTTCTCATCGTTCACGGGGAGGTTCCCCCGCCGTAAACACCGATAAAGGCCAGAGGGTGTGGCGCTGCCGGCCTGGGGCCGGACGTGGAGTCTTCACCTCATCCTGCTGCCGGGGCGGGCACGGGGGCAGACGCCAGCAGGTCCTGGTACAGGGCGTAAGTCTGGGCGGCCATCCGTTCGACAGTGAACTCCTGCCAGACGCGCGCCCGGGCCTGAGCACCCAGACGTTCGCGGAGGATGTGGTCATCGAGCAGACGGGTGATGGCCAGGGCCAGGGCTGTGGCGTCGCCCGAGGGGACGACCAGGCCGGTCTCACCATCGCGATTGACGTAGGTGACACCGGTGGGGAGGTTAGTGCTCACCACCGGTTTTCCGCAGGCCATAGCCTCGACCTGAACCAGGCCAAACCCCTCGGTCGCATTGATAGAGGGGAGAACAAACACCGTGCAGGCGTGGTAAAAGGCTGCCAGCGTCTCAAGCGGCACCGGGTCGAGGAAGGTCACGCGTCGCTCCAGGCCGAGTGTGCGCGCCAGGGCTGATAGCTCGCGGCGGAGCGGTCCTTGGCCGATGATCACCAGATGCCCGTTGACCCTGGTCATGGCCTCGACGAGGTAACGAAATCCTTTGTACGCGACCAGTCGTCCGACCCCAAGGATCAGACGTGAGCCGTACTGAGAGCGGAGGCGGCTGGCGCGCTCCGCGGTCTCCGGCGTCCAGCGAAACGGTTCAAGGTCGATTCCTAACGGAATCGACTGGCATTTCTCTCGGTATGGTCGGAGATGAGCAGAGGCCTGGAGGTAGTGCGGTGAGGTCAAAATGATCCGATCGACACGCTTCAGGAAACGTTGCAGAAAAGGCTGGTACAGACGGAGCGCCAGGCGTTGGCGGACAATGTCGTTGTGCCAGGTTACGACCATTCGTCCCGGAACCGGCAGCAGAAGCGCAGCCAGTTCGGCTAACGGGAAGGGGTGATGCAGATGAACGAGATCTGCGTGGGCGGCCAGTTCGCGGAAGGCCCCGAAGAGGTGAGGAGCGAGCGGCATCGAGAGAAATGTTCCGTAGCTGGGGACACGTTCGACAGGGACGCCAGCAAAGATCTCGCGTTGCCAGGCAGGTCGATGGTGGCAGACCAGCACGGAGAGATCGAGCTGGCCTGTTCGCGCCAGCTCCCGGCAGAGAAGCGCCACGTGGGTTTCGATCCCGCCGAGATGCGGTGGAAAGAATTTATTCACCTGCAAGATACGCATGGTCGCCTCAGATTAGAAGAATCGTCGCCCCCGAGACCGCAGGCGGGCAGCATCGGCTGGGGTGGGAAAGCGGCAGACCGTGGCCTGCGCATGGTCCTGAGGCAACGGCCGGGCGGTATGGGTCTCCAGGAGCTGAAGCGCTTCCAGAAGAGCCTCGACGCCGGCGGCTTTGGTTCGCTGTGTCAGACTGTGAACCGTATCATCCGGGCGGATGGGCACCGGCTTCTGGACCAGGATAGCTCCCGCATCCAGGCGTTCGGTCATATAGTGGACGGTGACGGCCGTCTCGGTCTCGCCGTTGGCCAATACCCAGAACGAGGGCCAGACCCCCCGGTAGCGGGGGAGAGGGGCGGAGTGCACATTCAAACAGCCCAGGGGCGGAAGGCGCAGGAGCGGCTGGCGAAAGACCTGGCTGGCCGCCAGCGAAACGATAACATCCGGGCGGATAGTGGTGGCCAGCACCAGCCGGAATTCGGGCGCGTTGATATCGGCGGGCTGGTAGACAGGGATACGTGCACGCTCGGCCACCTGGCGGACCGAAACCGCTTCGTGGAGCGGCACGAGGTGCCGGGCGAGGTCGAGCAGGCGGGCGCGACCGACCCGTAGTCCGAGGCGCAGGAAGTCGGCGGGTCCCAGGACAGCTATATGCTGTTTCAGGCGCTCCCATTGGCGAATGTTGTGAATGACCGGACGCAGCAGCACGAGAGCGACAATGTCGCGGCCCCGGGCCTGGACAAGCAGATCAACCGCGCGGGGCAGATAGAGTGGTTCGTCCTGAGTCACCAGACAGATACGCATCCTCTTCCCCAGCGAAGAGCGCCGCGAAGACCTGGCTGAACGGTGCAAAGGCAAACTCCTGACAGAGCCGGGTGAAGCGGCCAGCGGTTTGGTGGAGGTTTGTGTAATGGCGAAGACGGCTGAGAAAGGCGGCGGGGACACGTGGCTGGTCGGGGTCGAACTCCCAGGGATGGAAGTACAGAACCGCTGGCCGACCACGGCGTTCGAGCTGGGAGAGTCCCCAGCGCGTGAGCCAGTAAGGGAAGAAGCGAAAATAGGCGCCGCCGCCTAGAGGCAGGCGAAGACGACCGATGGCGATGGTGGAGATAGGGATCTCCCAAAGCGAGCCGTAACGCCAGGGCACGGCCGGCGCATGACGAACGCCGTAGCGGTCATGGCCAGTGATGGGCACGATACTGGAGTCGTAGCGAAAGCCCAGGTCAAGAAGGACCTCCAGCGCCCACCAGCACTGACGGGTGATCGAAAAGGAAGGTGCCCGATAGCCCACAACCGGCTGGCCGGTTAGATCCTGGAGAAGATCGCGCGAGCGCTCGACATCAGAGCGGAACTGCGCCGGCGTCTGGGTGTAAACGAGACGGTGGGCGTAGCCATGGGTGGCGATCTCATGCCCACGCCGGGCGATCTCCCGGACCAGGCCGGGATGCCGTTCGGCCACCCAGCCCAGAACAAAACAGGTCAGACGCCCGCCACAGGCCTCCACCAGATCGAGAACTCGGGCCGTACTCTCCTCGACCCGACTGGGCCAATCAGCCCACCGCGCTGGTCCGATCCACGGTTCGAGGGCGTGGGCGTGGACGTAGTCTTCGACATCCAGCGAAAGCGCGTGGACCAGGCGGGGAGAAGACGCCGAGTGAGCCATAATCGGGGTAAATGGCGGAGCCGGCCGGGTACGCATGGCGACATGACCTCGCAGCTCGTACGGGTCAAGCATGCGGGAAGCGTCCGGGTCTGTCAGTGAGCCGTGTCACATCTCCAACCGAGCCTAGACCGCTTCTCCGGCGGGCAATGGGAGGCTT
Source organism: Chloroflexota bacterium (assembly GCA_034433795.1). Lineage (GTDB taxonomy): Bacteria > Chloroflexota > UBA6077 > FW602-bin22 > DAOUAE01 > DAOUAE01. The sequence goes on from DAOUAE010000053.1 coordinate 90,144, forward strand.
TCACGCGGACGCTTTGCTTTAGGGCCCGGCCCCGCCGGGGAAACGCGAAGCCAGTGCCACCCCGGTTCCGGGGCCGGTCTGCGAGGCGGTGAGACTCGCCCCAGGCCCTGTGAGGACACCCTGGCCGCCAGCCGGGCCGATGTCGTCCTCAGCCGCTGCGCTACGAACGGCCCCACACCCTCCGTCCCTCGCTGCGCAACCGGCGACCGCACTGACCGGCTGGCCCAGGACCATCTCTCCGCACCCCGTGGGGGCGGGTTCACTGTTCCGCCCCACCGAGTCCTGGCGACGGTGGCCCCCAGGCGGACTCGCCCGCCGGGCAGGGCATCGGCCTTTGACCGATGGATCCGTATCCCGATCCGGAGCGCCGGGAGGCCACGGTCGCCCTGTTGCCGCGCCGGCCGGACCGACTCCCAGGCCTGACACGACCGGGCATCGCCCAGAGGACCCTCCGGCGCCTGGAGAGAGGCCCTGCGGCCCCTCGGGCTCTGGACGATCAAAATCAGGCGGACGAGATTTAGCCTTGGAGGCCGCCTGCGAAGACCGACCGCAGGGCATTCAAAGAGCCCCGAAGGCCGGAGAAGGGCGGGCCCGGACTGACGGGGGTGACCGCCGGATCGGGAAAAATTGCCGGTGTTACCCCTCGATCGGACCGGCGACTTCGGGCGGCACCGGCCGCCACCGTCTGGTCAGCCGCCGCCCGGCCTGTCCAAAAGACACCCCGATAGGGGTATCGGTGGGCTCGTGCTCGGTCGCAGCACCAGACGCAACGGTCCAGGCCACCATCCTGCTCATCCGATCCGATTTCTCTCAGCAGCCGATTGGGCGTTCTGGGCGAGAGGGACGCAGGGGCCTGAGAACCCCCACGGGAGAGCTCCCGAAACCAGCCAGCCTTTCACAATTCACCAACAGGAGAGAGCTGTGAATTGGGAAAGCCTGTCTGGGTGCTTCAAGAAACAGACGGGCA
>DAOUAE010000054.1:0-5522 GCA_034433795.1 Chloroflexota bacterium
GGGACGGGCGGGGCGGCCCGGGTCCCTCTCCGTGGGGGACGGTCGGCCTGGTCGGGGTGGTGGGGATCAGGCGTAGCGGATGCAGACCGTCTTGACCTGGGTGTAGGTCAGGATGGCCTCCAGGCCCTTCTCCCGGCCGAAGCCGCTCTTCTTGTAGCCGCCGAAGGGCAGTTCGATGCCGCCGCCGGCGCCGTAGGTGTTGACGAAGACCTGACCGGCCCGCAGGCGGCTGGCCAGGTAGTGGGCCTTCTTGATATCGCGCGTCCAGACGCCGGCCACCAGCCCGTAGTCGGTGCCGTTGGCCATGGCCACCGCCTCCTCCAGGTCGCGGAACGGCGTCACCGCCAGGACCGGTCCGAAGATCTCCTCGCGGGCCACCCGCGACGCGGGCGGGACCTGGTCCAGGATCGTCGGCTCGAAGAAGAAGCCGCGGGCCAGGCGCGGGTCATCCGGCCGTTTGCCGCCCAGAACGACGACCGCCCCCTCCTGTCGGCCGATCTCGACATAACTCTGGACGCGCTGCAGTTGCCGGGCCGAGACCAGCGGGCCCATATCCGGGTCCTCCAGGCCGGGGCCCAGCCGCAGGCGGGCCATGCGTTCGCGCAGCTGGTCGACCAGTTCGCGGTGGCGGGCGGTGGCCACCAGCAGCCGGGAGCCGGCCGAGCAGGTCTGGCCGCAGTTCTGGGTGATGGCCCGGATGAGGACGGGCAGGGCCTCCTCCAGGTCGGCGTCCTCGAAGACGATCTGCGGGTTCTTGCCGCCCAGTTCCAGGGTCACCGGGGCCTGGTGCTCGGCGGCCAGTTTCATGACATGGGTGCCGACCTCGACCGAGCCGGTGAAGGTGACCTGGTTGACGCCGGGGTGGCGGGCCAGCGGATCACCGACCCGTTCGCCGGGGCCGGTCACCACATTGAGAACGCCGGGCGGGAGGCCTGCCTCCAGGGCGATCTCGGCCAGGCGCAGGATCGAGAGCGGGGCCTCAGAGGAGGGTTTGGCCACCACCGTGTTGCCGCAGGCCAGGGCGGCGGCGATGCCCCGGCCGGCGATCTGGAGCGGGTAGTTCCAGGGGATGATGTGGGCCGAGACGCCGTAGGGCTCGCGGACGGTGTAGGCGGTGAAGCCCTCGGGCATGGGGATGGTCATCCCGGTGACCTTATCGGCGATCCCGGCGTAGTAGAGGAAGTAGCGGGCGCAGACCTGCGCGTCGGTGCGGGCCTCGCGCAGGGGCTTGCCGACGTCCTGGCTCTCGATCCGGGCCAGCTCCTCGGCGTGGGCCTGGAGGGCCTGCCCGACCTGGTAGAGCAGGCGGGCGCGCTCGGCCGGGGCCAGCCGGCCCCAGCGCGGGCTCTCGAAGGCCTCACGGGCGGCGGCCACCGCCCGGTCGACGTCGGCCGGGGTGGCCGACGCGACCTCGGCGATCGGCTCGCCGGTCGCCGGGTCGTAGGTGAAAAAGGTTGCGCCGTCGCTGGCCGGGACCTTCTCACCGCCGATGATGAGAGAGCGGCTGATCACGCGTTGCTCGACGCTCATGGCTTCCCTCCAGCCTCTGCCTGCGACCGGGCTCCGGCGGCCGGGCCGGCGGTTGCGCCGGTCCGGGCCAGCCACTCCTGATAGAGCCGGTCGATCTTGGCCGCCATGATGAAATCGCTCTCGCTCAGTCCCCGGATCTTGTGGGTCCAGAGTTCGACCCGCACCTCGCCCCAGCGGACGACCAGATCGGGGTGATGGCCTTCGGCCTCGGCGATCGCGGTGATGGCGTTGACGAAGTCCACCGCCTGGCGGAAGTTCCGGAAGCGGAAGCTTTTCACCAGGCGCTGGTTCTCCACCACCTGCCAACCGTCGAGCTGGGCCAGGAGCGGGGCGAACTCCGCCGGGGTGAGCGGGGGAACACCGCCACGGCAGGGGACACAGCGGCGGTCGGCGAGCGGGCTGACCATCGCCCTCCTCCACGCAGGCGTGCCGGTCCGTGGCGGCCAGCGCGGGACGGGCGCCGGGCCCGGCCAGGGTCCTGTCGCCGGCGGAGCAGGGCTCATCTGGAAAGAGGGGGACCGGCGCCGGGCAAGGCGGCCGGCCACCAGACCGGTCGGTGCTTTAATTATACACCGTTTCCGCGAGGGGCGTGTCAGCCCCGGCGGGATCGGCCGCGCCGGCTCGGCAGGCGGGCGCGCAGCGGGCGCAGCGTCTCGGCCAGCAGATCCTCCAGCGTGCCGCCCAGGGCCAGGTCGCGGACGTAGCCGCACTGGAGACAGCCGTGGTAGGCGCTGTCGTGGTCGTGCTGCAGAAAGAGGGTGCCACCGCAACGGGGACAGCGACTCGCCATGCTCCGCTCACCGGTATGGTCTCCACCAGAAGATCTCGGTCGGCCGGGCTCGGGTCCGTATCGGGGAATCCCCGAGGCGCGGGGACCGGTTGGGGCTAGAGGCCCGCCGGTGGCCGGCAGACCGTCGCCTGATAGCGACCGAACGGACAGGCCAGGGCGGCGGGCCGGGGGACGGTCAGCCCGACGGTGGTGAGCAGGGTCTCGACGTAGCCCAGCGGCAGGCCGACGACGTTGCAGGTGCAGCCCTCGACGCGCTCGACCGGACGGAAGGTCGGGTGCTGGATGGCGTAGCTGCCGGCCTTGTCGAAGGGGTCGCCGGTGGCGATGTAGGCGGCGATCTCCTCGTCGCGGTAGCGGCGCATCCAGACGCGCGACCGGGCGGCCAGACAGTGGTGCTGGCCGGGGGCGGCCACGGCGACGCCGGTCACCACCAGGTGGTCGCGGCCGCGCAGGGCCCGGAGCATGGTCCAGGCTTCGGCGGCGGTCTGTGGTTTGCCCAGGATGGTGCCCTCCAGGGCCACGATGGTGTCGGCGGCCAGGACGACCGCGTGGGGAGCGCGGCTGAAGACGGCCTGCGCCTTCTCGCGGGCCAGCCGCTCGGCGGCGGCCTCTGGGGGCTCGCCGGGGTGGATGATCTCCGGGACCTCGGGCGGCCAGACGGTGAACGTCAGGCCCAGGGCCCGCAGGAGCTCCTGCCGACGGGGCGAGGCGCTGGCGAGGATGAGTCGGGCCATCGGCAGGATCATAACACAGGAAGCAGGGACCGTGCGCCGAAAGAACGTTCGTCCCGGCAGAGAGAGCGAGCCATCCTGGCCTTGATCTGGATAGGCGTACTTCCGCTGGGCTGATTGCTGTCTGTTAGCTGGTCTTCGCTCTTCTCTTGCTCGCGAATGCCTCCCCGCCGTTGGATTTCTGCCGATGGCTCCATTAAAGGCTGTCCTGATCTCCTCACAGCGATATGATAACAGCAAGGATCACACCGGTATCGCCGGTTTTCTGGCCATTACCAGCACGTGGGGCCGGCTGAACGGGTGGTGCCGCTGGTCTCCGCGGTGCGGGAGGTCCATCTTTCGTCCCGGTGGGGGGTCAGCAAAGCGCCCACGGCGTGGGCCCAGCGTGTAGAATGGAGACGACACCAAAGAGCTGGGAGTGCCAAGACCGTGACCGACCCTGATCTGGTGCCAGCCGGACCCACGGTGTCCCCGCCGGCCTGTGGGCTGATCGCGCTCCTGACCGACTTCGGACTGGACGACCCCTACGTCGGTATCATGAAAGGGGTCATCGCCCGGCTCAATCCGGCGGCCACCGTCCTCGACCTCTGCCATGGGGTGCGTCCCCAGAACGTCCGGGAGGGAGCCTTCCTCCTGGCCACGGCCCTCCCCTATTTCCCCCCGGGCACGGTCTTCGTGGCGGTGGTGGACCCCGGCGTGGGCACCGCCCGGCGTCCCCTGGCCCTGGCCACGCCGGCGGGCTTTTTCGTCGGGCCCGATAACGGTCTCCTGACCTGGGCTCTGCCCGGCGGCCCGACGGGGCTGGAGACCACGCCCCGGGAGGGGCCGCTCCCGCCGGGCGTCCGGGCGGTCGAACTGACCAATCCGGCCTACTGGCTGCCCACGGTCAGCGCCACCTTCCACGGCCGCGACATCTTCGCCCCGGTGGCCGCCCACCTGGCCCGGGGCGTCCCGCTGGAGGACCTCGGTCGACCGCTCGACCGGATCCTCTGGCTGCCCCGGCCCCGGCCGGTCCGCCGGTCTGACGGGACCCTGGAGGCCCATGTCCTGCACATCGACCGCTTCGGCAACCTGATCACCGATCTCGAGCCGGCCGACCTCCGGCCGCTCGGCCCCCGGCCCGTGTTTACGGTGGGGTCGTCTCAGATCGTCGGCCTGGTCCGGACCTATGCTGAGGGCCAGGGGCTGGTGGCGCTGGTCGGCAGCAGCGGTCACATTGAGATCGCCCTGCCCAACGGCAGCGCCGCCCGGCAGACCGGTCTGGACCTCGGGGCGATCATTGTGGTGGCGCCAGGAGGCGGCTGATGACCGTCGCGCTCTTTTACCATCCTCTCTGTCTGGAGCACGAGACCGGCGAGCACCCCGAGCGGCCGGCCCGGCTGACGGCCATTCAGCAGGCCCTGGCGGCGGCCGGCTACACCCAGACGCCCGGGCTGCAGACCCCGCGGCTGGCCACCGAGGAGGAGGTGACGCGGGTGCACAGCCGGGCCCACCTGCAGCGGGTCGCTCGGGCGGCCGCTCAGGGCTGGGCCATGCTCGATCCGGACACCGTGGTCTCGACCGGCTCCTACCAGGCGGCCCTGGCGGCGGCCGGCGGGGCGCTGGCCGCGGTCGAGGCGGTGGTCCGCGGGCCGGTGCGGCGGGCCTTCGCCCTGGTCCGGCCGCCGGGGCACCACGCCCGGCCCGATCAGGCGATGGGCTTCTGTCTTTTCAACAACGTCGCCATCGCCGCCCGTCACGCCCAGGTGGCCCTGGGGCTCCAGCGGGTGGCCATCGTCGACTACGATGTGCACCACGGCAACGGCACCCAGGAGATCTTCGAGGAGGACCCTACGGTCTTCTTCTTCTCGACCCATCAGCATCCGTTCTATCCCTTCACCGGCCGGCTGGAGGAGCGGGGGCGGGGCGCCGGCCTGGGCTTCACCCTCAATCTGCCCCTGCCGGCCGGGACCGGGGACCGTGGCTACCAGCGGGTCTTCGACGCGGTGGTTGTACCGGCGGTGCGGCGCTTTGGGCCGGAGGTCATCCTGGTCTCGGCGGGCTATGATGCCCACTGGGCCGACCCGCTGGCCCTAATGGCGCTCTCGGTCGCCGGCTACGCCGGGCTGGTGGCGCGGCTCTGCGCCCTGGCCGACGAGGTCTGTCAGGGGCGGATCGCTTTCGTTCTGGAGGGGGGCTATCATCTGGCGGCGCTGGGGGCAGCGGTGACGGCCAGCGTGAGCGTTCTGCTGGGCCGGCCGGTTCACGATCCCCTGGGGCCGCCACCCGGCCAGCGGCCGGAGCCCGACCTCGAGGGCCTCATCGCCGCCGCCCGCCGTCTCCACCAGCTGGGGTAAGAGAGCCGACGGGCCAGGGATTTGGAGCTAGTGGAAGGGTAAGGGGTCGCACGAGGGGAGAAGGCGGCAATCGAGCGGATGGTGAGTGTTGCCGCGGCTGATGCTCCTCGATCGGTGGGTCGGGATCGCGGCACC
>DAOUAE010000055.1:0-1519 GCA_034433795.1 Chloroflexota bacterium
GACGCCCACGCCGACGGAGAGTCTGTTCAGGGACTCAGAGGCTGGAGCTGGCCGCGCAGAGCGCCGGCCGGGAAGTCGGTGGTGTGCACGTTGACATAGAAGCCGGCGGGATTCGCCACCAGCGCCCCCAGAAGAACGCTATCCAGCCCGCTCAGACAGCCGCTGGCCGTGCCGCCCGTCGGTGGGCTCAGCGTCACCCGAATCGGGCCGGCGACCCCAGCCGCCCCCTCGTGGATATGCGCCGCCGTCGGTGTGCTGATCCCGCTCACCATCAGGTCGTAGCACAGGGTGCTCAGCGCCCCATCAATGCTGACGGTCGCCCTCCCCTGACCGTCCGGGTCGCCCGGTCCGGGTACCTCGTTCGCCCCGCTCAGAGTGGCCACCAGCCGGGTTCCCGCCGGCGTCGGGCTGGGGGTGACCGAAGGCGTCGCGGTCGGGAGCGGCGTCGGCGACACCGTGGGCGTGGCCGGGGACACGGTCGGACTGGGCGTCGCCGACGCTGTGGGCGTGGCCGAGGGCGGGAGACCCCCGGCCGGATAGCGCAGGGTGGTATCCGTGGTCAACCGTAGCAGATACCCCCGGCCAGGCTCCAGCTGGTCCAGGGTGTTGAAGCGGGGATCGGCGGGCGGCGGTGCGTAGGTCCCGGTCTCGCCCAGCAGCAGGTCGTACTGCCCCGCGATCGTGGCCAGCGCCGTCCCCGGGTCGAGCGGTGCGGTCGGGAGATAGGCGATCCAGCGCCAGCCCCGCGTCAGACCCAGCGGCTCGTCAGCCGGAATGGGCTGGCCCTGCACCGGCAGGGTGGCGGCGGCCCGCATCCGGATCATATAGCCCTTGCCCCGGGCCAGCGTCTCCAGCGTGTTGAACCGCGGGTCGGCCGGAGGGGGAGCGTAGGTGCCCTCCTCCCCCAGCACCAGGTCGTACTGCCCCTCAAGCGGGGCCAGGACCTCGGCCACCCCCAACTGGGAGACCGCGCTCAGGGCGACCTCGTGGACCTCTTTATCGTCGTGCCAGACCGGTGGCGGCGCGGCCGTGGCCGGGAAGCCGTTAAGGCGGAAGCGGACGATCTCGCCGTCGCGCATGCCGGGAATGGGCGGGCTGGCCGACGGGTCCTCGCCATAGACCCGCATGTAGCCGTAGACACCAGCGGTGCGGACCACAAATTCCCCCACCTTCTGCCCCCGCGGACTGAACGCCTCGATAACCGCCCCCACCGGCGCCGGCTGGCCGTCCAGCGTGACGGTGCCGAAGTACTGGCTGAAGGCTGGCGTATTCTGGACCAGCCCGCCGAGCACCGGCTCGGGCACCACGTTGAGCGAGAACCAGTTCCAGCCGCTGTGGAACGCGATCGCCTGGGTCCGCGTCGGCGTGGCCGGCGGGGTCGGTGTCAGGACGGCGGTCGGGATGGGCGTCGGCGTCAGGGTCGGTGTCGGGGTGGCTGTCCCCGTCGCCGTGGCGGTCGGCGTCCCGGTCGGCGTCAGGGTCGCCGTGGCCACCGGCGTCGGACTGGTAACCGGCGTCG
>DAOUAE010000056.1:0-7842 GCA_034433795.1 Chloroflexota bacterium
GCTCCAGGGAGGCGCGCTGGTCCCGGTCGGGACTGTGGCGCTGGGATCGACCACGGCCCGCTGGAGCACCCTCTCTGGAGGCAGCCTGGACCTCACCGGCAATGCCCTCATCGGTGGCCGCGTGGGGATCGGCCTCGCCGCCCCGGCCTATCCCCTCGATGTTGCGGGAGATGTCCGCTGGTCAGGGACTCTCCAGGGGGGCACCGTGCCCCCTGCCCGCATCAGCCCGCAGGGGCCGGGATCGGGACTCGACGCCGATCTGGTGGACGGCCAGCACCTCTCCGATCTCGACGCACGGTTTGTCAATGCGTCGGGCGATACGATGTCCGGCCGCCTGAATATCGGAACTAACTTCGGCCTGGCCGGACCGAACTTCCGTTACCTGAATGTGGAAGGCGAACTGCATAGCGCTGGTGGGGGTGCAGGATTCTCTCTGGAGAACCGGAACCCCGCCACCGGGGACACGATAGACACGGCGGGTGCTCGGTGGGTTATCTATGCATTCGATAAAGGTCTCCGTTTCTGGACACCGAGCACCGGTGAAGTCTTTGCAGTATTTCCAAACAGAACGTTCAGTTTCTCGGCAAGCGGGACGATATACGGCAATCTCACCATCACCGGCGGCGTCTATATCGGCTCCAGCCCGAGCGATCCGGGGGCGGGGAATCTGCGTGTCGAGAAGCGGCTTATCGTAGGGACGCGTGGGAATATCTATGAGGTCTCTGCCTCAGGAACGGGCGATCTGACCATCCCTCTCGGACGCTTTGGTATCGGAACAGGAATCCTCATTACCGCGCAGATAGAGGGAGCCTATGCGGAGAGAGGTGCGACGGTTTTTATCGGTGGCGACTTGAACTCGCTCCAAAACGTAGCGCTCCAGGTTGTTGGTGGTTCTGGCGATGTCTTGGATAGGCTGAAGTTCTATGGCTATGTTGATCCGAGTAACGCTGGCGCGATGTTCCTCTTCGCAACCTGGCGAAATGATTCTCCAAATAAAGCGTATGTCAACACAGTCCGGTTGATCGTTCAGACTGCGGGGTGGGTAGAACCGCAGAATACGGGGTCTTTTGCTTCTGCTACCCTGCTCCCTGTGGGCGGATATGTTGTCTCCGGGCAGATCATTGCTACCCAGACCTTGCGGGTCGGATCGGGGCTGCCCAACCCCGGGGCGAACAACGCCTTCGTCGCGGGCAATGTCGGCATCGGGACCACGTCCCTTTCCTACCGGCTGAATCTCCCCAATGTGGCCAATGCCTCCGGCCGGGGCATCGCCAACGCATGGGTCACCTACTCCAGCGAACGCCTCAAGGAGAATCTGGAGCCGGTGCGTGAAGCCCTGGCTCTGGTCCAGAGGCTCACGGGGAAGCGGTTCCGCTGGAAGGGATCGGCAGCGCCTGCCATCGGACTCATCGCCGAAGAGACGGTGGCGGTGCTCCCGGAGGCGGTGACGCCCGATGAAGAGGGGCGGCCGCTGGGGCTCAATATCGTCCCCGTCGTCGCCGTCCTGGTCGAGGCGGTGAAAGAGCTGGACGCGCGTCTGCAAGCGCTCGAACAGATCATGCGCGCAGCATAGGGTTTTGCAGATCGCTTGATTTCCAACTGCCCACGAGGAAGAATTCCAGTGGGTTGAAGGAGGAGAAATGGCCGAGGTGAAGATCACCCTGACGCGCGAGGAGGACAGCGAGCACCTTCAGGAGCTGCTGCGTCTGCTGTCGGAGGAGCAGCAGCTGGTGCGCGAGGCGCAGCAGGCGATAGCCCGGGCGCGCCTGTACATCCTGGCCCTGGCACGGGAGCGCCGGGTCGACCTTCGCCACTGGACCGGCCAGTACACGCTCCATCCCCAGGAGCGTGTACTGGTGCTGGTCTGCGCAGATTCTCCCCCGGAGGAGGAACCCCAGGAGGGGAAGAGGAAGAAGAAGAGGGAATGCCCGTGATTGCCCACCAGAGCATCCGCCTCCCCCGATCTGGCGGGAAACGCGGAAGGAGGGAGAAGAACCCATGTATACACAGATGAGTCCCGTGAAAGTTCTGGACGCGACGAACACACCAGTGGTCATCAGGGCGAAAGACTGGACCGCTATCGGCGTCTACATCGATGCCAGCGGGCCAGGAACGCTGGAAGTGGTGGGCGGCCCGTCATCCGACATCAGTACGATGGCCCGGATGCGCCTCCTGGCCTATGGCGCCGGCCTCACCATGACCGTCTCGCCGGTGTTCGCCCCCTATATCGCTGTCCGCAAAGTCTCAGGAGGATCCATCAACGCGGTCTGGGCAATCCCGCTGGCCGACGCCGTTGCTGGTCAGGTTCTCCTCGGTGGCAATACCGGCCTGATCGCCGACATCGCGAACAGTCCCGTGGACGGATATGTAGACAGCAACAGCGCCCTCATCACCCGTGCCTATTCCTATCTCTTCAACGGCACCAGTTGGGATCGGGCGCGAACGCCGACGACCTTCAGGACGGTGGCTGCGACGGCGGCGGGGGATACTGCTCTCTGGACGCCAGCGGCGGGGAAACGATTCCGCCTGATGGGCTATGTCATCAGCCTGACCGCCAATGTGACGCTTGCCGTCGCCGACATCCTCACCGTCTCACTGGTCGATGGTGCCACCCCTACTGCCTTCGTCCACGATTTCTACGTGCCGGCGACGGTCTCCGTGCCCTTCGGTGCGAGCGTTGTCGGTCCTGCCGGTGCCATCGGCAACGGCTATCTCTCCCAGGCGGTGGGGAACACGCTGTCTGTACGCCTCTCGGCCGGGCTGGCGACGGGACGGGTGCGGGTGATTGCGTGGGGGACGGAGGAGTGATGATCGGTCCCCACATCATCCGCCCCACCCCCGAGGCCCTCCGCTGGGCCGGTGTCGCGCCGGTGGTGAAAGCCCTCGACGACCCCTCTCCCCTCACCGTCGCCCGACCCGACGCCATCCGGGTCTTCCGGCGGTTCTTCCCCGTCCAGGACCTGCGGGCCGATCCGGCAGGTATCGCCCAGGTGATCCTCGCGGCCCTGAAGGGCTACCGCCACCCGAACCTGTTCGTCGAGGTCTACAACGAAATCCCGCGCCAGCTCACCGCCTCCTACGCCGATCTCCTGGCACAGGTTGTCCCCCTGCTCCACGCGGCCGGTGTGCGCGTCTGCGGGCCTTCCTGGGCGACGGGGGATTATGACGAGGAGCACTGGGCCCACATGCGGGCTCGTGGCTGGTGTGGCTTAGATGCCATCGCCGTGCACTGCTACTGGGCCGACCACGGGCTCACTCCCTGGAACGCGCTCCGCTACCGTCAGTTCTGGCAGCCCGGCGACCCGCCCATCCTCATCACCGAGTGCGGCCGGGACCGGGTGCGCGACGCCCCCGGCGGCGGCTGGTCCGGCAACGGCGGCTGGGCACGGGACGGCATTCCCGCCGACCAGTACATTGCCGAGCTGGCCGCCTATGCCTCCCAGATCGACCAGGACGAAATGGTTCTGGGCGCGACTGTTTTCACCGCCGGCCCCACCCCGGACTGGGTGGCCTTCGATACGGATGCGATCACCGATCTCCTGCTGGCCCGGCTACCTGTCCAGCCGGCCCGATCTCTCCCAAAGAAGGAGGACCCCATGGCTCAGAAGAAGAAGGAGGAACCCATGGCTCAGGAATATGTTGTCGGCCCCGGTATCGCTCAGAAGATGCGCGAGTACGGCGATAGGCCCGTGTCTCCCGAACGCTATATCGGCGACTGGATGTCGATTGCGTTCGGCGAGAAGGCTATCTATGTCTACAACAAGGACTCCAACCGCACCTATGTCATCCCCGCACGGTGAGGAGCGCCATGGACATGGAGCAGTTCCGAAACCTGGTGGTGGATACGGCCCGTAAATACGGGCTCCGCCCCAGTCTGGTGGCCGGAGTGATCGCGGTGGAGTCGGGCTGGGACCCTCAGGCCGTGAGTTCTGCCGGAGCGGTGGGGCTCATGCAGGTCATGCCCGGAGAGAAAATCCCCGGCCGGCCGCCGACCCAGGCGCTCCTGGACCCGGCGACGAACATCGACTGGGGCTGCCGGCTGCTCCGGGAGGCGTGGGACCGCTACGGGACAACGGCCGGGATGCTGGCGGCCTATTACGGGGCGGTGGACGCTCAGGGGCGGCCCACCGACGCCGACGATGGCTCCGGCGTCACCGGCTGGGAGTACGTCTGGCGCGTGGAGCAGGCGGCAGAGCGCTACAGAGAGTGGGACCTGGCCGCCGACCCGGGCTTCCGGCAGTATGCGCCGCTCGGCGGAGGCTGGTGGGAGGCGGCCGTCAACCTCAAGGGCGTGGCCGATGACGCCCTGGCCACCGGGCGCCGGCTGCGCGACCAGCTGAAACAGATCGGAGCCCTGGCATGGCAGGGCGTGGACCTGTGGGGCTCGCGCTAGGGCTGCTCCTGCTCGCCGCCTGCGCTGGGCCGGCCGTCGACCCGACGCCGACCACGGTGGTCCGGGACGCGCGGGATACCGTCCGCCCGACGCCCGCGCCCACGCCGACCCCGGTCCCGGAGGTGCCGCCGGCCGTGGGGTGCACGCGGGAGGCCTGCTGGTGGCTGGTGCGGCTGGAGACGCGGGCGGATGGCACCACCTGGGCCGTCTACCGGCGGCCGGAGTCGGCCCAGATGGAGCTGTGGGTGGAGACGGCAGCTTTCACCCGCCGGCGGTAGTCTGTCGGCCCTCCGTCTTCGCCTTCCGGCCGCGACGGGGGCGTTCGGCGAAGACGGTTTCCAGCGGCAGGGAATAGCCCAGCGTCACCTGGGCCAGGACCCGCAGTCCCAGCCGCACGATGGCGGAGGTGGAGAGCTGGGGATAGGCCGCTGCCAGGCGGCGCAGAAGCTCCCGGTCGCTGGCCAGCAGCCGCAGGGTCACATTCTGGGGACCGGCCCCCTCCTCCTCAATGACCTGTACCTTCCCGGAGAGAACCCCCACCTGGCGCGCCATCTCTGCCAGGCGCTCGATATCAATTCTGGTGAACGCCGGAATCACCGAGAACCGCGCCTTCGACTGCTCCATGTATCCTCCTGCACTCCGCAAGACAATTATAATGCGCGGGGGAGCGGGTGTACAGCAGACCGTACGGCAATGCATACGGCAGAACGGCGCGATCCCCGGCGCCGGAACGCGCCGGAAGGGATTGCTCTCTGTGTTCAGGCGCGCTGGGAAGCGTCCTGGCGCGTCAGTGCGCGTCGGTGGTCGAGGCCGGAGAGAATGTACTGAAAACATGCCATCACCGGTTTTCCCCTGGTGGTTCTAGGGTTCTCCGGCCGCCCCCGCCGGGTCATACGGGAATGATACGGCAATTCCCAGCAGTTCGCCCAGGCGTTCGCTGGTCTGGGCGTGGACCTCGGCGATGAGGTGGCTGTAGATGTCGAGCGTGGTCCGGGCCGAGGCGTGCCCCAGGCGGGCCTGGACCTCCTTGACCGAGGCTCCCAGGCCCAGGAGCAGACTGGCTCCCAGATGTCGGAGATCGTGCAGGCGCAGTGGCGGCAGCCCCAGCCGCCGGAGCAGACGGGCCCAGCGCTCGCGCACCCGCCGCGCGTCGCGGGGCGCGCCAAAGGGGCCTGGAAAGAGCAGGTGGTGCTCCTGCCAGTGCGCTCCCAGCCGCTCCCGCTGCCGCCAGACGGCCGCCTGCTGGCCCCGGAGAATCGGCAGCACTGCCTGCGGCAGGCGGATGACCCGCAGGGGCTGACTCCCTTTGAGGGAACGGAAGACCACCCCTCGACCGGGCAGACGGATCGCCTGCCGACGGATGGTGAGGGTGGCGTTCTCCCAGTCCACACAGTCCCAGGTCAGCCCCAGCAGCTCCCCCAGGCGGGCGGTGGCCACGATGGCCAGGAGATAGAGGGGAAAGTCCTCATCGGTACGCGCCTCCTGGAGAAACCGTCGGAGCTGGGCCAGCGTCCAGACGGGCCGCTCCGGCGGCCGGTAGCGTGGCCGGGGCACCCGATCCAGCGGGTTGCGATCCAGCAGCCCCCAGTCCACCGCCCGGTCCAGAGCCCGGTGAAGCACCCGGTCGAGCAGGGTGAGGGTGGCCGCCGAGACCCCCGCCGCCCGCAGGGTGGCATATGCCTGCTCGATCTGGAGCGACGAGAGCCGCCGGAGCGGCAGCATCCCCAGCACGGCCTCCAGGCGCCGGACGGCGTAGCCATAGGCGCGCTGGGTGGTGGGGGCCAGGTCGGGGGAGGCGAGAACCAGCCAGCGCCGGAGGAGCACCCCGACTGTCAGGCGGTCGGCCTGAAGGGTCCGGCCGGTCAGGAGAGCCTGGCGGGCCTCCTGGAGACGGCGCACCGCCTCGCGCTGGGTGCGGGCGTAGGCTGTCCAGCGCCGGGGCCGACCGTCCGGCCCCGGCGGCAGCCGGAGCTCGGCGCACCAGCGCCCGGAGGCTTTGTGGAAGTACACGGAGCCTTCGCCGGCCGCCCGTCGTCGGGCCATCGCTCTACTCGCGTCCGCCGAACAGGTGGCAGAGGTGATCGGGGTGCCAGAGGCCCCGCCGGGCCAGGGCGGCCTCGATCATGAGCGGCCGGAGCGCCGCCACGGCCTCCTCCTCCCCTTCCCGCCACGGCGTGCCCACCCCGGCCAGCCCGCTCTGAACCAGCCAGGCGTTGATGTGGGTGCCGTCCAGGAGATAGAGATCGGCCACGCGGATCACTCCCGGATGGTGCGGCCGCTCGACCACGATCACCTCCCGGCCGACCACCCGGTCCCAGAAGGGCTGGTAGGTGGCCATCATCTGACAAATCCAGAGGGCGTCTCCCCGCCGCTCCTCCCGGTTGCCCTCTGGAACCCGCATGGGCAGAGGCCAGGCCACTCCCCAGAGCTGATACAGCTGGAGATTGCCGGTGCGGTCGCGGACGAGAACCCCGGTGCGCGGCCCCCAGGCCGCAACGCCCACCACCACCCCGTCGGGGGTGCGGCCCAGGGCCCGCAGCTGGCCCCAGAGGGCCGGACCGTCCCGGCCCAGGGCGACGGCCCCGTAGACCGCCAGGGCCAGCACGCCCCAGACCAGTCCGCGCGGCACCGGACGCAGTGACGATGGCGGAACCGTCTGCATCAGACCCCTCCGTACAGCGCCTGCACCCACCGGAGCCACCAGCAGACGCGGGCCTCCGGCAGGCCCGTCTCCTCAGCCAGCATCCAGGGCGTGGCGTCGGGCGCCACCCGCCCCAGGAGAAAGGCCCCGGCGAAGAGATCGGCCTGGCGGTCCCGGCGCCCTTTCAATACCGGGTCGTAGGCCGCCAGGATGTTGCCGGCGTGCAGGACCCGGTGGCCCAGCTCGTGGGCCAGAATCCAGCGCCGGTGCGGCGGCGACAGTCCCCGCCGGAGCAGCACATGCGCCCCGCAGATGGCCCCGGAGACCGGCATCTCGTCCAGAAGATGCACCATCACCCCCAGCACGCGGACCAGTCTCTCCAGGAGATCGTCCGACGATCCCTCCCCCAGCCTGGCCCGCCAGGCCCAGCCGCTCTCCAGCGCCCACCGATCCCACTCGCCCATGCACTCCCTTCACTCGCCGCTCTTCCGGCGGCTGAGACGCCCCAGAACAAAGTCCCGGAAGAACTCGCGGGCCCGATCCCGCTCCTCCTGCGTGGGAAGCATCCCGTACAGGTCCAGCAGCTCCTGCTCATCGGGCACCAGCGCCGCCTCACCGGGTTCCTCGCCCCAGAAGAGCCGGTACAGGTCCTCATAGGGCACCTCGATGAAGGCGGCCAGCTGCCGCAGCTGCCGCGGCTCCAGCCGCTTGGCCAATCCCCGCTCCAGGTTGCTGACCGTCCCCTGGGCCAGCCCCAGATGCAGGGCCAGATCGGCCTGCGACCAGCCCAGCCGCAGCCGCCGCTGCC
>DAOUAE010000057.1:0-84631 GCA_034433795.1 Chloroflexota bacterium
GAGGCGGCCCTGCTCCTCTCTCACCTCCAGGTGGCGTGAGGAGAAGGGCCCCGAAGAAACAGCCGAGAGGCGCAGGAGAGCCCTTTCCCCAAACTCGCCCACCGTCCGTGTGACAGTGCCCTCCTGTACTGGATCGTGCGCGTGAGTCTGTAGACCTGGTACAATTGAGTGACAGCGCCCCAGGAGCAGGCCGGTGGCCCGACCTCATGTCTATCGGACCGAGGCGGTCGTCCTGCGTCGCCAGGATCTGGGCGAGGCCGACCGCATTCTGACGCTCTATACTCCCCGCCACGGCAAGGTGCGGGCGGTGGCCAAGGGAACCCGCCGGCCGCAGAGCCGGCTGGCCGGCCACCTGGAACTCTTCACCCGCTCGACCCTGCTCATCGCCCAGGGCCGCGACCTGGACATCATCACCCAGGCCCAGACGCTGGACGCCTTTCGCGGGCTGCGCGACGACCTGCTGCGGCTGACCTGCGCCGGCTACGTCGGCGAGGTGCTGGACCGTCTCACCCCGGAGCGGGAGGAGAACGAGCCGCTCTTCGGCCTCCTGGTCGTCACCCTGGGACGGCTGGCCAGCCAGCCGCATCCCGAGCGAGCCGTCCGGCTGTTCGAGATGCAGGCCCTCTGTCTCCTCGGCCACCGTCCGCAACTGGTCCGCTGCGCCGAATGCCAGCATCTCCTCGAGCCGGTGCCCAGCTTCTACAGCCCGCCGGCCGGCGGCGTCCTCTGCCCGGCCTGCGGCCGGCGGACGCCCGGCGCCCGTCCGCTCAGCCTGGGCGCCTTCAAACTCCTGCGCCTGCTCCAGCGCAACGATTACGCCCTCCTCCAGCGGCTGCGTCTCAGCGCCGCCCTCCTCGACGAGGTCGAGGAGCTCCTGCGGGCCCAGATCGAGAGTGTGGCCGAGCGGACGTTGCGGGTCCCGCGTCTGCTCCAGGATGTGCGGATGGTCCTCCGCCCCTCGGCGACGACGGCGGCCGCGCTGGCCGAGGGCCCGCCGGGCCCCTAGTGGGGGCCGTGAGCCCCGAGCCGCTCCGCCGGAGGGGTGACGACAATGACCGGCGGACGGGAGGCCAGCAGCCGCCAGCCGATGAGCAGGCCGGTGAGGAAGTTCAGCGTCGCCAGGGCCACCAGCGGCCAGCGCAGACCAGCCCGCCGCCAGCGGGCGACCATCTCCTCGGCTGACTGCTCATATCCGTCCAGCAGTTCGCTGGCCGCCTCGCCCAGCGGACGCTGGCCGCTCAGGACCGACTGGCCGAAGCGCAGGCTCGCCTGCAGGCGCTCCAGCCACGACTCGGCCCAGCTGCGCAGGACGCTCCCGAGGTCCAGCGCGTGGATCTCTTCCGCCATCAGCGCACCTCCCGAGGGTCGCTGCCGCTGCTGCACGGCCTGTGCCAGGGGGCGGGGGACGGCCCGTGGTATAATCTGAACAACGGGGTGCCATGCGCCCGGCGCCCTGCTTCAGCCTTCCGGATGGGAGAGCGTGGCCGACCGACGGCTGGACCTGGCGTTTCTGGCGCGTCTGCTCGAGCTCGAAGAGCGGCAGGGTTTTCAAGACCGGGCGGTGCTCGGGGGCCTGAGCGGCCTGGTCCAGCGCTGGGGGCTCGCCCAGACCCGAAGCGAGCCCTGGCACAGCCTCGGTCGCCTGCTGGCCCCCTACAGCCGCCTGGATCCCGGCCGCCGGGCGGCTGTCCTGCAGGCCGTTCGGGCCCTGCTGGCCCGTGGAGGCCCGGCGCCTCCGCCGGCCGATCCTCCAGCCCGGCCGGCGGCGACCCTCTCGCCGGCCCCTCCTGCCGACCCGGCGCCGGTGGCGGGCCGCCCGGCGAAGACCGCCGCTGGGCGCCGGGCCCGGCCGGCGCGGTCAGAGCGCCCGGCGCCCCGGGGTGAACCGGCCGAGGGTCTGGAGGCGCCGGTCGTCCGTCTGCACGGGGTCGGGCCGACCTACGCCCGACGGCTGGCCCGCCTGGGGATCCGAACCATCCGTGACCTCCTCTACCATTTCCCGCACCGCTACCTCGACTACCGGAGCCGGCGCCGGCTGAGCGAACTGAGCGCCGGTGAACAGGCTACTGTGCTGGCGACTGTTATCTCGCTCGATATTATCCCCACCCGGCGGGGCGGCCTCCGGCGGATCGAGGCGGTTCTGGCCGACGAGACCGGCCAGCTGCGGGCGCTCTGGTTCCGCCACAGCGACCGTTTCCCCCTGGTCATCGGCCGGCAGTACGTCTTCAGCGGGCCGGTCGAGCGCGAGGGCCTCTGGCTGGTGCTGCGCAGTCCGGAGTTCGAGCCGTTCGATGGCCGCGACCTGGTGCACACCGGTCGCCTGGTCCCGGTCTACCCTCTGACCGAGGGGATAGATGGACGCTGGCTCCGCGGTCTGATCAAGCGCGTGGTCGAGCGCTTCGCCCCGCTGGTCGAGGAGTTTCTGCCGGCCGATCTGCGTCGGGCCCAGGGGCTCCTCGATCTCCCGACCGCCATCGCCCACCTGCACTTCCCGGCGACGCCCGAGCAGCTGGCGCGGGCCCGGCAGCGGCTGGCCTTCGACGAGCTCTTCCTCATCCAGCTGGGAGTGCTGGTGCGGAAATGGCGCTGGCAGAGCGGGGCCGAGGCGCCCGTCATTCCGACCGACCAGGCCGTCCTGCGGGCGTTCCTGGACGGGCTCCCCTTCCGCCTGACCGGTGCCCAGGCCCGGGCTCTCCAGGAGATCGCCGCCGACCTGGCCCGGCCGGTGCCGATGAGCCGGCTGCTCCAGGGCGATGTCGGCTCGGGCAAGACGGTGGTGGCGACTGCGGCCATGCTCCTGGCGGTGGCGGCCGGCTACCAGGCGGCGCTGATGGCCCCGACCGAGATTCTGGCCGAGCAGCACGCCCGGACCGTCCAGCGCCTGCTCGAGGCCGGCACTGCCCCGGCCCTCCTGGCCGGCCGGCGTGGCCGCCCCGACTGCCCGCGGGTGGTTCTGCTGACCGGAGCGGTCAAGGGCGCCGAGCGCCGGTGGCTGCTCCAGGCGATAGCCGGGGGAACAGCGGATATCGTCATCGGCACCCATGCCCTGATCGAGGAGGCGGTGGAGTTCCACCGCCTGGGGTTGGCGATCGTCGACGAGCAGCACCGCTTCGGCGTGCTGCAACGTGCAGCGCTCCGTCAGAAAGGCTATAATCCCCACGTGCTGGTCATGAGCGCCACGCCGATCCCGCGCACGCTGGCGCTCACCCTGTATGGGGACCTGGACCTCTCGGTGATCGACGAGCTCCCGCCCGGCCGGCAGCCGATCGTGACGCGCTGGCTGGGGCCGGAGGAGCGCGCGGCGGCCTACGATTTCGTCCGCCGCGAGGTTCAGGCCGGGCGGCAGGCGTTCATCGTCTGCCCCCTGGTCGAAGAATCGGAGAAACTGGAGGCGCGGGCGGCGACCGCCGAGTTCCGCCGGCTTCAGGACGAGGTCTTCCCCGACCTGCGCCTGGGGCTGCTGCACGGACGGCTGGCCGCCGCGGAGAAAGAGGCGGTGATGCAGGCCTTTCAACGGGGGGAGATCCAGGTGCTGGTCTGCACACCGGTCGTCGAGGTGGGCATCGATGTCCCCAACGCCACGGTGATGCTGATCGAAAGCGCCGACCGCTTCGGGCTGGCTCAGCTGCACCAGTTCCGTGGCCGGGTGGGCCGGGGTCCCTACCCCTCCTACTGTCTGCTGCTGGCCGATGCCCCCTCGGCCGAGGCGCGCCAGCGCCTGGGGGAGATCGAACGAACCCAGGACGGGTTCGCCCTGGCCGAGGCCGACCTGCGGCTGCGCGGCCCCGGCGAGTTCCTGGGCACCCGTCAGAGCGGACTGCCCGACCTGCGGGTGGCCAGTCTGACCGACCAGGCGATGGTCCTGCGGGCCCGCCAGGCGGCCCAGGCGCTCCTGGCCCGCGACCCGGAGCTCGAACAGCCGGCCCACCAGGCGCTGGCCGCCCAGTTGCGCCGGTTCTGGCACGACCGGATCCAGACCGACCTCAGCTGACACGATGCGCGTGATCGCCGGACAGGCCCGCGGGCGTCCCCTCCGCACGCTGCCGGGACAGGTGGTGCGCCCGACAGCCGATAAAATTCGGGCGGCGATTTTCTCGATGCTGGAGAGCTGGCTGGCCGCCACCACCGGGCTGCCCCTCGACCCGACGATTATCTGGCAGGGGCGGCGGGTGCTCGACCTCTACGCTGGCACCGGGGCGGTGGGCATCGAGGCCCTCTCGCGCGGCGCGGCCTGGGCCGAGTTCGTCGAGGCCAATCCGGCGGCCTGTCGGGTGCTCCGGCAGAACCTGGAGACCGTCGGCTTCGCCACCCGGGCGCGTCTCCACTGCGCCCCGGTGCAGCAGGTGCTCGGCCAGCCAGACCGGCTGAGCGGCCCCTACGACGTGATCTTCCTCGACCCCCCCTACGGCGACCCGTCGCTGCCGGTGGTGCTGGAGCGGATCATCCGCCTCGGGCTGCTCAAGCCGGACGGTCTGCTGGTCATCGAGCACGCCCGCGAGCAGCCGCTCCCGCCGCGCCTGGATGGACTGGTCTGCATCCGGGAGCGGCGCTACGGGCGGACGATGGTCTCGATCTACACGGCGCTCCCCGAGGGAGCCTGAGGGAGGAGAGAGTGGTCCGCGCGGTCTATCCTGGCACCTTCGACCCGATCACCAGCGGCCACGTTGACATCGCGGTGCGGGCGGCGGCGATCTTTGACCACGTCGTCCTGGCGGTTTATGATACGCCGGCCAAGACGCTGCTCTTCAGCACCGCCGAGCGGGTGGCGCTGGCCCGCCAGGCGGTCGAAGGGATCGCGAACATCACGGTGACCAGTTTCAGCGGGCTGACGGTCGATTTCGCCCGGCAGGTCGGGGCGAAGGTGATCGTCCGGGGGTTGCGGGCGGTCTCGGACTTCGAGATCGAGCTGCAGATGGCCCTGTTCAACCGCCAGATGGCGCCGGATCTGGAGGTGGTCTGTTTGATGACCAGCCTGCAGTACAGTTTTCTCAGTGCCACGATGATCAAAGAGATCGTAAAGTTGGGGGGAGACGTCACCGGCCTGGTTCCGCCCCACGTGCTGGCGGCCCTGCGCCAGAAGTTCGGGAGCGCCGCGGACCCCGGTCCGGTGCCGCGCTATCTGAACAGCTAGTCTGCCGAGGGAGGGGTCATGAGCGTCGACGTGCTGCAGTTGATCGACCGGCTGGAGGCGCTGATCAGTTCGGGTGCCCGGCTCCCCCTCACCTCACGCGCCCTGGTTGACGAACAGGAGGTGCTCGACATCCTCGACCAGTTGCGGATGGCGGTGCCCGAGGAGATCCGCCAGGCCAAACGGCTGAGCCAGGAGCGTGAACGGCTGCTGCTCCAGGCGCAGGCCGAGGCCGAGAAGATCATCGCCGCCGCCGAGGAGCGCGCCAAACTGATCCTAGCCGAGAACGAACTGGTCAAGGCCGCCCAGGAGCGGGCGGCGGCCATCATCCGCGAGGCCGAAGAGCGCGCCGAAGAGATCCGTCGCGGCGCGGACTCCTACGTCCTGGAGGTGCTGACCGGCCTGGAGACCGAGCTGATGCGCCTGCTGGCCACGGTCCGCAAAGGCAAGGCCACCGTCGAGCGGGCGGTCCAGGGGGAGTTCTCCCGAGAGGGGCGGGATGAGAGAACGGCCGACCGGTAGACCGGTCGTCAGCCTTGACAGGCGGTCTGGCCGCTTCCTATAATTCAGCGGTCTGCATGCAGTGGCCGTTGGGCCGCGAAAGGGGTGAGAGCATGCAGTTCAACGTCGCCCAACTTTTGAAAGGACCGATCGGGGGAATCCGCCAGTACGCGCTGGCCGAGGAGGTGCCGGCCCTGCGCCAGGAGCTCCCCCTGACCCAGCCGCTCGTCGGCACGGTCCGCTTCCTGCGGACCAGCCGTGGGGTGCTGACCGAGGTGGACCTGACGACCGAGGTGCGCCTGGAGTGCAGCCGCTGCCTCGAAGTCTTCGAGAGCCCGCTGCACGTGCACTTCCAGGAGGAGTTCCAGCCGACCATCGATATCGCCACCGGGATGCCGCTGCCGCTCCCGGAGGACGGTTTCTCGTTCACAATCGATGACCGCCATATCCTGGACCTGACGGAGGCGACGCGGCAGTACCTGCTGCTCAGTCTGCCGCTTCAGCCGCTCTGCCGCCCGGACTGCGCCGGCCTCTGCCCGGAGTGCGGCCAGAACCGGAACCTGGGGCCGTGCGGGTGCGCGCCGGCGGTCGGCGACCCCCGGCTGGCGGTCCTGGGCGAACTCCTGAAAGCCCTGGAGGAACGCTGAGACGGCCGCGAGGCGAGGCCGGCGGCCCCGCCTCCGGCTCCACATCTGTAAGGAGGTTTCCGTGCCCCCTCTTCCCAAGCGGAAATACGCCAAAGCCCGGCAGGGAGAACGCCGCCAGCATCTGCGGTTGATCCCCCCGTCGCTGGTGGCCTGCCCGAACTGCCGCCGCCCCCGGCGGCCGCATCACGCCTGCCCGCACTGCGGCTACTACCGTGGCCGCCCGGTGGTGGAGACGGCCCAGTGAGCTGAGTGACGGCGACGAGCGATGGCCTTCGCCTGGGTCTTCCCCGGTCAGGGAGCGCAGAGCGTCGGGATGGGGCGCGCCCTCTGGGAGGCGTCGCCGGCCGCCCGGACGCTCTACGCCCAGGCCGACGACCTGCTCGGCCGCCCGCTGAGCCGCCTCTGCTTCGAGGGACCGGAGGCGGTCCTGCGGGCGACGGTGAAC
This sequence comes from Chloroflexota bacterium, assembly GCA_034433795.1. Taxonomy (GTDB): domain Bacteria; phylum Chloroflexota; class UBA6077; order FW602-bin22; family DAOUAE01; genus DAOUAE01. The sequence continues at coordinate 6,722 of DAOUAE010000057.1, forward strand.
GCCCAGCCGGCGCTCTTTGTGACCAGCCTGGCCTGTCTGGCGGCTCTGCAGGAGGCCTGGGGCGGTCCCCTCCCCGCGCCGCGCTGTCTGGCCGGCCATAGCCTGGGCGAACTGACCGCCCTGGTGGCGGCCGGAGCGCTGGCGTTCGCCGAAGGGCTGCGGCTGGTGCAGGAGCGCGGCCGCCTGATGCAGCAGGCGGGCGAACAGCAGCCGGGAACGATGGCTGCGGTGCTGGGGCTCACGCGGGAGGCGGTTGAGGCGGCCTGTCAGGCGGTCCAGGACCATGGGCCGGTGGTGGTGGCCAACGACAACGCCCCCGGGCAGGTGGTGGTCTCCGGCACGCCGGAGGCGGTGGCGGCCGTGGTCGAGCGTCTCCGGCAGGCGGGTGCGCGGCGGATCGTCCCGTTGAATGTCAGCGGCGCCTTCCACTCGCCGCTCATGGCCACGGCGGCGGCCGCCTTCGCGGCGCTGGTCGAGGGCGCGGCGATCGGCGATCCCCAGGTGCCGGTCATCAGCAACGTCACCGCCGAGCCGCTGACCAGCGCGGCCGCCGTTCGGCACGAGCTCCGGCAGCACCTTCTGGCCTCGGTGCGCTGGGCCGAGAGCGTGCGGACGATGGCGCGGCTGGGGGTGACCCGGGTGCTGGAGATCGGACCCGGAACGGTTCTGAGCGGCCTCATCCGCCGGACGGTGGCGACCATCGAGACCTACCCGGTTGGCACGCCGGCGGAGATCGCGGCCGTGGTGGTCCGGCTGGGCCAGGAGGAGGGGTGATGGCCAGCCGGCATCGGGCGCGGGTCGTGGCGCTGCAGAGTCTGTTCGAATGGGACCTGGTCGGGCACGACCCTGAGGTGGTGCTGGAGCAGCGGGCCCAGGAGGAGAGATTGCCGGCCGAGGTCGCCGAGTACGCCCGCCGGCTGATCCGCGGGGTCCGGCAGCACCGGGCCGAGATCGACCAGATCATCCGGGAGGCCGCGCCGACCTGGCCGCTCAACCAGCTGCCGGTCGTCGACCGCAACATCCTGCGGCTTGCAATTTTCGAGATTTTGTTTGATAATACGGTTCCGGTCAAGGTCGCCATCGACGAGGCCGTGGAACTGGCCAAGGAGTTTGGCGGCGAGGCCTCGCCGAAGTTCATCAACGGCGTCCTGGGAACCGTCGCGGCCCGGGCCGCCCGCTGAGACCGGTGGCCCGGCCAGAAGGAGGTGGGTGGAATGGCGGACGACACCTTCCAGCGGGTCAAAAAGATCATCGTCGAGCAGTTAGGAGTGGACGAGAGCGAGGTGGTGCCCTCAGCGTCGTTCGTTGAGGATCTGAACGCCGATTCGCTGGACCTCGTCGAACTCATCATGTCGCTGGAGGAAGAGTTCGGCATGGAGATCTCCGACGAGGAGGCGGAGAAGATCGTCACGGTCCAAGACGCGGTCGACTACATCAACGAACACCTCGGCAGCTAACGGTCGTCGAGCGCGTCGAGCCATCACAGTCCACCTGGCAGACCCGGTTGTGCGGACAGAGCGGTTGGCGGGTCTGCCTTTCACCTTTTGGAGGCACGGGTGTTCAGCGTCGGTCCGATGGAATTATTGCTGGTGCTGATTCTGGCCCTGCTGATCTTCGGGCCGCAGAAGATCCCGGAGATCGCGGCCGGGCTGGGCCAGGCGATCCGTGAATTCCGCCGGGCCTCGCAGGAGCTGAGCGAGGCCCTGGCGCTGAACGAGCTGACGGCCCCGCTGGAGGCGCCGCCGCCGGCGTCGCCCGCCGGTCCGGACCAGACCCCCGAGCCCGCGCCGGCGACGTTCTCCGACCAGTCCGCCCCGTCCACGGAAACCGACCAGCCGCCCTCCTCCGCGCCGGAGGAGGGCCCGGAGGCCCCGACCGCGCCCCCGCCGGCCGACCAGCCGGCGACGGGCGCAGCGGCCCCGGCCGCTGACCTGGAGGCGCCCCTCGAGGCCCTCACCCTGCCGTCCGAGAACGGCGCCTCCACCACTGAGGTGACCGAGGATGCTCCTCGACAAAGCGCGTGACTTCATCCAGTTCGTCACCACCGAGACCCCGGAGGACGATCAGCCCGTCGACGACGTCCAGATGACCATCTTCGAGCATCTGGAGGAGCTGCGGCGGCGGCTGATGATCTGTCTCATCGCCCTGGGGGTGGCGACCGGCGCCAGTTTCCTGTTCACCAAACAGGTCTTCGATCTGCTCAAGCGTCCGGCCCCGCCGAACTTCCAGCCGGTCTTCATCGAGATGACCGAGATGTTCGTCACCTATTTCAAGGTGGCGCTGCTGACCGGGGTGACGCTGGCCATGCCGGTCATCGTCTACCAGGCCTTCCGCTTTGTCGCCCCGGCCCTGACCCGGCGGGAGAAGCGGTACCTGCTGATCGTCTCGCCGTTCGTCGCCCTCTTCTTCGCCCTGGGAATCCTCTTCGGCTACTTTGTCACCCTGCCTTTCGCCATCACCTATCTCCTCACCTTCGGCACCGATGTGGCCACGCCGGCCATCAAGATCGGCAACTACATCTCGTTTGTCACGACCATCCTCTTCTGGATGGGCCTCTCCTTCGAACTGCCGGTGGTCATCTGGTTCCTGGCCCGCCTCCGCGTCGTGCGGGCTGAGCAACTGGTGCGTGTCCGGAAGTACGTGATCCTGGTGATCTTCATCATCGCCGCGATCATCACTCCCACCCCCGACCCGCTGAACCAGACACTTATCGCCGTCCCCCTCTGGCTGCTGTACGAACTGGGCGTCCTCCTGGCGCGGCTGGCCTGAAGCGAGGCCACTCAGCCCCTGGTGCCCAGCCTGGCACGCTTCTTGTACAGAAGCCGTGTAGGAACTGGACAGGCTGGCCCGAGGTTAACGGCCCCTGATGTGAGCGCGCTCTGGCCGCTCATCTCCACCTCCCGGCATCTGGGCAGCCGGGCCGTTCCCCGCGATCTGGCGCGCCGGGTTCTCCGTGCCTAGGGTCTGGTCGCCTGGCGGAGTTCCGAGTTGTTGATGGGGGGAGAGGGGTACGATGGCCAATACGATGTCGGTGGGCAGTCCGCGGCCGTGGCTGAGCGACCTCGAGAGCGCCAGTCCGGAGCTGGCCCGGGTTCTCGACCCGGCCTGGGCGGCGGCGGTCTGGGCCCTCTGCCAGGACCCGGCGACCCGGTCGCCCGCGACCCCGGCCCTTCTGGCCGGGGCCCAGGCCATGGGACAGCAGGCGGCCCGCCAGGGGATCTCCCTCGACCGGCTGCACCAGATCTACGCCAGCCTGCGCCAGGCGCTGACCCCGCGCGCCCGCGCCCGTCTCTGGGTGCTGCGGCTCCTCGACGATCTGGAGCGGGAGACGCTGGCCGCCTACGCGGCGGCGCGCCCGGCGAGCCGCCCGGCCGCCGTCGACCCCCCCGCCGCGTGGCGGCTGGCCCCCGAGGTGGTCCTGCGGCCGCTCACGCTGGCCACCGGCTGGGCGCAGCTGCTGGCCCAGCGGCTCAGCCGGGACCCGGCCGATCAGCTGCTGGTCCGGATGGCCGAGCGGGCTGTGGCCTACACTTTCGCCGTGGTCCGGCGCCTCCGCGACCTGGACTGTCTGGAGCGGCTGCAGGCGGGGCCGCTGGCCCTGGCCCCCACGGCGGTCGCGCTCCCGCCTCTGGTCCAGCACATCGTGGCCCGGGCCCAGCCGCTGGGTCCCGGCCAGCCGATCCGCCTGGAGAGCGCGCCAAACCTCCCCCCGGTGCTGGCCGACCGGGCGGCGCTCGCCCACGCCCTCGGGGATATCCTGGACAGCCTGCTGCTCGCCCCCACGCCCGCCACGCGAATCCGGCTGGCCCTCGGTCCGGCCCCCGATGGCCAGCTGGCGCTGCTGCAGGTCGAGGGGCAGGGGCTCCGGCTCGACCCCGACAGTCCGCCGCTGCCGCGCGGGGTCGTCCCCGGTGGGGGCAGCCCGGGGGTGACCCTGGCCGGCCGGCTGGCCCTCTGGGTGGCCGGGCGGCTGATCGAAGCACAGGGAGGCGTCTTCCAGGTTGCAAGCCAGCCTGAAGGGTGTACAATTATAGTGAAGTTGCCGTTCGCCCCGGAGCGGCGCGAACCCCGCGTATGAAGGAGGCGGTTATGATCGGCAAGACCGAACTCGCGCAGCGGCTGGCCCAACGCACCGGGCTCTCCACCAGCCGGGCCGCTGAGGTCCTCAACGCTGTCTTCGACACGATCACCGAGGCGCTCGCCAGCGGGGAGGAGGTGCGCATCACCGGCTTCGGGACCTTCCGGGTCGCCCAGACGCGGGAGCGCCGGGGCCGGCACCCCCGGACCGGTGAGCCGATGGTCATCCCCGGCCGGAAGCGGCCGGCCTTCAGCGCCGGGAGCGCCCTGGTCGAGGCCGTGCAGAAGGGCAAGGCCCCCGGCGGCTGAGGACGGCCCGCCGGTCGTCACCCACCCTGGCAGAAAGCCTCCAGCAGCGCCAGATCCTCGTCGACCAGATGGTCGCGCAGCCAGCGCGCCCGCCGTTCAACGGCCGCCTCGTCCAGCCGCGGATGGACGGCGTGGACGAGTTCGTGCAGCAGGGTGAGGACGCGCTCGGACAACGGCAGACGACAGGAGATCCGGATCACGCGCCGCTCCGGGCAGATCTGCCCGTCAGCGATGTACCAGGCGCCGTTCCGTTTGAAGCGCACGAGCGGTTGCACAACGACCTCGAACTCCTCCAGGAGCAGCCGGCGCATCGGACGGGGCAGGCGCCGGCGTCGGGTGACCACGCTGACCATCGTCCCCAGGTCCACCCCCCTCGAGCGGTGCGCTCAGTATAGCCGGCCGGCCGTGAACCTGCCAAGCGGCAAGCGCTTACCCTTCTACTCGCCCGACGGTGACGGTGGGGACGGGGCCGGCGCGCCGGGGACAGTGGTCTGGCGCTGGGCCAGCCGGTAGGCGCGGCGGCGTTCGGCCGCCGCCCAGCGCTGCCGCTCCTCCTCGGTCTCCAGCAGGAGCGGCGGGACCGGCGTCGGATGGCCGTGTTCGTCGAGAGCGACGTAGACCAGATAGGCGGTCGAGGTGTGGGTGACCCGCCCCGAGGTCAGCTCCTCCGCCTGGACCCGGACCTCGACCTCCATGCTGGTCCGCCCGGTCCAGGTCAGCCGGGCGTGGACGGTCACCAGGTCACCCACGTAGACCGGCTGCAGGAAGGTCATCGAGTCCATCATCACGGTCACCACCCGCTTGCGGGCGTGCCGGGCGGCGGCGGTGGCGCCGGCGGTGTCGACCAGTTTCATGATGCTGCCGCCGTGAACGTTGCCGTAGGGGTTGGCGTCGGTCGGCAGCATCATCTGGGCCAGGATGGTCTCGCTCTCCCGGACACGGCGGCCCGAAGACTGATCGGTGGGTTGCTGTGCCATCGTCTCCTCCCGCAACGCAGGGGGGCGGTCGGTGTCGGGGAAACACCGTGCAACCCCCGTGCACAGAATGACAGGGCTATGGTATCCTATTCCCCGCGAGGACTTTGACGGGTATTTTTAGACCTGGGAGTTGAGCGATGAACAAGCGCAAGAAGATGGCCCTGCGCAAGCACCGGCTGAAGGAGAAGAAGCGCTGGGCGCGCCGCCACGGGATCGACACCAGCAACCCGTTCTGGCGGTTTATGAAGCCGTCGATGGTCCAGACCCCGGTGGCCCCCGCCGCTCCGGCCCGCGCGGCCGCCCAGCCGGCCCCGACGGCCCGTCCGGCGGCGCCGACCGCCCCGGCCCGGCCCCGTCCGTCGGCGGAGCGGCGCCCGCCGGCGCGCACCCAGCCCGCGCCCCAGACCCAGCGCGCCCGCTGAGCCCGGAGCCGGTCTGAAGGCAGCCCGATGGTCCGGACGTTGATCTGGGATGGTCAGGCCCTGGTCCTTTTGGACCAGACGCGCCTGCCGCGTGAAGAGACCTTCCGCCGCTGCACCACCTATCAGGAGGTCGCCCAGGCGATCAAAGGGCTGGTCGTCCGTGGGGCGCCGGCCATCGGCGTCGCCGCCGCCTACGGCCTGGCGCTGGCGGCCCGGGCCTCGACCGCCACCACTCCGGAGGCCCTGCGGGCCGACCTGCGGGCGGCGGCGGCCGTCCTCCGCCAGACCCGGCCCACGGCCGTCAACCTCTTCTGGGCCATCGATCGGGTGCTGCAGGCAGCAGCGGCGGCGCCGGACGACCCGGAGGCCATCCGCCAGGCGGTGCTGGCGACGGCCCACCGGCTGGCCGAGGAGGACGACCGGGCCAACCGGCAGATCGGAGCCTTTGGCGCCGACCTGATCCCACCGGGCGCGCGGATTCTGACCCACTGCAACGCCGGCGGCCTGGGGACGACCGGCTACGGCACGGCCCTGGGGATCATCCGCACGGCCGTGGCCCAGGGCAAACCGCTGGAGGTGCTGGTGGACGAGACGCGGCCGGTCCTGCAGGGCGCGCGCCTGACCACCTGGGAGCTGCTCCAGGAGGGCATCCCGACGACGCTGATCACCGACAATATGGCCGGATTCCTGATGGCCCGGGGCGAGGTCTCACTGGTCCTGGTGGGGGCCGACCGCATCGCCGCCAACGGCGACGTGGCCAACAAGATCGGCACCTACAGCCTGGCCGTCCTGGCCCAGGCCCACCGGATCCCGTTCTACGTGGCGGCTCCCACCTCGACCGTCGACCTGGCGGTGCCCTCGGGCGCCGAGATCCCCATCGAGGAGCGCTCGCCGGAGGAGGTGACGACCATCGCCGGCCAGCCCATCGCCCCGGCGGGGGTGCGCGTCCGCAACCCGGCCTTCGACATCACCCCGCACCGGCTGGTGACGGCGATCATCACCGAGGTGGGTGTTGTGGCCCCACCGTACAGCGAGACCCTGCCCGCAGCGGTGGCGCGGGCGCGCCAGGGAGGCAGCTGATGGCGGTCCTGGTGGTGGGATCGGTCGCCCTGGACACCGTCGAGACGCCCTTCGGCAAGGTCACCGACGCCCTGGGGGGATCGGCCGTCTACTTTGCGCTGGCGGCCAGCCTGTACACGCCCGTGGCCCTGGTCGGGGTGGTCGGTGAGGATTTTCCGGCCCGGTACCTGGAGTGGCTGCGCCAGCGGCCGATCGATCTGCGGGGGCTCCAGGTCCGGCCGGGCCGGACCTTCCGCTGGGTGGGCTGGTACGATTACGATCTCAACCACGCCCACACCCTGGAGACCCATCTCAACGTCTTCGCCGACTTCCAGCCGGATCTGCCGGCCGACTATCGCCGAGCCCGCTTCGTCTTTCTGGCCAACATCGACCCCGACCTGCAACTGCGCGTTCTCGACCAGGTGGAGCGGCCGGAGCTGGTGGTCGTGGACAGTATGAATTACTGGATCGCCCACAAGCGGGCGGCCCTCACGCGGGTCCTGGAGCGGGCGGACATCGTCACGCTCAACGAGGCCGAGGTCCGGGAGTACGCGCAGCATCCGGTGCTGCTGACCGCCGCCCGGCGGATCCTGGCCCTGGGCCCGCGGGCCCTGGTGGTCAAGAAGGGCGAGTACGGCTGCGTGCTCTTCGCCAACGACCACTACTTCGTGGCCCCGGCCTACCCGCTGGAGGAGGTGCGCGACCCGACCGGAGCCGGCGACAGCTTCGCCGGCGGCATGCTCGGCTACCTGGCCACCTGTCCGCGGGTGACGATGGCGGCTCTGCGTCGGGCACTGGTCCACGGCAGCGTGGTAGCCTCGTTCACCTGCGAGGCCTTCAGCGTCGAGCGGCTGCTGACGCTGGACCGGGCGGCCATCGCCGCCCGCTACCGCGAGTTCCGCGAATTCACCAGTTTCGAGACGGGAGAGGAGAATGGCGACTGACGTCCAGCCGCAGCACGATGTCAAAGACCTGAACCTGGCGCCTCAGGGACGGCTCCGCATCGAGTGGGCCGATGGCCAGATGCCGGTGCTGCGGCTGATCCGCGAGCGCTTCGCCCGCGAACGCCCTCTGGAGGGGATTCGCATCGCCGCCTGTCTGCACGTCACCTCGGAGACGGCCAACCTGATGCGCACGCTCCAGGCCGGCGGGGCCCAGATCGCCCTCTGCGCCTCCAATCCCCTGTCGACCCAGGACGAGGTGGCGGCAGCGCTGGTGCAGGACTACGGCCTGATGGTCTTCGCCATCCGGGGCGAGGACGAGGAGACCTACTACCGGCACATCCGCAGCGCTCTGGCCATCCGGCCGCACATCACAATGGACGACGGCGCCGACCTGGTCACGACCTTGCACAAGGAGCGCCAGGACCTGCTCAGCGAGGTCATCGGCGGCACGGAGGAGACCACGACCGGGGTCATCCGCCTGCGAAGCATGCACCGGGCCGGCGTCCTGCGCTATCCGATCATCGCGGTCAACGAAGCCGACACCAAGCACCTCTTCGACAACCGCTACGGCACCGGTCAGAGCACCATGGACGGGCTGATGCGGGCGACCAACGTCCTTCTGGCCGGCAAGACGGTGGTCGTCTGCGGCTACGGCTGGTGCGGACGGGGCATCGCCACCCGGGCGCGGGGCCTGGGAGCCCGGGTCATCGTCACCGAGGTCGACCCCATCCGGGCGCTGGAGGCCTATATGGACGGACATCAGGTGATGCCCATCGCCGAGGCCGCCGCCCACGGGGACATCTTCATCACCGCCACCGGCAACATCAACGTTATCGACGCCCCCCACCTCGTCCGGCTCAAGGACGGGGCGATCCTGGCCAACGCCGGTCACTTCAACGACGAGATCAACCTGGCGGCCCTGGAGCGACTGGCGGTGGCCAGGCGGCGTCTGCGCGACCTGGTCGATGAGTACCGCTACGCCGACGGCCGTCGGGTCTACCTGCTGGCCGAGGGGCGGCTGGTCAACCTGGCGGCGGCCGAGGGGCACCCCCCGACGGTGATGGACATGAGCTTCGCCAACCAGGCCCTGGCGGTGGAATACCTGGTCCAGCAGCGCGGGAAACTGGCGGTCGGGGTCTACGGCGTGCCGCGCGCCCTCGACGAGCAGGTGGCCCGCCTGAAACTGAGCGCCCTGGGGGTGGCCATCGACACGCTCACCCCGGAGCAGGAGCGCTACCTGGCCTCGTGGGAGCTGGGGACCTAGCCCCACCGTGGCCTGGTCGGCGCGTGCCCCGAGACTCTGGTGAGGAGTGGCGACCGTGAAGGCCGTGATCCTGGTCGGCGGCGAGGGGACGCGCCTGCGCCCCCTCACCTGTCTCCGGCCCAAACCGATGCTCCCGCTGGCCAACCGCCCCTTCCTCGAACACGTCATCGCCTACCTGGCCGCCCACGGCATCCGGGACGTGATCCTCAGTCTGTGCTACCGTCCGGACAGCATCGAGCGCTACTTCGGCGACGGGAGCGCCGTTGGGGTCCGTCTGACCTACGTGGTCGAGGAGACGCCCCTGGGCACGGCCGGGGGCGTCAGGAACGTGGCCCGCTACCTCGACGACACCTTTTTCGTGTTCAACGGCGATATCCTGACCGATCTGGACCTCCAGGCCATGCTGGCCTTCCACCGCCAGGCCGGCGCCCAGGTGACCATCGCCCTCACCCCGGTCGAGAACCCCACCGCCTACGGTCTGGTCGAGATCGCCCCGGACCGCCGGGTGAGGCGCTTCCTGGAGAAGCCGCGTCCTGACCAGGTGACGACCAATCTCATCAACGCCGGCACCTACATCCTCGAGCCCGCGGTGCTCGACCGGATCCCAGCCGACCGCTTCACGATGTTCGAGCGCGACCTCTTCCCCACACTGGTCGCCGAGCGCGCCCCGGTCTACGGCTACCCCTCGGCCGGCTACTGGATCGACATCGGAACGCCGACCAAGTACCTCCAGGTCAACCGCGATCTCCTGACCGGCCGGGCGCCCCGCCATCTCGCCGGCTGCGCGCCCGGCGAGGGGGTGACAGCCGGCGCGGGCTGCCGGATCGATCCGAGCGCTCGCCTGGTCGGGCCGGTGGTCCTGGGGGAGGGGGTTCAGATCGGCCCGGAGGCCACGGTGGTGGGGCCGGCGGTCATCGGGGCGGGATGTCTCATCGGACCGGGTGCCCATGTCGAGGACAGCGTCATCTGGAGGCAAACCCGGATCGGACCCCGGGCGGTCGTCCAGTCGGCCATCGTCGCTGAGGGCTGCGCCCTGGACGACGAGGTGCGGGTGACCGATGGCGCGGTCATCGCCGATCGCTGTACAATTGGCCGGGGGAACCACCTGAGCCGCGGGCTCCGGCTCTGGCCGGACCGCGTGCTCGCGCCCGAGTCGATCACGTTCTAGGGGAGAGGGTGATGCCAGTCCAGCCCCTGCGCTTCGGCACCGATGGCTGGCGGGCGGTCATCGGGGCCGACTACACGATGGCCAACGTTCGTCTCTGCGCCCAGGCGGTCGCCGACGACGTCCGCGCGCGTGGTCTGGCCGACCGTGGCCTGGTCGTCGGCTACGACACCCGCTTCGCCTCGGAGCACTTCGCCGCGGCGGCGGCCGAGGTGCTGGCGGCCAACGGTGTTCCGGCCCTGCTCTGCGACCGGCCGACGCCGACCCCGGTGGCCTCGTTCGCGGTGGTCCACCAGCGGGCGGCCGGGGCGGTGATGATCACCGCCAGCCACAATCCGGCCATCTGGAACGGCTTCAAGGTCCGCTCCGACTACGGGGGAGCCGCCAGTCCGGAGACGCTGGCCCGGCTGGAGGCCCGGATCGCCGACCTGCAGACGCGCGGCACCGTCTGGCGGATGCCAGCGGACCGGGCCGAACAGTGCGGTCTTCTCCGCCGTTTCGATGGCTCGCCGGCCTACAGCGCTCACGTCGGCACGCTGGTCGATCTGGAGACCCTGCGCCAGGCCGGCCTGCGGGTGGTGGTCGACGCCATGTATGGCGCCGGCATGGGCTGGTACCCGCGGCTCATCGGCGGGGGACGCACCGCGATCATCGAGCTCAACGCCGAGCGCAACCCCTACTTCGGCGGCGTGGCCCCGGAGCCCATCCCCCGCAACCTGGGCCGGCTCCTCCAGACCGTGCCCCAGGTCCAGGCCCAGGTCGGACTGGCCACCGACGGCGACGCCGACCGGCTGGGGGTCTGCGACGAGCACGGCCGCTTCATCGACCAGCTGCGGGTCTACTCGCTCCTGGCCCTCTACCTTCTGGAGGTGCGCGGCTGGCGGGGGCCCATCGTCAAGACGATCTCGACCAGCACCATGCTCGACAAGCTCGGCGCCCTCTACAACGTGCCGGTCTACGAGACGCCGGTCGGCTTTAAGTACGTGGCTCCCAAAATGCTGGAGACCAACGCTCTGGTCGGCGGCGAGGAGAGCGGCGGCTACGCCTTCCGGGGCCACATCCCCGAGCGCGACGGCATCGTGGCCGGCCTCTTTCTCCTCGATATGATGGTCCGGCTGGAGCGCACCCCGTCGCAACTGGTCGAGTACCTGTTCAGCAAGGTCGGTCCGCACTTCTACGACCGGCTCGATCTGCATTTCCCGGCCGAGCGGCGGCCGGAGATCAGCCAGCGCCTGAGCACGGCCCGGGTCACCGATCTGGAGGGCTCACCGGTCGTGCGCTTCCAGACCGAGGACGGCTTCAAATGGACCGCCGCGGATGGGAGCTGGCTGCTCATCCGTTTCAGCGGCACCGAGCCTATCATGCGCATCTACGCCGAGACCTCCTCGCCCGAGCGGGTCCAGCGCCTGCTGCAGCAGGGCCGGGAGCTGGCGGGCGTCTAGGAATGAAGGAGAGGACCATGGCCACCCTCGACCCGGCGCTCATCGCCCGTCTGGACCGGAGCGGTATGCTCGACCGGATAATGGAGTTCCCCGAGCAGTGTCTGGCCGCCTGGGAGATCGTTCAGCAGGCGGCCCTGCCCGAGCGCTACCGTCAGGCCCGCCAGATCGTCGTCCTGGGGATGGGCGGCTCGGCCATCGCCGCCGACGTGGTCCAGGCGCTCATCAACGCCGAGTGCCCAGTCCCCTTCACGGTGGTCCGTGACTACGAACTTCCCGGCTTCGTGGACGCCCAGACGCTGGTCATCGGCTCCAGTTACTCCGGCCAGACCGAGGAGACGCTGGTCGCCTTCGACCAGGCCCGCCGGGCCGGGAGCATGCTGGTGGCCATCACCACCGGGGGACGCCTCCGGGAGATGGCCGAGCGGGCCGGCGCGCCGGTCCTGCTCTTTCACTATCCGGCCCAGCCCCGGGCGGCCTTCGGCTACTCGTTCATGCTGCTCCTGGGGCTCCTGCAGCGCCTGGGCTTCGCCGCCGACCGCACCCCTGACCTGGCGCCGACCGTCGACCTGCTGCGACGCCTGCGGACCATCCTGGGCCCGGACAACCGGACGGAAAGCAACCCCGCTCTCCAGCTGGCTCAGGCGCTGCAGGGCCGGATCGTCTGCGTCTACGGCGGCGGCCTGATGGGCCCGGTCGCCCGGCGCTGGAAGGGGCAGGTCAACGAGAACAGCAAGAACTGGGCGGAATTCGACCTCCTGCCCGAACTCCACCACAACGCGGTGGTCGGCTACGAGCACCCGGCCGCCCTGCCCAACGTTGTGGCCGTCGTGCTCCTGCACTCGCCCCTCAACCACCCCCGGATCCAGCTGCGCACCCAGATCACGGCCGACCTCCTGCGCCGCCGGGGCATCCCCCACCACACCGTCGAGGCCCAGGGCGAGACCAGCCTGGCCCACGTTCTCTCGGCCATCTACATCGGCGACTTTGTCAGTTACTACCTGGCCCTTCTCAACGGGGTCGACCCCTCGACCATCGAGGCCATCAATTACCTGAAAAACGAGCTGGCCCGGGCCGGAGCGCCGATCTGATGGACCTCGACCTCGGCCCCGCCTACGCGGAGTTTCGGGCCTTCGTCCGACGCGTGGCGGAGACGGAGCTGCGCCCGCACATCGCCACCTGGGAGGCCCAGGGGGGCTATCCCCGTCAGGTGCTGCAGCGCCTGGGGGAGCTGGGACTGCTGGGAGTGCCCATTCCCACCCGCTACGGAGGCCAGGGGCGCGACTACCTGGCCCTGGCCGTTCTCTGCGAGGAACTGGAGTACGTCGACACGGCCTTCCGGGTGGCCATCAGCGTCCACACCGCCCTCAACAGTCTGACCCTTCTCCAGTGGGGCACGGAGGAGCAGAAGCAGGCCTACCTGGTCCCCCAGGCCCGGGGCGAGCGGCTGGCCGGCTTCGGTCTGACCGAGCCCGAGGCCGGGTCGGACGCGGCGGGCATCCGAACCACGGCCCGCCGCGACGGCGCGGTGTACCTTCTCACCGGCACCAAGGCCTGGATCGGGCTGGCCAACCTGGCCGACCAGTTCCTGGTCTTCGCCCGGACCGACCCCGATCCCGCCAGCCGCCACCGGGGGATCTCGGCCTTCATTGTCGAGCGCGATTTCCCCGGCTTCCGCAGCGCTCCCCTCCCCGGCAAGCTCGGCATCCGGGCGGCCGACACCGGCTACCTTATCTTCGAGGAGTGCCGGGTGCCGGCCCGCAATCGGCTGGGCGAGGAGGGCGAGGGCTTCTACATCGCCATGTCGGCCCTGGACTGGGGCCGCTACACCGTGGCCGCCGGCTGCCTGGGCCTGATCCGGGCCTGCCTGGAGGCCAGCCTCGCCTACGCCCGCGAGCGTCAGGCGTTCGGTCAGCCGATTGGGCGGTTCCAGCTCGTCCAGGAGATGATCGCCGAGATGGTGGCCGGGCTGGAGACCTCTCGTCTCCTGGTCCTCCGGACCGGCCTTTTAAAGAACCGGGGCCAGCGCACCACCCGCGAGACCTCGCTGGCCAAGTGGGTGGCCAGCGAGGCGGCCATGCGGGCTGCCGACCTGGCGTTGCAGATCCACGGCGCCTGGGGCTACACCAGCCTGCAGCCTCTCGAGCGCTACTGGCGCAACGCCCGTGGGGCCCTCATCTACGAGGGCACGCGCGAGGTCCACAAGATCATCCAGGCCGAGTACGCCCTGGGCTACCGCCAGGACCGTCCCTTACGCTGTCCGCCGCCGCCGGCGCCCGGCTGGGAGACGGCGGCGGAATAATCAGCCCGCCGGCCCCAGACAGCGCATCCCCGCCGGCCCCACCTCGACCCGCCCCAGGTCCAGTTCGGTACCCAGGGGAGCGCCATCCGGCCGGGCCACCGGCAGGCGCTGCCGCCAGTCGCCCAGATAGAGCCCGACGACCAGTTTGTAGCGCCCGCCGGGCGCCTCGGGAGGCAGCTGGAGCCAGTACCGGTCGATCATGTAATCGCCCGGCCGCCAGCTCGAGGTCGGCCGGCTGCCCTGGCCGGGGGGACTGTCGCGCTGGGCCCAGGTCTTCTCGGCGCCGTCGCGCAGGTGCACAAAGACCGTGGCGTCGGCGGCCGGCTGGGTGCGGGCGAACCAGCGGAATTCGACCCGCAGCGTCCGGGGCTCGGCCGCCGGGGCACAGTGCTCCTCGACCAGGGCGATGGCCGGGCCGAAGAGCGCCCGGAAGCGGGTCGGCGGCGCCGGCAGGGCCGCGACCGGCAGACGCAACCGCCGCAGGAGCGGCCGGCGCCCGCTCCGGTCGTACACCGTCTCATCCTGAGCGCCCGGTGGCAGCTGGGCCAGGACCAGGGGCGGCTGGTCACGGTCGAAGGCCGGGAAGGCGTAGGTCACCGGCCGCTCGCGGGCCGAGGGCACGACCAGACTGGCGCCGATATCGAACGACTCGAGGGAGACCGTCCGGGTGAGAAAACGGATGGTGAAGTCCTGGGCGTAGAGCGGAGCCAGAAAGACCCGGTCGGTCTGAGCCCACTGGACCAGATAGGCGGCGGCCTCGACCTTGTCGGCCATCATCCAGCCGTAGGCGATATCGCTCCCGCCCCAGCGGATGAAGTAGTCGCGAACGGTCAAGCCCAGCCCCAGGCCGATGAGCACGGCCGGGAGCCCCGTGGCCAGCCGGCGGTGAGAGCGCGTAAGCCGGGTCAGTCCCGTCTCCAGAACCAGAGCGCCCAGAGCGGTCAGCAGCGTGGCCGCCGGCACCAGCCCGCTGATGCGGACGAAGCCCGGCGGGTTCACCGTGAGGGCCGCCGGCAGCGCCATCACCACCAGCCACCAGAGCAGGAACCGGTAGGGCCAGGCCGGCCCGGGCGGGAGAGCGGCCCGGCCGCGCCACCCGGGCCGGAGGCTGGCGACCAGGGCCGCCGCCAGCCCGCTGAGGAAGAGCAGGGCCAGCGCCGGGTCGTAGAGGGGCCGGCCAGGCAAGTTCTCCGCCCCGCTCTCGGCCCCCCACCAGAAAAAGAGCGCGGCCGTCCGGAGGAGGCCAGAGAGCAGGGCGCCCAGCGGGTCACCGCGATGGACCTGGGGACTGAGGACCGAGACGTCGGCCGAGTGAAAGAGAAAGACAGCGGGGTGCTGAAGGTAGTACCAGCCCAGCGGCGCGAAGACCACGGTGGCCAGGCCGAGCAGACCGCCCACCTGGGCGACGGTGCGCCAGGAGCGAGCCCGGAGAAGAAGCCAGAGGATCAGCGGCGCCAGCAGGAGAGGAAGCAGGCGGGCGGCGTGGTAGGTGTAGAGGCTGAGGCCGGCCATCAGCCCGGCCCCCAGAAAATCGCGCGTCCGCCGACGCGCGATGGCCCGAAAGAGAAAGCCAAGAGCCAGCAGCAGAAAGAGCGGCAGACTGATCGTCCGCAGGCCCAAGCGGCTGAAATGCAGGTGCCAGTAGGTACCGGTGAGGATCAGCGCCGCCCAGAGGCTGCCCCGGTGGGGGTCCAGGCCGACCAGGCGGCAGAAGGACCGGGCGCAGAAGGCCACGGCCGCGATGGTGGCGATGCCCACCAGGGCGCCGGCCACCCGCAGCGCCAGTGGCGTCGGCCCCAGAGCGGTGGCCAGCAGCGCCTGCCAGTAGATAAAGAGGGGTTCACGCCCGTTGTTGCGCGGGAAGAAAATGGGCCGGGCCCCGGCGTGGACCTCCAGGATGTCGAAGAGATTGGCCGCCTCATCGAAATGGAGGCCGGGCGGGAGCGCCTCCAGGGCCGTCAGCCGCAACGCCGCCGCCAGAAGCAGGACCAGCAGCAGCCCGGCGGGAGCCGCCGGGGAGACGAGGGAGGAAGGCTTCATTCTCCGGCTGGCTCCTCAGGGGCCAGGGCGATCTCCGGCCGGGCGGCCACGGCCAGCGGGGTGGGGCCGCTGCTCGCGAACCAGACGGCCCGCTCCCAGCGGGCGTCGTGTCCGCCCTGGGCGAGGTTGCTGTAGAGCCAGAAGGTCAGAGCCTGAACCGGCAGCCGCCCCTGGCGCACGGCCGTGGCCAGCGCGGCCGTGCGCTGCACCGCCAGGTGATAGCGGGCCGGCGGCGAGCCGGACGGCAGCCAGAACCCTCCTTCGGTCACCAGCACCGGGAGATCGTGGCCCAGATGAGCCCGGACGTGGTCGGTGTAGCGCCGGATATAGGGGAGGGCCTCATCGGCGGTCTCCTGAAGATAGACGTGCAGCCCCAGGGCGACCCGGTGCTCGATCAGCCAGGCCGGCCCCCGGGCGGCGACGATGGCCGCCAGAAAGCGGGCGAAGAACAGGTCCTCTGGGTAGTCGCCGTTGGGCGCCAGCGGGGTCAGGACCGGCGTCCCGCCCAGAGCCAGGATCGTGTCGGCGGCCACCAGCCAGCGGCCGGCGAAGACCTCCGGATCCGGCTCGCTCCCCCATTCGGCCCGCAGATTGGGCTCGTTGTACGGGACAACGTAGCGCTGGCCCAGCGCCACCATTCGCCGGGTGATCGTGACCAGATCGCCGGGGTCGCCGGGCGCCGGCGACCAGACGCGGGCGATGACGCCGATCCCCTCGGCCCGCGCCCGCCGCAGGAGCTCGGTCCGCGGGTTGAGCACGGTCACCCAGCGGACCTCCCAGGCCCGCCAGTCGGCGAACGCCCGGTCCAGATCGCGGCTCCCGCCCAGCACGGGCGTGTCGTGCAGACCGAAGGCACCCGCCGGCGCGACCGGGCCGGCCGGCGCATCCCACCGCCCGGCCGGCGTCGGGCGCCCCCCTGACAGACCGAGAGCGCCGAGAACCACCAGGATCAGCACCCACCGAATGTCCGGACCTCACGGGCTGGTCTGGCGCCAGTATACCCGGGGGATGGTCGCACGACAAGCCGGCGGGCTCAGGCGATGAACGCGCGGTGGCGCCGGAGGTAGGGGATCAGCCCACCCTCCTCCAGCCAGCGCAGAACCGCCGGTCTCAGCCGTCCACAGGGGAGACGCTGCCCGGTGCTCACGTTGATCACCTGACCAGCCGGCAGGTCCAGCACCAGTTCGTCGCCGTCCTGGATGGCCGTGGTCTCGCAGACCAGCGCCGGCAGGCCGACGGTCAACGCGTTCCGGTAGAAGAGGCGTCCGAAGGAGAGGGCCAGCACGGCGCAGACCCCGGCCAGGCGCAGCACCGTGGGGATGGCCAGGTCGGCCGGGCCCAGACCGAAGTTCCGCCCGGCCACCAGGACCGCCCCCTGGCTGAGACGGCCGGCCAGGGTCGGGTCCAGGTCCTCGAAGAGAACGGGGACCAGCGTCGCCGGGGGCCGCCGGCGGTGGAAATGGCGCTCGGGGATGATGTGGGCGACGGTGAGGTCGTCGCCCAGCTTGTAGGCGTGGCCGTGCATCAGCCGGGCCACGGTCATGCCAGCACCTCCCGCGGGTCGGTCAGGACCCCTCGCAGGGCGGTGGCCGCCGCCGTCAGCGGGCTGGCCAGGTACACGAACGCCTCGGGATTCCCCAGTCGGCCACGGAGGTTCCGGGGAATGGTCGCCACCACCACCTCGCCGTCGGCCGGGACACCCTGGTGTATCCCGACGCAGCTGGCACAGCCCGGCGTCACCAGGATCGCCCCGGCCTCGACCAGCGTGGTCAGAGGCCCCTCCTGCGCCGCCCGCAGCAGGACAGCGCGCGAGGCCGGCGCCACGATCAGACGCACACCAGAGGCGACCCGCCGACCCCGGAGCAGCGCGGCGGCGGCGGCCAGGTCCTCCAGCCGCCCGTGGCTGCACGTCCCCAGGAGCACCTGCTGGACCCGTATCCCCGCGACCTCCTGCACCGGGACCACCGCCTCGGGCGTGTGAGGCCGGACGACCAGTGGCGCCAGCGTTGAGAGGTCGAGGGTCAGGTCCCCAACATAGACCGCGTCCGGGTCCGGGGCGACCGCACACCAGTCCTGACCCCGGCCCTGAGCCTCCAGATAGAGGCGGGTCTGGTCGTCGGCGGGGAAGAGCACCGCCTCCGCCCCGGTCTCGCCCGCCAGGGCGGCGACCGTCAGCCGCTCGCCCACCGAAAGATGAGCGAGGGCCGGGCCGGTGAACTCCAGCGCCCGCCCCAGCGCGCCGGTGGTCCGCAGCCGCTGCCGGAGGGCCAGGGCGAGATCGGTGGCCGTCACCCCCATCGGAGGCTGGCCGGTGAGCGTGATCCGCTGGCTTTCGGGCACGCGCAGCCAGGTCTGGCCCAGAGCCATGGCAATGGCGGCGTCGAGCGTGCCCAGCCCCAGACCGAGCGCTCCCAGCCCGCCCAGCAGCCCCGTCTGGGCGTCGGCCCCGACGACGAGGTCGCCGGGCCGGACGAAGCGCTCGGCGACAACCTGGTGCGAAATCCCCTCACCGATGTCGATCACCCGCGCGCCGGCTGCCTGGGCGAAGGTCCGCAGGGCAGCCTGCTCATCGGCCAGTTCGCGGCGGGGGCTCGGGGCCCCGTGGTCCAGACAGAAGAGCGTCCGCTCAGGCTGAGCCAGACGATGGTCCAGCCCGAGCGCCCGCAGGTGCCGGACGACCACCGGCCCGGTGCCGTCGTGGGCGTAGACCAGGGCGACGCGGGCAATGACCACCTCGCCCGCCTGAACCGGTCCATCGGCGTGGGCGCTGACAATGCGCTCGATCAGCGTCTGGCCCATCTCACACCCCCGGGACACCGGGCTGGTCCGCCAGGTCGGTGATCTGGGCCGCCCCCCAGCCCGCGGCCTTCAGAAAAACCGTGTAGCCGCAGTCGCGGCAGGACGGCAGGACCTCGTCATCGTAGGTGAGTCGGGCGGCGTGGCCACAGCGGGAACAGACATAGTCGCCCGCTCCCGGTTTCTGACCGGCGAAGATCGGCGCCTGGCTCTCGTCGGACATCGCCCTCGCGTCCGGGGGAATTCGCCCGGCAGCAGGGCAAGGGGTATGCCAGGCCTTCTCAGGCGGCCGGGCGACCGGTCCCCTGAAGGATGGTGATGAGCGCCCGCAGGGCGATGGCCGCCCAGAAGATATTCAGCGCCATGGAGACCCAGGCCCCGAGGATGGCCGCGTAGACCGCCAGGATGATCCCGGCGACCAGGTTGAGCCCCTGGTAGAGAACCGTCTGCGGGGAGAGCCGGCCGGTCGAGACCAGGTAGTAGGCGATGAGCAGGCAGGCCATGCCCACCGCGCCAAAGGCGTGGACCAGGATCATTGCTCGTCGGCCAGGTGGGCGGTCTGGAGAACGGCTGCCTGATAGTCGTCCCAGGTGTCGATGTCGCGCAGAACGGCGTCGGTGGCGACCGTGACCAGCGCGACCTGGCCGCCGTGGCGCTGGATGACCTCGCGCGCTCCCCGGTCGCCGGTGATGGCCAGGAGGTCGGGCAGCAGGCGGCTGTCAAAGAGGACCGGATGACCGCGCTGGCCGGCGTGGACCGGGACCACGATCGGCTGGCCGGTCTCCTCGTAGGTGGCGAGAAGACGGCGGACGATCTCTGCGGTGATGAACGGTTGATCGACCAGGAAGACCAGAACGGCCCGCGTCGCGGGCGGCAGGGCGCGCAGGCCCGCCACCAGCGACGTGCTCTGGCCCTCGGCATAGGCCGGGTTCTCGACCACCGTCACCGGGAGATCGGCCACCTCGGCCCGGACGGCCGGAGCGGCGTGGCCGACCACCACGATGACCGGATCCAGCCCGGCCGCCAGGGCCACGCGCGTCACCCGGCGCACCAGCGTCTGACCGCCCAGGCGCAGGAGCTGCTTGGGCTGGCCGAGGCGGGTCGAGGCGCCGGCCGCCAGGACGATCCCGGCGTACACCTCAGCCCCCAGCCGCCGGCGCCGTGGCCTCGACCGGTGGGGTCTCGACCGCCACCAGCGTCCGACCGTTTTTCACCGCGATCATCTCGGCGGCGATGGCCAGCGCGATCTCCTCGGGCGTCCGGGCGCCAATGGGCAGGCCGATGGGGGCGTGAATGCGGCGCAGCTGCTCCTCGCTGAACCCCTGCTGGCGCAGCCGGGCCAGCCGGTCCTGGCTGGTCTTGCGGCTGCCGATGGCGCCGATGTAGCGGGCGTTGCTCTGGAGGGCCACCCTCAGCGAGGGCTCGTCGAACTTCGGGTCGTGGGTCAGAATGACGATGTAGGTCGAGCGGTCCAGCCGTTCCCTCTGCAGCACCTCGTCCGGCCAGGCCACGATCAGTTCGTCGGCGTGCGGGAAGCGCTCACGGGTGGCGAACTTCCCCCGCGCGTCGATGACCTTGACCCGGAAGCCGAGCAGTTTGGCGATGTGGGTCAGGGCGATGGCGGTGTGGACCGCGCCGATAATAAACAGCGTTGGCGCCGGCAGATAGCTCTCGATAAAGACCTCGACCGTCTCCGGCTGGCCAGCCGGGCCCGGCAGGTCGAAGGGCAGCGTCGCCGACCGCCCCTCGTCGAGGAGGCGCCGGGCGCTGGCCACCACCGGCCCCTCCAGCGCCGGGTCGCCCAGCGTGCCCTCGGTCCGTCCATCGGGGAAGACCAGCATCTTCTGACCGAGCAGCCGTTCGCCCCGGACGACGGTGGCCACCGCCACCGGCTGCTCGGTCTCGAGACACTCCTTCAGCCGCTCATACAGGCTCGCCATCTTCACTCACCGCAGCGGCTCGACGAAGACCTCGATGGTGCCCCCGCAGGCCAGGCCGACCTCCCAGCCCTCCTCATCGCTGATGCCGAAGCGCAGAAGCTGCGGGCGGCCGGTGGCCAGGACCTCCAGAGCGGCCTCGACCACCGCTCCCTCGACGCAGCCGCCGCTGACCGAGCCGGCCATCTCACCGTTCTCCGAGACCGCCAGTTTGGCCCCGACGCCCCGGGGAGCCGTCCCCTCGACCTTGATGACCGTGGCCAGGGCGACCGCCTCACCGCGGGCGCGCCAGCGCTCGATGTCGGCCAGAACCTCACGCATCGGTGCTCCTCCCCGGCATGCTCTCCTCGGCCAGCCGTCGTTGCCGCCGGGCCGGGCGCCGCCCCTCGATCCGGCAGAGGTGCGCGGCCAGCGCCTCCAGGCTCTCGATGTTGTGGATGGGCAGGAAGTCGTCGACGAAGGGCAGGGCCGCCTGGAGGCCCTGGGTCAGCGGCTGGTAATCGGGCAGGCCCAGGAGCGGATTCAGCCAGATCAGCCGGTAGCAACTGCGCTGGAGCCGGGCCATCTCGGTCCGGAGCAGGTCGACATCGCCCCGGTCCCAGCCGTCGCTGATGATAAGGACGATCGCTCCCCGGCCCAGCACCCGGCGGGCCCACTCGTAATTGAACGTCTTCAGGCACTCGCCGATCCGGGTGCCACCAGACCAGTCCTGGACCGCGCGCGCGACCTCCAGCATCGCCTCACCGATGTCGCGCCGGGCCAGATAGTGGGTGATCCGGGTCAGCCGGGTGCCGAAGACGAAGGCCTCGACGTTCTCCAGCCCGTTCTGCAGGCTGTGCATAAAGTGCAGGAAGAAACGGGTGTAGCGCTCCATCGAGCCGCTGATATCGCAGAGGATCACCAGCGGCCGGCTCTTGGTCTTGCGATCGCGCCGGCGCAGCTCCAGCGGCTCGCAGCCGTACTTCAGCGTGTGCCGCACCGTCCGCCGCAGGTCCAGCCGGGCGCCTCGACGGGCCGGCACCAGCCGGCGGGCCGGCCGTTCGGCCAGCCGCCAGCGCAGACGGGCGATCAGCCGCCGGGCCTGTTCGACCTCCTCCGGGGTGAAGGCCTCGAAGTTTTTCTTGCGCAGCACCTCGACTGCGCTGTAGGTGTAGAGGCGCTCGACCACGGTCTCGGCCTTCTGATCGTCCTCGTGCCCCTCTTCCTGCGCCGTGGCGCCCACCCGCAGACGGCGCAGGGCAGGCACCGGCTCGCGGGGCCGACGGGCCCGGATCTGCCCGTCGGCCTGGGCCAGGAGCGAGCGCGTCTCCAGCCCCCGTCGCCAGAAGAGGTCGAAGGCCAGATCGAAGAGCAGGAGGTCCTCCTGGCGCGTCACCAGCGTGCAGCGCAGCGTGTGGTAGAAATCGTCGGGCCGGTTGATCTCGATACAGAGCAGGGCCCGGGCGGCATCGATCAGCTGGCCCGGCCCCACGTCCAGTCCGACCTCGCGCAGCAGCCGGCCAAAGAGAACGACGTTGGCCAGAAGATGCCCGCCGCCGTCCGGGACCTCCAGAGACAGACGCTCACGCGCCGCCATCGCTGCGGGCCTTCTCCACCAGGTACTTGATGGCCTGGGCTTTGACCTTCTTGATATCGTCCTGGTACTTCAGGATGCAGCCCAGGGTATCGCTGACCACGTCCTCGGTCAGCGTCTGCTGGTCGAGGGCCAGGAGCGCCGCCGTCCAGTCCAGCGTCTCGGCCACGCCGGGCAGTTTGTAGAGGTCCAGCTTGCGCAGCTCCTGCATAAAGAGGCAGATCTGGCGGGTCAGCCGCTCCGGAGCCTCCGGCACCTTGGTCCGCACAATGGCCTGCTCTTTCTCCAGGCTGGGGTAGTCGATCCAGTGGTAGAGGCAGCGGCGTTTGAGGGCATCATGGATCTCGCGGGTGCGGTTGGAGGTGATGACCACCACCGGTGGCTCGACCGCCCGCAGCGTCCCGATCTCGGGGATCGAGACCTGGAAGTCCGAGAGCAGCTCCAACAGGAAGGCCTCGAACTCCTCGTCGGCCCGGTCGATCTCGTCGATGAGCAGGACCTTCGGCAGGGGCTCCGTGGCGTCGATGGCCTGAAGGAGCGGCCGGCGGATGAGGAACTCCGGGCCGAAGATCTCCTTCAGCGCCTCGGACGAGCGCTGTCCCTGGGCCTCCAGCAGGCGGATGTAGAGGATCTGCCGGGCGTAGTTCCACTCGTAGACCGCGGTGTTGACATCCAGGCCCTCGTAGCACTGCAACCGGATGAGGTCGGTCTCCAGGAGACGGGCCAGAACCTTGGCGATCTCGGTCTTGCCGACCCCGGCCTCGCCCTCCAGGAGCAGCGGCTTGCGGAGCCGCAGGGCCAGGAAGACGGCGGTCGCCAGCCCCCGGTCGGCGATGTAGGCCTGGGTGCGCAGGGCCTCCTGAACGTCGTCGATCCGCTGGACCTTCAACAGATTCTGCGCGCGCGTCTGCAATCCTCGTCACTCCCCACCGGGCCAGCCCGAGGTGCCGTGCCGGCTAGCCCGCCTTGACGACTGTCTCCAGTCGTTTCTGCATGCAGGTGAAGAACTGGTTCATCAGCATCCGGGCCACCGGCTGCAGGAGCCGCTGGCCGACGGCGGCGATGGCACCGCCGACCTCGGCCTCCCCCTCGACCCTGACCTCCGTCCCCTCCCCCTGGGCGACGAGGCGAACCAGGCCGCTCCCCTTGACAAAGCCGGGGGCGCCGCTGCCCTCGATCAGCAGGCGATAGGAGTGCGGGGGGACCTTCTCGGCCACCCCAACCGTGCCGGTGTAGGTGCCCCGGATCCCGGCCACGCCGACGGTCAGCGTGGCCTGATAGCGGTCGTCACCGAGCGGCTCCAACCGCTGACAGCCGGGAATACAGGCGGCCAGGGCCTCCGGATCCATCAGAAGGTTCCAGACCTGCTCGGGGGGAGCGGGGAAGGAATAGGTGCCTTCGATGCGCATGGGCATGCGGTTCTCCTCCAGCTGGCATTATACAGAAAGGACGGGGCAGCCGGCGAGCGCCGCTGCCCCTCGACAGCGCCTGTCTCTGTACCGCCCGGATCGCCGGGCCGGTCCCGGTCAGCCTAGCGGATGCGGGCCAGGGCGGCCTCGAGCGCCCGGCGGGTGTAGACGCGGGCCAGGTGCTGACGGTACTCCCCCGAGGCGTGGATATCGCTCAGCGTCTCCAGGTCATCGGCCGCCCGCTCGGCCGCCGCCCGGATGACCGCCGCCTCCAGCCGCTGGCCCACCAGCGCCTGTTCGACCATCGGGCGCCGGACGGCTCGGGGGCCGACCCCGGTGATGGCCACCCGCGCCTGCTGGCAGCGCCCCTCGGCATCGAGGGTGACCACCGCGCAGACGCCGCAGATGGCGTAGCGCGAGGCCGGGTGCGGGAATTTGACGTAGGCCGAGCCGGTGCGCGGCGGGGGCGCCGGCAGCCGCACCGCGGTGATGATCTCGCCGGGCTGAAGGGCGGTGGTGAAGAGGTCGATGAAGAAGTCGGTGGCCGGGATCTGGCGCGTCCCGCTGGGGCCCAGGGTCTGGATCTGGGCCTCCAGGGCCAGGACCACCGCCGGGTAGTCAGCGGCCGGGTCGGCGTGGGCCAGACTGCCGCCGATGGTCCCCCGGTTGCGCACCTGGACGTCGCCGATAAGCCCCGCCGCCTCTGGCAGCGCCGGCCACATCTCCCGCAGCAGCGACGAGGATTCGATCATGTAGTGGGTGGTCAGGGCACCGATGGCCACCCCTCCATCGCTCGGTCGGATGTAGGCCAGATCGGAGAGCCGCCCGATGTCGATAAGGTGCTTGGGGGTGGCCAGCCGCAGCTTCATCAGCGGGATCAGGCTGTGCCCGCCGGCCAGCAGTTTGGCCTCATCGCCGTACTGCTGGAGGAGAGCCACCGCTTCATCGAGCGAGGCGGGAACGTGGTACTCGAAAGCGCTCGGGATCATCGGTTCCTCCTCTCCCTGCGTGATCAGGCCGGCTGCTGCCGGGCCTGCCGCATGACCCGCCAGATCTTTTCCGGCCAGAGCGGCATGTCGATGTGCGTGATCCCCAAAGGGGCCAGGGCGTCGCAGACGGCGTTGACCACCGCCGGGGTGGCAGCGATGGTCCCGGTCTCGCCGACCCCCTTGACACCCAGCGGGTTGACCGGCGAAGGCGTCTCGGTCCGGTCGGTCTCAATGGGAGGCAGGTCGTCGGCCTTCGGCACGGCGTAGTCCATCAGCGACCCCGTGAGCAGCTGCCCGTTCTGGTCGTAGATGGCCGCCTCGTAGAGGGCCTGGGCCACACCCTGGGCCACACCCCCGTGGACCTGCCCGTCGACGATCTTGGGGTTGATGACCGGTCCGCAGTCGTCGACCGCCACGTAGCGCCGGAGCCTGACCTTGCCGGTCTCGGGGTCGATTTCGACGATGGCCACGTGGGCTCCGAAGGGGTAGACGAAGTTCGAGGGGTCGAAGAAGCTGCTGGCCTCCAGGCCCGGCTCCAGCCCCGGCGGCAGGTTCCAGGCGAGGTAGGCGGCCAGGGCCACCTCCTGAATCGTCTTCGCGCGGTCGGGCACGCCACGGACGAAGAAGCGCCCGGCCTGGAACTCGACGTCCTCCTCGGCCGCCTCCAGCAGATGGGCCGCGATCTTGCGCGCCTTCTCCCGGACCCGGCGGGCCGCCAGCGCGATGGCCGAGCCACCCACCGCCGTGGTCCGGCTGCCGTAAGTGCCCCAGCCCATGGGGATGGCGTCGGTGTCGCCGTGGATGACCTCGATGTCGTCGAGCGGGATCCCCAGTTCGTCGGCCACGATCTGGGCGAAGGTGGTCTCCTCACCCTGACCGTGCGGCGACGAGCCGGTGAAGACCGAGACCTTGCCGGTCGGGTGCACCCGCACCACCGCGCTCTCCCAGAGACCGCCCTGGAAGCCGACCGCGCCGGCCACCTGCGACGGCCCCAGTCCGCAGATCTCGACGTAGGTCGAGAAGCCGATGCCCAGGTACCGCCCCTGGGCGCGGGCCTGAGCCTGTTCCTCGCGGAACTTCTGGTAGTCGACGAGCGCCAGCGCCCGGTCCAGCGTCGCCTCGTAGTTGCCACTGTCATAGGTGATGCCGGTGGCCACGGTGTAGGGAAAGGCGCTGGCCGGAATGAAGTTGCGCCGCCGGACCTCGACCGGGTCCAGGCCGATCTCGCGGGCCAGGAGATCCACCATCCGCTCGACCAGATAGGTGGCCTCCGGCCGGCCCGCCCCCCGGTAGGCGTCGACCGGGGTGGTGTTGGTCAGGACACCGTAGACCTCGCAGTGAATATTGGGGATGCGGTAGGCGCCGGAGAGCATCAGCCCAAAGAGGATGGTCGGAATCCCGGGCGCCGCCGTCGAGAGGTAGGCCCCCAGGTTCGCCCGGACGATGGCCCGCAGACCGAGGATCGTCCCGTCGCGCCGGGCAGCCAGTTCGACATCCTGGATGTGGTCGCGACCGTGGGTGGTGGCGATGAAGTTCTCCCGCCGGTCCTCCACCCACTTGACCGGCCGGCCCAGTTCTCGGGCCAGGAAGCAGACGATCGCCTCGTCCGGGTAGTGGTGGATCTTGCTGCCGAAGCCACCGCCGACATCGGGGGCGATGACCCGGATCTTGTGCTCCGGCATCCCCAGCACACCGGAGAGGAGCACCCGGTGGATATGCGGGTTCTGCGAGGTCATCCAGAGGGTGAGTTCGCCGCTGCCGGGGTTGTACTGGGCCAGCGCCGCCCGCGTCTCCATCGCGTTGGGGATGAGCCGCTGGTTGATGAAGCGCTGGCGGACGATCACGTCGGCCGCGCGGAAGGCGGCCTCGACATCGCCTCCGGAGACCTTCCAGTGGAAGGCCACATTGCCCGGCACCGAGGCGTGCAGCTGCGGCGCGCCGGGGGCCATCGCCTGCTCGGCGTCGGTCACCGCCGGCAGAACCTCGTAGTCCACCTCGATGAGATCGAGAGCGTCACGGGCGATCCCCCGGTCCTCGGCCACCACCACCGCCACGCCGTCGCCCACGTAGCGGACGGTGTCCACCGCCAGCGGCGGATGCTCCGGGACCTTGAGATCGGCGTTGGGAATGAGCCAGGCGCAGGGAATGGCCCCGACTTTGCCCTTCAGGTCCTGGCCGGTGTAGACCGCCACCACCCCGGGCAGCGCCCGGGCCCGGCTGACGTCGATGCGCCGGATGCGGGCGTGGGCGTGCGGGCTACGGAGGATGGCTGCGTAGAGCATCCCCGGAAGACGGATGTCGTCGACGAACAGGCCGTGGCCGGTGATCAGGCGCGGGTCCTCACGCCGCCGGACGGCGGCGCCGAACAGCCTCGTTACTGCCATCGCTGCCCCCTCCTTCGGGTCGTTCTCGCTGGACCGCTCCGCCAGATAGTCTGCCCGGCGACGGCGCCACTAACTGACGGCCATCTTCCGGGCCGCGTACTGAATGGCTTTGACGATGTTGTGGTAGCCCGTGCACCGGCAGAGGTTGCCCTCCAGACCGCGCCGGATCTCCTCCTCCGAGGGGTTGGGATTGCGCTGCAGGATCTGGTAGGCGGTCATAATCATCCCCGGCGTGCAGAAGCCGCACTGGAGCCCGTGCTCTTCCCAGAAGCCCTCCTGCAGGGGATGCAACTCGCCATCGCGGGCCAGCCCCTCGATGGTCAGAATCTCGGCGCCGTCGGCCTGGACGGCGAACATGGTGCACGACTTCACCGCCTGACCATTGACGAGCACCGTGCAGGCACCACACTGGCTGGTGTCGCAGCCGATGTGCGTCCCGGTCAGGCCGAGGACGTCGCGGAGGTAGTGCACCAGCAAGAGCCGCGGCTCGACCTCGTTCTGGTAGCGGACACCGTTGACCGTGACAGTGACCCGGCTCATGGCAGCGACCCCCTTGTTGCGATCTCGGCCGGGGCTGCCAGCCGATGGAACAGCCAGCAGGTCAGCCCCCAGTGTCCCTATCTTACGCGGCTCCCCACGCCTTGTCAACGGGCCGCGAAGGCGGCGCTCTCAGCCAGACGGCGGGCGCCTGTGGGGGAGCAGACTTCCTCTGTGGGCGACGGTTCCCGGGCTCAGACCCTCTGCCCCTGGGGCCACCGCACTGCCGCCAGCCCCGTCCAGGTCTTCACCTCCCGCATCCCCTTCCCCATCGCCACCCAGCGTCGCCTCCCCCTCGCCTTCCCCCGCGCCCGCACTCCCACGCCGTCCATCCCCCGCACCCGAGCCCATGTTCTTCCAGGCCTCTCCTTCCCCTCGGCCCGAACGGCCCACCTCGCCGCACGCTCAAGGAGACCGCCAGTCCCGGCCAGGGCCGGAGCTTCACCGCGATAAGGCGGGCCACCCACCAGCCGCTCGTCCGGAGAAGGGAAATCCCCCCGGGTATCAGCCCCGGGCGGGGCCGCCATGGGGGCTTTTAACCGAACAGGAGCGGCACAAGGAGGTCCACCCAGACATTGTTGAGGACGTGCATGAGAATCGCCGGGTAGAGGCTCCGGTAGCGGATCAAGAGCAGGGCCGGAAAGAACGACCAAACGAAAATGTACAGGGGCAGGCCGGGGCCGATCCCGCCGTGGTAGAGGGCAAAGAGTGCGTTGTGCACCAGCAGCCCCCGCCAGACCCCAAGCCGGGCGACGAGGGCCTGCAGGACATAGCCCCGAAAGATGGTTTCTTCGGCCAGCGGCACGAAGATGAGACCAGCCACCCCGGCGGCCACAAACTCCCAGATCGTCGTCGGCCGGATAAACCCCCGCTGGGCCGGGTCCCAGTAAACGGGGACACCCAGCGCCTGCCGAACCGCGTCCACCGGCAACCAGAGCACCACCGCAGCGCCCGCAAACGCGGCCGCTGTGGCCGCCGTCCGGACGTCAAGAGTTCCCTGCCAGCCGAGGGCCTCAGGGCCAAAGCCGCGCTGGCGCAGGATCCTGACCAGAACGAGGGCGGTGATGACAGCCCAGAGGCTGTAAAGCACCACCCGAAAAAGAGCGGGGTCATGAAGGCCGAGGGGACGTCCGGCCGTCTGAAGGTCGAACCCCAGAAGACGCAGGGCCGTCAGGGTCGCCGCCGTGCCGACGACCCCGCCGAAGGCAAGGGGCAAATAACCGACCGGCAACGTCTGGACCGTCGTCGATCTGGCCATCGCCGCTGATCTTCCGAGATTATAGTACCCCTCAACGTCGGATGCCAGGCTCTGCCCTAATCGGCAGGGCCCTCCCGTCGTCGGCCGTGCGCGAGGTCAGCCAATGTTTGTCTGCCCTCCATCCGTGCTATGATCGGTCCACCTGCTTACCGGAGGGGACTGTGATCGCGCGTCTTGTGCGTTTGCTCCGGCTCGGGGCCGGGGTCGCCGTGCTGTCGGTGCTGCTGAGTCGGCCGGCCAGCGCGATGGAGATACGCGGGGGAACGGTGACCGTCGGGCCGGGGGAGATCGTCGCCGACGATCTCTACGCCAGCGGTCCGACGGTCACCGTTCAGGGAACGGTCGACGGCGATCTGGTGGTGGCGGCGGGCACCCTGCGGATCGTGGGGACGGTGACCGGTGATGTGCTGGCGGTCGCCGGGAGTCTCGAGGTGAGTGGCACCGTCGGTGGGAGTGTGCGGGCGGCCGCCGGACGGATCGCGGTGAGCGGGAGCGTCGACCGCGACCTGGTGGCGGCGGCGAGCACGGTGACCCTGACCGCCAGCGGCCGGATCGGACGAGACGCCATCCTCACCGCCAGCCGGACGGCCGTTGTCGGGGAGGTGGGCCGAGACCTCGTGGTCGGCGCCGGCGACCTGGTGGTCGGCGGACATGTTCGCCGCCATCTCGTCGCCGAGGTCCAGGACCTCACCATCCAGAGCGGGGCCACGGTCGACGGGACGATCACCTACCGGAGCCCGCAGGCGGCCCGGGTCGAGCCGGGCGCCACCCTTACCGGGCCGGTTCAGGCGCTCACCCCGAACACCGCCATCACCCCGCTGCGCCGGGGACTGGAGACGGCTCTGATGCTCCTCCGTCGCTTCCTCGGCCTGGTCGTGCTGGGTCTCCTCTTCGTCTGGCTTTTCCCCGAGCCCGTCCGCCGGGGTCTCGGCCTCCTGCGCGACCGGCCGCTCCCCAGCCTGGGGCTGGGACTGCTGGTGGCGGTCCTGGGGCCGGTGGTCGCGCTCCTGCTCGGGCTGGTGGGCCTGGTGACCGGCGGGTGGTGGCTCGGGCTCCTCGCTTTCGGGCTGTACATCCTGGGGCTGCTGCTGGGGTATCTGCTGGGGGCGATCTTCCTGGGCAGCCGGCTGCTCCGGCCGTTCGGGCCCCGACCGCCGCTCTGGCTGGCGCTGCTGCTGGGGCTGCTCATACTGATGATCCTGACCCTGGTGCCGTACGCGGATGTTATCATTACGGTGCTGGTCGGGTTGCTGGGTCTGGGGGCGCTGCTCCAGGTCATCTGGGCGGGGGGCCGGTCGCCCGCGTCAGCCGCTCCGGACCACTGAGCCAGGGGAGAAGAGAATGGTTGTTATCGTCGATTACGGCGCGGGAAACCTGCACAGCGTGGCCAAGGCCATCGCCCGTCTGGGCTACGAGCCGGTGGTGACCGCCGACCCGGCCCCGCTCGCGCGGGCGCAGGCCCTCATCCTTCCCGGCGTCGGGGCCGCCCGCGATATCATGCGCGGGCTACAGGAGCGCGAGCTGATCGAGCCGCTGCTCACCTACCTGCAGAGCGGCCGGCCATTCCTCGGCGTCTGCATGGGGCTGCAGGTCCTGATGGAGGGGAGCGAGGAGGGCGGGTGGCAGCCATGTCTGGGGGTCTTCGCCGGGGTGGTGCGCCGGCTGCCGCCCGGCCAGAAGGTGCCGCACATGGGCTGGAACCGGGTCTGGCAGCGCCGCCCCCACCCGGTTTTCGCCGATATCCCCGACGGCGCCTTCTTCTATTTCGTCCACTCCTACTACGCCGACCCGACCGACCCGGCCATCGTCGCCGCCGAGGCCGACTACGGCCGGCGCTTCCCGGCGGTCCTGGCCTGGCAGAACATCGTCGCCACCCAGTTCCATCCCGAGAAATCGGCCGATCTGGGGCTGCGGTTCTACGCCAACTTCCTGCGCTGGGCCGGCCTCAGCCCGGGGCGCCTGGCGCCATCGGAGCGGTCGGCCTGAGAGAGGCTCAGGCGCTCTCGGCCGCGACCAGCCGGGCCATCTGGTTGGCCAGCCGGACGCTGTAGTTCTGTCCCCGGTCCTGGGGGTAGATCTGGAACATGTTGGCCAGATAGACGTGGGGCAGCGGCGTCCGGTGCGGGGCGATGATCGTCGGAAAGTCCACCGTGACGATGGGCTGCGCATAGGGTGCCTTGAAGACATAGGCCTCACGCACCCACGCCGGCCGGAAGGCCGGGTTGATCCGGGCCAGCGCCGGCAGGAACCGCTCCAGGACCTCGCCATCGCTCAGACGGAAGAGGGGATGGTCCATCGGCAGGTAGTTGCTGAGGTATACGATATGGCGTCCACCGTAATCCGCCGGGGACATGAAGTTCGTGTGCTCGACCAGGGCCAGGAAGGGATAGCCGGGGTCGTTGATGTTGAGCCAGTAGACCGAGGTCAGCGGGCGGTCGAGCACCAGGACCACGCAGTGGGCGCCGTAGGCCAGCCCCCGGTCGTAGCGGGCGATGTAGTCGGCCGGCAGCCCACGGGCCAGGCGGAGAAAGAGGCGGGTGGGAAGCGTCACCACCAGCCGGTCGAACTCGGCCTCGCCCTGGGTGGTTTCGACCCGCACCCGACCGTCCGGCTGGCTGCTGATGGCGGTGACCGTCTCCTCCAGGCGCACCGCCCCGCCATGGGCGACGACGGCGGCGGCCAGCCGGTCGTAGAGCCGCTGGAAGCCCCCGCGCAGATAGCCCAGGGTGGCGCTGCGCAGATGGACGCGGGCCCAGAACCAGGGCATGGCGATTTTGTCATAATACTCCCCGAACTTGGCCACAAGGAGCGGTTGCCAGACGACCGCGTAGGCCCGTGGCCCCATCCAGCGGGCGATCCAGCTGGCTGCGGTCTGGCCGGCGAAGCGGTGGTAGTTGCGCTCGATTTTCAGATAGGCGACGGCCAGGCCCAGCCGCAGGCGGTCGAGGAACGGCAGGGGGGAGAACCGCAGGACGTGGAGCGGCGAGTCCAGCGGATAGATCCGGCCGCCGTAGAGGGTGCTGGTCTGCGGCCGCCGCCAGACCAGGTCGCTTCCCAACCCCAGTTCGTGAATGAGCTGGACGATCTCGCGGTCGCTGCGAAAAAGATGATGATAGAACTTCTCCAGGTAGGTGTCGCCCAGGCGGAAGCCGCTGGCCAGCCCGCCCGGCAGCGGCTCTTTTTCGATGACCGTGACCCGGTGGCCACGCTGGGCCAGCCGGTAGGCCACCGTCAACCCGAGCGCACCCGCCCCCAACACGCCGATGTGCACGACCGTCTCCCCACCCCCTGGGCTCTGTCACTGTTATACCACAGCCCCCTCTCCCCTCGCCTGGTATCCGGGCGAGCGGCGCGGTGTTTTTCTTAATGTGGTTTTTGCACCACTGTGACCGCAGCCACGAACGGGCAGGCCCATGCCTGTGGTATAATCGCGCTGCGCGACAGGCGGGGAGTGTCATGCCCGACTTTGTCCACCTGCACGTCCACAGCGAGTACTCGCTTCTCGACGGGCTGGGCTCGGTCGAGCAGATCGTCAAGCGGGCGCGGGAGTACGGCATGCCGGCCATCGCCCTGACCGACCACGGGGCGATGTATGGGGCCATCGACTTCTACAGCGCCGCCCAGGAGCAGGGGATCCGGCCGATCATCGGGGTCGAGGCCTACGTGGCGCCCCACAGCCGCCACGACCGCCGGCCCAAGATCGACCAGAATCCCTATCATCTGGTGCTGCTGGCCAAAGATCTCACCGGCTACCGCAATCTGATGAAACTCACCACCGCCGCCCACCTCGAGGGCTTCTACTACCGGCCGCGCATCGACCGGGAGCTGCTGGAGGCCCACCACGAGGGGCTTATCTGCCTCTCGGCCTGTCTCTCCGGGGAGGTGCCGCGCCTCATCCTGCAGGGCGACCTGGCCGGGGCGCGCCGGGTGGCGGCCTGGTATAAAGAGGTGTTCGGCCCCGGCAACTACTACCTGGAGCTCCAGCACCACGATATGCCCGAGCAGGAGGTGGTCAATCGGGAGCTGCTGGCCATCAGCCGGGAACTGGCGATCCCGGTGGTGGCCACCAATGACGTCCACTATATCCTGCCCGAGGACCACGAGACGCAGGAGATCCTGCTCTGCATCCAGACCAACACCACCCTCGAGGACCCCGACCGCCTGCGCATGGCCAATAACACGTTCTACCTGCGCTCCCCGGAGGAGATGGCCCGCCTCTTCCCGGACCTGCCGGAGGCCCTGCGCAACACGGTCGAGATCGCCGAAAAGTGTGACCTGAAGCTGGAGTTCGGCCGGGTGCATCTCCCGGCGTTTGCGGTGCCAGAGGGACATACGCCCGAGAGCTACCTGCGCGCTCTCTGCGAAGAGGGGCTGCGCCGGCGCTATCCGGTGGTGACCGAGGCCGTTCGCCAGCGCCTGGAGTACGAGCTCGACGTTATCGAGAAGACCGGCTTCGCCCAGTATATCCTCATCGTCTGGGACATCGTCTCCTACGCCCGCCAAAAGGGCATCCTCTACGGTCCACGCGGGTCGGCCGCCGGCAGCCTGGTCTGCTATCTGCTGGGGATCAGCAACGTCGACCCTCTGGCCAACAATCTGACCTTCGAGCGCTTCCTGAACATCGAGCGGCGGGAGATGCCGGATATCGACATGGACTTCGCCGACGACCGCCGCGACGAGATGATCGCCTACGTGACCGAGAAGTACGGCCGTGAGCACGTGGCCCAGATCATCACCTTCGGGACGCTGGGCGCCAAGGCCGCCGTCCGCGACGTGGGGCGAGCGCTGGGCCTGCCCTACAGCGAGGTGGACCGGGTCGCCCGGCTCATCCCGGCGCTGCCGGTGGGGATCACCATCGACCAGGCGATGGCCGAGAACCCCCGCCTGCAGGAGTTGTACGAGACCGACGAGACGGTCCGCCGCCTGATCGACACGGCCCGAAAACTGGAGGGCGTGGCCCGTCACGCCTCGACCCACGCCGCCGGCGTGGTCATCTCTCGCGACCCGCTGATCGAGCACACGCCGCTCCAGCTGACCAGCCGGGGCGATGGGGTGATGACCCAGTACCATATGTCGGCCATCGCCAAGATCGGGCTCCTGAAAATGGACTTCCTCGGCCTGGCCAACCTGACCATCCTGGGACGGACGGTAGAGCTGGTCAAGCGCTGGCGCAACGAGACCCTGGACCTGCAGAACCTGCCCCGCGACGACCAGAAAACGTTCGCTCTTCTGGCCCGGGGCGAGACGATGGGCCTGTTCCAGCTGGAAGGCCGCGGCATGACGCAGTATCTGATGGAGCTCAAACCCACCTCGGTGGCCGATATCTGCGCCCTCATCGCCCTCTACCGGCCGGGGCCGATGGCCAACATTCCCCACTACATCCGCCGCAAGCACGGGCTCGAGCCCATCGAATACCCGCACCCGCTGCTGGAGGAGACGCTGAAGGACACCTATGGGGTCCTCACCTATCAGGACCAGGTCCTGCAGGTCCTGCAGCGGGTGGCGGGGTACACGCTCGGCCAGGCCGATATCGTCCGCCGGGCGATGAGCAAAAAGATCCGCTCGCTCCTGGAGCAGGAGAAGCCGCGCTTCCTGGCCGGCTGCCGACAGAACGGCCTGACCGACGAGGAGGCCGAGCGCATCTGGGAGCTGCTGGAGCCCTTCGCCGGCTACGGGTTCAACCGGGCCCACGCCGCCTGCTACGCGGAGGTGGCCTATCAGACGGCCTATCTCAAGGCCAACTATCCGGAAGAGTACATGGTGGCCGTGCTGAGCGCGGCGGCCGGCAACGTTGAGAAGACGGCGGCCGCCCTGGCCGAGTGCCGCCGGATGGGCCTCCCCGTCCTGCCCCCCGATATCAACCGCTCCGAGGACCATTTCACCATCGAAATCCTGGCCGACGGCCGGCGGGCCATCCGCTTCGGACTGGCCGCCATCAAGAACGTCGGCGAGGGGGCGGTCGAGGCGATCCTCCAGGCGCGAGGGGAACGGCCCTTCCAGTCCATCGAGGACTTCTGCCAGCGGGTGGACAGCAAGGTCCTCAACAAGCGGGTGATGGAGAGCCTGATCAAGGCCGGGGCCTTCGACGCGCTGGCCCGCCGGAGCCAGCTGCTGGCGGTGCTCGACCGCCTGCTTACGCTCGCCCAGCAGCGCCAGCGCATGGCCGAGGTCGGGCAGGCCAGCCTGTTCGACCTCCTCGGCACGGGACCGGCGCCGCTGGGGATCGACCTGCCCGACCTGCCAGAGGCGCCGGCGCGGGAGCGGCTGGCCTGGGAGAGAGA
The DNA here is from genome assembly GCA_034433795.1 of Chloroflexota bacterium. Lineage (GTDB taxonomy): Bacteria > Chloroflexota > UBA6077 > FW602-bin22 > DAOUAE01 > DAOUAE01. The sequence goes on from DAOUAE010000057.1 coordinate 41,884, forward strand.
ACTGATGGGCGTGTATTTCTCCGAACATCCGCTCCACCAGGCGCTGAGCGTCCTGCGCGACTATGTGACCGCCGCCTGCGGCGACCTCACGGCCGAGGACGCCGGCCAGCGGGTGACGGTGCTGGGCGTCATCACGGCGGTGCGTCCGCTTTTCACCAAGAAGCGCGAGGCGATGGTCGCCGCCACTCTGGAGGACCTGCACGGCAGCGTCGAGCTGGTCGTTTTCCCCCGCGTCTACGAGAAGACCCGCGACCTCTGGAGCGAGGACCAGATCCTGCTCGTTCAGGGCCGGGTGGACAGCCGCGACGAGCGGGTGCAGATCGTGGTGGAGAAGGTCTTCCCCTACCAGTCCGACGTGCCGGTGCCGGCGGAGGTGCGGCTGGAGACCACCCTGCCAGTCACGGGCCCCACCGTCGACGGTGACACCGGGCCCGCCGACGCCACGGCCGCCAATGGCAGCCCCACGGCCGCCAACGGGGCGAACGGACAGCCCGTGACCACGGGCCAGACCGAGCGCGACGAGCCCCGCTGCCTGGTGGTCCGCTTGAAGCGCAGCGATGATCTCCAGCGCGACCTGGCTCTGCTGCAGGAGGTGTACGAGGCGCTGCAGGCCCACCGCGGGGGCCGGCTGCCGGTGCGCCTGGTCGTCGAGACCGGCGGGCAGGCTGTCGAACTGGAGTGGCCGGGGGCGACCGTCCGGCTCTCGCCGCAGCTGGAGGCGCGCCTGCAGCGGCTGGCGGAGAGTGGGGGAGGCTATGCTCTGCAGCCGGTCGAGGCGCGATGAGGCTTCCCCAGCTGGTGGTCCTGTGGCTGACAATCTTTGTCAGCGTCTTTATCGCCGAGGCGCTGCTGGGGCCGCGCGTCCAGAGCGACCGCTGGCTGGACGCGGCGATCTTCGCGGCGGTCCTGGCCCTGCTGAACACGCTGGTCCGGCCGATACTTCTACTGATCACCTGCCCGATCCGGCTGCTGACCTTCGGGCTGTTCACCCTCATCATCAACGGCTTTCTCTTCTGGCTGGCGACCGTGATCTACCCGGGGGTGCGGGTGGCGGATTTTCTCAGCGCCGTTCTGGCGGCGCTGATCGTCAGTCTGGTCGGGGCGGTGATGAACGCCCTGCTGCGCTGACCCCTCTGGGGGAGACGAAAATGGCCAGGCGCCCCGGACCGGGAGTGATAACAGGACGGGCCGGTCTACGTTATATTTCTCTGGTGGGCGGAAAGACTCCGCCGGCCGCGGGAGGACACAGGCGATGCACTCTCTGATCAAGTGGCTCTACCCCGGTCTGCACGTCAAGCGCTGGCTGCTCCTTCTGCTCTTCGGCATCACCTTCACCAGCCTGGGGATCGCCTACCTGATGACCCACGCCTACCGCACCCAGCACTTTCCGGAGTGGGTCTACTACGCCACCCTGCAGTTCATCGACCGACCGGTCCGCGGTCTTCTCTTCCTGGGGCTGGGAATCGGAATCGCGGTCGTGGCGATGATCCAGCTGCAGCGGTCGCTGCTGGCGCCGTTCCTGACCGCCGGCCGCAACAGCATCGTGGATCTGCTCTACCAGCACCGGTACCTGCGGCGGGGCCCGCGGATCGTGGCCATCGGCGGCGGCACCGGGCTCTCGACCCTGCTTCGCGGGCTGAAGGAGTACACGACGAACCTCACCGCCATCGTCACCGTCGCCGACGACGGCGGCTCGTCAGGCCGGCTGCGCTCCGAGTTCGGCATCCTGCCGCCGGGCGACTTCCGGCAGTGCCTGGTGGCGCTGGCCGACGTCGAACCGCTCATGCAACGGCTGTTTCAGTACCGCTTCCGCGAAGGGCAGGGATTGGAGGGACACAGCTTCGGCAACCTGTTCATCCTGGCGATGACCGAGATCACCGGCAACTTCGAGCGAGCCCTGCGCGAGTCCAGCCGGGTGCTGGCGGTGCGCGGCCAGATCCTGCCCTCGACGCTGGAGAACATCACCCTCTGCGCCGAGTACGACGACGCGGCCACAGTGGCCGGCGAGTCCCTCATCCCCAAGCGGGGCCGACCGATCCGCCGGCTTTTCCTGCAGCCGGCCCAGCCGCCGGCCTACCCCGAGGCGATCCGGGCGATTCTGGAGGCCGATCTCATCGTGATCGGTCCCGGCAGCCTCTACACCAGCGTGCTGCCCAACCTGCTGGTCGAAGACATCACCCGGGCCATCCGGGCCAGCACCGCCCTGAAGGTCTACGTCTGCAACGTGGCGACCGAGCCGGGCGAGACCGACAACTTCCAGGTCCGGGACTACGTCCGGGTGCTGGAGGAGCATGTCGGCCCCGGGCTCTTCCAGTACGTTCTGACCAACAGCAACCTGCGGCCGGCCGCCGCCGCCAGTCCGACCGTGCCGGCCGTCGCCCCCGGCGATCTCGGCACGGCGGCCTACACGGTGGTGATGGCCGACGTGGTCGACGCCCACGACCCGCGCCGCCACGACCCGCGGAAGCTGGCCCAGAGCCTGATGCGGCTGTACTACGAGTACCGTGGTCAGAGCCGCAGCCTGGCCGAATCGGAGCTGGTCCCCCAGCTGGCCGGCCAGTAGATCGGCTCCGGCCCGCCGTTGACGGGCCTCCCGCGGTCGGTGTAGGCTTACGGTGGAGAGTGCACCCGACGGTGCCGGTCAGCCACTGCGCCGATAGCGAGGAGAGACCATGTCGTCCTTTGACGCCGCACGCGAAACACGGTCGCCCGATGACCCCTCGGCGACCGCGCACCCCTGGGCAGAGATGCTGACCAGGGCGGCCGCCGCCGATCCGGTGGCCACGCGCGAGGTCATCGCCGCGCTCACCACGACCGACCCCACTGTCCAGCTCGGTGTCCAGACGGCTCTGCAGCAGGCTACCGACCAGGCCCTGTGGGAGCGGCTGCTGGAGGCGGCCGCCCTCGGCCGGTGGGGCGACCTGCCGCTCACGGCGCTGACGACCACGCAGCGAGCCCGCCGGCTGCGCCTGCGCATCCGCCACGCCTTCCTGCCCGCCGACGCCCCGAGTGAGACCGCCAAGGTCGCGGTCCTGCAGCGCGGACTGCGCCATCCCGCCGCCGCCGTTCGCCGCTGGGCCGCTGACCTTCTGGGCGAACGGGCCGAGCGCGCCGCCGCCGGAGCCCTCCTCGAGGCCCTGAACGACCCGGACACCCAGGTCCGGCTGCACGCCATCCGCGCCCTGGGCCGGATCAACGGTCCGGAGGCGATCCAGGCCCTGACCGCCGTGCTGCAGCGTCCGCGCCACGATGTGTTCACCCACGAGGCGATGGATGCGCTGATCGCCATGGGCGGCGTGGTCACGGAGGCGGTGCTGCCCCTCCTCCAGTCGTCCGATGATCTGGTCCGCTGGACGGCCGCGCGCGTTCTGGCCGAGGTGGGCACCGCCACGGCGGTGCCGGCCCTGGTCCGGGCGCTCGCCGACCCCGACCCGGGAGTGCGCTGGCTGGCGGCCAACGGCCTGGCCCGGCTGGCCCCAGACTCGCTCGACGCTCTCCTGGAGGCGGTCGAGCAGCAGGCTCAGAATCCCCTCTTCCGTCAGGCGGCCGCCCACGCCCTCCATCATGTGAAAGACGCGGCCCTGCGCCGGCTGCTCCAGCCGCTGGAGCAGGCCCTTCTGTCGATCGACGGTGCGGTGGAGGCGCCCGTCCTGGCGCTGAACGCGCGCCGACAACTGGCCCAGAGTCGGGGCGGGTGAGGTCGGTCAACGCCATCCCGCCCGTCTGTCAGCGAGGTCCTGTCACCCGGAGGAACAATGCGGATCGTTCTGGCCCCAACGCTGCCCGACGAGGTCGTGGCCCTCGCCCGTGCTCATCTGCCGGCGGGCTGCACGCTTGTGCTGAGCGACCCGGCCCATGGTCAGGCGTTCCTGGAGGCCCTGCGGGGGGCGACGGTTTTGATGGGCTTCGTCGAGCGTCTGTCCGAGGAAGCCTGGCAGGCGGCCCATGAGCTCAAACTCATTCAACTGCTCAGCGCCGGCTACGACCAGGTGGACATCGCCCGGACGCGCCAGGCCGGTGTCCTGGTGGCGACCAACGGGGGAGCGAACGCCATCTCGGTGGCAGAGCACACCGTGATGCTGATGCTGGCCGTCCTGCGGCAGTTGCCGGCCCTCGACGCCCGCACCCGCGCCGGCCAGTGGCGCGGTGGCCCGATGGGCGCCCTGAAGCTCTACGAGCTGTACGGCAAGACCGTCGGCATCATCGGGATGGGGCGCATCGGCCAGGAGGTGGCCGTCCGCCTGCGCCCCTTCGGCGTGCGCCTCCTGTACTACGATGTCGTCGCCCTTCCCCCGGAGCGTGAGGCGCAGCTGGGGGCCAGCCGGGTGACGCTGGAGGACCTGCTGCGGACCGCCGACATCGTGACGCTGCACGCGCCGCTGACCCCCCAGACCCGGCATCTTCTCAACGCCCAGACGCTGGCCCTGATGAAGCCCACCGCGATCCTCATCAACACGGCCCGGGGGGAGCTGGTCGACGAGGCGGCGCTGGTGGCGGCTCTCCGCGAGGGCCGCCTGCGGGGAGCCGGGCTCGACGTCTTCGGTCAGGAGCCAGCCCCGGCCAGCAATCCGCTCTTCAGCCTGCCGAACGTGGTGGTGACCCCGCACGTGGCTGGTCCCACCTGGGACAGCTGGCCCCGGCGCTTCGCCAACGCCTTCGAGAACGTGCGACGGCTCCAGCGCGGCGAGCGGCCGCTCTGGGTCATCCCGGAGCTGGCCGATCTGCCGACCCCATAGACCATGGCCCGCGAGTATCCGGCCCAGCCGCTCATCGGCGTCGGCGCGGTTATCGTGCAGGACGACCAGGTGCTCCTGGTCCAGCGCGGGCGGGAGCCCGGCTACGGTCTCTGGAGCCTCCCCGGTGGCCTGGTCGAGGTGGGCGAGACGCTGGCGGAGGCGGTCCGCCGTGAGGTCCGCGAGGAGTGTGGGCTCGAGGTCGAGGTGGGTCCACTCATCTGGTGGCTCGACCGGATTCAGCGCGACCCCGGTGGCCGGGTCCGGTACCACTACGTTCTGCTGGATTTCCTGGCCCGCCCGGTCGGCGGGACACCGCGACCGGGCGGCGACGTCCTGGCGGTGCGCTGGGTCGGCCCCGCCGACCTCGCGGGGCTGCCGCTGACGCCGGGCCTGGCCGAGCTGCTCCAGGCCTTCTTCGCCGAGCGCCGGCGGCCGCCGGACCTCTGCCGGGCCGAAAGACCCATTCCGAAAGGCGCGGGAGACGCCGATGTCGACACATCCTGATCTTGATCTCTCCTGGATCACCGACAACCTGGCGGTCGGCGGACGGATCCCGCCGGGTCAGGAGCCGGCGCTGCGGCGCCTGGGCATCGACTGTGTGGTCGATGTGCGCAGCGAGGACTGCGACGACGCCCGGGCGCTGCAGCGGGCCGGGATCGCCTTCTACCATCTCCCGACTCCCGACTGCCAGCCGCTGAGCCCCGAGGCCATGCGCCAGGGCGTGCACCTCATCTGCGAACGGCTGGCGGCCGGCCAGCGGGTGCTGATTCACTGCCAGCACGGCGTCGGCCGGAGCGTGCTCCTGGCCTGCGCGGTCCTTATGCACCTGACGGGGTGCTCCAGCGCCGAGGCCCTCGACCTGGTGCGCGCCCGCCGTCCGCAGGCCGCTCCCAATCCCCAGCAGGTCGCCGGACTCCGTCTCTACGAGGCGCTGCGCCAGCGGGCGCGCTCGGCCCGCGATCTGCTCCAGACCGGCGGCGCGGGATAAGGCCAGCCGGGGCGGCTCAGGCCGGCCGGAGCGCCGCGGCCAGTTCATCCCAGAGGATGGCCAGGCTGCGCAGCCCCTTCTCAAAGTTCTCACGCTCCAGGCGCTCGTTGGGAGCGTGGGCGTGGCAGTCGGGCAGGGCGAACCCGACCATGACCACCGGCGCCCCGAGCCGCTCCTGGAAGAGCGGCACCACCGGAATCGTGCCTCCCTCACGGATGAAGACCGGCGGGACGCCAAATCCCTGGGCCAGCGCCCGGGCCGCGGCCTGAACGGCCGGATGGTCGCGGGGGGTCAGACAGGGTCGGGCTCCGTGGAGACGGGTGACCGTGACCCGGACGGCCTCGGGGGCCAGGCGGAGGACCGTCTGCTCCAGCCGGTCTGCGATCTCATCGGGGTCCTGGTCGGGCACCAGCCGGCAGCTGACCTTGGCCCCGGCCCGCGCGGGGATGACCGTCTTGGCGCCGGGGCCGCTGAAGCCGCCCCAGAGGCCGTTGATCTCCAGCGTCGGCCGGGCCCAGAGCCGCTCCAGGGTGGTGTACCCGGCCTCGCCGAACAGGGCCGGCACTCCCAGATCGGCCCGGAAGGCCTCCTCGGAGAACGGCAGGCGGGCGAACTCAGCCCGCTCGTCGGGGGTCAGCGGCCGCACGCGGTCGTAGAAGCCGGGGACCAGGATATGCCCGTGGGCGTCTTTGAGGGCGGCCAGGATCCGCACCAGGGCCTCGGCCGGATTGAGGACCGCCCCGCCGAACGTGCCCGAGTGCAGGTCTGAGCGGGGCCCCGCGACATCGATCTGCAGGTAGACCAGACCGCGCAGCCCATAGGTGATAGAGGGCAGTCCCCGGGCGAACATACTGGTATCGGAGATAACCACGGTATCGGCCCGCAGCTGGCCCTGATACGCCCGGAGCACTCCCTCCAGACTGGGGCTGCCGATCTCCTCCTCGCCCTCGATGAGCAGCCGGACGTTGACCGGCAGCCGTCCCCGCACCCGGAGATGGGCCTCCAGGGCCTTGAGGTGCATGAAGACCTGGCCCTTGTCGTCGGCGATCCCTCGCGCGTAGAGGGCTCCCTCTCGCTCGGTCAGCACAAACGGCGGGCTCTCCCACTCCTCCAGCGGATCGACCGGCTGGACGTCGTAGTGGCCGTAGATGAGGGCGGTCGGGGCGCCGGGCGCCCCGGTCCACTCGGCCCAGACCGCGGGGTGGCCGGCGGTCGGCAGGATCGCGACGGAGGGGAAGCCGATGGTCCGCAGATGGTCGGCCAGGAAGCGGGCGCACCGCTCCATATCGGGGCGGTGTTCGGGAAGGGTGCTGATGCTGGGGATGGCGATGAAGGCGGCCAGTTCCTGCCAGAACCGGTCGCGCTGGGTCTCCAGATAGGCGACGAGATCGGTCACGGTCCTCCTCCTACAGACGACGGTGACGGCGCTCGAAACGCTCGAGCATCGCCGGGTAGAGCAGGCTCGGGCGACAGCAGCGGAACGGGTCGGCGACGCCGGTGAAGGCGGCGCAGCGCTCCAGACGAGCGGCGATCTCGGCCCGCAGGGCGGCCACGACCTCGGGATAGTCGGCGGCCACATTGCGCTCCTCGCGCGGGTCGCTGGGACGGTGGAAGAGGAGCGGCGCCGGATCGCGCGGCCGGCCGCGGAAATCGGGCAGCGGCTGGCCGTCGGCGGTCTCCGTCACCGGCTCGATCAGCCGCCATTCGCGGGTCACAATCCCCCGACTGACCTGGCGGCTGGCCTCGCCGAGGGGCGCCGACTCCCGGATCGCCGGCGCCCCGGTGAAGAGCGGCCGGAGGCTCCGTCCGGCCAGCGCCGCCGGCTCAACCGGCGGGAGTCCGAGCAGGTCCAGAATGGTCGGGGTGAGGTCCAGGCTTGAGACCAGAGCGTCGATGGTCTGGCCAGCCGGGATGACGCCGGGCAACCGCATCAGCAGGGCGCAGCGGGTCACGGCGTCGTGCAGCGTGTGGTGGTCGAAATAGAGGCCGCCTTCGCCGAAGGCCTCGCCGTGGTCCGAGAGAAAGATCACCAGCGTCTGCTCGGCCAGGCCGGCGCGGTCGAGGGCCTCGAGCAGGCGGCCGATCTCGCTGTCCATAAAGGCGATCTCGCCGTCGTACTGGGCGATGACGTAGTCGAGGTCCGTGATCTCGTCCGGGCGCAGTTCGGCCAGGATGAGACGGGTCAGACGGTCCTCGGGCGGCACCGCCTGGCGGAACGAGGTCTTGGTCGGGTCGAACTCATCGCCCTGGTAGAAGCGGCGCCGGAAGGGCGGTGGCGGAAGGTAGGGGGTGTGCGGGTCAAAATAGTGGACGAAGAGGAAGAAGGGCTGGCCGCTGGTCCGGGCCAGGTCCAGGAACGCCAGCGCCCAGGTGGTCAGGCGGGTGGCCTCGCCGGTCCCGGGGCTGTAGCGGTAGACCCGGAAGTAGTCGAAGCCCCGGGCGAACCAGCTGGGAGCCGACTGCATGGCCATCATATTGTCGATACCGGCGGTGAGGTAGCCGGCCTGGTGCAGCCGCTCGGCCAGCATCGGGATCCGGTGGGAGAGCTGCCGGTCGCCGGAGTGAACGAGAATGCCGTGGTAGAGGGGGTCGAGGCCGGTGAAGAGGGTGGTGAAAGCCGGGTGGGTCGGAATATGGGCGGCCTGAAAGTCGGTGAACCGGGCCCCTTCGGCGGCCAGCCGGTCCAGATTGGGGCTGGTGGGATGGCGGTAGCCGTAGCAACTCAGGTGGTCCGGGCGGACCGTATCGCCGGCCAGAAGGAGGATGTTGTAGCGCGTCGTCACGTCCTCGCTCCCGTGTTCAGGGCTTAGGCGGGCGGCGAGGTCCGATCGAGGTGCTGGAAAGCCAGGGCGGCCGCGCCCAGCACACCCACATCGTCGCCCAGGATGGCCCGGCGGATGGTCAGCCGGCGGCGAAAAGCCAGCATCACCCGCTGCTGGACCTCGGCCTCGACCGGCAGAAAGAGGAGCGGGCCGGCGTTGGCCACCCCGCCGCCGATGATCACGCACTCGGGGTTGAAGAGGTGGACCAGGCTGGCCACCCCGATGCCCAGATAGCGGGCCGCCTCCGCCATCACCGACCGGGCGACCGGATCGTCCAGCCGGGCGGCCGTCACCACGACCTCGGCGGTGACCCGGTCCAGGTCGTCCTGCACCATCGCGCGCACCGCCGAGGGCTCGCCGGCCCGCAGACGTTCGACCATGCGCCGGGCGATGGCGCTGCCCGAGGCCAGGGCCTCCAGGCAGCCGAAGTTGCCGCAGCCGCAGCGGGGACCATCGGGGTCGACGGTCATGTGCCCGACCTCGCCGGCCAGCCCTTCGGCCCCGAGCAGGAGCTGGCCGTTGTGGATGATCCCCCCGCCGATGCCGGTGCTCACCGTGAGGTAGACCAGGTGGTGCGCGCCCCGGCCGACGCCGAACCGCTGCTCGCCCAGGGCCGCCAGATTGGCGTCGTTGCCGACCAGCGTCAGCAGGCCGAGGCGCGCCTCCAGATGGGTCTTCAGCGGCACCTCGTGCCAGCCCGGCAGGTTGGGGGCGGTGTGGACCACCCCCGTCCAGGGGTTGACCGGGCCGGCCACCGCCACCGCCAGGGCCTGGACGCGCTCCCGCCCGACCGCCTGGACGACCGCCGCCATCTCCTGCTCCAGGCGGTCCAGCACGCTCTCGACCCCTTCTTCGGCGCGGGTCGGCTGGCTCCGCCGGACCAGAATCTGACCGGTTGGGCCGACGGCGGCCACCCGCAGCCGTGTCCCACCCAGGTCGGCGGCGACGACGAGGCGCTCGGGTGCGACCTGCGCCATAGCCCCCCTCTAGAAGCGGGCGCTGCCCTTCGATTATAATCCAAAATGGGTCGGTGGTTTGCGCCGAAAACACGGACGAGGTGGTGACCAGCCTGAACACAACGCTGCCACAGCCGCGCGCCCGCCCTCTGGTGGCCATCGTCGGGCCCACCGCCGTGGGCAAGAGCGCTCTGGCCCTGCGTCTGGCCCCCCGCTGGCAGGGCGAGATCGTCTCCGCCGATTCGCGCTATATCTACCGCTTCATGGACATCGGCACCGCCACGCCGACCCCCGAGGAACTGGCTACGGTTCCTCACCACCTCATCAACATCCTGGACCCCGACCAGCCGTTCAGTCTGGCCGAGTACCAGGAACTGGCCTACCGGGCCATCGAGGACATCCTGGCCCGCGGGCGCCTGCCCTTCCTGGTGGGCGGCACCGGCCAGTACGTCTGGGCGGTGCTGGAGGGCTGGCAGGTGCCGCACGTCCCGCCCGACCCGGCTCTCCGGGCCCGGCTGGCCGAGCGCGCCCGCATCGCGGGCCCCCTGGCCCTGCACCGGGAGCTGGCGGCGGTGGACCCGGCGGCGGCTGCCCGGATCCACCCCCACAACGTCCGGCGGGTCATCCGGGCCCTCGAGGTCTATTACCACACCGGGCAGCCGATCTCGGCTCAGCAGACCGCCCGGCCGCCCGATTACCAGACGCTGATCATCGGGCTGACCCTGCCACGGGCCGAACTCTACCGCCGGATCGACCAGCGCTTCGACGAGATGGTCGCCCGTGGCTGGGTGGAGGAGGTCCGGCGGCTGCTGGAGAGGGGCTACTCGCCCGACCTCCCCTCGATGACCAGTCTGGGCTACCGGGAGATCGTGCGCTATCTCCGGGGCGAGTGCACGCTGGACGCGGCCCTCCGGCGGGTCAAGGCCCAGACGCACCGCTTCGCCCGTCAGCAGTACACCTGGTTCCGGCTCGACGACCCGCGCATCCACTGGTTGACGGCGGGCCCGGAGGCCGAGGCCCAGGCCGAGGCCCTCATCCGCGACTTCCTGGCCGCTCTGCCCGCCCCCTGGCCGGTCCCGGCCCTGAGCGACGTCGCCTGAGGAAGGAGAGACGACGGTGGAATTCGTCAAGATGCACGGCACGGGCAACGACTTCGTCCTGGTGGACGGCCGCCGGGTGGTCTCCTACGACTGGAGCGCCCTGGCCCGCGAGGTCTGCGACCGCCACTTCGGCATCGGCGCCGACGGGCTCATCCTGGTCCTGCCGGGGGCGCTGGCCCCCTACCGCATGCGCATCTTCAACCCGGACGGCAGCGAGGCCGAGATGTGCGGGAACGGTATCCGCTGTTTCGCCAAGTACCTCTACGACCGGGGGCTGATCGCCGGAGAGACGGTCGCTGTGGAGACCGGGGCCGGCGTCCTGCGGCTGTCCCTGCAAGTCGAGGACGGGCGCTGCCGGGCGGTCACGGTCAATATGGGACGGCCACGCCTGGACCCCGCCGCCCTGCCGGCGGCGGTCGAGGGGCCGGGCCCGGTGGTGGACTATCCGCTGACGGTGGACGGTCAGCGGCTGGCCCTGACGCTGGTCTCGATGGGCAACCCGCACGCGGTGGCCTTCCTCGACACCGACCTCGCCCGCTTTCCGCTGGAGCGGATCGGGCCGCTGGTCGAGCATCACCCGCTCTTCCCACGGCGCACCAATGTCGAGATCGCCCGCGTGGTCGCCCCGGGCGAGATCCAGGTGCGGGTCTGGGAACGGGGCGCCGGGCTGACCCTCGCCTGCGGCACCGGCGCCAGCGCGGTGGCGGTGGCCGCCCGGCTGAAGGGTCTGACCGGCGACCATACCCGCATCCACCTGCCGGGCGGGACGCTGGACCTGGTCTGGGACGGCGCCGGTGAGGTCTGGCTGACCGGGCCGGCGGAAGAGATTTTCACCGGGGTGTACGCGCGTCGCTGAGCGATGCGAGGACGGAGGCGAAACATTCAGTCATCGGTGGTGGATCTGCACGCCACGGCCACCCCGCCGGCCCGGGCCTTTCTGGTCGGCCTGGAGTGCGGGAAGGGAGACCCTCTCTGGCCGGTGGAGGAGTCGCTGGCCGAACTGCGGCAACTGGCCCTGACGGCCGGGATGGTGGTGGTCGGCCAGGCCGTTCAGCGCCTGCCGGCGCCCACCCCCGCCTACTACATCGGCAGGGGCAAGGTCGAGCAGATCGCCGCCCTGCGGGCGGAGACCGGCTACGACATCGTCATCTTCGACGACCCGCTGACCCCCAGTCAGCAGCGCAATCTGGAGGAGGCGCTCCAGGTGCCGGTGATGGACCGCAGCGCCCTCATCCTGCACATCTTCGCCCGCCACGCCCGCACCCACGAGGGGCGTCTCCAGGTCGAACTGGCCCGCTGCGAATACATGCTGCCCCGCCTGGCCGGCCAGTGGACCCACCTGGAGCGGCAGATGGGCGACCCCGGCGCTCGCGGGGGACCTGGCGAGAAGCAGATCGAGATCGACCGCCGGCTGCTGCGCCGGCGCATTGAGGAGCTGCGGGCCGAGATCGAGCGCGTCCGCCGGCACCGGGCCCTCTACCGCACCAACCGGGCGCGCCACGGCGTCCCGGTCGTCGCCCTGGTCGGTTACACCAACGCCGGGAAGTCCACCCTGCTCAACGCTCTGAGTCAGGCCAACGTCCTGGCGGAGGACAAACTCTTCGCCACCCTCGACCCGACGACCCGCCGGGTGCGTCTGCCCAGCGGACGGGTGGCCCTGGTGAGCGACACCGTCGGCTTCATCCAGAAACTGCCCCCCACCCTGGTGGCCGCCTTCCGCGCCACTCTGGAGGAACTGGAGGGCGCCGACGTCCTGGTGCACGTGGTCGATACCACGCACCGCCACGGCTTTGAGCAGAGCCTTACGGTCTTCCAGGTTCTGAAGGACCTGGGCCTGGACCAGAAGCCGCAGGTGACCGCCCTCAATAAAATCGACCGCCTGGCGGCCGGCCTGGGGCCCCACGCCGGTCTGGACGAGATCCTGGCGCGCGAGCCGGCGCTCCAGGAACTCCTCCGGGCCTACCCGAACGCCGTGCCGATCTCGGCCGCTCGGGGCTGGGGGCTCGACGCCCTTCTGGCGACGGTCGAGCGCCTGCTCAGCCGCGACCTGGTCCCGCTTACGGTCCGCATCCCCTACCGCCAGGGACGGCTGGTCGCCCTCTTCAAAGAGCACGGGAGCGTCCAGGCCGAGGAGTTCGAGAGCGACGCGGTGCTCCTCCGAGGACGTCTGCCGCCGCACCTGCTGGCGACGTTCGCCCCCTATCAGGTCGCCGGCCGGCTGCCCGTCGGCGACTGAGCCGGGCCAGCGCTCTGACCGACGGACACCCGACGCAGCCGGGCCGCCGCCGCCCGGTCGACCAGGACGGTCAGCCGGGGATGGGTCTGCAGATACGAGGCCGGCACCGCCGGGGTGATGGGGCCTTCCAGGGCCCGGGCCAGGATCTCGGCCTTCCCGGCCCCGCTGACCAGAAGAAGAATCGCGCGGGCCTCGAGCAACGTGGCGATCCCCATCGTCAGGCCCTGCGCCGGCACCGCGACGCCGTGGGGCCAGTAGCGGGCGTTGCTGGCCCGCGTTTCGGGCGCCAGATCCACCACCCGTGTCCGCGAGTCGGGGGGCGAGCCGGGTTCGTTGAAGGCGATATGGCCGTTGGCGCCCAGGCCCAGGACCAGGAGGTCCAGCCCGCCCCGCTCGCGCAGCTCGGCTTCGAAGGCGGCCGCCGCCGACGCCGGATCCGGGGCGTCGGCCGGCATGCGTCGGAACTGCGCGGGCCGGAGCCCCAGCGGCTGAACCACCAGCCGGTAGAGCCAGCCGCAGAGGCTGTAGGGCGTCTCCAGCGAGACGCCGAGGTAGTCGTCGATGCAGACGATCGTCACCTGGCTGAGATCCACCAGCCCCGCCCGGGCCCGGTGGACCAGTTCCTGGTAGACGCCGACCGGCGTCTGACCGGTGGCCAGGCCCAGAAGGGCGCGCGGATGCCGCTGAACCACGCCGGCGATAAAATCAGCCCCCCGCTGGCTGAGAGTTTCGTAATCGTCGACGACAACGATTTCCACGGGTGGCGAGGCCTCCGGTGCTGTGCTTCCGGCCGGCAGTATACAGAAGCCCGCGACGTTCTGTCAACGCGCGAAAAAAAACAGGCCAGATTTCCTACTGTTTTCTATTGTCGCCGTCGAACTGAGCGGGCTAGCATAAACTGAGCGTTCCGGAAGCGTGACGAGACGATGTATCGGCTGACCCGTCGCCAGTTTTTCGGCTGGGCGGCCGGCGCCGCCACCGCTCTCCTGGCCAGCCAGGCCAGGGCGGTCCCCCGCTCGGCGGCCGCCGTCCCGATCCGGGCCTGGGTCTGGGAGACCCGCGGACCGTTCGGCGACTTTCAGACCGCCGCTTTCCTCTCGCCGGTTCGGCGGGTGCCGGGGCTGTTCAACGCCGTCGGCATCCTCTGGGACGGCGAGGGGGACCTCGCGCTGCGGGTGAGTGCCGACGGGACCGACTGGTCGCCGTGGCACCCGGTCACCCAGCATGAACTGCACGGTCGGCGCCTGCCGACCGGCGAGGCGGCCGGCGACCTCCTCATCGTCGCGCCGAGCCGGTTCGTCCAGTACCGGCTGCTGCCCCGTCCCGGCGCGCCCCCGCCCCGGACCATCCGGCTGGTGACGATCAACAGTCTGGAGGGGCCAGCGGCCCCGGCCGGACCGGCTGATGAGACCTTCGGCACCGCGGCCGTCGGGCCGCCGCCCATTATCCCCCGGGCTGGCTGGGGAGCCGATGAGTCCCTCCGCTACCAGGATGGGGTCGAGATCTGGCCGCCCGAGTACCGAACGGTCCAGAAGGCGGTTGTCCATCACACCGTCACCGCCAACTTCGAGGGCGACCCGGCCGCCACCGTGCGCGCGATCTACTACTACCACGCCCGGACGCTCGGCTGGGGGGACATCGGCTATAACTACCTCATCGACTGGCGGGGCAACATCTACGAGGGCCGCTATGGCGGGCCCGGCGTGGTCGGCGGGCACGCTCTCCAGTACAACTGGGGCAGCGTCGGCATCGGCTGCCTGGGCACCTTCAGCAGCACCGCCCCCACGACGGCCATGCGTCAGTCGCTGGAGAGGCTGCTCGCCTGGTGCTGTCGGTACCTGGATGTGCGCAGCCAGACGTTTTTTATCGACAAGATCACGCCGCTCGTCTGCGGCCACCGGGACCTGCTGGCCACCGAGTGCCCGGGCCAGTCGCTCTACAACCTGCTGCCGACGGTCCGGACCAATGTGGCCGGGCTCATCGGCGACACGCCGGTTCCGCGTCTGCGGTTCGTCGAGGCGGCCATCACCCCGACCACGCTGGCCCCCAACCAGACGGTCGCCGTCCGGGTGGTGGTCGAGAACAACGGGACCGGGACGGCCCTGACCCAGGGGCCGGGGCCGGGCTGGGAGTACAGCGACAGCCAGTCGTTCCGGACCGCCGGCTTCACCGAGATCGCCGGCCACTGGCGCGTCGGGCTGGAGTGTCCCCAGCTGGCCCTGGGGGTGGACCACCCCTTCCGCTGGGGGCTGCCCGACGCGCTGGAACCGGGCCAGCGGGCGACCATCGAGGGACGGGTCCGCCTGACCCAGAGCGGGGTCCGTGACTTCTGGCTGGGGCTGGTGCAGGAGGCCGTCGGCTGGCCGGCCGACGGCTACGGTCGCACCACGGTGACCGTGGGGTCGCCGCCGCGCAGCGTGTTCATCGTGATCGCGCGGGTCACGCGCCGGTGAGCCGGCGGTCTCAGCCGCCGATCTGGGACATCGAGCGCGAGGCCCGCCGGAAGGCCTCGCCCTCATTGATGCGGTGTTTCTTCTCCTTGGCCCAGACCGCCTGCCGGATGAGGGCGATGAGGTCGTCGTCGCTGGCCCCGGCCCGCAGGGGCGTGCGCAGGTCGGTCTCGTCGATGGAGAACAGGCAGGTGCGCAGTTGCCCATCGGCCGTCAGGCGGACGCGGTTGCAGGTGGCGCAGAACGGCTCGCTGACCGGGTTGATGAAGCCGATCTCGCCGATGCCGTCGACGAAGCGGTAGCGACGGGCGGTCGAACTGGGGTCGTCCAGGGGCAAGGGCTCGAGGGGCATGACCCGTTCGCTGATAATGCGGCGGACCTCCTCGCCGGTCAGCACCAGTTCACGGCGCCAGTTGCCGTCGGCGTCCAGCGGCATAAACTCGATGAAGCGGACGATATAGGGTTTGCGGCGGGCGAAGTGGGCGAAGGCGACGATGTCATCCTCGGTGGTGAAGCCCCGGATCGTGACGCAGTTCACCTTGATCGGGTGGACCGAGGGGTACTTCTCCAGCTCCTCCAGTCCGGCCAGGACGCGGTCCAGGGCGTCGCGGCGGGTCATGCGGAAAAACTTCACCCGGTCCAGGCTGTCCAGGCTGACGTTGATCCGGGTCAGCCCGGCCTCGGCCAGGTCGCGGGCCAGCGTCTTCAGACGGAAGCCGTTGGTGGTCAGGCTGAGGCTCTGGAGGCCGTCGGCCCGGAGCCGGCTCAGTTCGCGGATGAGGTCGGGCAGGCCGGCCCGGACGGTGGGCTCGCCGCCGGTCAGCCGGATCTCCCGGATGCCGAGGCGGACGAAGAGGCGGGCCAGACGGACGATTTCGGGGAAGGTGAGGATCTTCTCGTTGGGGATCCACTCCATCTCGCCTTCGGGCATGCAGTAGATACAGCGGAAGTTGCAGCGGTCGGTCAGCGAGATGCGGAGGTCTTCCATCCGGCGCCCGAAGCGGTCCACGAGGGGGTCCATGGCCTGCTCCTTACCCCTCCGCCCACGACGCCCGTGGCCGGGAGACCGGGCCGGGGTGTTTCTCTAGCCGCCACTATTATAAATACCCTTCCGAGGCGGTGCAATCGCCCAGGGCGACGGCGCGCCGCCTGCCCCTGGGCCTTCTGGGCGGGTTGCTGGACTCGGGGCGCGTCTGTAACATGCCGACCATAGGGATCGTTTCCGGGATCAGACAGGGTGACATGGGAGCAACCCCACGCGGAGAGTCAGTTGGTGCGGGCGGCGCAGGCCGGCGACGCTGAGGCGTTCGCCGCCCTGTACGAACGGTACGTCGACCGCCTGTACCGCTACATCTACTACCGTGTGGGAAACCGGACGGAGGCCGAGGACCTGACCGAGCAGGTCTTCCTGAAGGCCTGGGAGGCGATCCGCCGCTATGAGGAACGGGGGGTGCCGTTCGGGGCCTGGCTCTTCCGTCTGGCCCATAACCTGGTCATCGACCACTACCGGACGACGCGGCCGACCCAGTCGCTGGAAGCCACGGGCGGCCCGACGCCTGCGGACCCGGATCGCTTGCTCAGTCTGCGCCTGGAACTGGCCGATCTGCAGCAGGCGCTGGCCCGGCTGCCCGAGGAACAGCAGGCGGTCATCATTCTGCGCTTCCTGGAGGGGCTCAGCCATCAGGAGGTGGCGCGCCTGCTCGGGAAAAGCGAGGGCGCGGTCCGCGTGATCCAGCATCGCGCCCTGGCCGCCCTGGCCCGTCTGTTAGGAGGCGTGCGCAACCGTGGAAACATCGAGGCTCACTGAGGCGCTGGCCCGCTGTCTCGACGCTCTGGCCACGGGGCAGACGCTCGACGAGTGCCTGGCGGCCTATCCGGACCTGGCCGCGGAGCTCCGACCGCTGCTGGAGACGGCCCTGGCCCTGCGGCAGGTGCCCCCGCCGACCATCGACCCGGCCTTCCGCCAGCGTCTGCGTGAGCGCCTGCGCACCGCGCCGGTCAGAGTCCGGCCACGGCCCCTCTGGGGCTGGCCGGCCGTCCGCTGGGCCGCCGCGGCGGTGCTGGCCACGGGCCTGCTGGCGGGAACGGTGGTCTCCTCCGCGGAGAGCCTGCCCGGCGACCCTCTCTACCCGACCAAATTGGCGGTCGAGGAGGTTCAGGTCGCCCTGGCGCCCGATCCGTACACGCGTCAGGAGGCCCGGTGGCGGCGAGCCGACGAGCGCCTGCGGGAACTGACCCGGCTGGCGGACCGGGGCGACGCCGAGCACCTGGTCGAGGCCAGCCAGCGCTACCAGCAGGCGCTGGCCGAGGCGCTGGCCTCGGCCCCGCCGGCGGCCGCCCCGGACCGTCTGGTTCGGCACACGGTGGTCCTGGAGCGCCTGCTCCAGACCGCCCCGCCGGCGGCCCGACCTGGACTGAGCCGGGCGCTGGAGGCCTCGCAGCACCCGGCGCGTCTGACCAGCGGGCGCGGCCCCGGACCACGTGAGGAGACCAGGTCGGGCGAGGGGCCCGGTCCGGGCCGTCCGCGGGTCCAGGCCGCCCCGACCGTAGCGACACCGACCCCGACCAACGAAGACGACCGGCGGCGGCCCGATCCGGCGCGCGACGACCGGCCGACCACGCCGACGCTGGAGCCGCCGGCAGACCGGGCCGACGACCGCGCCCCGCGCCGTGACGACCGCCGTCCGCAGAAAGAGGAGCGTCCACCGACGCCCACCCCGGCGCCGACGGCCACGCCGCGGCCGCCGCGCGAGAACGAAGGGGAGCGCCCCTCTCTGGTGACGCCAACCCGGACGCCGACCAGCCGGGGCGGGCCCGACCGACCGCCGGCGGCGACCGAGCGAACCGCCCCGGCCGAGCGTGAGGAGGCTCGGCCCACCGTGGACCGGTCGGACCGGCATCCGGGCGATGCGGAGCGACGGCTGGAGGGCCGGGGCACCGATGTGCCCCGGGCGGGCCTTCGCCCGGGGAGCGAACGGGGTTTGGCCGGGCCGGCCCGTTGCCAGCCGGAGCCGGGCTCCGACCGGGGCCCGTGTGCCGCGACGGACCACGAGACGCGCCCGCGCCCCTGACCGAGCACTGGTATGACCCTTGCCTCCGGCTGGCGCGACGCCGTTAGTCGGAGGGAGTGCGATGAAAGCCGTTGTCTTCCATGGTCCGGGCGATGTGCGCGTCGAGGAGGTCCCGGAGCCGACGGTTCAGCACCCGGAGGACGCGGTCGTCCAGGTCACCATGGCCGCGATCTGCGGGACCGATCTGCACCCTTACCGGGGGACGCGCCCGCTGCCGCCGGGGACCATTATGGGGCATGAATTCGTCGGAATCGTGGCGGCCGTCGGCCCCAACGTTCGGAACCTGCGGCCGGGCGACCGGGTGCTGGTGCCGGCGACCATCGGCTGCGGCTACTGCGCCCACTGCACCGCCGGCCTCTTCGCCCACTGTCTGACGCTCAATCCCAACGGCCGGGGCACCGCCTACTTCGGCACGCCGCGCTATCCTGGGGGACAGGCCGAACTGGTCCGGGTGCCCTTCGCCACGGTCGGCCCCGTCCCGATCCCCAGCGACATGACCGACGAGCAGGCCATTCTCCTGACCGACGCCCTACCGACCGGCTATTTTGCCGTCCGCAGCGCCGGGGTCAGGCCGGGCGACAGCGTGGCCGTCTTCGGGGTCGGTCCGGTCGGGCTCTCGGCGCTGGAGTGCGCCCGGCTGCTGGGCGCCGCCCGCATCTTCGCCATCGACGGCGTCGCCGGCCGGCTGGACCTGGCCGCTCGGCGGGGGTTCGAGACGGTCAATTTCCTGCAGACCGACCCCGTCCAGGCGGTGATGGACCTGACCGGAGGGATGGGCGTCGACGTGGCCATCGACGCCGTCGGGCTGGACGCGCGCTGCCAGGCGGGGGTCCATCACCCGCCCGACGCCCACGACGACCGCTCCCAGGCCCTGCGCTGGGCGGCGGCGGTGACCCGGCCCTACGGCCGGCTCGGGGTGGTCGGCGCCTACGGCGACCTGGTGGACCAGTTCCCGATAGGGGAGATCTACGGGCGCAATCTGAGCCTGAACGGCGGCGTCTGCCACCACCGAACCTACATCCCCGAGTTGCTTCAGCACGTTCGGCTGAACAATCTGGACCCGCTGTTTATGGTCACCGACACGTTGCCGCTGGAGCAGGCCCCGGAAGCCTACCGGCTTTTCGACCAGGAGCCCGACCGCCACGTGAAAATCCTGCTGGAGACGCCCGCCGGTCCGCGGATCCCCGGCTGAGCCAGACCGTTTCAGCCGGCGTAGGGAGCCAGCCGGGCCAGGTCGAAGCGCAGACCATGCCCCGGCGCTTCGCTGGGCCAGACGTGGCCGTCGCGCACGATCTGGGGCTCTTCGAGATAGGGGTCCAGGGCGAAGGCGTGCTTCTCCAGGTAGAGCGGGCGCTGGCTGGCGCAGAGAAGATGAGCGGCCAGTTCATCGGCGTAGTGCGAACTGGTGGCCAGGCCGGCGGCGTCGGCCAGCGCCAGCACCCGGCGGACGGGCGTGATACCGCCGTTGGTGATGGGGTCGATCTGAATGACGGTGGCCGCCCGTTCGCCGATGTAGCGCTCGAACTCGGCCACCGCGTGCAGGCTCTCGCCGACGGCGATGTGGTAGGGCAGACTGGCCACCAGCACGGCGTGGCCCGGCACATCCTCAGGGGCCAGCGGCTCCTCCAGCCAGAGCGGGCGGAACTCGGCCAGGAGCCGTCCCCGCTCCAGGGCCTCGGTGCGCGTCCAGGCCATGTTGGCGTCGAGCATAAGATCGACCCGGTCGCCGATAAGCGACCGGACGGCGGCGACGCGGGCGCGGTCGTCGGCGGGGTCCGGGCGGCCCACCTTGATCTTCACCCCCGGGAAGCCCTGAGCCAGAAAGTGGGCCACCTGAGCCAGTAACGCCGGCAGCGGCTTGTGGAGGTCCACCCCGCTGCCGTAGGCGGGGATCGGCCGGGCGTGACCGCCCAGCAACCGGTAGAGCGGCTGACCAGCCCGCTGTCCGGCCAGGTCCCAGAGGGCGATGTCGACCGCCGCGATGGCGAAGGCGACCAGTCCCCCGCGGCCGACATAGCGCAGGGCCCGCCAGAGGCGCTCCCAGAGGCCGTCGATATCGGTGGCCTCCTGCCCCAGGAGCAGCGGCCGGAGGTCCTCCTCGAGGAGGGCCTGGATGGCCCGACCGCCCCGGCCGATGGTGTAGGCGTAGCCGGTGCCGGTCAATCCATCGGCCCGGAGGGTGACCAGGATGAGCTCCTCGGTGGTGATGGTCC
Source organism: Chloroflexota bacterium (assembly GCA_034433795.1). Classification (GTDB taxonomy): domain Bacteria; phylum Chloroflexota; class UBA6077; order FW602-bin22; family DAOUAE01; genus DAOUAE01. Next base: position 62,456 of record DAOUAE010000057.1, read on the forward strand.
CGTGGCCGGCGTCTGCGGCCTGACCCACCGGCAGCCGGTAGTAGCGGGTGGTGAGGTCTTCGATCGGCATGGAGAGCCTCCGTCAGGAACGGCCGTCGGCGCGCCCGGCCGGAGCGGTGCGCCGCCAGAGTTCGGCCGTCAGGTGGTCGATGAACTGGCGGGCGGTCCGGCCGCTCCGGCCGTTGTGGTAGCGGGCCCACTGGAGGGCCCGGCGGACGAGATCCTCGTCGCTGATGGCCAGGCCCCGGCGGGCGGCCAGGCCCCGGACGATGGCCAGGTAGCGCTCCTGGTCCGGCGCCGGGAAGGCCAGACGCAGCCCGAAGCGGTCGGCCAGCGAGAGTTTCTCCTGGAGCGCTTCAAAGGCGTGGACTTCGGCGTCGGGGGCGGTCCGGTCGCTGAAGCGCTCCTGGACCAGGTGCCGGCGGTTCGAGGTGGCGTAGACCACAACGTTGGGGGGGCGTGCCTCCAGACCGCCCTCCAGGACCGCTTTGAGGTCTTTATAGGCGGTCTCGAACTCCTCAAACGAGAGGTCGTCGATGAAGAGAATAAAGCGCTCGGGCCGCTCGCGCAGTCGCTCGACGATCAGCGGGAAGTCCCCCAGGTCCTGCTTGCGGACCTCGATCAGCCGCAGGCCGCGATCACCGTAGGCGTTGAGCAGGGCCTTGACCGTCGAGGACTTGCCGGTGCCCCGGTCACCATAGAGAAGGACGTTGTTGGCGGGCAGCCCGGCCAGGAAGTGCTCGGTGTTGGCGAGGAGCAGCGCCCGCTCCTCCTCGTAGCCGATGAGATCGTCGAGCTGAACCGGGTCGGGGTCGGGGATCGGCACGAACTCTCCCCCGCCGTCGCGGTGCACCCACCGCGCGGCCCGGTAGCGGGCGAAGAGTCCGACACCGTAGCGGGCGTAGTGCTCGGCCAGGCGGTCCGGCAGCAGCGCCCAGTCGGGGGTCTGGGCCAGGAGCGTGCCCAGGGCGACCAGCGAGGCCGGGGCACGGGAGGCCGGGGGCGCGAGGTCGGCCCAGCCCGGCACCTCCTCCACGGGCAGGTGAGCCCGGCGGGCCACCTGGGTGCGCAGCTGCTCCGGGTCGAGCCGGTAGAGCGACTGGAGCAGCCGGAGGTCGTGGGCGGCGGCGGCCCGCAGCCCCGGCGACAGCCGTCCCTGGCGGGCGGCCAGGCTGAAGGGGTTCTCGGCGAAGGCGAGCCGTTCGGCCAGATGCCGCTGCCAGACGTTGCCCGGGCCACCGGTCTGGAGGGCCCGCCAGGCCAGGAGCTCGAAGAGGCGGGCGTAGGCGAGGGCGACGGCCTCCGGCGTCTGACTCTCCAGGAGGGCCAGGAGAGCCTGGCCGACCGCGTCGCGCAAGACGTCGCCGAACACCAGCAGCCGACGGGCCGCCAGGGCCAGCTGATGCCAGTGGGCGTCGAAGGAGACAGCGCGGGCGGACATCGGTCGGTTCCTCAGCCTCGGAAGCGATGGGCGGCTGGATTATAGCACAGAAGCGACAACCGACGGGGGCATGGCGAGCGCGATCCGGTGGGACCACGCCCGGCTGGTCCGGGAATTGCCCGACCGCGAGCCACACAGGGACGGAGGAGAGCGATGGCGCTGACCGCTGAGGAGCCGCTGGCCGGGACCCCGGCCGAGGAAGACTACCGTCTGTTTGTCGCCCGGCCGGCGCTGGGCAGCGACTACGAGGAGGAGGACGTCCTGGCCCTCTACCAGCGGGGCGACTGGCACAGCTGGGAGGAGATCATCCGCTGGCTGGAGGGGCCGGGCCGGACCGATCCGGCTCTCACCCCCAACGAGGTCGTCTATCTTCTCGACGATCTGCGCCGCCTGCGGGAGCGCGGGGTGCCGTTCACCGCGGATCCGCGTCGAGCCTATCTTCTGGCCCGGTCGCTGCGCTACCGGCCCTCGCCACCCTTCTGACGCCCCCGGCCAGCCTGCGGCCGACGGACTGCCGACCGGACCCGCTGCCGGGTGGAGCGAGGACAATCGCTTGACCGGCTGAGCGCCCCGTGCTATGATGCCGGCCGACAGCCCGGAGTAAGGGGGGAGACCGATGGCCACAACCGGACAGCCTGTTCTCTCACGCGAACGCTGGGAGAAGTGCACGACGTTTGATGAGTACGTCGAGCGCATGACAGTTAACCGCGAGAAGATGCTGCAGCACGTTGAGGAAGTCGAGATCCCGCCGGAAGATATCGAATGGTGGCGCAGCCGTGGAAAACTCAACGTGCTGGTCCTGACCTACGACTCCTGCGGCGACGCCCTCTATAATATTCCGGTAATGGCCAAGATCGCCAAACTCTGCCCGAATATCGATCTGCGGGTGGTGCAGCGCGACGAGAATCTGGACATCATGGACCGCTATCTGCTGGAAGGCGTCTACCGCGCGGTACCGCTCTTCATCTTCATGGATGAGAACCTCAACGAGATCGGCAATCTGAAAGAGCGCCCGCTGAGCGTTCGCAAGATCATCGAAGCGGAGATGCTGGCTCTGCGCCGCCGGTTGCGCGAGGAGAACAAAGAGGCCTGGCGCGCCGAGATGGCCCGCGAACTGAAAGAGGTCGTGGCGACCGGGAAGCGCTATCCGTAGCCGCCGGGGCGAGCCCGCGACCGTGGCGGTCCACCGCGGGGTCTCTGACGCGGGGCGGCGTCCAGCAAAAAGCGGGTGGGGAACGTTCCCCACCCGCTCGCTCTTCTGGGAGGCTGGCGGCTACTCGGCCTGACGAACGGCCTGGCCCTCGATGGTGATCCGGACGGTGTTATCGACCAGGAAGCCACCGGTCTCCAGCGGATGGTTCCAGGTCAGGCCGAAATCGCGGCGGTCGAGGGTCGCCTGGGCGGTGAAGCCCAACCGCTCGTTGCCCCAGGGGTCTCTGGCCCGCCCCAGCAGAGCGGCCTCCAGGGCGACCTCGCGGGTGACGCCCCGGATTGTCAGGTTGCCGATCACGCGGTACCGCTGGTCGCCCAGGGGCTCGATCCGGGTGCTGCGGAAGGTGATCTGCGGGAAGCGCTCGACGTCGAAGAAGTCGGCCGACCGCAGGTGGGCATCCCGCTGGGCGTCGCCGGTGTCGACACTGGCGGCCTCGACGGTGCCTTCGATAAGCGAGCGGGTCGGGTCGGCCTCGTCGAGGGCGAGGGTGCCGCTGAAGCGGGTGAACCGTCCTTTGACCGTGGTGACCATCAGGTGACGGACCGCGAACTCGACCACGGTGTGGGACGGGTCGACGGCCCAGCGCGAAACGGTCTGGGGACGGGCAGCGGTGACCATTGTACCTCCTTTGGAAATATTAGAATTCCAAAAACCTGGAAGCCACCGGGCCAAAAAACTAGGGCGCCGGCGCGGCCGACAGGAGCCAGGGCGCGAAGCGGGCCAGCTGCGCCCGTCGCAGCCGGAAGAAATGATAGGGCCCCTCGCGGCGGACGCTCAGCAGCCCGCACTCCTGCAGAATGCGGGTATGGTGCGAGAGGGCGGGGGCGCTGAGCCCGAGGAGCGCCATCAGTTCGGCGCAGCCCACCTCTTCCTGGCGGGTCAGCAGGCGCACGATCCGGAAGCGCTGGGGATGCCCCAGCGCTTTGTAGACGCGGACCGCCATCTGCTCTTCGCCGGCCAGGCCGTCGCTCGCGGGTTCCACCGGGACTTCCAGGGTTTTGGAATTCGCGAATATTCTAAAGACCGTCCCCGGCCGTGTCAAGGGCCATTCCTTCGCAAAAGCGGGCCGCGGCGGCTCTTGACACAAAAATCACAAAATCTTGACCAGAGAGTGACAAAGCGCCGCTGACGCGCGGGCGCCGTTCGCTACAATTCTCCTGACCAGATTGTCGGAGGAGCCGTGCGCCCGCTGCCACTCAGCCTCTGGCCGGCACTGCGCCGACACGGGCTCGCCCTGATTCTCCTGGGGCTGCTGGCCGCGGGCGGCCCTCCCCCGTCGGTGGGGAGCACCGCCCCGATCCCGAGGCCTGTCCCCCAGGAAGCCATCGTGGCGGCAGGAGTCCTGCCGGGCCTCGGCAACGTCTACCATATGGTCGAGCACCCGCGCGCCGGCGTCCTGCTGCTGAGCGGCGTCGATGGCGGGGTCGACGGCCCGCACGACGGCTTCTACAGCCGGCTGGCCGCCGATCTGATCCCGCAGGGACTGGCGGTTCTGCGGGTCAATTACCGCGCGCCAGGGGACCTGACCCTCTCCGTCGAGGACGCGCTGGCCGCCCTGGACGAGATGCGCGCCGCCGGCGTCGAGCCCATCGCGGTGGTGGGGTTCTCGTTCGGCGGGGCGGTCGCCATCGAGACCGCCGTCGAGCGCCCGGAGGTGGTGAGTGTGGCCCTGCTCTCCAGCCAGAGCCTGGGCACCGACCGCGTTCCCCTCATCGCCCCCCGTCCGCTCCTGGTCATCGTCGCCGCCCGCGACCAGACCGTGCCCGCCTGGGCTTCGGATGATATCTACGAGCGGGCCGGTGAGCCCAAGCGCCTGATCGTCCTCGACTCCGACGACCACTACCTCCACGATACCGCCGAGGCGGTGCGGCAGCTCCTGCTCCACTGGTTCGCCGAGACGCTTCTCACGGCGGACGGTGGGAGCGAGACGCCCCCGCTGAGCACCCCCGGCCAGCCGCTGCACCTCACTCTTTAGGCCCTCACACCCCGGCGAGCGGCCCGAGCCGGTGAAACAGGGGGGTCAGGGCCGTCACCAGTGGCCGGTAGACCTCGCGGTAGAGCCGGTCGTAGACCGGGCGGTCGGGACCGGGGGTGTAGAGCTGGTCGGAACAGCGGACCGAGGCCGCCGCCTCACCGGGGGTGGTGAACCGCCGGCCGGCCAGCCCGGCCAGAAGCGCCGCGCCCAGGGCCGTGGCCTCGGCGACCGCCGGGGCGCGGAGGGCCCGACCGGTGATCGTCGCCTTGAGCTGCAGCAGGAGCGGCATCCGGGCCCCGCCGCCGATAGCCACCAGCGGTTCGGACAGCGGCTCCCTCTCCGCCAACCGCTCGCAGTTCTCACGCAGCCAGTATCCCAGTCCCTCGAGCAGAGCCCGCAGCGCGTGGCGCGGCTCGTGGTCGGCGGTCAAGCCGACGAGGGCCCCGCGGGCGCGGGCGTCGTTGCGCGGGGTGCCGCTCCCCCGGAGAAACGGCAGCCAGACCAGTCCCCCAGACCCCGGCGGCACGGCGCTGGCTGCGGCCAGGGCCGTGGCGAAGACCGCCTCGCCTGGCCCGCCGGCCGCCGGCCACCACCGCTCCAGGAACCAGGGCAGCAGCCCGCCGCCCAGCGTCAGCCCACCCTGAACCACATAACGGTCGGGGATGGCGTGGCAGTAAAGGCAGTAGCCGCTCTGCCGCAGGTCCTCATCGGGCGCAAAGGTGGGGGTGGCCAGAACCAGTCCGATGGCGGTGCCGATGGAGTCGAGCAGCTGCCCCGGCTCAGTGACGCCCGCCGCCAGCGCCCCGCAGAGATGATCGTGCCCCCCGGTCGCCACCAGCGTCCCGGCCCGCAGCCCCGTGGTCGCCGCCGCCTGAGGCGTCACCCGGCCCACCGGCGTCCCACCGGGATAGGCCGGTGGCAAAAGCGTCTGCGGCAGTCCAAAGAGGTCGAGCAGCTCCCGCGACCAGGTCCGCTGTCGCTGGTCGAAGAGCAGCGTCCGCGAGGCGATGCTGTAATCGGTCGCCGCCTCGCCGCTCAGCCGCCAGATCACGTAATCCTCAAGACAGAGCCAGCGGACGAGCCGCTGGAAGGCGGCCGGCTGATGCTGGCGCAGCCAGAGCAGCTTGAGCAGACTGAACTTGGCCTGAACCGGATGGCCGGTGATGGCGTAGAGGCGGGCCGGGTCGATCTGCTGTTCGACCACCGCCACCAGCGGTTCGGTCCGCGGGTCGTGCCAGGCGATGATCGGGTAGACCGGGCGATCGTGGGCGTCCAGAGGGACGCCCGCCTCGGCCAGGCTGGCCACGGCCAGGGCCCCGATCCGGTCGGCCCACCCGGCGCTGGCCTGGCGGACCACCGCGCAGACCGTCCGCCAGAGGGCCTCGGGGTCGTGCTCGGTCCAGCCCGGTCGGGGATGGTCGGTCGGGGTCGGCTGGCTGGCGGTGGACAGGACCTCCCCGCGGTCCGGATCGTAGACCACCGCCTTGATATTGGTCGTGCCGACGTCGATGCCCAGGAGCAGGTCCATCGCCCCACCGTCAAACGCTCAGCCCCAGTTCGCGCTCCAGGTACTCCTTGCTCATCCGGACGCTCTCGAACGGCGTCCGGCGGGTATAGTCGAGTTCGATGGTCAGCCAGCCGTCGTAGCCGGCCTCCCGCAGGATGGTGATGCACTCTTTCAGGTGGACGACGCCCAGCCCCAGTTCGACAAAGTCCTTGATGACGGCGGTCCCCCCTTCACCGGTCGTCTCGGGCGGGATGGTGGGGTCCCAGTCCTTCAGATGAACGTATTTGATCCGGTCGGCGTACTTGCGGAAGAGATCGATATCGGCGGTCGGCACGTCAGGGTTGCCCTTGCGGAAGTGGGCGGTATCGGCCGCCAGATAGACGTAGCGCGGGTCCACCCGCTCCATCACGAAATCGATCTCCGGGATGCGCTCGATAACGGTGTTGTAGTGGGGATGGACGCAGGCCAGGACCCCGTACTCGAGCGTGCGCCGGCCGATCTCGTTCATGCAGTGGACGGCGTTGAGGAGATGGTCGCGGGTGGGTCCACCGGGCGGCCGGCGGCCGGGGCCGAGCACCAGCCGGTCGGCGCCGTTGGCCTGGAGAAAGCGCGCCAGCCGTACATTGCGAGCCACCACCTCCTCGAACAGCGAGGCATCGTGCATGGCTCCCCCGCCGTAGAGGGCGACCAGCTGCAGGTGATGCTCGGCCAGCAACCGCTTGAACTCGTCGAGCCGCTCGAAACCGTAGTCGTCAGCCACAAAGGCGAAGGCCTCAAAGCCCCGAAAGCCCAGCGTCTGGAGGTCCCGAACGCACTGGAGCAGACCATCCCGTCCCCAGGTGATGCCGTGGCAGGCGATACGGATCGCCATCTCCCTCCCCTTCCTCGACTCTGGCGAGTCGGGCCTGCTCGCCGCCGGGCGACGGCGTGTCGCGGGCCGGCCCGCGGACCGGGGCCATTATCGGCCACCCCCTCCCGGCTGTCAACCGTCGGCCAGGAGCCGGTCCAGGTCCACGAACTGGCCGTCGCGCAGGAGCGGCCGTCCGTCCACGTAGACGGTGCAACGGGTGGGAATGACATCGACGTGGACGCGGGCCGTCCAGTCGGCCCCGGTCTCGTGGGGGTAGGGGTTGCCGAAGGCCAGGTGGACGCCGGGCAGTTTCTCGTCCTGCAAAAGATTGCCGGTGAGCTCCCGGAGGCCGATGTTGGTGCCGATGGCGAACTCGCCGACACGGGTGCCGTTTTCGCTGCGGGTGAGGTAGTCCCAGAGCTCCTGGCGCAGGGTGGCGCTGGCCGTCTGGATATCGACGAGCCGGCTGTCCACGATCTCGAAGAGCACCGGCTCCGGCAGCACCCCGTACTTTTCGCTGAAAAAGTCGCCCAGGACGCTGGCGGCCACCAGGCCCTCGACCGCCTCGGGGGCCGTGAAGGTCTCCCCCTCGGGGAGGTTGCCCCACTGGCCAGGCTGATGGTAGAGACCGGGGCAGGGCACCCAGCGGCGCGCCGGGCTGAAACGGGCCACCAGCACCGTTCCGGCCGGCGAGGTCACGGCGATCTGCCGGGCCTGACGGACGATCCCGGTCACCCGCCAGGTCAGCCGGGCGACGGTCTGGTAGTCGGTGCGCAGGCCCTCGGCCATCAGCCGGGGGGTGATACCGGGCATGTGGCCGTGACGGGCGCCGATCTCACGGGTCAGAAAGGGCAGCAGTTCGATCCGGAAGGCGATCTCGCCCGGTCGGGCGCTGGCGGCATAGAAGGTGGCCGTCGGCCGGAAGGTCAGAAGGTCCTCGCGTAGCCGGGGCGGGAGAGCGGTGAGCGGCCGGGGACCGTACTCCTCCAGCCGGCGCAGCACCACGGCCGCTCCGGTGGCGGCCGCCTCCTCGGCCAGCAGAGTGCCGATGGTGAGGGTGGCGTCGTCGGTCAGAATGAAGACCCGGTCGGCTGGACCGATGTTCAGACAGGTCCGGACGGCCGTGCGGGCTCCCTCACGCACCCAGGCGAGCGGTGGCGTCGTGGTCGTCGGCTGATGCATCGGCGGTCTCTCCTTTCTCGGGGTGTTCGGCGCGGGCGATGACGATGATCTCCTGACCCGGGTCGGCCTGGTGGGCGTGGACCTGACCCTGTTTCATCAGTTCGAGGACGGCCAGGAGCGTGACGACGGCCTCGGCCCGCGTCGGGGCTCCCATCAGATCGCGCAGGGACCAGACCGGACGGCGCTGGAGGGCCTGCTGGATCAGAGCGATCCGTTCGGTCAGCGAGAGGACCGGGCGGATCGGCAGCGGCGCGGTCGGCAGCGGCCGGCGCCGGGCCAGGGCGCGCTGGTAGGCGTGGGCGAGCATCGCGCCCGTGCCCAGCGGCCGGACCGGGGCGGCCGCCGGGAGCGGCCGGTCCAGCCGGCGGTAGAGACGCCAGCCGGCCTCCTGACGCTCCCGCAGCGCCAGCGCGGCCAGGCGGAATGGGCGGTACGCGCGCAGGCGCTCCACCAGCCCCTCGGCGGCCTCGGGGCCCTCCGGGCCGGCGGGGGCCAGGGTGGGTAGCAGAGCCCGGGACTTGAGGAGGAGCAATCGGGCGGCAATCCGGATGAAGTGGGCCAGGGCCGTCGGGTCGGGCTCGTCGAGCGAGGCCAGGACGGCCAGGTACTGGTCGGTGATCTCGGCCAGCGCCAGCGTGGTGATGTCGAGCGCCCGCTGCTCGATCAACTGGAGCAGGAGGTCGAGCGGCCCGGAGAACGAGCCGACCCGCACCTGATAGGTCAGCGACATGGTCAGCAGCGCGGGACAGGCGCCGGGGCCTGGGCCAGAAGGTCCTCCAGCCGCTGGAAGGGGTGGCCCAGGCCCGCGGCGACAGCCGGATGGGTGATGGCCCCCCGGTAGGTGGTGACCCCGCGGGCCAGCGCCCGGTCGCGGCGGACGGCCTCTCCAAAGCCCAGGTCGGCCAGCGCCAGGACGTAGGGGAGGGTCACGGCGGTGAGGGCCAGGGTTGCGGTCCGGGGCACCGCGCCGGGCATGTTGGGGACGCAGTAGTGGATGACACCTTCCTCAACGTAAACGGGCTGACTGTGCGAGGTCGGCCGGCTGGTCTCGACGCTGCCGCCCTGGTCGATGGCCACGTCGACGATCACGCTCCCCGGGCGCATCGTGCGGACCATGTCGCGCGTGACCAGCCGGGGCGCGGGCGCCCCCGGGACCAGAACCGCTCCGATCAGCACATCGGCCCGGGCCACGGCGGCGGCGATGGTTGCCGGCTGGGCGATCTCGGTGATGAGCCGTCCCCCGAGCGTGTTCTGGAGCAGGCGCAGGCGTTCCGGGGTGCGATTGAGGACCGTGACCAGCGCCCCCATGCCCAGAGCCACCCGCGCGGCCTCGGTGCCCACCGTCCCCGCACCCAGGATCACCACGTGAGCGGGGGGCACGCCCGGAACGCCGCCCAGGAGCAGGCCGGCGCCGCCCTGGGGCTTCTCCAGATACCGGGCGGCGACCTGGATCGCCATGCGTCCGGCGATCTCGCTCATCGGGGTGAGAAGCGGCAGGCTACCGTCCTCGCGCTCGACCGTCTCATAGGCGATGGCGGTCACCCGGCGCTGCAGGAGCACCCGGGCCAGGTCGGGCACGGCCACCAGATGCAGGAAGGTGAAGAGCATCTGATCGGGCTGCAGCAGGTCGTACTCGCTGGGCAACGGCTCTTTGACCTTGACGACCAGTTCGGCCCGCTGGAAGACCTGGGCGTGGTCGGCCACCAGTTCGGCGCCGGCGGCCCGGTACTCGGCGTCGCTGAAGCCGCTGCCGGCGCCGGCGCCCGTCTCGACCAGCACCTGGTGCCCGTGGGCGACCAGGGCCTGGACGCCGGCCGGGGTCAGCGCCACGCGGTATTCGTGGTCCTTGATCTCACGCGGGACACCGACGATCATCGCTCCTCCCCCCGACACCGCTCGCCAGCAGTGTACGCAACCGCCCACACCGGCGTCAAGCCGGCCCGGAAGCAGGGTGCCGGTCGGGCGCTGGCGTTGGCGGAGGGGTCAGAGCTCACGCTCGAAGGAGAGGTCCGCGGACGGCAGTGAGACGATCTGGCCGTGGGCGGTGTAGAGGCCGCCCTGAGCAGGGTGCAGGTGGGCGAGGGTCCGGGTCAGGTGGGCGAGCAGGCGACGGTTCCGGCGGTGCCGGACCTCGACCAGCCGGATGCGCGTCAGCAGGCGTTGCAGGGCGGCCTGAACCAGCGGATGGAGGGGCCTCTCGGGCGAGAGCGATCCATGGCTGGCCGCCCGGGCAGTCTGGTGGGCCGCCAGGCGCGCCACCAGGGCCGCCTTGCTCTCCGCCAGGCGCCGCATCTCGGCCAGGCGCCCGGCCCGCAGCGCGACGTACTCTGTCTCCAGCAGGTCGGCCAGTTCGGCCCAGGCGCTCTCCTCGACCGCCAGTCCGGCCAGCAGAGCCGCCACGCCTTCAGAGGGGTGAACGACCGGCCGGGGATCAGGAGACACCGGCCAGCTCCAGGAGACGGCGCACCAGACCGCGGACGTTCACCTCGTAGGTGCCCGTGGCGATCTGGGCCCGCAGGGCCTCGACCCGATCGGCCCGGACCTCGGGCGCTTCGGCCACGGCCTGGCGGGCCCGCTGGAACTCCCGCACCCGGGCCGAGAGCTCGACCTCGTCGCCACGGCCAGCCCCTTCCGTCTCGGTCGGCCCCCCGCCGCGCACCCGCTCCGGTCGTCCGCTCCCCCCGGTGGGCTGGACCTGACCGGTGAGCGCCCGGAGATATTCGGTGATCCGGTGAATCTGCATCGTCCCACCCCCTGAAGAGCGTCCATTCGGCCGGTTGCCCGGACAGCACCTGGCCGCGCCAGACCCGCCGGTTCTCTGTGGTGATTATCGACGATCGGGGCCCGGTTCTTCAACACGGGCCCGATCCCGTGCACCCCTTTCTAACGCCGCAGCCCGGTGGCCAGGGCCAGCATCTCATCCAGCGTCTGGACCGCCCGGGCGCTCAGAGCGTAGGCCCGCTGGGCCAGAAGCAGCGCGGTCACTTGGGTTGTCACATCGACATTGGCGGCCTCGACCGCGCCCCCGACGATCGACCCGAACCCCTCCTGTCCGGGGATACCCGCCGTCGGCGGCCCGGAGACGGCCGTCGCCCGGAAGAGGTTCTGGCCGACGGCCAGCAGACCGCCCGGGTTGGCGAAGCGCACCAGCTGCACCTCGCCGACCGCCTGGCGCTGACCGCCGACCAGGGCGGTGACGACCCCGTCCGGCTGGACCTGGACCTCGGTCGCCTCCGGCGGGACCGTCGCCCCGGGCAGCAGACGGTAGCCCTGCGGCGTGACCAGCCGGCCCTCCGCGTCCAGCTGGAAATCGCCCGCCCGGGTGTAGGCCACCGTGCCATCGGGCAGCTCGACGGCGAAGAACCCCTCTCCCTGGATGGCCATGGCCAGCGGCTGACCGCTCGGGACGATGGACCCCTGAGTGAACTGCCGCAGAACCTGGCCCAGCCGAACGCCACTGCCCAGCCAGACGGCCGGGGGCAGGCCGGCGCGCTCCGGGAGAAAGGCCCCGCTCGGGGCCACCGTCTGGTAGGCCAGGTCCTCAAAGTGCGGCACGGTCGCCTTGAAGCCCGGCGTCTGGAGATTGGCCAGGTTGTGGGCGATGACGTCCACCGCCAGCTGCTGGGTCTGGAGCGCGGAGACGGCGGTGCCAAACACGCTCAGCATCCTACACCCTCCCGAGTTCCGAGACCGTCCGCTCCAGCACCTGGTCCTGCCACTGGATGAGCCGCTGGCTGGCCTCGAACGCCCGCAGGGCCGAGAGCATGGTGGCGAAGGTCCCGGGGAGATCGACGTTCGCCCCCTCCAGATAGCCCTGGAGAACGGTGGTGGTGGGCGCCGGCGCCGGTGGCGTCGCCGGATCGGCCGGGACCAGCAGATTCCGGCCCTGCTTGCGGAGCGGCGTCCCCGGCGGGAAATCGACCACCTGAAGCCGGCCGACCGGCGTCCCGGCCACCAGAAGGGTGCCATCAGGCTCGACCTGCACCTCGCCATCGGGCGGCAGGACGATGGGCTGGCCGTCGGCCCCGAGAACCAGGTCCCCGGATGGCGTGGTCAGGGTCCCGGTGGCATCCGGACGGAACACGCCCGCCCGGGTGTAGGCGACCTGGCCGTCCGGCGTCTGGACGGCGAAGAAGCCAGGACCGACCAGGGCCAGATCAAGGGGATGGGTCCCGGGGCGGAGCGGGCCCTGGCGCAGGTCGGGCTGCGGCACCGCCGGCAGCACGCCGGTGCCGACCTGGCCGACCGGCCGGTGGGATGTGCCCACCAGCGTGCCGAACGCGGCGGTCACCGGGAGGGTCCGCGCCGGCTGGAAGAGCAGGGTATCGGCCCGGTAGCCGACGGTCTGGAGGTTGGCCAGATTATTGGCCACCAGGTCCTGACGGGCCAGCTGGGCGAGCAGGCTGGAGGCCGCGCTGTACAGTCCCCGAAGCATGGTGCCCCTCCTATCCGCGAGCGCGCAGCCGTTTGCCGATGAGGAGCAGAGCCGCGCCGGCGGCCAGCGCCAGAGTCACCGGGTCGCCGGTGCGCGGCAGCCGGCTGGGCACGGGCGGCAGCGAGACGGTCTCGCCGGCCTGGCCGGGCCGGGCGGGGGTGGGGGTCGGCGTCGGCCCCGTCGGCCCGGGGACGAACCCCGCCAGGGTGATCCGGGCGTCGGGCTCGGGGCTGGGGTCGGGCTCGGGCTCGACCGTGATCACCACCAGGTCGAACGCCGTCCTGGCCAGGTCCACCACCGCCGTGAGCCGCCCCCGCTGGCTGGCGTCCGTGTTGAACTTCCCCACGCTTATCCGGTGGCCGGTGGGAGTGTGGACCAGCCAGACCTGATAGAGCTCGCCCTGGAGCGGCGGGAGCCCGCTGACCTCGACGCGGACGTCGCCTTCGACCGCGATGATCTCGGCCAGCCCGCTGGCCCCGGTCGGCCCGTAATTGGAGATCCCCGGCAGGTACTGCAGCCGGACCTGGATCGGCGTGCCGTTGGCCGCAGCCGATCCACTCCCCAGCAGCCCGAGCAGCAGCAGTCCGAGAAGCAGTCCCCTGCCCTTCATGAGACCTGTCGCTCCCGGTTCAATCCCAGCAGGAGTTCGACCTCCTCCCGTCCCAGGCGGGTCTGCCGGGCGATCTCGTGGACCGGCAGCCCCTGGCGGGCCAGGCGCTGGACCAGCAGCCGCACGGGCGCGGCCTCGCGGCTGACCCCGCTGGCCGGACCGGCGTGGCCCGGAGCGGTCTGCAGCCCCGGGCCGGCGGCGGGCTCCGCGCGGGCGGCGGCCAGGCTGGCCGCACTCTGGGCCTTCTCGATGGCCCGCTCGAGGGCGTGCAGCCGCCGCTCGCTCTCGCTGAGCAGACGCTGCAGAGCCGCCGACCGGACGGCCAGGTCGCGGTTGATCTGGTCGGCCGTCCGTCGCAGCTCGGCGATCAGTTCCTCGACCCCGGGCTGCAGCCCGGTCGGGGCGGACGGCGGCGCGGGCTGACGGACCTGCCGGGCGACCAGCAGCAGGAGGTAGGCCAGCAGCACAAACCCGACCAGCTGGAGCGAGAGCAGCAGGAGCAGCGTCATTCCAGCAACTCCCGTAAGTAGGCCCGCAGGCGCAGGATCGCCTGGGCGTGCAACTGACAGACCCGCGACTCCGAGATCTCCATGACCCTGCTGATCTCTTTCATCGTCAATTCCTCGTAGTAATACAGGGAGAGAACCAGACGTTCACGGTCCGGCAGACGCTGGACCGCCTTGACCAGCGCCTCTTCCAGTTCGTGCCGTTCGGCCAGGGCCACCGGATCGGGGCTCTCGCGGTCGCCCAGCTTGCCGGCCGGCACCGCCGGGGCCGTGTCGTCGTCCACCTCCAGCAGGCTGTCGAGCGAGAGGGTCAGAACGCTGGTGTTCTGGAGAGCCTGCTGGTAGCGGTCCAGTTCCAGGCCCAGGTGGGCCGCCACCTCCTCGTCGGTGGGGGCGCGCCCGAGCTGGGCTTCGAGGTCGGCCAGGGCCCGCTCGATCTCGCGGGCCCGCTGGCGGGTGCTGCGGGGGATCTGATCCAGAGCCCGCAGGCCGTCGATGATCGCCCCGCGGATACGGCTGATGGCGTAGGTCTCGAACTTGATCCCCCGGCTGGGATCGAAGCGCTCGATGGCCTCGATGAGGCCCAGGGTGCCATAGCTCAGCACATCCTCGGCGTCCAGCACCGCCGGCAGGTTGATGGCCAGCCGGCCAACCACGTACTTGACCAGCGGCGCGTACTGCAGGATCAGCCGCTCCCGCAGCGCCGGGTCGCGTGTTCGGGCGTACTGGATCCAGAGATCGCTGGTCTCGGTCACCTCGTCCTCGCCACCCCGTCAGATCAGCCCGCGCCGACGAAGCTCCCGCTGCCGTGCCAGCACAAAGTGAATGATCTGCTCCCGGTCGCGCTCCCCGATCCCGTGGAACTCGAGGCTGGCCCGGTAGGTCCGGCTGGTCGCCGTCTCGTGCTCCCGACAGCGGCGGACCTGCACCGGCAGCGTCCGGCGCTGCCCGCCCGGGCCAAAGGGGAAGGTCAGCACGCCGGTGGCGCCCACCGGCAGCGGCTGGTGGGCGGCCACCAGGGCCCCACCGGCGCTCAGGTCGAGCAGGGTCACCTCTCGGGGGCGCTCCTCCTCGTCCAGCTGCAGCGTGCAGTGGGGGATCACGATCGGCACGCGCACGTACTGGCGCAGCGGCCGGCCGGCCTCGTCCGGTGGGCGCTGGAGGACCAGCACCGGCTGCCCCTCCAGGGTCTCCGTGCGCAGGACCACGGTCTCGAAGAAGTACGGGTTGAGATGCCGTTCGACCGCCAGCAGCACCCGCGTCCCGGGCGGGACCAGAATGTATTCGCCCAGCCGCATCGGGGCGCCGACGACCAGAGCATCGGGCAGCACCGCCTCCAGCCGGCTCCGGTATTCGATCTCGTCGCCGACCTCCAACCAGACACTCTGGCCCGGCACGAAGAAGGTGGTCCGCGCATCGGTCATCGGCCCACCCCCACCGACACCGTCCGGCCAGCCAGCAGACGGCGCAGGAACGGCCGCACCCCGACCGTCGCCACGGGGGCCGCCCACCCCCCAAACTGCTCCCCCAGAAGGCGCACCCTGGCCGTGGCCGGCGCACCGGGATAGGCCAGGACGAACGGCACCTGCCGGCGGGCGGCTTCGCCCACCACCGGATCGACCGGCAGCCAGCCGACCAGCTCGACCTCGGCGCCCAGAAACCGCCGGGCGATCGTCGCCAGCCCCCGGCCGATGCTCGAGGCCTCGTCGGCGGTGCGCGCCTGATTGACGACCAGCCGGAAGCGCGGCGCGGCCATCCGCCGGGCTACCACCTTCATCAGGGCGTAGGCATCGGTCAGGGCCGGCGGCTCCGGGGTGGTGACGAGAAGCACCTCGTCGGCGGCCAGGACCAGCGCCGAGACGGTCTCGCCGATACCGGCCGCGGTGTCGACCAGAAGGAAGTCCGCCTGGCCATCCAGGCCGGCCAGGGCCGCGAGCAGGGCCTGCCGCTGGGAGACCGGCAGCTCCGCCAGGTGCTCCAGCCCCGAGGCGCCGGGCAGCACCATCACCCCGCCAGGGCCGGGGATGATCACCTCGCTCAGGGCCGCCGCGCCCGCCAGCACATCCTGCAGGGTGCGGCTGGGGGTGAGCCCCAGCAGAACGTGCACATTGGCCAGCCCCAGGTCGCCGTCCAGGAGGATCACGCGGGCCCCCCGCTGGGCCAGGACGATGCCCAGGTTGGTGGCGAGCGAGGTCTTGCCCACCCCGCCCTTGCCACTGGTGACCGCGACGACCCGCGTGCGGCGGTCAGCGGTCGGCGGTCGCCGCTCCGCGACCAGCCGGCGGAGGGTGGCCGCCTGGTCCATCATGGCCGGGCCTCCAGGGGAGCGGGCGTCGAGCCGACCAGGTCGGCCAGCCGCTGGGCGCTGGCCACCTCGATGTCCTGAGGCACCTGCTGGCCGGTGGTCAGATAGAAGACGGGTTTGCCGGTGCGGGCGAGCAGGCTGAGCAGGGGTCCGTAGGTTCGGGTCTCGTCGAGCTTGGTGAGGACAAAGCCGTGCCACGGCACCACTCCGAAATGCTCGACCACCGCCAGCATCTCGCTCAGCCGGGTGGCGGCGCTGACCGCCAGCAGGACCGTTGGTCCGGGAACCGCCTGAACATACAGCACCAGTTCCGCCAGACTGGCTCTATTGTACTGGCTGCGTCCCGGCGTGTCGATAAGAATAAGATCTTTGTCCAGATGTTCAGCCACCGCGCTGGTCACCTCGGCCGGCGTGTAGGCCACCGTCAACGTCAGCCCCATGATCTCGGCGTAGGTGCGAAGCTGCGGAATGGCGGCGATCCGAAAGGTATCGCAGGTCACCAGGGCCACCCGCCGGCGTTCGAGAGTGAAGTTGGCGGCCAGTTTGGCCAGGGTCGTGGTCTTGCCCACGCCGGTGGGGCCGATGAGGAAGACCACGCGCGGCCGGCCGGGAGTCAGGGTCAGCGGACCGGCGGCGGCGATGCGCTGGGCGACCGCCTGGCGGACCGCCGCCCGCACCCGCTCCGGGTCGTTCAGAGCCGGGAAACTCAGGTCGGCCTGGACGGTCAGCACCAGGTCCTGGGCCAGGGCGGGGTCAACCTCCTGCGCCAGGAGGTCCTGGTAGCACTGTCCGAGGGCTGGCGGCAGTTTGGCCAGGCCGGGCCAGTCCAGGCGCTCCAGGAGCGTCCGCAGCCCCTGGCGCAGCGCCTGGAGTTCGCGGGCCAGGGCCGGCGCGGCTGGCCCGTGGTCGGAGGAGGCGGTGGCCGCGCCGGCCCGGGCGATGGCCTGGAGGGCCGTCTGGAGGGCCGGCGGGGCGTCATCGGCCGCCGCCACCACCTCCACCATCTCCTGGCCGAAAAGGCCGAAGAGGCCGCCCCGCCGGACCTTCTGAGAATGGACGATGACCGCCTCTGGACCCAGCTCCTGACGGACCAGCCGCAGCGTCTCGGGCAGACTGGGCCCCTGGTAGCGTTTAACCCTCATCGAGGCTCACCACCCCGCTGGACTGGACCGTGACCTGGGGCGCGATCTCGGCGTAGGAGAGCACCACCAGGTTCGGCAGAGCCCGTTCGGTGAAGCGCCGGAGCGGCAGCCGCAGGCGGGCGGTGCAGAGGAGGACCGGCTGATGGCCGCTGGCGGCCATCCGCTCCATGGCCTGGGCCAGGCGCTGGAGCAGGCGCTGAGCGGTCGCCGTCTCCAGCACGATGGCCAGCCCCTGGTCGGTCTGCTGGAGAGCGTTCAGCAGCAGCTGCTCGAGGTGCGGGCTGAGCATCAGGGCGTGCAGGCGGCCCTGGTCGTCGCGATACTGGCTGGTGATCTGGCGGGCCAGCGCCCGGCGGACGTACTCGGTCAGGAGGTCGGTGTCGCGGGTCTGGCGGGCGTAATCGGCCAGGGTCTCCAGAATCGTCACCAGGTCGCGAATCGAGACCCGCTCGCGGAGCAGGTTCTGGAGCACCTTCTGCACCTCGCCGAGCGTCAGGAGATTGGGGACCAGCTCGTCGACCAGGGCCGGGTAGTCGCGCCGCAGGGTGTTCAGGAGCGTCTGGACATCCTGCCGGCTGAGAAGGGCCGGGGCATAGGTGCGGATGACCTCGGTCAGATGGGTAGTCAGGACGGTGACGGCGTCGACCACCGTGTAGCCCAGCAGCTCGGCCTGCTCACGCTGCGCCGGCGAGATCCAGAGAGCCGGGAGGCCGAAGGCCGGCTCGGTGGTCGGGATCCCCTCCAGGCCCTCCTCGGCGGTGCCGGGGTTCATCGCCAGGAGGCTTCCGGCCAGGACCTCGCCCCGGGCGATCTCGACCCCGCGCAGTTTGATGACGTATTCGTTGGGGCGCAGCTGCAGGTTGTCGCGGACCCGCACCGTCGGCAGGATGAAGCCCAGCTCGGTGGCCAGCTGGCGCCGGATGAGCGTGATGCGGTGGAGGAGCGTCCCGCCCTGATCGGCGTCCACCAGCGGGATAAGGCCGTAGCCGATCTCCAGTTCGAGGGGGTCAATGTGCAGGAGCTCGGTGGCCGCCTCCGGGCCACGGGCGGCCTCCTGCTGCTGGCGCTGCTGGGCGGCGGCCGCCTGCTGGGCGCTGGCCTGGAGAGAGCGGTAGAGCGTCCAGGCCAGGCCGCCGGTCAGCCCACCGATAACGAGGAAGGGGATCTTGGGCAGACCCGGCACCAGCCCCAGAACGATGATGACGGCGGCAGCAATGCCGAGGGCCCGCGGGCTGCTCAGCAGTTCACGGGCCACATCGCGGCCGAAATTGGCCTCGGAGGCGGCGCGGGTCACGATGATGCCGGTCGCCGTGGAGAGAAGCAGCGCCGGGATCTGACTGACCAGCCCATCGCCGACGGTCAGGAGCGCGTAGGTGCGCAGCGCGTCACCGAGCGACAGGCCGTTCTGCAGGACGCCGATGGCCACGCCGCCCAGGATGTTGATGAGCACAATGATCACCGCCGCGATGGCGTCGCCACGGACGAACTTGCTGGCGCCATCCATGGCGCCGTAGAAGTCGGCCTCCAGTTCGACCTGGCGACGGCGGCGGCGCGCCTCGGCCTCGGTGATGAGGCCGGCGTTGAGGTCGGCGTCGATGGCCATCTGTTTGCCGGGCAGGGCGTCAAGGGTGAAACGGGCGGCCACCTCCGCCACCCGGCCCGCGCCGCTGGTGATCACCACGAACTGGATGACCATCAGGATGAAGAAGACCACCAGCCCGATGATGAGGTTCCCGCCGACCACAAAACCGCCGAAGGCCTCGATGATCCGGCCGGCGTCGGCCTGGAGCAGGATGAGCCGGGTGGCGGCCACGTTCAGGCCGAGCCGGAAGAGCGTGAGCACGAGCAGAAGGGTCGGGAAGACCGAGAACTGAAGCGGCTCGGTCACGTACATCGCGGTCAGCAGGACCACCAGGGCCATCGTCAGGTTGATGGCCAGGAGAAGGTCGAGCAGGACCGTGGGCAGGGGGATGACCATCATCCCGATAATGACGATGACCGCCAGTCCCAGGAAGAGATCGGTCAGGGGCAGCAGCCGATTGAGACCGGTCGTCGTCTGACTCGGAGCCGAAGGGACCGCCATCGTGCGCTCCGTTTAGACCCGGGCTGAGGGGCTGGTCGGGAGCGTCCCGCGCAGCCGCAGAATAAATGCTAACACCTCGGCCACCGCCTGGTACAACGCCGGCGGGATCTCCTGCCCGACCTCGACCGTCCGGTAAAGGGCCTGAGCCAGCGGTGGGTTCTCGACCACCGGGACGCCGTGGGCTCGCGCCACCTGTTTGATCTGCTCGGCCAGCAGGCGCTCGCCCTTGGCCACCACACGGGGGGCGCGCATCTGCCCCAGAAGATACTGCAGGGCCACCGCCAGGTGGATCGGGTTGGTGATGACCACCTGCGCCCGCGGGACGGCCGCCATCATCCGCCGCCGGGCCACCGCCCGCTGGAGCTGACGGATGCGCTGACGGATGAGCGGGTGCCCCTCGGTCTGCTTGAGTTCCTCGCGGACCTCCTCGCGGGTCATGCGGATGCTGCGCTCGTAGCTCCAGCGCTGGTAGCCGTAGTCGAGGACGGCCAGGGCCAGCAGCGCCCCGGCGGCGGCCAGGAGGAGGTCCCAGGCCAGCCCCCAGACCTGCGCCAGCGACGAACCCAGAGGCTGGAGGGGAAGCAGCAGGAGGACCTCCAGACGTCCGCGGAGCGTCTGGTAGACGACCAGGCTCACCACCGCCAGTTTCAAAGTGGCCCGGACGAGATCGACCAGGGCGCGCCAGGAGAGGAGACGGCGGAGCCCCTGGACCGGGTTGATGCGATTGAGGTCGGGGGCAAGCGGAGACCAGGTGATGAGGAGACCGGTCTGGACCAGATTGGCCAGGAGGCCGACGGCCGCCAGGACGGCCATCAGGGGACCGAGGACCTGGACCAGCCAGGGGACGAGGAGACCGCTCAGGCGGCCCACGGTGGCGGGGGTCAGGTCGGGCTGGTGGAGGTCCCGCCAGAGCTGCTGGCTGAGGTCAGCGGTCTGGCGGAGCAGCTCCTCGCCCATAAATCGCAGGGCCAGGAGGCCGGCCAGGAGAACGGCCGCGCTGACCAGATCGGGACTGCGGGCCACCTGGCCCCGGCGGCGCAGTTCCTCTCGCCGTCGCGGGGTAGCAGCCTCTGTTCGCTCCTCGTAGACCATGCGGCCTCCTCACAGGTGTCCGGGCGCTCCGAGCAGGCTGAGCATCGCCGTGGGGAGCGCCCGGAGCACGGTGCCGAGCAGGTGGACGATGGTCGGCAGGGCCAGCCCCAGGACGGCCAGTCCGAGGAGGGCCTTGACCGAGAGGCCCACCAGGAAGACGTTCATCTGGGGCATGGCCCGATTGAGGACCAGGAGGGCCAGATCGGTCAGGAGAAGGGCGGCCAGGACCGGCAGGGCCAGGCGCAGGGCGATCACCAGGCTGCCGGTGGTCAGCGCCAGCACCTGGTCCAGCCAGCGGTCAGACCATGGGACGGCGCCCAGCGGGGCCAGGTCGTAGCTGCTGGCCAGGGCCAGGAGCACCCCGTGATGGGCCTGGGTGCTGAAGAAGAGCAGGACGGCGAGGAGGGTGTAGAACTGGTCGAGAAAGGAGACGTGCTGGCCGGGGTTAAAGGGGTCGAGGGCGACGGCGATGTTGAGCCCCAGCTGCAGCCCCAGGAGCTGTCCGGCCATCTGGGCGGCGGCGAAGACCAGCGTCCCGGCGAAGCCGATGAGCAGCCCGATGAGGAACTCGTGGGCGGCCAGCAGGAGGAAGGGCAGCGTGTCGGTCGGCAGGGGAGGGGTGCGTTGGAGCTCGCGGGGGGTCAGGACCAGGGCCAGAGCGCCGACCAGCCCCAGGCGGGCCAGAGCGGGCAGGACCCGGCTGTTGAGGACCGGCATCACCAGCAGCGCCGCCCCCGTCCGCAGGAGGATGAGGAAGAAGACCTGGGCGTCGCTGAGCGGGACCGGCATCGTCCTCACCGCGCGGCCAGCGTGGCCAGGTCGAAGAGGCTGCGGGTGTAGCGCAGCATGGTCGCCAGCATCCACGGTCCGAGCAGGGCCAGTGTCAGGAAGACGGCCACTATCTTAGGGACGAAGGTCAGGGTCATCTCGTTGATCTGGGTCACCGCCTGGAAGAGGCTGACGAGCAGGCCGACGGCCAGAGCCGCCACCAGCGGTGGTCCCGCCAGGAGCAGGGTGATCAGCAGAGCGTTCTGGCCGATCGTCAGGACAGTGTCCGGCGTCATCGTGGCCCTCCGGATGCCGAGGCTCACTGAGAGGGTACGCGAGAGGGGAGGGCCTGGGCCTATCAGGGTTCTCCCGATTTTTGGTCGGCTGTGGCCATGAAAGAGCGGGTCTGACGGGGTGACCGTCGCCGGGGCGTCAGCCCCGGCGGGGAGACGCGCACCGCTGCCCCGGTGGCGCTCTGTCTCTTCGGGTGGCCGGCGACGGGTGGGCGGCGGCCGATGGGGACGCTTGTTGCCGGAGAGAGCAGGGGGGCTGGCGAGCGCCGGCGGGGGTGCGGTGTGGTATAATGGATAAAGTGAGATTGCCGGGTGGTGTAAGGGTAACACAGCAGACTTTGGATCTGCGTATCCAGGTTCGAATCCTGGCCCGGCAGCCGGAAACAGCCGGTGTGGGGATGTGGTAAAGTGTGGTAAGCCACACCCCTTGACACCCACACCGACGGGGAGTAGAATCGAGGCGTCGGGAGGCCAACCCCAGTCTCCCTTCCCGGTGGGGCCACACCGCTGCCCCGGCGCAGTCCCCGCGCTGGAAAGGCCCGGTCAGGTGTGCCTCCCCCGCTGGCCCTGCCCACCCCCACCCTGTCACCCACCGGGGCGACGCCGCTCGGCATGCGGGTGAGACCGGTGTGGTCCGAGAGGCCCCCCGCCGGGCTGGACCGGCGGCGGAGGCTCGGCCAGACTGCGGGCCTCAGGGTCGCCCCACCGGCCCTCTCCTCCCCTGGGGCACCCACCACACCGCCCGGCTCTCTCTGAAAATGCGCTGCCCCAGCC
>DAOUAE010000058.1:0-17619 GCA_034433795.1 Chloroflexota bacterium
TTTAATCCGGCCATAAATTTCTCGGGAATCTTCCGCTCTTGGCTGTCATACCAATATATGGTGCACTATCCAACCAGAATCCTCTCTTATCTATCCCCTCACCGGCCGACATCGGCCGGACGCGTAACGCCAACGGGCGCCTCCATCCGCGGAGGCCTGAATAGCACGGTCTACGCGGCGGAGGCACCACTCAGAGCAGTATTTGCCGAAGGACTGGGCGCCATCCTCTGGCGCCCACCGACAGGGGGCGAGTCGAGGACAGGATAGTCAGCGTGCATCGTTGCCGCCATCCAATTGAAGGCGGAGAAAAGCGTCTACCCGGTCCACGAAGGTCTGCGCCCACTGCAGCACCTCACCGGCACGATCCGGACCTATGTGCACCAACTCCCGGTAATCACCCTGTTGGCGAAGAGCGAACGCCCGGTGAAGCCACCGGCTCATCTCGGGTGGAAATGCGCCCGTCTTTACAAAGTGCCGGTCGAAGAGGGCGATCACCCCAGCGTGCTTTGCTGAACCTTCCCCAATAGAGGTGAGCAGAGCGAGAACAGCGTAGAACATCGCGTCATAGGCCCGGTTTACCACACTCCAGGCACTCCCTCCCTGGCGTTGGAGGAGCAAAGCATCCCCCAGCGTCCCCCGGGCCATTGTGAGCCGATACCGGATGAGCGCCTTGCGCTCTTCGTTCACAGGGGTATTCCCTCGCGCTGAACAGCCTGGAAGAAGGGAGACTGACTCAGGACCTTCAACTCATCCTGAGCGACCGGGACCACCGCCAGGACCACCCCGGCGTTTAAGCCAACCTCCCAGGCAAGGTCACCGATCAGGTCTTCAACTCTTGCATCAAGAACCGGCACCACGACAAGCACGTCGATGTCCGACCCCTCGGTGGCCTCCCCACGGGCACTCGACCCAAACAGAACCACCTTCACCGGGGTCCCGAGGGCCTGCTCCACCCGCTGGTGGAACTCCCGAACAATCTGCTCGATGGTTGCCGATCTCTCCACAGACATCCGGCGCATGGCTGACAGCTTCCGCCGTTCGGGGCATGCGCCTCCTTAACACCTCCTCCCGCTTGCGGTATACCGGTCGCGGCGCTCGAGGGCACTCTCCACTATGGGAAGAAACAGCGACCCGAATTTCGCCGTTCACACCTAAAAAATTATACTCTAATCGTTAGAAACCCGCCGCTCATTGAACACAACGGCCGCCCTTCCGCCAACCAGTGAACGGAGATCCTCCCCTTCGAGGCCTGGAAGACAAAGAGGGCAGGGAGCCGGCCCGCGGCGGTTGAAAAGGATTCCCGTCACCGTCGTGCCCACAAGAAGCCGTCGGCTAAAGTCGGCGGTCGCCGGTCAGGGAGAAATCCTTCTGCCGCTCTCCCCAATCCACGCGAACCTCAACCCGTGGGTCTGGGTTGGGAGCGGTCAGACTCGGCGGGCGATTCCCCGCGACCATCTGCTCAGTGAGCCAGCCCGTAGTACGCGCGGGCGGCGTGCCCAGACGGTGCGGGGCGTCTTGATTGGGGAGATTTCAAGCGCGGCTTTGACCGGGCCAGTCACGGGTCGGCGCTCCGCGCAGCGTGCCCCGGCAATGGCCGACGGGCTCACCAAGCATCTCCGGTTCTGGCAAGAATTCCCGTCCTTCCCGATGCGACAGGGCTAAAACCAGTCATTACCGAGCATTTCCGCAACTTTCTGTCCAACATCTCTTCATTCCAGCGGGACACTTTCCCCCTGCTCCTCCAGTCGCTTCAGGAGCCTCTCGACCGCGGGTCTCAGATCAGGAGCATCACGACTGGCTGCTTCCCACACAATGTCCAGATCGATCGCAAAGTAGCCGTGGACCAGCACGTTGCGCATCCCAATTATCCTAGACCATTCAACGCCCGGCGCCAGCGCGCGCACTTCCTCGGGCAACATCCTCGCTGCCTCGCCGATGATCTGCAGATGACGCACGAACCACCCTTGAAGCAGCTCATCCTGCTCAAAAGCCTCCCGGCCCCGGGGAAGATAGCGCTCCAGGGCAGCGATCGCCTCCAGAATGTCGCGCCGGCGTTCTTTAGGATCCCTCAGAGGGGCAGGGCCTCCCGAAGCACCGGTCGCGGATGCGGCTCTTGAGCCCGCGCACGGTGACCATGTCCCCTGAGCAGCCCAGAAGGCGCTCCAATTCGTACTGCAAGCCGCCCAGATCGAACAGGCTGCGACCGGATTCCATCTCCACGAGGAAATCGATGTCGCTCCGCTCGTCGGCCTCGCCGCGGGCGACCGAGCCGAAGACCCGCACATTGCGTGCCCCGTACTTGGCACAGATGCGCAGGATCTCCTCGCGCTTCTCTGTGAGGAGATCTTTCAGTGTCATGTTCTAGCTCCCAGTTGAGGGTGTCCGGTGACCTCCTTCCCCTTGAAAGGCACCCGTTCGTGCAGTTTCAGCGGTTTCCGGGACCCCTGGAACGACCGTGCGGCCGGCCGCAGTGGCCGCTGGACCTGGCGCTGGGGTGCGTGCAGGTGGTTCTGATCGTTGGCACCGCCAGGGATTGTCGCTGGGCCTGGTGGCTGGCCCGTCCAGTGTACGGCCTCCGGCTGCTTTTGCCGATCGGGAACGGGTGGGGCCGTACCTCGTGGGGGCTCCACCGGAGGTCCAGGCCGCCCACGCCCGG
This sequence comes from Chloroflexota bacterium, assembly GCA_034433795.1. Classification (GTDB taxonomy): domain Bacteria; phylum Chloroflexota; class UBA6077; order FW602-bin22; family DAOUAE01; genus DAOUAE01. The sequence goes on from DAOUAE010000058.1 coordinate 2,657, forward strand.
CTCTTCGGGCGAACAAAGGCTCTGCCGCCGATGGGCGATCCCCCGGCGCCGGATGCCAATCATCGGGTGCTCCAGGGGTTGCTCGGGCTGGTGGCCCTGCTCGGCAGCCCGAGACGGCGGGCCTCCGCCGCCGTTCAGTAGGTCGGGTCGACCTTGACCTCGTAGCCCAGAGCGGCCGAACGCAGGGCGCCGTCCATGATCACATTGGTCAGAAAGACCCCGCGCGGATCGATGGGCGAGGGCCGGCCGTCGCGGACCGCCTCGGCGAAGGCCCCCGGATCTTCTCGGCCCACTCGTCCACCGGCCGCAGCCCCTGGACCGTGGCGGTGAGATTGAGGTCGCCGATGTGGTGGTTGAAGTAGAGCTCGAGCGGGTTGAGGGCCATCCCACCCTTCGTCCCCAGAAAGAACGTCCGCCCCAGCGAGTCGATGTTGGCCGCCCAGGAGGACTTCAGGACCAGCACCGCCCCGCTCTCAAAGCGCACGAAGGCCACGGCGAACTCCTCAACCTCCATGTCCTCGGCCCGCCAGGTGCCGCCCCAGCCCCGGCCCACTCCCGGGTAGCTCTTGCTGAGGTAGTCGGCCGTCATCGCGCTGACGCTGACCGGTTTGGGGTCGCCCATCAGCCAGAGAGCGGTGTGCAGGGCGTAGACACCGGTGTCCACCAGGGTCCCGGCGCCGGCGGAGGCCTTCTTGACGAACGAGCCGCCGGGAATGTTCCAGCGCCGGTGGGTGACCGCCTCGGCGTAGTAGATCCATCCCAGCGCGCCCGCGTCCACCACCTGCTTGGCCGCCCGGTGTTCGGCCGAGAAGTCGGGCTGGAAACCGACCATGAGGATCTTGCCCGAGCCCTCCCAGGCCCGCATAATGGCCCGGGCGTCCTCCAGTGTGGCGGCCATGGGCTTCTCCAGGAGCACGTGCTTGCCGGCGCTGAGGGCGTCCACCGTCGGCTCGCGGTGGGCCATGTTGAACGTGCAGATGCTCACCGCGTCCATCTCGACCCGCTCCAGCAGGTCGCGGTGGTCGGTAAAGGCGCGATCGGGCGGCAGGCCCCAGGCGCGGGCGGCCTCCTGGGCCCGCTCGGCGACGATGTCGGCCACGCCGACGATCTCCACCCAGGGGATCTGCTGGAAGTACTTGACGTGGACGTGGGCGATGCGTCCGGCGCCGATGATGCCGATTCTGACGGTCTGACTCATTGTGCGCAGCATCCTTCTCTGCGAGAATCAGCCGGTGGGCCGGCCGCGCCCTCTTATACACCATGCCGCGCGGGCTGACGAGAGGGGAAAATTGCGGCGCCGGCGCGCGTGCGGCCATGGTCCGGGCAGGGGGCCGGCGGCCGGCCGGACGGTTCGCGTGGGAGGTCGACCGATGATCCGACGGCTGACGCTTCAGACCCGTCAGCGCGACGCCATGGAGAACATCACCCCGCTCGTCGAACAGGTGGTCCGGCAGAGCGGGGTGCGCCAGGGGCTCTGCACCGTGTATATCCCCCACACCACGGCGGCGGTCACCCTCAACGAGAACGCCGACCCGGCGGTGCCCCGCGACATCCTGGCCCACCTCGACCGGCTGGTCCCCTGGGTGGGCCCCTACGCCCACGCCGAGGGCAACGCCGCCGCCCACATCAAGGCCAGCCTGGTGGGCCACAGCGTCACCGTGCTCATCGCCGACGGCCGGCTGCAACTGGGAACCTGGCAGGCGATCTTCTTCTGCGAGTTCGACGGCCCCCGCCAGCGGGAGGTCTGGGTCCAGGTGCTCCCGGCTACCAGCGGCCGAGAAGCCTGAGGAGCCGCCGGAGAGCCCAGAGATCGGCCCAGACGGCCACCTCCATCAGCTCCAGCAGCGCCGCCAGCCGGACGAAGGGGTCGCCCGGGTCAGCGGGCGCGGTCCAGACCGGCGACGTCCCGCCGCGCGGCGTGGAGGGCCGCCGGGCGGCGTCGTAGGCGGCCCGGCGGTCGGGGTCGGAGAGGACGGCGTAGGCGGCGTTGATCTCGACCATCCGGGCGTGGGCGGCCGGGTCGCCGGGGTGCCGGTCGGGATGGTACTGGCGGACCAGGCGCCGGTAGGCCTGACGGATCTCGGCCAGGGTGGCCGTCGGGGCCACGCCCAGAATGGCATAGAGGTCGCGCGGCTCGGTCATCGCTGTCTCCTCGGGCACCTACAGTCGGGCCGCCCGCGCTCTAGCGGACAGCCTCGCTGGCCACCAGCTGACGGTAGGCCACGGCCACCGCCGCCCCCAGCCGGGCGTTCGCCCGCAGCAGCGCCAGATTGGCCCGCAGCGTCGCCCCCTGGCTGACCGTGGCCAGCGCCTGCAGCAGATAGGGTGTCACGGCCTTTCCCCGCACACCGGCCAGTTCGGCCGCCCGCTCGGCCTCAGCCAGCCACCGCTCGACCGCCTCGGCCGCCAGGGCCGCCTCGGCCGGGACCGGCTGGGCCAGAACCACCGCCTGGGGCAGCCCCAGCGTCCGCTGGAGATGGAGCAGCCGGGCCGCCGCCGCCGGCGTCTCCACCCGGTGGGCCAGCGGCCGACCGGACCGGGCCACGTAGAAGGCCGGGAAGTCGTCGGTCTGGTAGCCGACCACCGGCACCCCCAGCGTCTCCAGCAGTTCGAGCGTGGCCGGGAGGTCCAGGACGCTTTTGGCCCCGCTGCAGACCACCAGGACCGGGCTGCGGGCCAGCGCTCCCAGGTCAGCCGAAATGTCGAACGTGCGGACGGCCCCCCGGTGGACGCCGCCCAGCCCGCCGGTGACCATCACCGGGATGCCCACCCAGGCGGCGACCGTCACCGTGGCGCTCACCGTCAGCCCGGCGTCGGCCCCGGCCAGGCACAGGGGCGCCAGGTCGCCCACGCTGGCTTTGGCCCGATCGTCAGCCGTGGCCAGCCGCTCCTGGAGCGGCGGCTCCAGCCCCACCCGGACCTGGCCGGCCACCAGCCCGATGGCGGCCGGGACGGCCCCGGCCGCCCGGATGATCGCCTCAAGATCACGCAGCGTCTCCAGATTGACCGGCCAGGGCAGGCCGTGGGTGAGGAACGCCGTCTCCACGGCCACCACCGGCTGGCCCTGGGCCAGGGCCGCCTCGACCTCGCCGGCCAGAACGAGCGGGACGGTCACGCCGGCGCCTCGCCGGTGGTCAGACCGCCCGGCGTGGTGACGACGATCTCGTTGCGGACCGCCGCCACCCCCGGAATGCCCCGGGCGATCTCCTCGGCCGCCTGACGCACCTCGGGCCGGTCGGTCTGGCCGCGCAGGACGATGGCCCCGTCCTCCCAGGCCACGTCGATGTTCACCAGCCGGGTGCGCGGGTTGGCCTGGAGCGCCCAGCGCACCTGCTCGACCAGGGCCTGGCGCTGCTGCTGGCGATACTGCCAGAGCATCACCGCCCCGGCGCCGATGAGGAAGCCGAACCAGAACTGCATGCTCTCCCTCCCTCGCGGGGCCCGTTCGGGCCCGCCACGGTGTCCGGGTCCTCCGGCCGGAGGACGCTGGCCAGCCGTTCGATGACCATCTCCGGCCGGATCTGGGCCAGGCAGTGCCGGGCCGGCTGCGCGCAGGCGGCGTGGCGAAAGCGGCTCGCCGCCGCGCAGGCGCACGGCTCGGGCGGCGTGACCACCTGCAGATGGGGGACGCGCGGCGTCCAGAGCCACCAGGGGCTGGCCCCGAAGATGGCGATGGTCGGCGTCCCGACGCTGTAGGCCAGGTGCATGATACCATTGTCGACGCTGACGCAGGCCCGGGCCCGCTGCAGGGCCCCGGCCACCTCCGGCAGACGGAACCGCCCGCGCAGATCCACCAGCGGCGTGGTCCGCAGCAGCTCCGCCTCCAGCGCCCCGGCGTGGTAGACCGCGGCCTGGGCCGCCGGCCGGTCGCCCAGGAGCCCGACCGTGAGCCCCTGGGCGGCGCACCAGGCGATGACCGCCCGCCAGTGGGCGGCCGGCCAGAGTTTGGCCGGTCGGCGTCCGCCGGTGGCGATGAGGACGTCGGGCACCGGCGCCGGCGGGGGGGTGGCCGGCACGGTGGTCCGGTGGAAATCGGTGGTGACGAAGGCCAGCCGGCAGAGGATCTCGCCGATGAAGGTCGAGGTCAGCACATCCCCGTAGCGCTCCAGCAGGTCCGGCGCGGCCCAGTACTCGTCGTGCAGCTGGTGGACCTTGCCCGGCGCCCGGGGGAGATCATCGCGCAGATCGGGGCCCAGGCAGCGCCCGACCACGTAGCGCGGGGCCAGCAGACGGGTGACCACCGCCAGGAGGGGGTGGAAGTCGCAGTTGATGGCCAGATCGTAGGGGCCGGCCGCCGCCTCGCGCGCGGCCACCCAGGCCGGGAGACGGCGCAGGGCCTCGGGGTCGCCGAAGACCGAGAAGCGGGCGTCGATGAGCGGGGAGGCGGCCTCCAGGTCGCGGGTCCGCTCGCCGCTGAGGTAGTCGATGGTGCAGCCGGGATACTTCTCCCGCAGCCCCCGCAGGAGCGGCGTCACCACCACAAAGTCGCCGATCGCGTCGTAGAAGAGAACCGCCAGGTGCGGCCGCGGCCGCAGCGGCTGGTCGTTGAACCACTCCACAGGCCTCTAGCCTCCGTGGGCCGGCGGGCCGGCCAGGACGGCCAGCCGGCGGCGGATGATGGCGTCGGTGTTGTGCCGGCGGTCGGGGATGGTGGTCGGCAGCTCCAGGTGGTAGGTGCCGCTGGGCAGGAGCCCGCAGCCGCCGTAGGTCCGCAGCAGCAGGATCTGGACCGCCACCTCCTCGCCGCAGTGCTCCGGCGGCAGCTCCGGCCAGAAGCTGAAGCCGCCCACCGCCAGCAGCTTGGCCCGGTCGTAGAGGACGTTGCCTCCGACCCAGACCACCTTGTAGCGCACGACCCCCTCGCGGGCGATCCGGTCGGCCAGCCGTTCGGCCAGGTGCAGGGGATTGGCGGCATTGTGCAGCCGGTGCCGCTCCCAGGGGATGGTCTCCCAGGTGAACGGCTCGGGCCGAACCGGTCCCTCCCACAGGTCGATCTGCTGCTCGTGGGGACGGACGTCGTCGCGAAACCGGAGCCCGATACAGGCGCAGCCGACGAAGCCGCAGCCCTCACGGCGGATCGTCTCGACCATGCGCTCGACCACCGGCGGCTCCAGATACAGGTCGTCGTCCAGGTACAGGACGTAGGGCGCCCGGCTGAGATCCAGCAGGAACTGGCGCTGCTCGGCCATCCCCCGCCGGGGCAGATGCCGCTCGATCCGCAGCCCGATCCCCCGATGGGCCGCGAGGCGGGCCAGGGCCTGGATCTCGGGCCGGTCCGCCACCGGCTCGTCGGACTGGTCGGAGATGATGATATCAAAATCGCGAAACGTCTGCCCCAGCAGCCCGGTCAGGGTGATGGCCAGGGCCAGCGGCCGATTGCAGGTCGGGATCAGGACCTCAACGGTCTTCACGGCTCACCATCGCTCCCTGCGGGAGAACGGCCGGGGTCCCGGCCAGCAGCCCGGCGTAGACGGCGGCCACCCGCCGGGCGATGACCGGCCAGCGGAAATGCTGGACCACCCGGGCCCGGCCGGCCGCGCCCAGGCGGCGGCCCAGGTCGGGCTGGCGGAACAGGCGGGTGAGCGCCACGGCTAGCGCCGCCGGGTCGCGGGGCGGGACCAGCAGCCCCGTCTCCTCATGGACCACCGAGAAGGCCAGCCCGCCGACGGCGGCGGCCACCACCGGCCGGCCGCAGGCCATCGCCTCCAGCGGCACCATGCCGAACGGCTCGTACCACGGCGTGGTGACGACCACGTCGGCGGCGGCGAAGTAGTCGGGGAGCACCGCCCGGGGCCGCCAGCCGGTGAACCGGACCTGGTCGCTCAGCCCCAGGGCCCAGGCCAGAGCGTGGAGGCGGGCCACCTCCGGGTCGGCCAGGGGATCGGTCGCGTCGGCCGCCCCCCCGACCACCAGACCGAGAACCCGGCTCCGCAGGTCGCAGGGCAGCCGGTCCAGGGCCAGCAGAATGGTGTCGATCCCCTTGCGGGGGAGCACCCGGCCGACGTAGAGGAGGATGAGCCGGTCGAGCGGCAGCCCCAGGCGCTGGCGCGCCGCCCCGGCCGGCTGGGGCCGGAAGTGGGTGGTGTCCACCCCGCAGGGGACGACCGTGATTTTCGCCCGGTCGGCCCAGTAGTCGCGGGCCAGCTCCTCGACCTCGTGCGGAGCGGTGGCGATGATGCAGTCGGCCTGACGGACAATCTGACGCTCGGTCGGGATGCGCTCCAGGGGGCTGGTGTCGGCCGCGCCCTGGTGGCGACGCTTGGTCACCCCCAGGGCGTGGAAGGTCTGGACCAGCGGGACCCGCCAGCGCCGCCGGAGGACGCAGCCGACCCAGCCCGACATCCAGAAGTGGCTGTGCAGCAGGGCGTAGCCGCCGGTGGCGGCGGCCACCCGGTCGATCCCCTCGACCATGGCCGGCATCAGCGGGAAGAGGTGGTCTTTGGGAATGGGCTCGGGCGGACCGGCGGCGATGTGAACGACCGTCACGTTGGGGGCCAGCGGCACCCGCTCGGGCAGGGCCGGGTCGTCACGGCGGGTAAAGATATCGACCAGAAAGCCCAGCTGGCCGAGGTGGCGGCTGAGTTCGGCCACGTAGACGTTCTGGCCGCCCTGGTCGGCGCCGCCGAGGGGCGCCAGCGGACTGGCGTGCTCGCTGATAAAGGCGATCCGCATCGTCAGGACTCCCGGGGCGGGGCGAGGTCCAGGGCCCACTCCAGGGCCCGCTGCCAGTCGCGCCGGAAGCGCTCCAGACCGAAGCGCGCCCGGGCCGTGGCCCGGGCGTTCTCGCCCAGACGCCGGGCCAGATCGGGGTCGGCCAGGAGCGCCCGCATGGCCTCGGTCAGGACCGCGAGATCGTTGCTGATGAAGCCGTTCTCCCCATGCCGGATGACGGTCGGCAGTTCGGTGGTGGCCAGGGCCACGATGGGCAGGCCCAGGTGCATGGCCTCGACCACGGCCAGCGGCAGGCTGGTGTAGCGGATGGGGTTGAAGAAGAAGCGGTAGCGGCTGGCCCTGGCCCAGAGGACCGCCTGGGGGAGGTCGCCCAATCCGCCCAGGTCGTCGGAGCCCATCCCGGCCAGGTCGAGCGGCACCCGCTGGCGCAGGGTCTGGAAAATGTCGTAGCCGCAGACCCGGCCGCGCTGGGCGAGGTTGTTGACCACCACCAGGCCCCGGGCCAGGGCGTAGTCGGCCCGGAGTGTCTCCGGAACCAGGGCGGTGTGCTCGATGACGCAGGTCGGGCTGCGGCCGCAGTCCCAGAAGAGGCGGTTGTAGTGGGTGACGTGGACCACGAGCGTATAGGGGTCGTCGACCAGGTGGCGCAGACGGTCGGGATGGCCTTTGGGGGTGTTGTGCTCGAGATAAAGGCGGGGCCGCGACCGCTGGGCCGGGGTGAGAATCTCGTACTGGTCGCGCAGGTAGTTGCGGGGGGTCTGGAAGATGAGGAGATCGAGAGGCAGGTCGCGGACGCGCTCGGCCGGGACCTCGACCACGTTGGGGGGCCAGTCGAAGTGGCCCCAGCGTCCCCCATAGCCCTCGGGCCGGCCGGGGCGGACCGGGACGATGAAGGTGTGGGGCAGCTCGGCCAGGAGACGCAGGTAACTGCCGTGGATGTGCCAGATGAGAATGGTCAGACGCATCTCAGGCGGCTCCCGACTGGGGGGTTGTCGCCGGCGATCGCCGCGCGGCCACGAGCCCTGGCTGGCGGGCGACCGGGCTGGCCGTGGCCGCGAGCAGATCGCGGGCGGCCTGATGGACCACGGGCACCGTCCACTGGCGCAGGCAGCGGTGGTCGAGGGGGCAGGTCCAGTGCTGGCAGGGGCTGCAGGCGACCGGGCGGTGGAGCAGGCGGTGCCGGGTCTGGTCGAGCGGCGCCCAGCGGCGCGGGTCGGCCGGGCCGAAGAGGCGCAGACTGGGGGTGTCGACCGCCACCGCCAGGTGGGCCGGCCCGGAGTCGTTGCCGATGAAGAGGGTGGCCCGGGCCAGGAGGGCGGCCAGCCCCCCCAGGCTGAGGTCGGCGATCACCGGGACGGCCGGGTCCAGGTGGGCCCGGACGGCGGCCAGAGTCTCGCGGTCGCTGGGGCCGCCGACGACCACCACGGTCAGCCCGTCGGCCCGGAGCCGGCGGGCCAGGGCGGCGAACCGTTCGGCTGGCCAGCGGCGGGCGGGCGGTCGGGCCCCGGGGTGGAGGACCACCAGCGGGCGGCCCGGCTGGTCGGCCGGCCCCAGCCGGGCGGCGGCCTCGGCCCGGTCGGCCGGGTGGAGCGGGAACTCCAGCGCGGCGCCGCGCGGGCGGACGCCGAGGAGGGTGAGGAGGTTCAGGCACCGGAGGACCTCGGGGAGGTCTTCGGGATAGGGCTGGCCCAGGTCGGGCCGGAGGCCATGGCCATCGGCCGGGTAGTAGCCCACGGTCAGCCGGGCGCCCAGGGCGGCGAGGAAGCCGTTGCTGACCGCGCCGTTGCCGTGGAACTGGAGGGCCAGGTCGTAGCGGCGCTGCCGGACCCGGACCAGGAAGGCGGCCAGCCGGTCGGCCTCCACCGGCACCTCCGGGATGCCCGGCCAGCCGGGGAACTCCAGAAAGTCGTCGGTGTAGCCGAACCGGGCCAGGAACTCCCGGGCCCAGGGCAGGCCGATGAAATCGATGCGGGCGTGGGGGAAGGCGGCCCGCAGCGCCCGGAGCGCCGGGATGAGCAGCAGGAGGTCGCCCAGGTGCAGGGCCCGCAGGACGGCAATCCGCATCATCGCTCCCGGCCAGGCTGGAGAGCAGGGGCCGTGCCAGCGGCCGCCAGCAGCTCGAGAACGGCCCGGGCCACCCCCGCCGGCGGCAGGTCGAGGCAGGCCAGACCGTAGGGGCAGTCGAAGCGGTAGCAGGGGCTGCAGGGCGTCTCGCGGCGGAGCAGACGGTGACGGGTGGCCCGGGGGCGCCACTGGCACTCCAGCTCGGTGCCGGCGAAGAGGACGACCACCGGGACGCGGCTGGCGTCGGCCAGGTGCATGGCCAGGGTGTTGGGCGTGAGGACCAGCGCCGCCCTGGCCACCAGGGCGGCCAGGGTCGGGAGGTCGGTCTGCCCGGCCAGCGAGACGGTCCGGGGTGGGAGAGGGCCGGCGGCCGCCAGCCGTTCGGCCTCGGCCCGGTCGCCGCCGAGCACCGCCCAGCCCGGCCAGGCCGCGAGCACCATGGCCAGGGCCTGGAGCAGGCGGTCGAGCGGGTAGCGTCGGGCGGGGCAGGAGGCGCCGGGAGTGACCAGAAGGTAGGACCCGGTCACGCCGGCCCGCCGGAGGAGACGGGCCGCCCGGCGGCGGGCGGCCGGCGGGAGGCTGAGCGCCAGCTGCCGATCGCCGACCGGCAGGCCCACCGCCTCGACCAGGCGCAGGTTGCGCTCGGCCTGGTGCAGGGCGTCGGGCGGCGGCGGGACGGGATGGGAGAGCACGCCTCCGCCGAACTCCTTCGACTGGCCGATCCGCACCGGGATGCCGGCCAGGTAGGCGGCGTAGGCCGGGGGGAAGGGGCTCTGGGCGAAGCTGGTGAAAATGATGGCCACATCGTAGCCGCCACGGCGTAGCCGGGCGATCAGCCGGCGCTCGCGGGCCGGGTCGAAGGGCAGCCGTCCGGCCACATCCTGCCAGAGCGGGCGACTGACCAGGACAGCGTCCACCCAGGGCAGGAGAGGCCAGACTTCGGCGCCGGCCGGGCTGGTCCAGAGCGTGAGGTGCACCTGCGGCCGGGCCTCCTTGATCGCCCGCAGGGCCGGCCCGCAGAGGAGGACGTCGCCCCGGTTGTCCTGGCGGACGGCGAGCACACGCCGGACGTCGTCCCAGGCGATGGGCCGGGTCTGGAGGACGGCCTGGCTCTCCGGGGGGAAGGGCGGCGCCGGTGCCGGCGCGTCGATGGGAGCGGCCGGGCGCCCGGTCGCCGGCGCGGGGAGAGGGATCACGCCGGTCTCTCCTTTTCGGGGGTGAGCAGCCGCCATACCGCCTGAACGACCGTCTCCGGGGCGATGTCCTCCAGGCAGTTGACCTTCTCCGGGTAGCGACAGACGCCGCTCCACCAGCAGCGCTGCAGGGTGAAGTTGCGCGGCTGGAGCTCGGGACAGGCGAACGGCGACTGGAGATTGACGCTGGGCGCCGGGAGTCCGTAGCGTCCGGCCCAGGTCGGGCCGAAGAGGGCGACCACCGGGGTGCCGACGGCGGCCGCCAGCCGGGCCGGGCCGGTGTCGGCCGAGACGACGGCCGCCGTGCCCTGGAGCCGGGCGGCCAGCGTGCGGAGGTCGGAGGGCGGCAGGAGCAGCGCCCCGCTGCGGTCGGCCAGCGCCCGGGCGACCTGGGGGTGTTCGCCGGCGATGACGGCGCAGGGATAGCCCTCGGCCCGCAGCCGCCGGGCCACCTGGACAAAGGCGTCGGGCGGCCAGGCCTTGACCGGCATGCCGCTATGGGGGTTGAGGACCACCACCCGGTCGCGGGCCAGGCCCTGGCCCTGCCACCAGGCGGCGGCGGCCTGCTGTTCGGCCGGGGTGAGGTAGAGGCGGGGCACGGGGTCGAGCGTCTCCGGCCGGACGAGCCCCTCGGCCAGCAGGTTGAGCAGGAAGACCTCCTCGTTGCGCCGGTCGATCGGCGGCTGGCGCCAGAGGTTGTCCACCCGGACCACGGCCGGGGCCTGGCGGACCAGGTCGGCCAGCCCGCTGTGGCGGCTGTCGCTGATAATGGCGTCGAAGAATTCGGCGGCCAGGAGATCGGCCACCCAGGCGCGCAGCCGCGCCCCGGCCACGGGCCCGGTCGGTCGCTCCAGGCCGATGACCCGGTGGACCAGCGGATCGCTCTGGAGCAGGCTGCTGCCCGGTCGGAAGGTCAGAACGGTCAGGTGGGCCAGCGGGTGGCTGCGGGCCAGAGCGTGGATGGCCGGCAGGGCGATTAGGAGATCGCCGATCCCGCCGAGGAGTTCGATAAAGAGCACCGAGCGCAGGATCATGGGCGCTCCCGTCGGGCGGTCTTCAGGAGGTCCCAGACGGTCGCCACCACCGTCTCGGGGGAGACGGCGGCCAGACAGGCGTTGTCGTAGGGGCAGCGGAAGAAGCGGCAGAGGGCGCAGTCCACCGGACGGTAGAGGAGACGGTGGGGGACCCGCCAGGGGCCCCACTGGGCGGGGTCGTTGGTCTGGGCGAAGAGGGCGACCACCGGCGTCTGCAGGCCGGCGGCCAGGTGCATCGGACCGGTGTTGTTGGTGAGGACGAGGTCGGCGGTGGCGATGAGGCCGGCCAGCTGGGGGAGGGTGGTCTGGCCGGCCAGAGACAGGGCGGTCGGGCCGGCCACCTGGGTGGCCAGGGCCCGTTCGGCCGGCCCGCCGGTGACGATGACCGCCGCCCCCTGGGCCGTGAGCCGGGCCACCACCTGGGCGTAGAGGGCCGGTGGGTAGGCCCGGGCCGGAGCGGTGCAGCCGGGGTGGACGATAATCCGGGGCCGGCCGGGGGGCCAGCGGGCCTCCGCCCAGGCCCGCTCGGCGGGCGGCACCCGCAGGCGGATGGCCGGGTCGCTGGTCCCAAAGCCCAGGGCGCCGACCAGGTCCAGGGCCCGTTCGACCTCGTGCAGACGGCGGTCCGGGTGACGGTGCCGGCTGGTCAGGAGCCGACCGGGGAAATCCACCGAGGCGGCGTGGCGCAGGGGGATGCCGGCCAGATAGGCCAGGAGGGCGGCCGGGAGCGGGCTCTGGTGGTAGCTGGTGAAGATGATGGCGCCGTCGAAGCGGCCGGCCCGCAGCCGCTCGAGGGTGGCCAGTTCGACGCTCGGGTCGGGGGGGCGGTCGCCGGTCAGGTCGGTCCAGGGCGCGGGGTAGACGATGACGTCGTCCAGTTCCGGGACCAGCGGGGCGACGGCGGCCCCGGTCGGGCTGGCCAGCAGGGTGAGGGCGATGTGGGGGCAGGTCTCCTTGATGGCCCGGAAGGCCGGCGTCATCAGGATCACGTCGCCCAGATTGTCGAGCCGGACGAGCAGCAGCCGGCGGGCCTGCCGCCAGCGCTCCGGGGCGAGCGCCGTCCCCGCGGGGAACGGGCTCACGGTCTCACCCCCCTCTGACCGTCGCCGGTGGCGACGGCCACCCCGTCGGGGACGGGGTGGGCCAGATGGGCCAGGAGCGCCTCGCGGCTGACGATGGCCGTGCGCGGCTGACGGACGGCCAGGCTGGCGGCGTCGACGGCCAGCCGGGTGGCGGTGACGAGGTCGGCGCCGGCGGCCAGGGCCAGGCCCAGGGTGGCGGCCAGGGCGTCGCCGGCGCCGATGGCCGGGGTCTGGGCGACGGTGCGGACCGGCAGGTGGCGGGCCGGCTGGCCGGGCTCGATGAGGAGCGCGCCCTCGGCGCCCAGGGTGATGACCACCGCCTGGACGTTGAGGCGGGCCAGGAGGATCTGGCCCAGCCGCTCCAGGGGGACCTCGCCGCTCAGGCGCAGGCTGCGACCGGCCAGGCGGGCCTCGTGGTGGTTGGGGGTGAGGACGGTGACGTGGCGGAACGGGTGGCGGGCCAGATCTTTACAATCCACCACCACCGGGCGGGGGAGCTTCCGGAGCAGCCGGGTCAGCAGGCGCAGGAAGCGGGGGGTGATGGCGCCTTTCAGGTAGTCGCTGATGATGACCACGTCGCACTGGGCGTAGAGCGTGCGGAAGCGGGCGTGGAGCGTGGCCTCCAGTTCGGGGGAGAGGTCGGTGGTGATCCCCTCATCGTAGCGGGCGACCAGGTGGCCGTCGGCGACCAGGCGCAGTTTGATCGTGGTGGGCCGGTCGGCGGCCACCAGGAGGTGCTGGGTGGGGACCTGGTGGGCCTGCAGGCAGGCCTGGAGCAGGTCGCCGGTGGCGTCGGCCCCGACGACGCCCAGGAGGGCCACGGTGGCGCCCAGGGCCCGGGCGTTGACGGCGGTGTTGCCGGCGCCGCCCGGCTGGCAGAGGCGGGCCCGGCCCTGAATGACCGGCACCGGGGCCTCGGGGCAGAGACGGCTGGCCGTGCCCTCGTAGTAGGCGTCGAGCATTACATCGCCGACGACCAGCGCCCGCCGGCCGCTGAACCGCTGGACGAGAGAGGTCAGCCCGGTCACCGCCACTTCACCCGCAGCCGGCGGGAGGGGTCTGGGAGCGGCTGGCCGAGGATCCGGCGGGCGGCCGCCCAGAGGTGGCGGGCCACCACGGTGGGCGGGGTGGCCAGCGTGCGCAGTTCGGGGCCCGGGCGGCGGGTGACCAGGGCCGTCCGGCAGCCGGCGGCCTGGCCGGCCAGGACGTCGGCGGCGATATCGCCCACCATCCACGACCGCCCCAGGTCGAGATCCAGCGCCCGGGCGGCCTGGAGGAGGAGCCCCGGGCGGGGCTTGCGGCAGGAGCAGTCCTGGCGGTAGGCGGCCACCGTGCCCGCGGGGTGGTGCGGGCAGTAGAAGTAGCCGGCGATCCGCAGGCCCGCCGTCCGCAGCCGCCGGTCCAGGGCGGCGTGGAAGGCCCGGACCGCCTCCTCGGGGAAGTAGCCACGGGCAACGCCCGACTGGTTGGTCACCACCACCAGGGTGTAGCCGTGCTGCTGGAGGAGGCGCAGGGCCGCGCGGGCGCCGGGCCGGAGGCGGATGGCCGCCGGGTCGAAGCGGAACTGCTGGTCGGTGATGAGGGTGCCGTCGCGGTCGAGGAAGACGGCCGGACGCATCAGGGTGTCCCTCCAAAGAGGCTCTCTTCAACCAGGGCGCAGAGGAGGTGCAGGTACACGAGGTGGACCTCCTGGACGGCGGCCGGCACCGTGCTGGGCACGACCAGGGCGACATCGGCCTGGTGGGCCAGGGCGGTGCCCTCCTGGCCGGTCAGGACCAGGACGGCGAGGCCGCGCTGCCGGGCCCGAGCCACGGCGGCCTGGACGTTGGCCGAGCGGCCGCTGGTGCTCAGGGCCACCAGGAGGTCGCCGGGGCGGCCGAGGGCCTCGACCTGCCGGGCGAAGACCTCGCTGAAGGCCAGGTCGTTGGCCAGGGCGGTCAGGACCGCCCCGTCGGCGGTCAGGGCCACGGCCGGCAGGGCGGAGCGGTCCTTCTGGAAGCGGCCGACCAGCTCGCCGGCCAGATGCTGGGCCTCGGCGGCCGAGCCGCCGTTGCCGACGACCAGGACCTTGCCGCCGCGGCGGAGGGTGGCGCTGAGGAGGTCGGCGGCGGCCAGGAGCGGCTCTGGCCGGCTGGCCAGCAGGAGGTCGGCGGTGCGTCGGAGCCAGTGCTGGACGGTCCGGGCGCGATCGGCCGGGGCGGGCGTCTCCATCGGTGCTGTCCTGTCCGGTGGACGGTCTTATGGCCGGGGGCTGGTGGTGCAAGAGGGGTGCCAGCGGTCTCCGGTCGGCCGTGCCGGGGTCGTGCGGGAGACCGGCGGCGGGCGGGCGCGGCCTGTGCTACCATGGACGGGCGAGAGGAGAACGCGCGATGGAACGACCGGGAGCGGATCTTCTGGCGGCGGCGGTCGAGGAGATCACCGCCCTGCTCCGGCTGCACTACCCGGAGGTCCGGGTCGAGACCGTTCCGGGCGACCGGCCGGGGAGTCTGCAGCTGGTGGTGATCGCCGACGTTGAGGACCCGGAGGAGGTGCTGGCGGTGGTCAACGAGCGGCTGCGGGCCTGGGCCGCCCGGGGGGTGCACCTGAGCGTGGTGCCGGTGCGCCCGCCCGAGCGCATCCTGGAGTACTACCGGGCCCGCCGGGCCCGCCGGCCGCCGGTCAAGCGCCAGCGCCGTCCCCCGGGCTGAGGCAGAGAACGTCAGACCGATAGGGGCCGTTAAACCTAAGTAAAAACCGCTGGCAGGCGACCGGAAAACCTTGACGGTTCCGCCCGCCAGAACTATACTTCCGGGTGAAGAGAGCCGCTGGGCGCAGGAGGTTCCCCGTATGGGGGCGCGGCTTCGGGAGAGACCCGTCGGGCACCAGGCATGGTGTTGCCTGGTGCCCTTTTTCGTGCCCCCGCGGCTCAATCGGCGCCG
>DAOUAE010000059.1:0-7016 GCA_034433795.1 Chloroflexota bacterium
GTGCGGTCGGAGGGGTTTCGGCAGCGCCTGCAGGCGACCGGCGTTCCCGGCCCCTACCTGGTCTACGCCTTCGGCCTGAGCCCGGATCTGCGGGCGCCGGCTGAGGCGCGACAGCAGAAGATCGGTTTGCTGACCCCGCGGGGCGAGATCGTCGCCCCGGCAGAGGAGGTCGCCGGCCTTTGAGGGGCCGGTGCTGCACGTCATCGACCGCCGGGGAGAGTGACCACCCCGGCGGTCGTTTTATTACGCGCCGGAGAGGGGACTCCTGGCCGGCGGTTGGCGGCCAGGAGGGGCGCCTGAGGGCCGATCCGCGCGCCACGGCCGGGTCCTCTCGGCTGACCGGGGCCAGGGGATGAGTGTCCGGGGCTCTGGCCTTCCTCCGCCTGAGGCGATGGCCGGGCAGCGGTCGGTGGGTGCGCGCCCGACCGCTGCCCACCGGTTCTCGCCGGATCGGAGCGTGGTGGCGCGGTCCGGCCGGCCTCCACCGGAGCGTCGTCTCCCGGGCGAGCCGCCGAGAACGAAGGCCCCCGGTCCGCTGCCGGACCGGGGGCCACGCCCGGGCGAGGGGGCCTAGGAGGCCGCAGCCTGGAGTTTCTGGGCCAGGGCGATGATCTCGGCCGGGTCGTACTCCGGGGCCATCTCCTCGGGCAGCGGCGGCAGCACCGGCACCGGACCGCCGGCCGGCGGCCCGTCCACCACCTGGAGGTCGCCGTCGCCGGTGGGCGCCGGTCCGCGCCAGATCTGAGCGATGTCGCGGTAGTCGTTCGGGCTGAAGCGATAGAGGGTCCGGTGCACGCCCATCGCCTCGTACTTCCGCGCCTCGGGGAACCTGGCGTTCTCGATCCGCGGGATCGGCAGGAGTTTGGTCATGTTCACCCCGGTCAGCGTCTCCAGGGCCCTGGCGTAGGCCGTGGCGTGGACGCCGCCGCGGACCAGGAGATAGCCGATCATCTCGCGGGCCACCGGGTTGGTGGTCATCTCGTAGACCCGGATCTTCTGCAGCCGGGCGCCGCACTCCAGAAAGAAGTTGTGCAGGAGGTCCAGGATCAGGTTGCCACTGCAGAAGACGTAGTCGCCGCTCCAGGCGGCCCCCATCGAGTTGCCGACCAGGGCGGTCTGGGCGGTGGCGATGAAGTGGTGGGTGTTGCGCAGGTCCTTGGCCACCCCCAGCGGTGCGGCCTCCGGCGGCGCCGGCCTGGTCGCCCCGGTGATCAGCAGGTTGACCGTGGCCGCCACCAGTTCGATGTGGCCCAGCTCCTCGGTGGCGATGTTGGCGATGAGGTCGCGGTAGGGCTTGAGTTTATCGTGGGCCCGGAAGTTGAAGGACTGGTAGGTGTAGTTCATCAGCGTCGACATCTCGCCGAAGCGCCCGCCGAGCAGCTCCTGGACGGCCGCCGCGGCGTTGGGGTCGCTCTCCTTGGGCGCCGGCAGTTCGATCTGCAGCCGGTCGATGCGCAGGAACATCGCTGTCCCCCTTCCCTCATGGTGTCCGGCAGTCGGATCCGAGGGCGCGCCCCGGGGCGAGGCCGGTTCCGGCCTTCTTCAGAATCATTCCTGGAATGATTCTGAACTGGATCATACCGCCCCAGACGGGTCCTGTCAAGAGGTCTGTCGCACGGCTCTGGACCGTGGCCGGCGCGTCAGCCGCCGCGGGGAGGTCAGCCTCGGGGCGCGCTGGTTCGGGCCAGTGCTCGCCAGGGCCGCCGGCGGTCCGGTGCCGGCCGGGCGGGGGCCGCGCCGGCGGGCGGCGCGTGGCGCGGGGCGCTGGCAGGGAGCCGACGGTCGCCCGTCGGGAGCGGGTCCCGGCGCCGCGCCGGGTCATCGGCCGGTCGACCGGCGCCACTCTTCAGGACGGTGGGGGGCGCGCGCCGGGGGCGAGGGGGCCGTTGATCTGCCGGCGGGCCGCCGGCTATACTGCCGGCAGAGGTTTGCGGTCTGGAGGGCGACGATGGGGCGTTTTCCCGAGCACGCCAGCTGGCTGGTCCAGGGGCCGCCCCCCGAGCGGGGGATCGTCGCGGCCCGCCATGGTCTGGTGGCCACCTCGCATCCGCTGGCCACCCAGGCCGGCCTCTGGATGCTCCGCCAGGGTGGCAACGCCGTCGACGCCGCCGTGGCCGCCGGGGCGGTCCTGACGGTCGTCGAGCCCTCGGCCAGCCACCTGGGGGGCGATGTGTTTCTGCTCATCGCCACCCCCGACGGCCGGGTGACGGCCATCAACGGCAGCGGCGCTGCCCCACAGGCCGCCCGGCCCGACCTCTTCCCCGACGGTCTCCCGCAGCGGGGCGTGCGGGCGGTCAGCGTGCCGGGCTGTGTCGACGGCTGGCTCACCGCCCTCGAACGCTTCGGCCGCCTGCCCCGCGCAACCGTCCTGGCCCCGGCCATCGCCTACGCCGAGGAAGGGTTCCCCCTCAGCCTGCGCATGGCCCAGGTCATCGCCCAGCACGCCGACCTCCTGCGGACCTACCCGACCTCGGCCGCCGTCTTTCTGCCCGACGGACGCCCGCCGGCGCCGGGCAGCCTCTTCCGCCAGCCGGATCTCGCCCGGACGCTCCGGCAGATCGCCGAGGGGGGACGCGAGGCCTTCTACCAGGGCGAGATCGCCCGTGAGATCGCCGCCTTTCTGCGTGAGAGCGGCGGGCTCCTCGACCGGGCCGACCTGGCCGCCCACCGGACCGAAGTGCTTCCTCCCATCCAGACCACCTATCGGGGCTACACCGTCTACGAGCAGCCGCCGGTCTCCCAGGGCTTCATCCTGCTGCTGATGCTCAATCTCCTCGAGGGCTTCGACCTCGGGGCGCTTGGCCTCAACACCGCCGAGACGGTGCATCTGATGGTGGAGGCCAAGAAACTGGCCTTCGCCGACCGGCTGGCCTACGCCGGCGACCCGGCCTGGGTCCACTGGCCGCTGGACGCCCTCCTCACCAAGGCGTTCGCCGCCGAGCGGCGGCGCGGGATCGACCCGGCCCGGGCCCGGGAGCCCGTCCCCGACCCGGACCCCTGGCGCTTCGGTCGCGACACCACCTACCTCTGCGCCGCCGACCGCGAGGGCTACGCCGTCTCGTTCATCCAGAGCATCTTCCACGCCTTCGGCTGCGGGGTCGTCGCCGGGCGGACGGGCGTGCTCCTCAACAACCGTCTCTTCGGCTTCAGCCTGGACCCCCGGAGCCCCAACTGCCTGGCGCCGGGGAAGCGCCCCATCCACACCCTCAACACCTATCTCGTCGCCCGTGACGGCCGGCCCTTCCTCGTCGGCGGGACGCCCGGCGCCGACTTCCAGGTTCAGACCAACCTCCAGGTCCTCTGCAACGTCCTGGACTTCGGCCTGAACATCCAGGCGGCGGTCGAGGCCCCCCGCTGGCTGCACCAGGCCGATAATACCCTCTTCCTGGAGGGGCGGCTGGCCGCCCTGGCCGAACCCCTGCGGGCCCGGGGGCATCGGGTCGCGGTCGGCCCCGACTGGGGGGCCAGCGGCCGGGCCCAGCTGATTATGATCCATCCCGACACGGGGGTGCTCCTGGGGGCGAGCGATCCCCGCTGGGATGGGGGTGCCGCGGGCTGGTGAGGATGAGGCCACGACCGGAGACGCTGGGGCGACCGGCCTGGCCACCGGCCGCCGGCCTTCTCGCCCTGGCCCGGCGGCTGGCGACGGGGACCGGGCCCCTCCTGGTCGGGCTCCTCCTGCTCCTGGCCTGGGGGCTCCGGCTCGATCTCCTCGACGCCCGCAATCTGAGCGGCGAGGAGGCCCGGCTCCTCTGGTTCGCCCGGACGCTGCCGCCCGATCTGGGGAGCGCGCTGGGCCGCGATCTCCAGAGCCCGCTTTTCGCCTGGGGGCTCTCCGGCTGGCTCTCGCTGGCCGGATCCGATCTCCTGGCGGCGCGGCTGCCGGCGGCCCTGGCCGGGCTGGTGGGCGTCGCCGCTCTGGTCCGGCTGGGCTGGTGGGCCGGCGGCCCGGCCCTGGGACTGCTGGCCGGGCTCTTTCTGGCCCTGGCCCGGCCGCATCTCGGCTGGTCGCAGACGGTCGGCCCCCTGGCCCTGGCCGCGACCGTCTGGCTTCTGGGCTGGCTGCTCCTGCGCCATCTTCCTGACCGGCCGGGGCGAGCCCTTCTGGGCTACGGCCTGGCCGGGGCGCTGGCGGTGGCCCTGGCGCCGCTCATGGTCGGTCCGGCGCTGGCCGGACTGCTGGGGGGGCTTCTCTGGGCGCTGGCCGGTGGGCGCGGCCCGAGGCCCCGTCTGGCCGTGGCCGGGTGGGGGCTGCTGGCCGCCGGCCTGCTCCTGGCCCCGCTGGGGGGGCTGGCCGGGGTCGGCTGGCTGCGGCTGGAGGGCGCGCCGGCCGGGCGGAGCGGCTGGCGGGCCTTCGGCGACCTCTACGCCGCGCTCCTCACCCTGGGGCTCTCGGTCCGGATCGAGCAGGTCCGGGGGCTGGCCTGGGGGCTGGTGCTCCTGGCGCTGGCCGGGCTGGCGCTGGCCTGGCGCTGGCCGGGGGAAGAGCGGCGCCGGGTGCGGGGGCTGGCCGGCCTGGCGGTCCTGGCGCTGGGCGGGGCGGCCGCGCTCCTGGGAGTGCTCACCCAGGTGCCGGCCCTGCGGGCGCCGGTCATCACCGTCGAGACCTATCCCCTGGCCCTGCCGGGCTACGCCCTGCTCCTGGGGATCGTGGTCGTGGCCCTGCTCCGCCGCCTCCGGCCGGCCGGGCTGCTCCTGGCCCTGGGGCTGGCCGGCCTGAGCCTCTGGACGCTCGGCGACTACCGGGCCGGCCGGGTCGACCGCGACCACTTCCTCAGCCTGGGCCGGGCGCTTCTGGCCTACGCCCGGCCCGGCGAGGCCGTCGTCCTCTACCCCGAAAGCGACTGGCCGCTCTTTCGGGCCGCCGGCGCGGGACCGCTGCCGGTCCTGCACCTGGACGCCCGACCGCTCCCGGCGGCCGAGCGCCGGGCCGAGGTCCGGCGACTGCTGGCCTCGGGAACGACCGGTCTCTGGGTGGTGGTCAACCCGGACGCGCCGGCGGTGGACCCGGAGCGGGTGGTCCTGGCCGAGCTGGGGCGTGTCTGGCCCCTGCGGGCGACCTTCACGTTCGGCTCCCGGCAGCTGCTCCTCTACGCGCCGGCGGGGCGCGATCTCGCGCTGGCCGCCGACTTCCGGCCGCTGGTCGAACGCCGGGAGACCGTCGCGCCGGGGCTCGTCCTCCTCGGCTACGACCAGGTGGTCCGGCGGGTGACGGCCGGGGAGCGGCTCACTCTGGTCCTCTACTGGCGGGTTGAGGCCGGCGGCGCGGCCGTCCGGCGGCTGCGGCTGGAGCTGATCCAGGGCGAGGAGGTCCTGACCCAGCGGAGCCACCCTCTCGAGGCGGGGGCGGGCGGCCTGGTCCGCGACCAGTGGGATCTGGGAGTGCCGATCGGCGCGGGCGGCGAGGTCACCTTTCGGCTGCGCCTCTTCGACGTCCAGGATCAGGAGGTCGCCCGGCTGGCCCTGGGCCGGCTGACCGTTGTCCCGGTCGGCCGGCCGCCGCGCCAGAGCGTCGGTCCGACCGGCCAGGAGCGGCGGGTCTACCTGGGCACCGAGATCGAACTGCGCGGCTTCGCCCTGAGTCCCGCTCTCGACCGGCCGCTGCCGCCGGGCGGGACGCTCGACCTCACGCTCTTCTGGCGGCCGCTCCGGGTGCCGAGCGGCGATTACAACGTCTTCGTCCAGGTGCTCCGCCACCCGGCCGAGGCCGGCGGGCGCGACCGCGATCGTCTCTACGCCATCCGCGACCAGCGGCCGGTGGACGACACCTACCCGACTCTCTCCTGGGTGCCGGGCGAGGAGATCGCCGACCACTACCGGCTGACCCTGGACCCGGCGACGCCCCCGGGCCGTTACCGCCTCCTGGTTGGCCTCTACGACCGGGGCACCGGTCGGCGTCTCCCGGTCCGGGGCGAGGACGGGGCGGTCCTGGGCGACGCTCTCCCTCTGGTCGAGTTCCAGGTTGCCCCCTGAGGCCGGTCGTCCGGGAGGTCTCGCGCCCGTTTTGGGCATGCCGCCTGACGCTCGCTCGGCGCCGAGCGCACAGTACAGAAGGGGGCGCCCATACGTTCTGTTCGGCGTCCTCCTCGGTGAATCAGCGCTCGGGCGAGGGCAGCCGGCGGTCGACCGGGAGGAGCCGCGGGCACCCGTCTGACTGGCGATCACGGCCGACCGGCCGTCCCCAACGCCCCGCAGTCCGGCCGGCCCACTCCCCACCGCCTGCGTGCTCTGCGTGGGGAAACTCGGGGCGGTCCAGGACGAGCACCCCGGTCTCGAGGCTGTCCCGGGCCTCGGCCATCCGCCGCCGGTGCTGCCGGATAGCGTCGTCCTCCCAGGCGCCGTCGCCGGTGGACTGCTGCCTGGCCTGAACGTTGCCTCCCACCAGGGCACGGGCCCTGGGTTTCGAAAGGCCCGTTGTCGTCCCCGGAATTTTTGTCCGAGAGCGAAGAGGCCGGGGTTGACAGCAGTTGCCTTTTTTGTTAACATCTATTCAGACGAACGGATGTACGATTGTCTGAAGGTTCTGCAGGCGTTCCGTTTCGAACTGGACCCGAACCGGGCGCAGCGGGTGGCTTTGGCCAAGCACGTGGGGGTCGCCCGCTTCGCGTACAACTGGGGATTGCAGCGGTGTCTCGAGGCGCTGACGCAGGGTCAACCCCTTCCCACCGCCGTCCAACTCCACAAGGAATGGAACCGCTGGAAGAGGCAGCACGCCCTCTGGTGGCAGGAGGTCTCGAAGTGCGCCCCCCAGGAAGCCCTCCGGGACTTGGAGAAGGCCTTCCGGAACTGGCGGGAGGGCCGGGCGAAAAGACCCCGGTTCAAGCGCAAGAAGAGCCTGGAGGACAACAAAGCCCGGCTGACCGGCACCATTCGGGTGTTCCCCCGCCATGTGCAACTGCCGCGTCTCGGGAAAGTGCGCACCAAGGAGCGGACGGACAGGCTGCTGACCCTGCTCACCGCGCAGAAGGCGCGGATTCTCTCGGCCACGATTGCTCGGGAGGCGGACCGGTGGTTCG
>DAOUAE010000060.1:0-2610 GCA_034433795.1 Chloroflexota bacterium
ACCCGCCAGATCGTCGGCAATTCCTGTGCGACGCGCTTGTGTCGCGGCATTGGCTCCCACCATGTCAACCAGAATTGACCATAATCCTACCAGATTCACCTGTTTTGGGATAGTTTCTTAGGGAAAGGTTTGTGGAAGATTATACGGACCTTCCGAACAGCCGTCAATACGCTGCCTCGTCTTTCTGCGCGATTGTCGGATCATGGGCGACCCCCGACGTGGCTCCAGATCTTGCGCTGCCGCTCCTCCTGGGAGACAATAGGGCACACGTCCCCTGGGAGGAGGCAGACGATGCAGTCGCCCCGTAAGGCCCGCCTGGCCGTCATCGGCACCGGCTGGTGGGCCACCTACACCCACATCCCGGCCATCCTGGCCCACCCCGATGCCGACCTGGTCGCCCTCTGCGACGCCAACCCGGAACGGCTTCAGACCGCCGCCCGCCACTTCCACATCTCACGCACCTACACCGACGTGGCCGATCTTTTAGTCCACGAGACCCTCGACGGCGCGGTCATCGCCGTCAACCACACCGCCCACTACCCGGTCGCCCGCGCCTGCCTGGAGGCCGGCCTGCACGTCCTCATCGAAAAACCCATGGTCCTGGAGGCCCGCCACGCCCGTGACCTCGAGGCCCTGGCCCGCGAACGAAGGCGGGAGATCATCGTCGGCTACCCCTGGCACTACACCGCCACCGCCCGCCGGGCCCGCGAGGTGATCGCCTCCGGCCGTCTGGGCCCGGTCCAGTTCGTCGCCAGCCTCTTCGCCTCAATGGTCGTCGAGTTCTACCGTGGCCGCCCGGAAGCCTATCAGCCGGTCTTCCAGTATCCGGTCACCGGCCCCACGCCCCAGAGCTACCGCGACGTCCGCCTGGCCGGCGGCGGCCAGGGCCACCTCCAGGTCACCCACTCGGCCGGCCTGCTCCTCTGGACCACCGGTCTCCAGCCCGAGACGGTCAGCGCCTTTATGGCCAACTTCGATGTGCCGGTCGACCTGGTGGACGCCATCAGTGTCCGCTTCGCCGAGGGCGCCCTGGGTACGGTCGGCAGCACCGGCAACATCGGGGTCGGCGACAGCGGCCAGCACGAGCTGCGCATCTACTGCGCCGAGGGCTACTGCCTGCTCGATATGGTGGCCGGGACGCTCACCATCCGCGAGCACAGGGGCGCCACCGAGACCCTGGGACCGCTCCCGCCCGAGGAGCGCTACCCGCGCTTTGCCCCGGTTCAGAACCTGATCGACGTCATCCTGGGCCGGGCCCCCAACCACTCGCCCGGCGAGGTCGGCCGGCGCTGCGTCGAACTGCTGGACGCCGCCTACCGTTCGGCCGCCCGCGAGGGCCAGCCGGTGCGGGTGGCCGATCTGTGAGGTGAGGGCCATGGAACGTCCGCTGGTGCTGCTGGTCTTCAATCGCGACGTCCGCGAGCGCTACGTCACCGCCGCGGACCTGGCCCGGCTGGAGCGGTTCGCCACCTGGGAATGGCTGCCGGCCGAGGGGGGACGGCCCTTCGAGCCCAATCCCGACCCCACCGCCACCGAGCACCTGGCCGCCCGCATCGGCGCGGCGACCGCGGTTGTGATCTGCCACGGGGCCCCGAAGATCACCGCCGCCCTGATGGACCAGGCCCCACGGCTCCGCTTCATCGGCGAGCTCGAAGGCGACCGCTTCGCCTACCGGATCGAGGTTGAGGCCGCCTGGCAGCGCGGCATTCGCGTGGTGGACACCACCCACGGCTCATCCTACCCGGTAGCCGAGTGGGCGCTGGGGTTGATGCTCATCGGACTGCGCAACGCCGGCGCCCATTTCCGCCGGCTGATCGCCGGCGAGGTCGTGCGCCTCAGTCGCGACGACCCCGGCTATCTCCGGGGCGAACTGACCGGCAAGCGGGTGGGCCTCATCGGGTGCGGGCACATCGGCCGGCGGCTGGTCGGGCTCCTGCGGCCGTTCCAGGTGACCATCTGGGTCTACGACCCCTATCTTCCCAAAGAGGTGGCCGACGCTCTGGGGGTCTCTCTCACCAGCCTGGAGCACGTCCTGGCGGACACCGAGGTGGTGGTCTGCCTGGCCCCGCTCACCCCCCGGACCTACCGGATGATCGGGGCGCGGGAACTGGCGCTGCTCCGGCCAGGGACGGTGCTGGTCAACGTCTCCCGGGGGGCCATCATCGATCCGGAGGCGCTGATCGCCCGGCTGGAGAAGGGGGACATCATCGCCTGTCTGGACGTGTTCGACCCCGAGCCGATTCCGGTGGAGAGCCCGATCCGGCGGCTGCCGAACGTCTTCCTGAGCCCGCACATCGCCGGGGTGACGGCGGCCTGTGGCCCGCGCTTCTTCCGGCTGATGGTCGACGAGCTGGAGCGCTTCGTCCAGGGCCACGAGACGCTCTACGACCTCACTCCCCGCACTCTGGCCAACCGCCGTGGCCTCGAGCCGCAAAGTATCCTCGGGTCCTAGCCCTACCACTAGAGAACAGGGAGACATGACATGTGTTAGGTGACTGTCCCACAGGCGGTGGGTAGGGGACTGGACAAGACGGGGCAGACTCTCCGGGAATAAAGGCAACACACCACCACACCCCAGGAGGCCTGCCCCATGGCCAGGATAACCCTCCG
>DAOUAE010000061.1:0-18022 GCA_034433795.1 Chloroflexota bacterium
GAGCGAGCCATGGAGTGTGAGAGGACCATTATGGCCGAGCGAGCCATGGGTATTGAGAGGACCAGGCTTGCCGAGTGCTGGAGACTCCCGGCCGGATGATCTAGAATAAAAGCGAGGCCGGAGGCGGCCCCTTTGAAGGGGCCGCCTTTTTGCTGGAGGACTCGTGCCCGACCAGAGCGAAGAGCGGCTGAATCAGGCGAAGTTCCTGGCCGCCCGCGCTGTCCTGCCCACCGACTACCGGGCCGCCTGGGCCTCCGGGGTCAAACCCTCCCAGGTGGACGCCTGGAAGGAGCGTGACCCGGTGTTCCGGGAGGAATATGAGACGCTCTTCCAGGAGGCGCGGGCTGCCGCACGGGACCTGATGGTCCAGGCGCTGGAGAAAGCCGCCCGCACACTCATCGAGGCGCTGGAGGCCACGAAGGGCGGCATCCCTGACTGGACCGCCCGTATTCAGGCCGCCAAACTCATCCTGACCGGCCTGGGCGTCCTCCGCCGGGAGGATGAGCGGACCGTGCAGGTCGGCATCACGGTCCGGCAGGTGCTTCAGAATCTGTCCGACGAGGAGCTGGCCGCCATTGAGCGTATTGCCGAGCGCTTTGCTGCACTCCCTGGACAAAACAGCCGTTGAGGCCGAACGCTGCCGGCGCAGCTTCCGGCTGTTTATCGAACGCGCCTGGTCGGTGATCGAACCCCACACCACCTTCATCCCTGGCTGGCATATCGACTGCATCGCCGACCACCTGGAGGCCGTCGCCCGTGGCGACATCCGTGACCTTCTCATCAACATCCCCCCACGCCACATGAAGTCCCTGGCCGTGGCCGTCTTCTGGCCCGCCTGGCTCTGGACCCAGCGGCCGGGCACCCGTTTCCTCTGCGCCTCCTATTCGCTCCACCTCTCCACCCGCGACAGCGTGCGCTGCCGCCGCCTGGTCTCCTCGGAGTGGTACCAGGGCCGCTGGGGCGATGTGGTCGAACTGGTCGAGGACCAGAACCAGAAAATCCGCTTTGAAACCTCCGCCGGTGGCTACCGCATCGCCACCTCGGTCGGCGGCACCGTCACCGGTGAAGGTGGCGACTTCATCATCGTGGACGATCCCCACAACATCGAGGAGGTCGAGTCGGAGGCCCTGCGGGAGATGGTCCTGCGCTGGTGGGATGAGGTCATGTCCACCCGCCTGAACGACCCGAAAAGGGGCGGGCGCGTCATCGTGATGCAGCGGGTGCACGAACGCGATCTCACCGGCCATCTCCTGGAGCGCGGCGGCTGGCACCACCTCTGTCTCCCGGCCCGCTACGAGCCGAAGGTCACGGTCATGCCGGGCCAGGTGGAAATCCAACCCCATCATGAGTGCCCCTATGGCTCCGATCCCCGGACCCAGGACGGCGAACTTCTCTGGCCGGAGCGCTTCGGTGAGGAGGAGATCAAACGCCTGGAGATCGATCTCGGCCCCTTCGGTACTGCCGGCCAGCTCCAGCAGCGGCCCGTCCCCCGTGAAGGTGCCTACTTCCGCGCCGAATGGTTCGGCCAGAACCCGCCCGATGTCGCCGACCGCATCGTCCGCAAGGTCCAGTACTGGGACCTGGCCTACAGCCAGCGCACCGGGGCCGATTTCACCGTCGCCGTGACGCTCGGCATCGACGGCGATCAGCGCCTGTACATCCTCCATGTCCTGCGCCAGCGCATCGAGGCCGAGGGCCTGGTCGATCTCATGGCCCGCCACATCGAGGACACCCGCCCCGACCTGGTCGGCGTCGAGGAAGGCGCCTACAAACAGGCCGCCGTCCGCGATATCGTCCGCCTCCTCACCTTCCGCCTCACCCACCCGGCGGCGGTCCTCCCGGTGCCGGTGAGCCGGGACAAGGTCACCCGGGCCCTGCTCGCGGCCAGCCGGGCCCAGCACGGGTTTCTCTTCGCCGATAAGGCCGCTCCCTGGTGGGGCGATTTTCTCACCGAGCTTCTGCGCTTCCCCAAGGGGGCGCACGACGACCAGGTGGACGCCCTGGCCGGCGCGGTCCAGCTGGCGGTGGAGAAGGTGCCGGTGGCGCTGCACCGCCGACGCACCCGGCAGCGCTACCGCCTGGGCCACCCGGCCCGCCCGGAGATGGACGCCTGGTGGTCGCCCGACACTGACGTGGTGGTGGTGAGACGCTGATGGCTCGCAAAAAGGCGCTGCCGCCCAGCCTCGACTACATCGAGGCCCTGAAAACCGAACTCCAGGCGCTCTACGCCGATCAGGATACACAGATCGACCGGTTGCGCGAGCTGCGCACCCTCACCCGCCGGGTCCCCCTCCCCGACGAGTACCGCATCGTCGATGTCGAGGTGCGCGACTCCACCATCGCCGACGAAATCCAGCGCGTGGCAGCGATGCTCTCGGTCAACCCCCCGAAACTCCAGGTCATCCCCGCCCGCCCGGGCGATACCGCCCAGCGCAACGCCACCCTCCGCGAGAGGTGGACCGAAGAGGTCCTGCGCGTGGCCGGAAGCCGCCCCGGCACGGTCCCCACCTTCACCGCCCTGGTGGATGCGGTGGTCGGCGACGGCGGTGGCTGGACGAAGCTCCTCTTCACCCCCGATACCTGGGACGCCCGCTACAGCCTGAAGCTCCCAGACTTCGGCACCGAGGACGAGGAGACGGCTCTTCGGGCCTTCACCCAGGCGGTCGAGGAGGAGAAAAAGCGCGCGGGTCCCCCCTTCGTCTGGGTCCATGTCGATGTGCGCACCGTCTACCCCGTCTGGAGCGGTGGACGGCTCACCGAGGTCCTGGAGGTCCAGGAGCGCCCTCTCCTCTCCACCTTCCGCCAGTACCGCCTGGGCCTGGCGAAGAACGGGGAGATCGTGAGCGAAGAGCTCGGCCAGCCCCTCAACGAGGTCGTCGGCCGGGTCGGCCGGACCGTGACCTTCCTGGAACACTGGGACGAGACCTGGGTCACCTACGCCGTCCTGGTGCCCGGTGGCGGCAAAGGGGCCATCGTCAAACAGTGGCAGCACGGCTACGGCCGCGTCCCGTACTTCTTCGCCCCCGGCCTCTGGGCCAACTGGTGGCGGAACCGCAAGGTCGGCTGGTCGATCAGCGAAACCAAACGCTGGCTGGTGGAGTACCTGGCCTATCTCATGACCGTTCACGCCCAGATCGCAGCCAGAGACGCCCTCACGCCGCTCTTCCGCGAGCTCCCGGATACGGCCGCCCCGCTCCTGGGCAGCGATGGTCGTCCCGTCGAGCGCGAGACCTGGCGACCCGGCGAGATCATCATCGGCCGGCCCGGCGAGAAGCTGGGGGCCATCCAGTTCCCCCAGGTGGCGGCTGTCCTGCGCGAGGAGATCGCGATGGTCCGGGAGGCCATCGAACGGCTGGCCACGCCCCGGGTGCGCGCCGAGATCGGTGGGGGCCTGGAGGGCGCGGGCTTCGCCATCAACCAGGTGCTGGCCGAGGCCAAGACGCGCTTCGACCCTCTGGCCCAGTCGGTGGAGCGCCACCTGGAGGAGGTCACGCGCTTCCTCTGGCACCTGGTGCGCACCAAGGTGCGGGAAACGGTCTGGGTCTACGCCACTGGCGAGCGGTCGGGCTGGCTGGGTCTGGGGCCGGAGGACCTGGAGGAGAATGTGGCCTTCCGCTGGCATCTCGACCCGGAGCGTCCCACGGCCAAGATCATCGAGGCCCGCTACTGGCACGAACGCCTCCAGGCCGGCACCGCCTCCCTCGACCAGGCCATCGAGGCGATGGGCGACAACCCCGATGAGGTGCGCATCCAGAAGACGGTGGAGAAGCTGCGCCAGTCTCCATGGTACCAGCAGCTTCTGGAGCAGATGGTTCTCCAGGAGATCGGCCGCGGCGATCTCCTCCAGAAAGCCCAGGAAGCCCAGCAGGTCGCCCAGACCGGCCAGCTGCCCGGTGTTCCGCCCGCGATGGGCAACGAACTGGTCCCGGATATGGCCGCCCAGGCGATGGCCCCCGGTGGTGCCGGAGCCGTCCCGGTCCGACCCAACCCCGGCGGCATCGGCCCCGGCGCGGTGGTGCCGCAGCAGGCAGCGGCGGCCGGCATCCAGGAGCTGGGAGGTTAGGATGCGCAGGGATATGGCCGCGGAAGTCGCCCGCAAGGTTGTGGAGGAGATGTTCGACGATGCCGGTCGGGTGGCGAAAGCCCTCTTCCCCGGCGTCCCGCCCGGCGCGGTGCGTCTGAGCCGGGAGGAATACCTGGCCTATGTGCGCAGGAACTGGACCGACCCCGCCTTCCGGCAGGCGCTGCTCCAGCGGGTCGGCCCCGAAAACTTCCTGAAGACGGCGCGGGCCGCCTTCGGGCTGACGGAGGAGGACGATGGCGGTCTCCTTTGATCCCCAGAACTTTGTGGCCCCCGCCCCCGGTGGCGGCTTTGTGGTCTACGTGGGTGGCCGGAACATCGGCACCTTCGCCTCCCAGAGCGAGGCTGAGCAGGCATTCAACCGCGCGACCGGGCAGGGCGGCGAGGAGATCGAGGGGGAATTCATCAACCAGGCGATCATCCAGGTTCAGGCCCAGATCGCCCAGCAGGCTGCCTATCAGGCGTATCTGAACAGGAAGCTGGAGCTGGTGGATATCCCGCTGGCCGAGACGGAAAAGGAGCGGCTGGCGATGCAGGCCGCTCAGGAGGCTGCTCGGCAGGCGCAGGACTGGGTGCGGACGCAGATTCAGGCCGGGACGGAGTATGGGCGGCAGATGATCGATCTGGCCCGCTCCATGGCCCAGGAGCGGCAGAATCTCACCGCCCAGCTCCTCGATCTCCTGCGGACACAGGGGCAGCTGGGACTCCAGGGAGCGCAGGCGGCCACCCAGGAGGCGCTGGGCGTCGGCCAGCTCATCGCCTCGCTGCGAGGTCCGCGCAACGCCTTCCAGCAGCAGGCGGTGATGCACGGTCTCAATGAGCTGGGCGTGAGCCGGGCGCTGGATGCGCTGGCGGGCAAGTATACCCTGCCCGCGTTTCAGGCCCCCCAGGCCGCCCCACAGGCGGCCACGCTCCAGACACTGGTCGAGGACCTGCGTGCCACCGGGACGCCGGGGCAGTCGGCCATCGACCAGTTTCTCCAGAGCCTGCCGGGCCTGATGAATGAGGGACGGGCCGCCCTCTACGGCTATCAGTCGCCCCTGGAGGGGGTGAATCTCCCCCTGGGCCAGGTCTTCCCCGGTGTCATGGGCGGCGTTCCCGGCCCGGTTCAGACCTTCGCCCAGTACGCCATGGGCAAGATCGGCGGCCCCCAGGTCCCACAGGACTGGTACGACCGGATGGTCCAGTGGTACGACCAGTTCCGCCAGACCCAGGGCCGCCGACCGACCGCCGACGAGTGGGCCCAGGCATTTGCCTCCTTCACCGGCCTGCCGGCCACCGTCGGCCAGCAGATGTATCAGCTGGGCTCTGCCTATGTGCAGCAGACGGGCGGCCGGGCCGGCCCGGAGCTCCAGAACCAGTGGCTCCAGGGGATTCTCTCTGGGGCGACGCTCACCCCGCCCACCCCGCCGGCGCCGCCGGGTGGGATGCTGGGCGCGGCCGCTTTCACCGCGCAGCCGGTGGGCATGGCGGCGGAGCCGATGGTCTTCCGGGTCCAGCCAGTCGGCGGTGTGTCCTGGCCGGCGGGGCGGCTGTGGGCCGGGGTGATGCCGCAGAGTTTCGGGGGCCTCATGCAGCTGCTGGGGCGGCCGCCGGCGACCCAGAAGCCTCAGCCACCGGCGCTGCCCCGGACGGCGGGCGAGGGGCAGATGGTGGCGCTGGGGATGCCGGGAGGGCAGCGGGCGGCCGGTCAGGCTCCACCGACCGGGACCTATCTTCAGAATCTCCCGGCCCCAAACCAGATCGTCGCCCGCGAGTGGTTGAAGATGCCGAAGGACACGCAGGAGTTTTTCCTGTCGGCCTATGAGGCGGCGGGCTGGAGCCCGAATGATGTGCTGGAGACGATCCAGCGGACGCTGCCGCAGTTCCGGGCGCCGACGCTGGGGGTGGTGCGGTAATGCGGCGGGTGGTGGGGCAGTGCACGGCCTGTGGGGCCTGCTGTCGGTTTCTGGCGCTGCCGCTGCCGGCGGACTGGCCGGAGAGCCTGTGGCGGAAGGGGGTTCTGCCTCTCACCGTCAAAAGCCCGGAGTTCCGGTATTTTCTGGAGGTGCGCGGCTGCCGGGTGGGCCGGCACCTGGTGGGGATAACGCATCAGGGGGCCTGGCGGGGTCTCTACAGCGGGGTGCCGGTGGTGTACTTCCGCTCCACCTGCCCGCACCTTCAGGAGGACGGCCGCTGCGGTCTCTACGGGAAGCCGGAGCGACCGGTGGTCTGTGAGCGCTGGCCGCAGCCCACCGATGATCTCGCCGTGGTCGCCGAGGTCTGCAGCTACCGCATCGTGGAGGAGCCGGATGCCTGAGTTCCCGACGATTCTCCCGGAAGAGGAGAAAACCCAGGACGATCTCCGGGAGTTCGATGCCTTCACCCGGTCGCTCCAGGAGCCTGCGGTCCCGCGGGTCCCGCCGGCCACCCTCCCCGTCTTCCCGGCGCCGACCTTCCCCGGCCCGGCGGTTCCCCCACCGCCCGGCCTCCAGCCTCCCCCGCCACCTGAACCCCCACGGGTGCAGCTGCCCGCGCTGCCGACCTTCCCGTCTCCCTTCCCGCCCTCCCCGGACACCATGGGCCAGATCGCCCGAACGGTCACGGGCCTTCTTCCTCCGCTCCAGGCGCTGGAGGCGGCTGGGGTGCCGGTGGCGAAGACGCTGGAGCAGACGCTGGTCCGGCCGCTGGGGGCCGGGGTGGGCGATGTGCTCACCGGCCTGGCCGGGGCGGCGCGGTTCCTGGGCCAGGAGGAGGCGGCGCAGCCGCTGGAGAGGGCCGGGCAGGCCATGCAGCGGGAGGCGGCGGTCGAGCCCTATGAAGGAGTTGATCTCCTCGACCCGGAGTTCTACCGGCGGGTGGTGGTGCGGTCGCTGCCGATGACGCTGACGCTTGTGCCCATCGGGCTGGCGGCGGGGCTTTTCGGGAGCGCGGCGGCGGGCGCGGTCGGTCTGGGGGCGCTGGGAGGCCTTCTGGCCTCGGCGGGGACAGCGGCCGTGGCCAGCCGGGTGGCGGAGAGCCTGCTGGAGGCGGGGCAGACCTTCGACCGGGCGCAGGCCGAGGGGCGGAGCCCGGAGGAGGCGCGGGCGGCGGGCTGGCAGACCTTCCGGGAGAACATGGCCCTCTCCGGGCTGGATGCCGCCGAGTGGCTGCTGGCCTTCGCCCGGCTGCCGGAGCCGCTGCGGCGGGCGGCGGGCCGGGCGCTGGGGCATGGACTGGGGAATGTGGGCCTGGGGGCGGCCCATCTCCTCGGCCAGGCGGCGATGGAGGGGGCCGAAGAGGGGATTCAGGAGGTCATCCAGCGGCGGAGCCTGGGCGAGGAGATACGGCTCGATCCGGAGATGCTCCAGCAGGTGGCCGTGGGGGCCATCACCGGCCTGGGCTTCGGTGGGCCCGGCGCGGTGCGCGAAGCCGTCGGCCCACGCCACTTTGCCGCCCCCGAAGGAGTGCCGGGTGGCGGACCATCCGCACCGGAGGCGGTGACACAGGACACGCAGGTGGTGGACCCCTCCCAGCATCCGCTGGTGCGGGAGATGGAGGAGTTCCTGGGTGAAAGCCCCACGGTGGACGGCGAGTGGTGGGCGAAAGCCTCAGACCTGAGCGCCCGGGTGAAGCGAGCCCTGGAGACGCGGAGGCTTCCGCGCGGGGTGCATCTGAGGCTGGAGGACCTGGCCAAGCGGCTGGCGGCATTGCGGGAGGTTGTTGAGGAGGCGCGGGCCCACTGGGGCTCAGCCGAGGCGGAGTCCCGCCTGCACCAGGAAGTGGGAGCGATCAGGCAGCTTTTGGAGAGACGCCCCCCAGAGCCGACGGTCAAGGAGCTGCTCCAGGCGGCCGCGGAGCAGCGGGAGGCTGATCTACCCCCGCGCATGGGGCTGATCGCGCAGCATGGGGCGATGCGCCTGGTGGGTAGTGCCCGGCGGGCCTGGCGGGAGGTTTTTGACCCTGTTGAGTGGCGGTGGGTGCGCTTTGGTGCTGAAGGGGAGCGCCAGCGTCTGCAGCGGGATTTTATCCCGGACGCCCGGGCCTACACTCAGGCGCTGACCCAGGAGCAGCTCGACCGGGCCACCTGGCTGGTCAGGCAGAAGGCTGCCCTGTACGAGCGGCTGCAGGATCGGCTGCGTCGGGAGACGGTGCCCCGGAAAGAGGGGCCCGCAGCGGAGGTGGTGGACCAGGCCCGGCTGGTCCAGCGGCTTCTGCCGGAGCCGCGGCCGGAGAGTCTGGCCGCACTGCCGTCGGAAGAGATGGCGGCGCTGGATGTGCTGACGCTCAGTCTCCTGGAGGACCTGAACAGGGCCCGGACCCAGTTCCCCCAGGACCTCACACTCCAGGCGGTGACCAGGGCCCTCCAGCAGTGGCGGGAAGGGGCGCGCAATTTCATCTTCCAGCGTGAGGCACAGTCCCTCCGCCCGGAAGATATCCAGAAGGAGATTCGTCGCCTCGACCAGCTGCGGGAGATGCTGGACGATCCTCAGGCGCTGAAACGCGCACTGGATGAGCGCATGCAGGAGACGCCCCCCGAGGGCGACCTGGTGCAGGCGCGGAACGGCTGGCGGGTGGTCCGGTCGCGGTCGGGGTTGCGTCTGGAGCGGTATTCGGTGCGGACCGATTCCTGGGAGACCGTGGGTCGGTATCAGACGCGCCAGGAGGCGCTGGCCGCGCTCCGGGAGCAGGCCGCGACCGGACCGGTGATGCCGACGCCGGAGGAGCGGGCCGTGCTGGAGCGCCGGCGCCAGGAGATGGAGGAGCTGGCCCGCGCGCTCACCCAGGCGGCACCCAACCGCATTATCGCGACCCTGGAGGAGTATGGACGACCCGGCGCTCCCACACCCCCGGCGGATGTGGTGGAGACCCTGCAAAACCAGGCGCGGGCGGCGCTGCGCGTGCACGCTCTGACCGGCGCTCTGCCGGAGGCCGCGGCCTTCGCCCTGGCCACCGCCCGGCTGGGGGAACAGGTCGGCATCCCCGCGCCCCCCGACCTCCTGGAGGCGGGCACCACGGGCCAGGAGGCGCTGATTGCGCGCGGAGAGCGGCTGCTGGCCTGGCTGGGTTCCATGGACCATCTGTCTCCGGCGCGCATCGCCCTGGCCAGGCGCCTGTTCGATGCCTACTGGTCCACGCTCAGTCGCTGGCAGCGGCTGGGTGTGGCGTTCCCCGGTCTTCTGGAGCGGGTGGAGGCGGTGCGGGAGCGCCTGGAGAAGGCGCAGGCCGCGCCGGAGACGGCGCGCAGCGGGGCGGAGATCGTGCAGGCCGCGGTCGCGGCCACCCCTCTCCATGACATCCTGCGGGCCCTGGCCCGGCAGAACCCCGCGGCCGGGCCGGAAGAGCTCTCCAGGGCGGCTCTGCGGAGCATCCTGGATGGGTATCGCGATCTCCAGGAGGCGGAGGCGGATGCGGCGACCCTGGAGCAGCAGGGGGCTGTCCGGTCTATGACCGACGGGGGAGAGATCACCCCCGCACTCCTGCGCGCCGCGATCCGGCTGGCACGGGAACACCCTGATCTCTCCCCCATCCCGGAAAAGGAGGAGAGGCGTGCAGAAGAAAAGGAAGGTCAATCCCGAGTATCTGAGAGCGGACTGGCGCGAGATGACGTGGGAGGAACTGGAGGCACTGTTCCTCCTGGAGCTGGTCCAGATGGAGGAGGAGGCCAGGCGCCGTCTCCGACAGAAGGAACCACCCGGCCCGGCATCGTCACCGCCCGCGCCGCCCTCGTCCCCCAGGCCGACCTGACGCTGGTCCCCGAAGACCTGCGGCCCCACCTGGGACCGGAGCAGCAGACCGGCGTCGCCCTGGCCCTGCGCGCCATGCGCACGCATGACGAGACGGGTGCGCGGGCGTTTCTCCTCGCCGACGGCACGGGCGTCGGCAAGACGCGCCAGGAGCTGGCGGTGGCCGAGGTCTTCCGGCGCGAGGGGCGGCCGGTGCTCATCGTCGCACCGGCCTCGGTGCTGAATGTGACGCGTGGCCAGGTGACGGGCCCCTTTGCCAGTGATGCGCGGACGATGGGTGTCTCCCTCCGTCTCTTCTCGTCGGAGGCGCCGGCTCTCTCGCCGGGCGAGATCACCATGATCTCCTACCATCAGCTGGAGAAGGTACTGCCCCATGTGACTCCACAGACCGTGGTGATCTACGACGAGGCCCACATGCTGCGCAACGGCCGCATCTTCGGCCAGAAGGCCTCGGAGATCGCCCGGATCGCCGAGGAGATCACCCGGCGGGCGCACGCCGTGCTCTTTGCCACCGCCACTCCGGCGGACAAGCCGCTCCACATCGAGTACCTGTGGCGGGTCGGTATCCTGGAGGGCACGTCTCTCCAGGCGGCCCTGGCGCGCCTGGGCGTCAAGCGCACCGTGCGCGTGATCCGGGGACGGGAGGTTGTCGCCTGGGTGCCAGAGGTTCCCATGACAGAGGTGCGGCAGCGGATGTCCGCTCTCTTTGACCGGCTCACCCGGCGCGGCCGCATGGTGAAGCGTGAGGTCAGCCTGGAGGGTCTGGAGGTCGAATTCCGCACCATCGAGCTGCCCCCGGAAGCGCTCATCACCATGGCGAACATTGCGCAGAGCGTCCCCAACCCTGCGCTCCGGCTGATGCATCAGCGCTGGCAGCAGGAACCGTTCAAGATTCCCGCGGTGCTGGAGGAGGTCGAGCGCGCCCTGGCCGAGGGCCGCCAGGTGGTGGTGTTCGCCGGCCGGATCAACTACTCCGAGGTGAAAATCCTCACCCCACCGCTCCGGGGCACAGACATCCGCCAGGAGATCGTGGTCGCCTCGTCAGAAGGCACCCTGAAGACACTGCGCGAGGAGCTGCGCAAACGCAATATCCCCTTTGTCGAGCTGCACGGCGAGGCGGAGACCGAGGCCAGCGCGGCCATCCAGGAGTTTCAGTCCGGTCGCGCGAAGGTGGTGCTGGCCACCGTCGAGAGCGGCGGTGTGGGCATCAGCCTGGACGACCGCACCGGCACCACCCCCCGTACCCTCATCATGATGACGGCTCCCTTCAGCGCCGTGAGCAACATCCAGGCCATCGGCCGCATCTGGCGCCGGGAGACACGGAATAACCCTCGGAACCCCAACCGGGTGATCTATCTCTTCAGCAATCTGGCCGTCGATGAATGGAACCGCGATATCATCGCCACCAAGATGCAGGTTCTGGGCGCCATCGTTAAGGGCCAGACGCGCCGCCTCGCCTTCGACCCCGATCTGGCCTCGCTCGAGGACTGGGAAGGGGAAACGCAACAGGAGGCCGAGGAGACCACGCAGCCACCGCCGACGCCGGAGCGGCGTCTGGTGCGTCTGCCCCGCCGCGAGCTGGCGCTCCTGTCGGTGCCGCTCTACGATCCGGATCGTCGGGCCACCAACTGGGCCGCTCTCGTCACCGGTCTCAACCCGCGTGTGCGGGGAGGACTGGACCGGGTGTTCCTGAAGCGCGGGACGGGTGGTGCCTTCTATCTCCTGCCTCCCGACATCGCCCCCGGCATGGTCCTGGAGTTTGCGGCCGACCGCGAACGCAAGGGAGAGAAGGAGCGACGGCGCTGGGTCGGGATAGTCCGCGAGGTGCTGCCCGATGCCCTGGTGCTGGAAGAGGCTACCGATCCCATGGATGCTCTCCACCGCGCCTCTCTCCCGCCGCCGGAAGAGCCGCCGGGTGGGGAATCTGGAGGATCGGAGGAGACGCCGGAGCCCTCCTGGCCGGTGGGCAGGGAGACCCACGCCTACAGCGCCCGGCGGCCGGACCAGACCTATCAGTTCCGCTACCGCCTGGTGTCGCTGGACGCCCTCATTCCCTCCCAGCGGCCGGAGACGCTGGAGGAGAATCCCGACTATCCGCGCGATCTCCAGCCCCGCGACCGGTCGCGTCTGGCCAGCCGGGAGCAGATCGCCCGCATCGCCCAGACCCTCAACCCCGATCTCCTGCTCCTGGACAGCCGGTCGCTGGACCGGGGGGCACCGATCATCGGCCCCGACCTGGTGGTGGAGTCCGGCAACGGCCGGGTCCTGGCCCTGCACCTGGCCCGCGCCCAGGTCCCGGAACGCTGGCAGGCCTACCAGACCCTCCTCCGCGAACGCCTGGCCGACTACGGCTTCCAGCCCGACGACCTGGACCGGGTCCCTGACGCCATTTTGGTCCGGGAGCGGCTGTCCGAGGTGGACCGGGTGGCCTTCGCCCAGGAGGCCAACGCCCCCCAGACTCTGACCCTGGGCCTGGCCGAACAGGCCCGGGCGGATGCTCTCCGCCTCCCCGAAAGCCTTCTCGCCAGCCTGGAGGTCGGCGAGGACGAGAGCGCCGACCAGGCCCTGCGCGCTCCGCGCAACCGGGAGGTGGTCCAGCGGTTCCTGGAGCTGCTCTCCCCAGCCGAACGGGCGGCGCTGGTGGATGCCCAGGGGATGTTGAACGGGCAGGGGCTGGAGCGGCTGAAGGCGGCGCTCTTCGCCCGCATCTACGAGGGGCCGGCGGGTGAGGCGCTGCTCCAGAGCATCTTCGAGAGCCTGGATTCGGACATCCGCACCCTGGAGGCGGCACTCCTGGCCAGTCTGCCCGCCATGCTGGCGGTGCGCGCCCGCATCGTGCGCGGGGAGATCGAGCCGGAGCTGGACCTGGCGACGGACATCGCGCGGGTGGTGGTGCAGCTGGCCCGGCTGCGGCAGCGGAAGATCACGGTCGAGGATTATCTGGCCCAGTCCTCCTTCCTGGAGGACGAAGAGCTCCTGCCGCTCCAGAAGGAGCTCCTGCGCTTTGTCGGGCAGAGCGCCCGCAGTCAGAAGCCGCTCCGGGAGTTCCTGCGGCTCTATGCCGAGAAGGTGCTGGCGCTGCCGTCGGTGGCCAAGCTCTCCTTCCTGCCGGAGCCGCGCCCGACGAAAGCGGAGCTGGTTGGCCAGACGCTGCGCGCCTTCGCCGTCGAGGAGCTGCCGCTCTTCCGCCAGCAGGCGGAGACGCCGGCCGGGGAGCTGCCGCGCCTCACCAGCCTGGAGGCGGTGGAGGAACACTGGCCCGGCCTGGGCCGGCCGGGGGCGGCGCTGCTGGTGCTCAACCAGTTCTCCTCGATGGAGGAGGCGGAGATCGCGGCCCAGAATCCCGATCTGGTGCTGACTATCGAGCTGGGTGACCGTCGGGCGCAGGTGACCGGCGCGGTGGTGGCCGAGGCGCTGGCGGCCTGGCGGGAGAATCCGCTGCTTCTGCCCGAGCTGGTGGGGAAGTGGGGCGCCCCGGTTCGGGATGTGGTGACGGACCAGGCGGCGCAGGTGGAGCAGACGGCGTCCGGCGACCAGTCGGCGGAGGAGAAGCCCCTGCCGAGCGGAGGTTCCCCGGACCCGGAGTCGTCGGTGCAGCCCGTCCAGAACGCCCGGCGGCGGAAGCGGACGGCGCGGGAGAAGGAACCGGAGGAGACGGCCCCGCGCCCGCGGAAACGGGGTGGGCCACCACAGAAGCCGCCCGAACCCCCGCAGCCGCCCGAACCCCCGGCGGGTCCCGAACCGCCACCGGAGCCGCCGACGCCCCCGGAGAAGCCCCCGGAGCCTCCTTCTCCGCCCCCGGCGGAGCCGGAGGGGGAGCTCCTGCATCTTATCGGCACGGGCTGGTGGGGGCCGTTCCCGGAGGACCTGAAGCGGGCGATCATCGAGCACTGGAAGGAGGCCCGCGCCCGGACCCGTTACCGCGTATCCTGGGAGGAGATCGTCGGCGAGCTGGCTCCTGCGGTGGGGATGACGCCGGAGGAGCTGGCCGCGCGCTGGCAGGATGCGCCCAAAGCCCAGCTGGCGGCCGAGATGGCCATGCTCAAGGCATACATCGACAAGCTGGAGCAGGAGATGGCCGCCGAGCGGGCCCGGCTGGCCACGCTGAATGCGGCCGGCGAGGGCGTGCCAGTCACCGAGGCGGCCATGGCCCAGGCGGCGCTCACCCAGAAGAGTCTCGATCTCCTCACCCTCTGGACGGCGGCCGCCCGGATGGGGAGTGAGCTGGGGCGAGGGCTCAACATCCTGCGGATGGTCTTCGGGGTGGAGCAGGCCGAGGTGGCGGCCCTGCACTGGCGGAATATCCAGAAGCTGGTGCAGGAGGTGCAGCGCGATCTCCAGAAGACCGCGGCCACCGGCCAGGCGCCGGATGCGGAGGCCCGCGACCGGTTGGGGATGCTGGCGGTGCTGCTGGCCGGGATCGTCGGCCGGCAGGAGACTCCTTCCCGTTCCCGGAAAAGGGGGCAGGCGATCACACCTGCTGAGGCGGAGCGGCTGCGGCGGACGCTGGAGGAACGGGCGGAGCAGGTGGAGGCGCAGACGACCGGGGCCACGCCGGAGGAGCGGGAACGCTGGGAGCGTATCCCGCAGCGGCTGCGCGCACTGGCCCAGAGGTTGGAAGCGGGCGAGGTCCACGAGCTGGCCCAGCGCTGGCGGGATTTCCAGCGGGAGGTTGGGATTCTGGCCACCGATCTCCGCGCGCTCGGGGTGGACCCGGTGGCGCTTCTGGGCTTTGACCCCGCCGACTATGTGCAGGCGGAGCTGCCGCTGCGGGCCGAAGGGAAGAGACGGCGGCCGCTTGAGGCACAGATGACGCTCCTGGAGATGGCACGACAGCTGGTGCTCCTCAACGAGGAGCGGTCCCAGGCCCGCGACCGCGGGGACTGGGACCGATTCACCCAGCTGGAGCAGGAGCTGGCCCAGGGGCGGGAGGTGTTCCGGGCGGCTATCCGGGAGGCGCTGGCCGCGCGGGAGAAGGAAAAGAAGCGGCTGGAGACGGTCGAGGAGGCCGAAAAGATTCTGCTGGATCGGGCGGCCCGCAGTCTCCTGCGGCGCGAGACCCGGACGGTGCGCGAGGAGATGCTGGGGTATCCCCGTCTCTTCCAGCGGACCTACGAGGCGATGCGTCGGGCCTTCGACCGCGAGTGGGCCCGGCAGCGGCTCCGGGAGATCGACTACTTCCTCTCCATCAACCCCTACGCCCCGGAGATTCGGCAGACCGCCGAGACGCTGCTGCGCGAGCTGATGACCGTCTCCAATGTGGCCGAGGAGATGGTCAAGCGCTACCTGGAGCGCCGGAGCATGGCCGAGGCTCGACGGTTCCTGGGAACGCTGGACGAGGCCAAACTGCGGGACGCGCTGTCGGCCATCGCCCGCATCGACTGGT
The DNA here is from genome assembly GCA_034433795.1 of Chloroflexota bacterium. Taxonomy (GTDB): domain Bacteria; phylum Chloroflexota; class UBA6077; order FW602-bin22; family DAOUAE01; genus DAOUAE01. The sequence goes on from DAOUAE010000061.1 coordinate 15,173, forward strand.
CCGACAGCCGGGCGGCACGGGAGTTCGCCATGCAGGTGGCGCAGGCCCCGACCCGGTGGGAGATGTTCCACCTGGTTCGCCTGGCCGGCATGATGGCCTCGCCCCGGACCCTCCTCATCAACGCCCTGGGCAACGCCCTGCTCACCACCGGCATGGTCGGCCGGTGGACGCTGACTGGCTATCTCTCGACCATCTTTCCACACCTGCGACGGTACGGGATGAGCCCCCGGCAGGCGCAGATCATGGCCCGCGCGGCCTGGCAGGGGGCCTGGGCCGCGCTCCCGGCCGCCTTCCGGGAGTTCAAACTGACGCTCACCACCGGCATCCCGGCCCAGCCGATGCGGGAGGTCGAATACATCCGCCGGCTGGGCCCCGGTCTCACCCGGCTGACCATTCCGCTGCGGGTGCAGGCGGCGACCGACGACTTCTTCCGCACCCTGACCCGGGCGATGAGTCTGCGGGCGCGCATCGCCCTCATGGCGGACCATCTTCAGCGGCGCAACCCCACCTACTTCCCCGACGGCGTGGACCCCGTCCGCTACATCGAGCTCCACCTGGCCGACTTCCCCGACCTGGTCCGCCAGGCCGAGGAGGACGCGGCAGCGGCCGTGGCGGCTGTTCGCCTCCCCGGCGCCTTCGGCACCATCCAGACGCTGCGGCGGCAGCAGACGCTGGCCGGCAAAATCTTCCAGTTCCTGCTGCCCTTCTTCCGCACCCCGGTGGTGCTGGCCACCTACGGCTTCGAGATGACCCCCTACGGCTTCCTCAAGGCCCGGCGGGAGCGCCTGAGCGACCCGGAGCGGTCGGCCCTCCTCTTCGCCTCGGCACTGGTCGGCTCGACGCTCATGGCCATGAGCTTCGCCGCCGCCCTGACTGGCTGGCTGAGCGCCTACGGCCCGGAGGATGAACGCGAACGGGAGTTCTGGCTGGCCCAGGGTGGGCGGCCGTTCTCTCTCAAGATCGGCGACCGCTGGATTCGCTACGCCGATCTCATGCCGCTGGCCATTCCCATGGCGCTGGGTGCGGCCCTGGGCGAGGCTGTTCAGGCGGGCCTGGAGAAGCCGGAGAAGTATCCGCAGGTGCTCTTCAACGCCACCGGCCGCTTCCTGCGCCTCTTCCTCAACCTGACGATGCTCCAGGGGGTGACCGATTTTCTGCGCCTTCTCACCGAGCCCCAGCGGTTCGGCGAACGCTACGCCGAGAACACCATCGACTCACTCCTTCCCTACGGGGGCGCGCTGCGGGCCCTCACCGCCGTCCTGGACGACACCATCCGCGACCCCCGCAGCCTGCCGGAGGCCGTCATGGCCAGCCTGCCGGGTCTCTCGGCACAGGTGCCCCCGGTGGTGGGACCACTCGGCGAAATCCGCCGCCGCGACCAGACCGGACCGCTCATCCTCTCGCCGCTCCGCGTCAGCCAGGAGCGCCCCAACCCCGTCTATCAGGAGATCGTCCGGCTGCGTCGCCTCGGCCAGCCGGTCGCTCTGGGCGAGGTGGGCAGGGCCATCGAGTCGGTGCCGCTCACCGATGAGGAGCAGCGTCTCTACCAGATGCTGGCCGGCCGGCTGACCGAGCGCATCATCCGGCGGCTGCTGGAACATCCGGCCTACACCCAGGCGCCCCCGGTCGCCCAGGCGCGAGCCATCGCGGCAGCCATCCGGGCAGCCCGACGGGCGGCCGGGGGGATACTGTTGCGGCAGATCGGACAGGAGGAGATCGCGCGCCGGCTGCGGGAGCAGCAGCGCCAGCTGGCGTCGGCGCGCGCCTGACCTGAAAGGAGGCGACCATGGCGCAGGACCTGGAGCAGATCATCGCGCAGGCGGCCCGCACCTACAACCTGCCGCCCGGACTCCTGCGGGCGGTGATTCAGGTGGAGTCCGGTGGCAACCCGCGGGCGGTCTCGCCCGCAGGCGCCCAGGGACTGATGCAGCTGATGCCGGAGACGGCGCGCGGGCTGGGCGTCCAGGACCCCTTCGACCCCGAACAGAATGTCATGGGGGGGGCCCGGTATCTCCGCCAGCTCCTCGACCGCTACGGTGGCGATCTCGACAGAGCCCTCGCCGCCTACAACGCCGGCCCCGGCGCGGTCGAGCGCTACGGTGGCATCCCCCCTTATCAGGAGACCCAGACCTATGTCCGCAAGGTGAAGGCGGCCATGGGCGCCCAGGACCGCCCCAAAGAGATCGCCACCACCGCCCTCGCCGGTGCCAGCACCATCACCGGCACCGGCAACCCGGTGACTCTCATCGACCGCCTGCTCTCCCTCACCGCCAGCCGGGCCGAGGCGGCCGAGCCCTCACCGGCCTGGACGCCCGCCACCTCCCCTGCCGGCCTCTCCGAGGCCGAGATCGACCGCCTGGTGAACGAGGCGCTCCAGGAGATGTCAGGCAACCAGACCGCACCGTCCCAGCCCCAGGCTCCGGCGTCGAACCAGCCCATTCTGATGACGCGGGAGTATATCCTGAAAGAGATCGCCCCCAAACACGGGGGTGTTGCCACCTGGGGGGCGCGCACTGATCTCTCCCTCACCGACGAGGCGCTGGGCAGGGTGGTCCCCGACCAGGTGCAGTTCAACGACGGCACCTACCTGCTCCTGCGCCCGGATAAAAGCGGCCGGGGCTACACCATCATCGGCGGCAACGCCCTCTCCTCCCGCGGCACTCAGACGCGCCAGATCGCCGGCGCCACTCCGCGCGAGAAGTTCATCCCGCTTCTCACCCCCGAAGGGGAGGTCCAGGCTGTCCCCAACCCCAACTACGACGAGGCTCTGGCGGAGGCCGAGAAGGCCCGCATCCGCCACCAGGCCGAACTGGAACGCATCCGGGCCGATCTCGAAGCCCGCCGCATCTC
>DAOUAE010000062.1:0-16478 GCA_034433795.1 Chloroflexota bacterium
TCAGCGTAGATCTGCATGGCCCGCTGAACAGGTTCAGTGTTCGCCTGAGAGCGGGTGCCGGTTGCATCAACCAGATCCCCGCCTGCTTGACGGACAATGGGGACAAAGGTGATCATATACCCGATATTGCTCTTCCACAGCCACTGGAAGCCAGCCCGAACCATCTTCTCGCCTTCACGAACTGTGCACTTAGCGGCGTATTCCCCGAGCTGATCCCAGGTCTTGGGCGGGTTGTTAGGATCAAGCCCGACCTCGCGGTAGATATCGCTCCGGTACCAGAGACTCAGTGTGTTGTATTCCAGAGGAACACCGTAAAGCTTGCCTTCGATGATGAAGGCTTTCAGGCTGCCCGGCATAAAGGCCTTGATCAGTTCCTCCTGGGTCTTGTAGCCGAAGGCCTCCGGAATCACAGGAGCCATGCGCTTGTTCTTCACGTAGAGCGGAACGTTGGGATCCCAGGTCTGGTACATGTCTGGGCCAGTACCGGCCGCCAGAGCGGTGAGAAGCTTCTTTTCGAAATCGCTGTGGGGTACAGTTTCGTACTTAATCTCAATGTCCGGGCGCTTCTGTTGCCATTCCGGAATGAGGGTTTTGGTCACGTAGTCGACAGCGGGTGGAAACGTATGAGCCCAGTAAACAAGCGTCTTCTTCTGGGCCATGCCCGGGAGACGCACCTGCTCGCACCCGACCAGCGCTGGGGCAACGGTGCCCAGGGCCAGAGCGGTGAGGGCAGTCTTGGCAGCCGACTGAAGCAGCACACGCCGCGAGTATCTGATATTGCGCCAACTGCCGGTCATTGGTTTCTCCTCCTTCTTCTCAAACAGATAGAGAAAAGGTAATTTCGTGGCGTAATTTGCTCGCGCTCCGCTCCTCACCTCCTGTTTTTGTATCATTGAACAAACGGCTGACCCCTGGTATCACCTGCCCTGTTCTTACAAGTCTCCTCCGTGGGTTTGCAGAAACAGAATAGCCTGCTCTCCTAATAGCACCGCCTTGATGTCGCGCTCGAACTGGGCGATGTGAGCGCGCATGGCGGTCATGGCCGTGGCCGGGTCGCCCTGAGCGATCGCCGCCAGGATAGCCGTGTGCCCCCGGTGCGACTCCTCCATCCGGCCAGCCTGGCGGTTGGTGATCAGCCGCCCCAGCCGCAGCAGATCCCGCATCGGCCGGAGCATCTCAAACAAAATATGGTTCTGGGCGGCGACGAAGAGCCGGTCATGGAACTCCACATCCAGGGCGGTGTACGCCTCCGGGTCCGTCAGCGCCGTGGCCATACGATCGACCAGCCCCTGGAGGACCTCGATATCCTGCGCTGTCCGCCGACGCGCCGCCAACGCGGCTACCTCTCCTTCGATGATCCGCCGCGCCTCCAACAGATCATCGAGCAGCTGCTCGTTGCGCTGCTGCCGCACCCGCTCGAACAGCACCAGCGGGTCGAGCTGGTCCCAGTGCTCGGGAGGCTGGACACGCATCCCGCTGCCCTGCTTGACCGCCACCAACCCTTTGGTCGTCAGAACCCGAATCGCCTCCCGGACCGTCAGCCGGCTGACACCGAACTGCTCGGCCAGCTCGGTCTCAGTGGGCAGGAGGGCCCCGGGCGGGATCTCCCCCCGAACGATCTGCTGGACCAGTCGGTGGACGATCACCTCATGCAGGCGCGGGCTGCGCACCGGTCGGTAGCGCCCCAGCGCCGGCCGGGCCTCGGAACTCTTCATCTCCACGCGCTCTTATTTATCAGGTCATCAGATGATTTGACTGCTATGAGTCTAACCACGGCGCCCCGGGCTGTCAATAGAACACATATTCTGTTTATCGCTGCTGTAACCGGACCGCGCCGATTCCCGCTGGCGCTGGGGGCCGGAATCGGCTATCCTCTGGGGCAGAGGACGCCCGCCAGTCGCGGGCGCTGGCCGGGCCACCCGCCCGGCTCTCAGGAGGACGACCATGACCACCGAACGCCATCTCCTGCAGCCCACCCCCGAAAACGAGGACCTGCGCCGCCTGCGTCAGGCCCTCCACGAACTCCTGGCCGCCGTCAGCGACCTCCTCACCGCTATCGAGGTCCGGCCGGAAAACGCCCGCGACCTCCTCCGCCTGGCCCGCGAACACCTCGACCACGCTCACCTCATCCTGCGCGGCGACCGCTCCACCTGACCCCCACCCGACCCGTCGGACCTGGTCCCTGGTTGGGACAACCAGACCGGACCGGAGCCCGGGCCCACGCCCCCGGTAAAAGCCCGGACGGACCCGCTCCAGACTGCCAGGGGCTCGCCGGTCTGGGCAGCGGGCGCCGTCCAGCACCGCCCTGGCCGGACGCCAGAAATACAGCCCGCCGACAGGCCGCCCGCACGGGCCTCAGCCCGGCCGCCAGCCTCTTCAGGCCCCGCCCGCCGTGGACCCGTGACCGGGGCTCTCGACCGGCAGGAGGCCGCGCCGGCGGAGCGGGCCAGCGGCCATGACGGCCCGGCAGGCACAGGGCCCGGGCGCCCGCACCCTCTTGGCGGACGCCCTCCTCTGTGCTACACTGCCCCCGGCTCACCTGGACTTCCCGGCCCACAGCGCCGGGCCGGCCGCTCCCTGGAGTCAGCCGTGACCGACCGCCCGACCATCGCTCTCCTCCACGACCCGGCCGACCCTCTGGCCACCGCCGAGCCGGTCCGCCGGGCCCGCGCTCTCCTGGAGCACGCTCTGACCGCCCACGGTCTGGCCGTTCAGCCGGCCACCAGCCAGCCCGCCCCAGCGGCCGACGCTCTCCTCGTCCTGGCCGGGGCCGATACCGCCCTCGCCCGGACTCTTCTGACCCGCGCCGGGGTGACCCTGCCGCCGGTCCCCGAGGCCCTGGCCATGGTCCCCGGCCACCGCGACGGTCGGCCGGTGCTCCTTCTCACCGGCACCGACGCCCGCGGCCTGGCCTACGCCGTCCACGAGCTGGCCGACCGCCTGGTCCACGCCCCCGACCCCTGGCCGGCCCTTGCCCTCGACCGTCCCCTGGTCGAACGCCCGGCCAACCCCATCCGGGGGATCCTCCGCCCCTTCGTCAGCCAGACCGAGGACCGCCCCTGGTTCAGCGACCGCACCTTCTGGCCGCCCTATTTCGCCATGCTGGCCGCCCAGCGCTTCAACCGCTTCCACCTGGCCCTGGGCCTGGGCTACGACTTCCTGCGCGATGTCCGCGACGCCTACTTCCTCTTCCCTTATCCCTTCCTGCTCGCCGTCCCCGGCTTCGCCGTCCGGGCGGTGGACCTGCCCGAGACCGAGCGGGCGGAGAACCTGGCGCTTTTGCGCTTTATCAGCGACGAGGCCGCCGCCTGGGGCCTGGACTTCTGCCTGGGCCTCTGGACCCACGGTTGCCAGTGGCACGAGAGCCCCCAGGCCAACTACACGATCGCCGGTCTGACCCCGGACACTCACGCCGCCTACTGCCGGGCGGCCATCGCCCACCTCCTCCAGGCCTGCCCGCATATCCGGGTGGTCACCCTGCGCGTCCACGGCGAGAGCGGTATCCCCGAGGGCAACCTGGACTTCTGGCGGGCGGTCTTCCAGGGGATCGTCGAGAGCGGCCGGCCGGTGGCCCTCGACCTCCACCCCAAAGGGGTCGACCGCGCCCTCATCGACCTGGCCCTGGCCACCGGCCTCCCGGTGACTCTCTCGCCCAAGTACAGCGCCGAGCACATGGGCCTTCCCGGCCACCAGCTGGCCATCCGGGCGCTGGAACGAACCGGCGACCTGCCCGAGGGCGACGCGTTTGTGCGCCGGCTTATGGCCCGCAGCGGCGGCGACCTCCGCTACACCCGCTACGGCTACGCCGATTTTCTCACCACCGACCGCCCCTACGGCCTCTTCTTCCGGGTCTGGCCCGGCACCCAGCGCCTGCTCCTCTGGGGCGACCCGGCCCTGGCCGCCGGCTTCGGCCGCCAGGGGACGTTCGGCGGCGCCCTGGGCGTCGAGTTCTTCGAGCCGCTCTCGTTCAAGGGCCGGCGCGGCTCGGGACTTCCCGGCGGCCGCGACGGCTACGCCGATCCCTCCCTCCGCCCGGCCCGCGACTGGGAGAAGTACCGCTACGCCTACCGCCTCTGGGGCCGCCTCCTCTACAACCCGCAGGCCGACCCCGACACCTGGCGCCGGGCCCTCCGCGCCGAGTTCGGCCCGGCCGCCGCTCCGGCCGAGACCGCCCTGGCCGCCGCCAGCCGGATTCTCCCCCTGGTGACCGTGGCCCATCATCCCTCGGCCGCCAACAACCGCTACTGGCCCGAGCTCTACACCCCCATCGCCCTGGAGCCCGACCGACCGCCCCATCCCTACCGCGATACCCCGTCCCCGCGCGTCCTGGCCACCGTCAGCCCCCTCGATCCAGCCCTCTTCACCACCATCGCCGAGTGCGTCGAGGAGCTCCTCACCGGCCAGCCCTCCGGCCGCTACACGCCCCTCCAGGTCGCCCGCTGGCTCGACGCCCTGGCCCGAACGGCCGAGGACCAGAACGCCGCCCTCCTGGCCCGCGCCCCTGACCCGCAGGCCCCCGCCGTCCGCCGCTGGACCACCGACGTCGCCATCCTGGCCGCTCTGGGCCGCTTCTTCGCCGCCTGGCTCCGGACCGGAGTGGCCGTGGCGCTCCGGGAGCGCACCGGCGACCCGGCCTGGCTTCAGACCGCCCTGGTCCACGCCCAGGCCGCCCGCGCCGCCTGGGCCCGGGCGGCGGAGGCCGCCGCCGTCTACCGCGAGGACCTGACCTTCGGCCCCGAGCCCTGGCTGCGCGGCCACTGGCGCGACCGGTTGAGCGCCCTCGAGGCCATCCTGGCCACCCTGGCCGCCCGCCAGTCCCCGGACGGCCCGGTCGCCCCGGACGACCTGGAGCGGCTGGTCCCGCCGCCGCCCGACTGGACGGTCCAGCACGCCGCCCCGGCCACCTTCCGGCCCGGCCAGCCCCTCCGGCTCAGCCTCACGGTCGGTACCGCCGACCGGCTGGCCGTGACCCTCCATTACCGGCCGCTCAACCAGGCTCTGGAGTACCAGTCTGTCGAGATGGAGGCCGAGGGAGCGCGCTACCGGGCGGCGATTCCGGCGGCGGAGACCCAAACCCCCTATCCTCTCCAGTACTACTTCGTGCTGCGCGACGACCGGGGCCGGGCCGCCCTCTTCCCCGGTCTGGGGCCCGATCTCGCCAACGCTCCCGGTTTTGTGGTCTGGCCGGCCCGCGCCTGAGCGGGAGGGCGCGCCGCCGGCCGTGACGACACGCGTGGGCGGAGCGGCTCGGACCGGGTAGAATAGGGGCAGACCTGTGCGCGGGAGAGGCCGGTGTCGCCTGCACCCCTGCCGGTCCATTCGCCGGACCCGGCGCCGAGTGGTCCCGTTGACCGCTGGCCGGCTCCGGGCCGTTCGCTGCTGCTGGCGGTGGCGGGCGGCCTCGCGGTGGCCGCCCTTTTGGGGCTGCTGACCGATCTGCGGAGCCTGACCGGGGCCGTCCTGGCCTTCGACTGGCGCTCCCTGCCGGCCATCCTGGGGCTGACGCTCGGCAACTACCTCCTGCGCTTCCTCAAATGGCACTACTACCTCCGCGTTCTGGGCGTGCGCGACCTCCCCTGGTCGACCAGTCTGCTGGTCTTTTTGAGCGGGCTGGCGATGGTGGTGACACCGGGCAAGGTCGGGGAGTGGCTGAAATCGTATCTTCTCCGCACCCTGCGCGGGGTGCCGGTGAGCGCCTCGGCCCCGATCGTCCTGGCCGAGCGGCTGACCGACGGCCTGGCACTGGTGGTGCTGGCGACCGCCGGGCTGGTCCACGCGGACCTCTGGCCGCTGCTGACCATCGGTCTGGCCGGACTGGGGCTGGCTCTCGTGGCTCAGGGGACGCCTCTCTGGCTGCGGCTGCTGGACCGGCTGCCTGCCTGGCCACTGGTCGAGCGACTGGTGGGACCGCTCCGGCTTTTTCTCCAGAGCGCCCGGGCGCTGCTGGCGCCTCACCGGTTGCTCCTCGGGGTCGGGCTGGGGGTGGTCTCGTGGGGGGGCGAATGTCTGGCCTTCGCCCTGGTCCTGGCCGGTCTGGGGGCGAGACTCGACCTCGGGCTGGTTCGTGAGGCGGCCTTCGCCTTCGCGGTGGCCGGGCTGCTCGGGGCCCTCTCGTTTCTGCCCGGCGGGCTGGGGGTGGCCGAGGGCAGTCTGACCGGTCTGGTGCTGGTCCGGGGATTGCTCTCCGAGCCGGCCCGGGCCGTGGCCGCGGCCCTGCTCATTCGGCTGGGCACCCTGTGGTTTGGGGTGGCCCTGGGCTGGCTGGCCCTGGCCCTGCTCCTGCGGCGGTGGCCCCACCGCCGGCCGTCGGGGGAGCGGGCCGATGCCCTCCCCGAGTCCTCTGGCCGCCGCTGACCCCGGTGCCGGCGGGACTGCAGAGCGGCCGCCGGCTCTCTCCCTTGACGCCCCAAAAGTTTAGCCCTAAACTTTCTGGCGTGGGGGTGGCCGGATCTGCGGCCCGTAGCCGGCGCGGGTCGGAGGGCTGGTGGCCCGCTGGCCGCCACCCTTCCCTGAAGGAGGTGTCATGAGCGAAGCGGCGGGTCTGGTCTTTCTTATCGGGCGGATTCTCTTTACGGCTTTTTATCTTTTCTCGGCCCTGGGGCATCTGACCCAGGGGGCGATGCTGGTCGGCTACGCCCGGTCGAAGGGCATGCCGTTGCCGGGACTGGCCGGCTGGCCGGCCGGGGTCTACCTGCTGGTGACCAGCCTCTCGGTCATCCTGGGCGTCTGGCCGGATATCGGGGCCCTGCTTATGGGGCTCTGGACCATCCCGACCGCGCTGATTTTCCATAACTTCTGGGCGGTGAAAGATCCGCAGGAGCGGCTGACCCAGCAGTTCAATTTCTTTCGCAACGTCACCTTCCTGGGCGGGGCGCTGGCGCTCTTCGCCGTCTTCGCCGGCCTGGGGCCCGGCGTCCGCTACACCCTGACCGCACCCCTCCTGCGCTTCTGATGCTCGGGGGACGCCGGTGCCGGCCCGGCGTTCCCGCCTTGACAGCCTCCCGTCCATCGGGCACACTCTGGGCGAGACCAGTCTGGAGAGCGTGAGCGATGCCCGAGCGGGCGGTGGTGGCCTGGCTGCGCCTGGCCCGCGTCTACCAACGGATCAACCGGGCTTCAACGGCCCTGCTCCGCCACTGGGGGCTGAGCCTGGCCCAGTTCGATGTCATCGCCCGCGTCGGCGCCGCCCCCGGCATCAGCCAGCAGCGCCTGGCGGCTACGCTCCTGGTGACAGCCGGCGATGTCTGCCAGCTCCTGGACCGCCTGGAGCAGCGCGGCGTTATCGAACGCCGACCCGCCGGCCGGGTCCACCGCCTCTTTCTCACCCCAGCCGGCCAGCGCCTCTACGCCGAGGTGGTCCCGGCCCAGGAGTCGCTGCTCACCCGGCTCTTTCAGACCCTGGCCCCCGCCGAGCAGCGCCAGCTGAGCGCGCTCCTGCGCCGGCTGGAACGCGCCCTGGCGACCAGCCCGAGCACTGCGCAGGAGAGTCCCCATGCCTGAGCCGCTGCGCGGTCTGCACCATATCACGGCTATCGCCGGCGACCCCCAGACCAACCGCGCTTTCTATACGGACCTTCTGGGCCTGCGGCTGGTGAAAGTCACGGTCAACTTCGACGACCCCACCACCTACCACCTCTACTACGGCGACGCTCTGGGCAGCCCCGGCACCGTCCTCACCTTCTTCCCCTGGCCTGGCGCGCCCCGCGGTCGGCCCGGCACCGGCATGGTCACCGCCCTGGCCTATACCATCCCCCCCGACGCCCTGACCTTCTGGCGCGACCGCCTCCAGGCCGCCGGGGTCACCGTGACCGACCTCCAGACCCCCTGGGACGAGCGGGGCCTGGCCTTCAGCGACCCCGACGGCCTGCCGCTGGAACTCATCGCCTGGCCCGACGCCGCCCCCGCCCCCTGGACCGACGGACCGGTCCCGCCCGCGCGCGCCCTGGGCCGCTTCTTCCGGGTGATCCTGCGCACCGCCGTCCCCGACCGCACCCAGGACTTCCTGACCCGCCTCCTGGGCTTCGTTCCGGTGGCCCACCGCCCGCCCTGGACGCGCCTGCGAGCCGGCCAGGGACCACAGTTTCTCGACCTCCTGGCCGACCCCGCCGGCGCCCCCGGCCAGATCGCGGTCGGAACCATCCACCATGTCGCCTGGCGCCTGCCCGACGACCCCAGTCAGGCTGCCTGGCGCCAGTATCTTCTCCAGAACGGGGTGGCGGTCTCGCCGATCATGGACCGCCAGTACTTCCACTCGATCTACTTCCGCGAGCCGGGGGGCGCCCTCTTCGAGGTGGCGACCGACCCGCCCGGCTTCACCGCCGACGAGCCGCCCGCGCAGCTGGGCTCGGGTCTGCGGCTGCCGCCCTGGCTGGAGCCGGAGCGGGCGCGGATCGCCGCCGCCCTGCCGCCTCTCCGCCTGGCGCCCGAGCGGCGCTGACCGCCGGAGTCCTGGATGCTGGATGACCTGGCCATCGTCGTCCGGGGGCTGACGAAATCCTACGGCCCGGTTCGAGCCCTGAGCGGCGTGGACCTCACGGTCCGGCGGAGTGAGATCGTCGGTTTCCTCGGCCCCAACGGCGCCGGCAAGACCACCACGATCCGCTGTCTGCTCGACCTCATCCGGCCCGACAGCGGAATGCTCCGGGTCCTGGGACTGGATCCCCAGCGCCAGGGGGTGGCGCTGCGGCGCCAGGTCGGCTATCTCCCCGGCGACCTCCGGCTGGATGAGAACCTGACGGTGGAGACGACGCTGCGTCTCTGGGCCGCGCTGCACGCGGGGCGGGTGGACTGGGCGTTTGTCCGGCATCTCGTCGCCCGGCTGGACCTCGACCTCCGGCCGCGGATCCGCAATCTCTCGCGCGGCCAGCGGCAGAAGGTCGGGCTGGCGCTGGCGCTGCTGCACCGGCCGGCCCTGCTGCTCCTCGATGAGCCGACCGCCGGCCTGGACCCGCTGCTGCAGCGGGAGGTCCTGGCCCTGCTCCGCGACCGGCGGGCCGAGGACGGCACGACGGTCTTTTTCTCCTCCCATATCCTCTCCGAGGTCGAGGCCATCGCCGACCGGGTGGTGCTGCTCCGTCAGGGGGTGGTGGTCGAGGCCCTGGCGCCGGCGGATCTGGCCGGACGGGCCCTGCGGCGGGTGCGGGTCCGCTTCGCCGAGCCGGTGCCGGAGACGGCCTTCGCCGGAGTGCCCGGCGTGCGGGTGCTGGAGCGGACCGACGACCACTGGCTGATAGAGGTGAGCGGCGCGATCGATCCTTTCGTCAAGGCGCTGGCCCGTTTCCCGGTCCGCGACCTGGAGGTTGAACGGCCGTCGCTGGAGGAGGTTTTTCTGCGCTTCTACGCCGCGCCCGGGGAGCCGCGATGAGGGCGGTGCTGGCCTACACACTGGCCGGGCTGCGCGGCGCGGTCCTGGGCTGGGGGCTGGGACTGGCCGCCCTCGGCGTCTACATCCTGGCCTTCTATGATACCATCGTGGCTCAGTCGGAGACCCTGCAACAGCTGCTCCGGCAGCTGCCCCGGGAGCTGCTGGCTTTCTTCGGCGATGTCGAACGCTTCGCCACCCCGGCCGGCTACCTCGAGACCGAGTACTTCTCGTATCTGCCGCTCCTTCTGGGCACCTACGCGGTCCTGGTCGGGAGCAGCCTGATCGCCGATCTGGAGGAGCGAGGACTGCTCGACCTGTTCATGAGCGCCCCGGTCAGCCGGCTGGCCTTCCTCCTGGGGCGCTGGCTGGGCTTCAGCCTAGCCAGCCTGGGGATCGTGGTCCTGGGCTGGCTGGGGCTGGTCCTGGGCCGGCCGCTGGCCACCCGGCTGACGGCCAGCCCCCTGGCGCTGGCCGGGCCGTTTGTCTCTCTGCTGGCCCAGGTGCTCCTCTTCGGCGCCCTGGCGCTGGCCCTCAGCCAGGTGCTGCCGGCCCGGCGGCTGGCGGCCATGGCGGCCGGGCTGGGCCTAGGCGCCAGTTTCTTTCTGACCGGCCTGGGGCGCGTGGTCCGGGACCTCGAAGCGGTGGCCCGCTTCTCCCCGCTGACCTACTACCAGGGCGGGGCGGCTCTCGACGGGCTTCGGGGCGACTGGCTGGCCGGACTGTGCGGAGCGACGGTCGCGCTCCTGGCCCTGGCCGGCTGGCGCTTCCAGCGGCGCGACCTGCGGGTGAGCGGGGAGGGCGACTGGCCGTGGCCGCGTCGGCGCCCCCGGTCGCCGACGGTCCCGAAGGGGTAACCGGTTCGGCGCGCCATCGGCGCCTGGTCCGGCCTGTGCTCTGTAGAGCGCCGACCGTGCCGGAGGCGGCTGTGGCGCGGCGGGCGGGGAGGGCCGAGGATGAGCACGGCCAGACAGATGCCGACCGGGGAGGGACGAGCGGGGGGCCTGGGACTGCTCTGGGACCTCTGGTGGATGGCGCGCCGGGGGTCGGCGACGGTCGCTGCTCGCCAGCGGGCCCGGCTGACCGATCTGGTGGCCTACGCCCGGGCCCACTCGCCCCTCTACGCCGCGCTCTACCGGGGGCTGCCCGACGACGCCGACCTTGCCGCCCTGCCGCCGCTGACCAAGCGTGATCTGATGGCCCGCTTCGATGAGTGGGTGACCGATCCGCAGGTCCGGCTGGCCGACCTGCGGGCCTTTCTGGCCGACCCGCACCGGGTGGGCGCCCTCTACCGGGGCCGCTACCTGGTCATGACCACCTCGGGGACGACCGGCGAGCCGGCGGTCCTGGTTCACGACCGACCAGCCCTGGCCGTCTACACCGCCCTCGGCCTGCTGCGGGGCTTTCTCCCCTGGCTCGACGGACGCGTCATCGGACGGGCGCTCCGGCAGGGGGGCCGGGCGGCGGTCATCGTTGCCACCGGTGGGCACTACGGGGCGGTGGCTATGGCCGAATGGGCCCGCCGGCAGCGCCCCGGTCTGGCCCGGCGGTTCCAGGTCCTCTCGGTCCTGACGCCGCTGCCCGACCTGGTGCGGACGCTCAACGCCTTCCAGCCGGCCTTCCTGGGGGGCTATGCCACGGTGCTCAGTCTGCTGGCCGAGGAGCAACGGGCCGGGCGGTTGACTCTGGCGCCGGCGATGGTGGCCACGGTCAGCGAGACGCTTCCCCCGGCCGCCCGGACAGCGATGGCGCTGGCCTTCGGCTGTCCGGTGCTCGATATTTACGGAGCCTCGGAGATGCTGACCATCGCCTTCCTCTGTCGGGCCGGCTGGCTGCACCTGAATGCCGACTGGGTGGTGCTGGAGCCGGTGACGGCCGACTACCGGCCGGTGCCCCCAGGGACGCCCTCGCGGACCGTGCTGCTGACCAATCTGGCCAATCGGGTCCAGCCGATTCTCCGCTACGACCTGGGCGACAGCGTGACCCTCCGGCCCGACCCCTGTCCCTGCGGCAGTCCGTTGCCGGCGCTGCGGGTCGAGGGCCGGACCGATGAGATTTTGACCTTTCGGGGGGCGGGGGGCCAGCCGGTGCGGATCGCGCCCATGGCCCTGGCCACGGTGGTCGAGGAGACGCCGGGGGTGCGGCGGTACCAGATCCTCCAGACCGGACCCCAGGCGCTGCGGATCCGGCTGGCGGTGGAGCCGGGAGCCGACCCGGAGACGGTCTGGTCGGCGGTCGCCGCGCGTCTGCGGGCCTTTCTGGCGGTTCAGGGCGTTGAGGGGGTGACCATCGAGCGGGCGTCTGAGCCGCCGGGGCCCGACCCGCGGAGCGGGAAGTTCCGGTTCGTCTGGGCCGAGCGCCGGGAGCGGCCCTCCGCCTGAGGCGAGCGCCCCAGAGGCTGGGCGTCACCGACTATCCGCGCGGACCATCCCCTGCGGCCGGTGGCGTGACGGCGCTTCCCCCTGGCCGGCGACCGCCTGTCCGGCCTCCCCGCTGCGTTGCTACCGGGCGGGTGGTCATGGGGGCTGGCTGGCGACCTTCCGGCGTGCCGGCTGGTCGGGCGTCGGCGGCTGCTGGCTCCCGGCCGGCCGCACTGGCGCCGATGCCCGGGGACGTGTTCTCAGGTCGGCTGGTCCTGCCTCTCCCGGGCCAGCCGCTCGCGCAGGCTGGCCGCCAGCCGGGCGCGAACGGTCTCATCCGGGGGATGGCCGGCCTCGCTCAGCGCCAGCAGCAGCGCTCCGCCGAGCGGGGGCAGAGCGGCCGGGACCACGCGCGCTCGGGGAAGCCGGCGGCTCAGCCCGGCCAGGAGGGCGGCGGTCAGGGGACCAGGCCGGCTGAGGAGCCCTCCGCTCAGGGCCACGGTGACCGGCTGGTCGGCCAGGCCCAGGCGGCGGACGGCGGTGACGGCGGTGTGCACCAGGTCCCGCGCCGCCTGACGGACGATCTGGCGGGCGGAGGTGTCGCCCTGGCTGGCCAGGGCCAGGACCAGCGGGGCCAGACCGGCGATCTCCTCGCGGCCCAGGCCCTGGCGGTGGGCCCGGTCGACCAGGGCCTGGGGGGTGGGGAGGCCGAGGGCGGCCAGGAGGGCCGTGGTCAGACGGGTCGGGCGTCGGCGGCCGTCCTCGGCCTGCAGAACGGTCCGCAGAGCCTGGAGACCGATGGCGTAGCCGCTGCCGGCATCGCCCAGGAGCGGTCCCCAGCCGTCGACCCGGACGCGCAGTCCCTGGGCGTTCTGGCCGAAGGCCACGGCGCCCGTCCCGGCGCTGAGCACCACACCCACGCCCTCGGGGCAGGCGCCGATGAAAGTGGTCACGAGATCCCCCTCGACCAGCACCCGGTCGGCCGGGAGCAGGCGGACTAGGGGGCCAAAGGTCGCGAGGTCCTGGCTGACCGCCGCTCCGGCGACGCCGAGGACCGCGGCGGCCAGCGCCGGTCGCCGCTGGCCGCTCTGGGCGATGGCCTGCTCTATCGCCTGGTGCATGGCCTGGCGGGCGGCGGTGGGGCCGACGGTCAGGGGGTTGGCCGGGCCGGCCGTGCCCAGTCCCAGGATCTCGCCGGTGAGGGTGGCAACGGCCGCCCGTGTCCCACTGCCCCCGCCATCCACCGCCAGGACCAGTTTCTCAGCGGGCATCCGGTGACTCCGCAGCCCGGGGACCGGCCGCTGTGACCAGCGAGTCCGGGATCTCTTCGAGCACTCGCCCCGTTGCGGTGGCGCGGGCAGACATCAGGGAACTCCTTTGATCGCCAGCACTTCGGTGGCCGGCGATCGGTCGCCGGTACAGCTGATCAGGCGCGGGCCGGGCAGGAACCGCAGAGTGAAGCCCAGGTCGCGGTAGAGGTCGATGATGCGCGGCGTGGCCTGGTTGGAGAGGACCACCGGCCCGGGATGGCTGGCCGCCCAGCGGGCCAGCCGCACCTGATCGGCCCAGTTGAATCCCTCCGGCGCGTAGGTGCGAAACTCCACATCGTAGGGCGGATCGGCGTAGAGGAAGTCGTCCGGCTCCAGCGGCACGGTCTCGAAGTCCCCATACCGGAACTCCCAGTCCCGCAAGAGGGCGGCGTAGGCCGAGAAGTCGCGCTGGTAGGTGATGCGATGGTAGCGACCGAAGGGCACGTTGAACTGGCCCTTCTGATTGAACCGGCAGAGGCCGTTGTAGCCGGTTCGGTTGAGATAGTAGAAGAGCATGGCCGCCTCGGCGCTCTCCGCCTGCCCGGTGGCGATAAGCTGATTGAAGCGGGCCCGGTGGGCGTAGTAGAGGTCGCGGTCATTGGCCATCGGGAGGTCGATGACCAGCCCGCGCTGCAGCCAGCGGTAGAAGTTGATGAGGTGGGGATTGCGGTCGTTGAGGAGCGCCCGCGCCGGCCGCAGCCCCAGCGTCACCGCCAGCCCGCCGCAGAACGGCTCGACCAGCCGCCGCTGCCGGTGGGGCGCCCAGAGGGGCCAGAGGTGAGGGACCAGCCAGCGCTTGCCGCCGGCCCACTTGAGCGGCGGCCGGAGCGACGGGACCAGGGCCGTGTCCATCGGCATCAGCCGGGATTGTAGGCGGACGGCCGGGACCGCGTCAAGGGCGGGCTGCGCCGTCCCGCCGGGGTGGGGTATAATGGGCTCCGGGAGCCCTGCCGGCCGAGGAGTCCAGCGTGCCCGACGACCTGCTCCGCCTGCTCCACTATTATCGCCTTCGCACCGCCCTGGCGGCCGACCCCACACCACGGGTCGCCGTCGTCGGCGGTCCTCTGACCACCATCTCTCCCCAGACCCTGGCCGTCCTGGCCGGCTCCTTCAACCCCCTGACCCGCGCCCACGTGGCCCTCCTGGCCGCCGCCCGGGCTCAGGGGATCGCGCCCACCGCCTACGCCCTGAGCACCCACATCGTGGATAAAGAGCTGGCCGCGGGCCTGATGCCCGAGGACCGCCTGCTCCTCCTCGCCGACCAGGCCGCCCAGGACGGGAGCAGCGTTCTGCTTATCAACCGGGGGCTCTACGTCGACCAGGCCCGGGCCCTGCGCCAGCACTTCCCCGCGCTCACCGACCTCTGGTTCGTGGTCGGCTTCGATAAGATCGTCCAGATCTTCGACCCCCGCTACTACCCGGATCTGCGGGCGGCCCTGCGCGATCTCTTTCAGCGGGCCGGCTTCCTGGTGGCGCCCCGCGACGGGGCCGATCACGCGGCCCTCCAGGCCTTCCTGGCCCACCCCGACCGACAGCCCTACGCTGGACGGGTGCGGCCGCTCGACCTCCCGCCCGACCTCCGGACCCTCTCGGCCAGCCAGGTGCGGCAGGCTATCGCCCAGGGCCAGCCATGGCAGCACCTGGTCCCGCCCCACGTCGCCGCCTTCCTCGTCCGGACCGGCGCCTTCCATCCCCCGGTCCTGGTCGCGGGCGAGCCGGTCGACCGCTACGGCCTGCGCCGGGCGCTCTTTGTGGCGCTGGTGCGGCTGAGCGAGGCTGGCCTGGTCGAGCCGACCAGCCTTCCCCCGCTCGACCGGCTGGTGGAGTCGGCCCTGGCGCCGGGGCCGGAGGGGCGGGCGCTGCGGAGGCTTTTGACCACCGAGCCGGTGGATCTGGACCGTCTGCGGCTCTGGCTGGCCGGTCTGACCCCCGGCCGTGCCCGAACCTGAGACCCTCTGGGAAGGAGAGCGACGATGAGTCAGCAACCAGCCGTACGGATCGAACGGGACACGATGGGCGAGGTGGCCGTCCCGGCCCACGCCTACTACGGGGCCCAGACCCAGCGGGCCGTCCTCAATTTCCCGATCAGCCGGCGGCGCTTCCCCCGCCGGTTCATCCAGGCGCTGGGCCTCATCAAGCGGGTGGCGGCCGAGGTCAATCGCGATCTGGGTCTGCTCGACGCCGGACGGGCCCAGGCCATCATCCAGGCCGCCCAGGAGGTGGCCGACGGCCGCTGGGACGACCAGTTCGTGGTCGACGTCTTCCAGACCGGCTCGGGCACCTCGACCAATATGAACGCCAACGAGGTCATCGCCCGCCGGGCGATGGAGATCGCGCCGACGCTGGGCCGCATCCATCCCAACGACCACGTCAATCTGGGCCAGTCCTCCAACGACGTCATTCCGACCGCCATCCACCTTTCGGTGCTGATGGCCCTGCGCGATGATCTGCGCCCGGCGCTGGAGCTCCTGCACCGGGACCTGCGGGCCAAGGCTGAGGAGTTCTGGCCGATCATCAAGACCGGGCGGACGCACCTGATGGACGCCACCCCCATTCGGCTGGGACAGGAGTTTCTGGGCTACGCCGGTCAGATCGAGCGGGCTCTGCGGCGGCTGCGCTACGCCGAAGAGGAGCTGAGCGAACTGGCCCTGGGGGGGACGGCCGTCGGCACCGGGGTCAACACCCATCCCGAATTCGGCCAGCGGGCGGCCCGACGGCTGGCCGAACTGACCGGGCTGCCGGTGCGCGAGACCGACAACCATTTCCAGGCCCAGGCGGCGATGGACGGGGCGGTGCTGGCCAGTGGCGTCCTCAACACCATCGCCGTTAGCCTCATGAAGATCGCCAACGATATCCGGCTGATGGGCTCGGGGCCACGGGCCGGGCTCTTCGAACTGCTCCTGCCGGCCGTCCAGCCGGGCAGTTCGATCATGCCCGGCAAGGTCAATCCGGTCATCCCCGAGGCGCTTATCCAGGTCTGCGCCCAGGTGATGGCCAACCACCAGGCGGTGACCCTGGGCGGGCAGTGGGGCTTCTTCGAACTCAACACCATGCTGCCGCTCATCGCCGATAACCTGCTGGAATCGGTCAGCATCCTGGCCAACGCCGTTCGGACCTTCAGCCTGAACTGTGTCCAGGGGCTGCAGGCCACCGGACGGGGGCCGGAGCTGGTCGAGAAAGGGCTGATGATGGCCACCGCCCTGGCGCCGGTCCTGGGCTACGACCGGGCGGCGGCCATCGCTAAGAAGGCCTTTGAAACGGGGCGGACCATCCGCGAGATCGCCCGCGAGGAGACCGATCTCACCGACGAGCAGCTGGCGGTGCTGCTCGACCCGGCCCGGCTGGTCGAGCCGGGGCTGACCGGGGCGCCCGTGAGCGGCTGAGGCGGCGGTCCGGCCAGCTGGCGGATGGATGAGCGTCTGGTGGGGCTCCGGCGACCGGATGGAC
>DAOUAE010000063.1:0-67815 GCA_034433795.1 Chloroflexota bacterium
GCGAGATCGTCCGCAGCTTCACGCTGCCGGTGCCGGTCGATCCGGAGCAGGCTGAGGCCAAGCTGGAGAACGGCCTGCTGACCATCACCCTGCCCAAGGCCCAGCACGCCCGGCCGAAGGCCATCCCGGTCAAGGCCAGCTGACCTGGGCCTGCTCCTCACCGGACCGTGGGGCCGGCTGTCCTCCGGCCCCACGGTTTTCTCTTCCCGGGTCACCCGGAGGCCGGTACCTCTGCCCGCGCTGATCACCGGCTGAGGACCGGCGTCGCTGAGTCAACCGGGCGTCCCGGTAGCGGATCGCCTTCCTTGACAACAGATTGACCAGTTTTTTGCCCCGGTTTAACCACAGGGCGACCCGCGCCCTGCTATAGAGCCTTCTGTGAGGCCCTGCACCGGTGCAGCAGGACAGAGCACAACGGAGGTGCAATGCCCGTGAGGTCTGCGGTCCTGGTAAGCCGCCGCACGCTGCTCACCCTCGGTTCCGCCTGGCTGCTCCTTTAGTCGGCGCGGCCTGCGGCCCGGGGACGCCGACCCCGACACCCACGCCGGCCGCCACGCCAACGCCGGCGGCCAAGCCGGCGGTCACACCGACTCCTACCCCCGCGGCAGGGGCGGCGGCCGTGACCCCAACACCCACGCCGGCGGTCGCCACGCCCACCCCGGCCGCGACGCCCTCACCGACCCCGGCGGCTGCGGCCGTGACAACGCCGACTCCCACGCCGGCCGGCCTGACGCCCACACCCACGCCGGCGGGAGCGGCGGCCGTGACCCCGACGCCGACCGCCACGCCCACCCCGACGCCGACACGGACCAGCTAGCGCCCTTCAGCCGGGACCGGTGGGAGCGGCCGCGCCGACCACCGGCCCCGGCCATCTGCGGTCGCGACCGGAAACCGGCCCGTACGGTCTCTGCGCCCGGCCGTGGGCTGGCGCCAGCCACCGCCAGTAAAGCAGGTTGTCTGTCTGGCGTTTGAGACATGACCCGGGGGAGGATCTCCCCCGGGGTCGTCCGCCTGGCGGTGTGGTGGTGCCGGGTGTGGTCGGGGCAGAGCCAGCCCGCCTGAGGTCCCGCGGTCTTGCAGAGCCAGCGGCGCCTGCTCCGTGGCGCCTCTTTGCCCGACCGTGGAGCAGGAGGGTCGCAGGGCGGGCCGGCGGCATCCCTCTTCCCCGCGCCCACAAAAATGCGCCCGGCCGTACCGGGCGGGCACGGCGGCCCCGGGGCGACTCGAACGCCCGCCGCGCGGCTTAGGACGCCGGCATCCCCCGGCCAGGCCCAGGGCTCACCGACGGCGCCTTCCCGGTACCACGCGGGGACCACGCACGCGCGGGCTCGGAAAGGAGCCCGGTATGCCCACGATTCGCAAGCACCCCAAAAAGGGCCACTGGGAGGGCGCTCTGCAGGTCAATGGCGTCCGCCGCTGGGTGACGGGCCAGAGCCGCCAGGAGGTCCTGGCCAAACTGGCCGCCCTGCAGCGCGAGGCCGCCCTGGGCCACCTCCAGGCCCCGACGAAACTGACCCTGCGCGAATGGACCCAGGAATGGCTGGCCGGCAAGGACCTGCGCCCGGCAACGCTGCGCACCTACCGCCAGGTCCTGGACGCCGTCTCGGCGCTCATCGGCGAGACGCCGCTCCCCAAACTGACCCCTGCCCTCATCGCCGGCGCCCTCCAGCGGCTCAAGCGCCAGGGGATGGGCACCCGCCGCCTCCAGATGGCCCACACCTATCTCAAGGCCGCGCTGCGCACCGCCGTGGACCTGGGGCTCCTGCTCCAGAACCCCTGCGACCGGGTCCCCAAGCCGAAGCACGAGAGCGCCCCGAAACGCTACTGGAGCCTGGACGAGGCCCGGGCCTTCCTCACGACCGCCCAGGAGAGCCGCCTGCACTATGCGCCCCTGCTCATCACGCTCCTCGGCACCGGCCTCCGCCTCGGCGAGGCCCTGGCGCTGGAGTGGCAGGACATTGACTGGGAGAACCGCCGCCTGCGGGTGGACAAGGCGCTGGTCCAGGCCGGGACCGCCTGGCACCTGGTGCGCCCCAAGACCCGCGCCGGGGAGCGCTGGGTGCCTCTCCCCGCCTTCGTCCTGGCCACGCTCCAGCGCCTGCCCCGCCCCCTGGACCCCACCCGGCGGGTGTTTCTGTCCGCCATCGGGACGACGCCGACCCCCTCGAACATCCGGCGGGACCTCCAGACGCTCTGCCGGCGGGCGGGCGTCCCCTATCTCTCGCCGCATGCCCTGCGCCATGCCGCCGCCGCACTGATGGTGGCCGGCGGGGCCGACCCGAAGGTGATTCAGCGCGTACTGGGGCATGCCTCCGTCTGGGTGTCGCTTCAGGTGTATGCCTACGCCGCCCGGTCCGAGCACCAGGCCGCCGCAGCTCTGGAGAAAGCGCTGGGCGGCTGACTGGTCGGCAGGAGGTGTCGCGCCATCGCACGGGCTGGCGACCCGGCGAGCCCTGACAGACGAATGACGAAAAGGAGAGGACTGATGCTGACCGTTGACGACGCCCGTGCACTTGCCCACCGTTTTGTCGCCGAGGTCCGGGCCGCCCGGTTAACCGGAGCGCCCCCCACCCGTCTGGTCGCCCTGGGCCACACCTACCGGGAGGCTCTCCGCCCCTGCCCGCCCGAGGTGCGGGCGGCCTTCCTGGACGAACTGGGGACTGAGCCCGACCTGGCGCTCATGGTCCACTGCACGGTCCTGCTGGTCCTGGCCGGTGGGTTCCCCGAGGAGCCGGCCAGGACCTGACACCCCAGGGCAGACCCTACTGGCCGGAGGTGCGCTGCACCCGAGGGCTGGCAACTCGCCATCTTGACTCTCATGTCTTGCATAACCGGGGGGCGGCCGGCCCGGTGAACGACCGTTGTACGACGGTTGAACTCCTGTTCCCTGCCGGTTATGGCGGCCAGCCGGCGGACGGGCTAGAATCAAGAGAGGCCGGGTGGTGCCTGGCCAGCGCCCGCAAGTCCCTGGTGCCTACCCACCGGGAGCCCGGCCGACCCTCGAACTGCCTGGTAGGAGGTGTTTGCGTGAGCTTTCTCCCTGCTGGCCCGTATTCGTGCGCCGCCTGCGGGCGACCGTACGCCCTAGAAAACCCGTCAGGGCTTTGCCCCGAGTGCCGACTCACCCGCCAGCAGCCTGGCCATCCTCTGGCGAAGCAGGAGCGGGAAGCCCTCATAGCCGAGCTGGGCATGCCCGACGAGGCGCGACTGTGCTGGAAGCGCCTACGGCTCCGGGGCGCCATCTTTGGCCCACGCTACCGGGGCTATGAACTCGAACTCTTTGGCATGACTGTTCCGCCGCCCCCAACCTGGCCCCCACCCTGGCCGTTTTGGCGCCTTGGCGTGCCCAGTGGTGCTGGCCCGGGTATCACGGTGCAAATCTGGCAGCAAATCGTGCGTTTCGAGGGGTGCCCCCTGTGGGGTGAAGTCCGCTGGCACCCCGAGCGGGGCGAGCGAGTGACGATACACGGGCTCGAGCAGCGCCACACCAAGGACGACCTGAAACGGGTGCACTTGGGGCTGCGCCTGCTCCGAGAGGCGGTGCGAGGCGGTGGGCGGCCACCCGGCACCGGCACCTTCGCCGGCCGGGACGAATTCCTGGTGGCGCTGGCCGAGGCCATCCGGGCCCTGCGCCAGAACCGCCGGCTGGTGACCCAGGAGACTGTGGCCGACTACTTCACCGAGACGCTTCCCTCCCGGCGCCAGGAGGACCCGGAGCCGTTGTTCTCGGACCGCACCCTGCGCTACTGGCTCGACAAATTCAATCTCACCTGGGACGAAGCGTTAGAACTCGCCCAAAAGATTCCCCCCAGCGAATTTACTTCCTAATAACTTCCGCCCTAGCGGCGCTACACCTTCAGCAGACCTTACCACTGGAGGTGTAGCGTGCGCTTGCGCATCTCGCTCTCCGAACCCGCCCTGCGGCGGCTCATCGAACGGGCCGTCCAGGACCGCCGACCAATTAACCTGGAGGCTGAGCACCTTTTGGAGCAGCTCCTGCTCGGCGAGCAGCCGCCTGGGCAGGCCGCCGAGGCCCATTCGGGCCGGGAGGGGGCGCCGTGTCGGTGAAAAATTTTGCCCCCCGGCCGGCGTACCAGGGGGCTGGTCAGCAAGCGGCGGCAGTCAACGCCCCTGCCGTCGTGCATTCTACACCTGCCCCTGCGCCCGCGCAACTCTTGCGCCTTCCCGACGGCCGCGCCGTTGCCACCCTGGCCGGCGACACTCTCGTTGCGCACCGGCGCGGCTCGCTTCACCGGCTGCGGCGACCGCCCGCCTGGGCGATTGACGCCGGCGTCCTGGCGGAGGCCGAGCGGGGCGGAGCCTCGCTGGCGTGCATCGTGGACACCGAGGGGGGCCGGGAGTACTGGGCCACACTGGCGGTCCTGCGTCGGTTCGGCTTCCTACTCAACCGGGGCCACGGCGAGCAGGTGGCTCTGCCGCTCAACCACTGGCGCCCGACCCGCGCCGAGGCTCTGCGCCTGGCTGAGCAGGTGGCTGCGGAGGCTCAGCTTGTCCTGCCCGGCTTTGGAGCCGCGGGGGAGGGTGGGCGATGGCGGTGAACACTCTCCAGGCCCTTGCCGAAGCCGTCCGCAAAGGTTTGCCCGTGGTCCCCGTCACCGGGAAGCGCCCGCCCATCCCCTGGCAGAAGTACATCACCGAACCCCCAACCGAGGCCGACCTGCAAGAGTGGCGGACCCTGCCCGACATCACCGGGCTGGCCCTGGTCATCGGCCCGGCCCTGTGGCGAAAACACGCCTTTTTGTGGTGTCTGGACATTGAGGCCGAGCACCGCCCCGAAGCCGAGGCGTGGCTGGACCAGCACGCCCCCGGCTGGCGGGACGGCCTGGTGGTGGAGACCGGCGGTGGTGGGGTGCACTGCTACTTTTTGAGCCCGTGCGCTGTCAGGACCCGCAAAACGCCGTGGGGTGAGGTCAGAGGCGAGGGGAGCGTCTGCGTCCTGCCCCCTTCGGTCCACCCAGAGACCGGCCGCCCCTACCGCTGGCTCAGCCGGAGGCAGCCCGTCCGCCTCAACCCCGGCAACATCCCCGCAGCCTCATCCAACGGTCGGGCGACCGGGGCCGGGGTGCCCGTGGAGGCCCTGGGCGAGCCCATCCGGGAAGGGGAGCGGAATCAGACCCTGACCAGCATTGCGGGGAGCCTCCGGGCCCGCGGCGCCGACCAGAGCCTTATTGAGGCCGTGCTTTTGGAGCTGAACGCCCGGCGCTGCGACCCGCCTCTGCCCGAAGATGAGGTCAAGGCCATCGCCCGGTCGGTGGGCAAGTACCCACCGGGGCAGGGGAACGGGCACACCCCCGATTCGTTTTTACCGCTGTATAAGAGTAGTCCAGCGGTAAAAACGAATTCGGCCCCCCTCACCTTCCGGTCTGCGAAGGAGCTCGCGGCCACCGCTCCGACCGAGCCGGAGTGGACCTGGCGGGGGTACCTTGCCCCCGGCGCCATCACCCTCCTGGCGGCCAGAGAGAAGGCCGGAAAGTCTACCCTGACCTACGCCCTGGTTGCGGCCCTCCAGCGCGGCCATGGGTTCCTGGGGCAGCCCGTCCGCCCGACCGGGGTGGTGGTCCTCTCCGAGGAGCCCGACGATGCCATCGTCGAAAAACTCCAGCGCTTCGGTCTGGACCAGGATGAGGAGGTGCACATCCTCAGCCGGTCGGGGCTAGGTCCCCAGCGCCCCACCCTGCATGAGGTCATCCCGGCGGCCATCGCCGAAGCCCAGGAGCACGGGTGTGGACTGCTGGTGGTCGATACCCTGGGCTTCTGGGGAGGCCTGCGCGGCGACGACGAGAACTCGGCCGGCGCCACCCAGGAGGCCCTGTGGCCGCTCATCCAGGCCGCCCAGGCGGGGCTGGCGGTGCTGGTGCTCCACCATACCACGAAGGTCGGCGATGAGGCCCGCGGGTCGACGGCCATCACCGCCCTGGCCGACATCATCCTGACCCTGCACCGGGAGAACGAGCACCCCCAGCGGCGCCGACTGGAGGGGCGCAGCCGCTACCAGGCCACCCCGGAGAGCCTCCTGATTGAACTCCGGGACGGCCAGTATGTGCTCCTGGGGACGCCCGACGAGGTCTCGGCTCAGGAGCGGACGGTCCGGGTGCTGGAGGCCCTCCCCGCCGAAGGGGAGGGGTTGACCCAGGCCGAAGTGGCCACGGCGACCGGCCTCCCCCAGCAGCGGGTGGCCGAGACGCTTCAGGCCCTGGTCCAGAGCGGCCAGGTGGTGCGGACCGGCACCGGGAAGCGGGGCGACCCCTACCGCTACCGCCAGAATGCGTTTCTACCGCCGGATGATTCTCCCAGCGGTAAAAACGAATCCGATACCCCCACCCTCGACCCGAATTCGTTTTTACCGCTGGACTATTCCTATATAGCGGTAAAAACGAATTCGGGGGAGCCCGTCCCACGCAGACCCCCAGCGGGCCTGCACACCCCAGGAGCGGGAGCGCCGGGCGAGGCCGGCCCGTGGGTTGAGGAGGTGTTCTGATGAGCGCCCGCACCCTCCTCGCCCGGCTGCGCCGTCTGGGGTGCCCGGTGCGCCTGGACGGCGACCGTCTGGTGCTGCACCGCCCGGCCGGGGTGGACCTGCCAGAGGACCTGCGCCAGGAGATTCAGGCCCACCGGGCGGCCCTCATCGCCCTCCTGCGCCACCGTCAGGACCGGCTGGGACGGCTCCGCCACGCCCGCGACCGGGCGCTTCAACTGGTGCCCCGTGGCGCCCGGTCGGGCGACCCTCGACTGGAGCGGTATCTAAAACTCCTGCGGGCCTGGGCTGCCGAGTATGCCCGACAGCATCCCTCTCCCCTTCTGGGAGGACCACAGATACCGGCCTGGACAGGGGCCGTGAAGACCCCTGGGGAGGGGTGAGGTGGCCACCGCCCGCAACTCCGACGCCTACTTCATCCGCGGGCGTCCCTATGTCCGGGTGACCCGCGTCCTGAGCGTCCTCGCCCGTCCGGGCCTGGTGGAGTGGGCCGCCGCCCAGGTCGCAGAGCGAGCCGTCGGAGGGCTCACGACCCTCCAGCGGCTGGCGACGCAGGACCCCGACCGGGCGGCGGCCTGGTTAGCGGCAGCTCCCACGGCGCTGCGAGATGAGGCCGCTGAGCGGGGCCGGGCGGTGCACGAGGCCGTTCGGGCGGTCCTGCTGGGGGCCCCGACCCCGTGGCTGGGGCCGGCCGAGGCGGGGTGTCTCAGCGCCTTCCTCAAGTTTTGGGAGCGAGAGCGGTTCCAGACCATTCTCGCCGCCGAGGGCCTGGTCATCAGCGAGACCTACGGCTATGCGGGGACGCTGGACCTGCTGGCGACCGACAACGCCAGCATCACCCTCATTGACCTGAAGACGACAGGCGACTTCCGGCCGGAGCACGATTTGCAGGTCACCGCCTACGCCTTCGCCGACATCTATCACGACCTGACCGGCCAGCCCCGCCCGATGCCGGCGGTGGACCGGCTGCTCATCGTGCGCTTGAACCCCAACGGCACCTACGCCACGCGAGAGATTTTCCCCGACCCGGAGACCCTGGAGGTGTTCCTGGCGTGTCTGCGCATTTACAGGTGGTTGACCAGAACGCACGCGGAGGTCCCCGACGCCTGACCCGTTCACCGAGGTCCTGGAGGCCATCATCCGGGCCGACAGGCGGGACCAGGACCGCCAGCAGCGGGAGCAGGAGCAGCGGGAGCGGCTGGAGGCCCTGGCGGCCCAACTCCGGGCCCAACGGCTGAAGGCCCAGGAGCGGCGATTGCGCAGGCGGTGGCCCGGCTGGCCGTTGTGAGGCTGCCAGGGGTCGGACCGGGACTGCCACAGCCTGCCGGTCTCTGCCGGCTGTCGGCCGCGGGCGGACATGGTGTCCGCAATCCGCGCTAGCCCTCGGCGGCGTCGGTCTGGGCCTGGTCCTTGCGGCGCTGGCGATAGCGCCGTTTGCGGACCCGCCAGGCGCACTGCTTGCTACAGTAGCGCCCCCGGCCCTTGGTGGTGAACTCCCGGCCGCACTCTTCACAGCGGCGGACCTTCTCCTTACGCAGCGAGGCCAGCAGGCGCCCAATGTCGCTGGGATTCGTGGCCATCGTCAACCCCTCCCCTCCCCGGAAACTCTCTCGCCCCCTAGTCTAGCAGAAGTCTGCGCCTAGCGCAAAACTAGTACTTTTTTCCTACCCTCTCCCCTCTTGACAATGGGAACGCATAGCGCTATGATTAGACTAGACAATCACTCAGGAGGTCGGTAATGCGGCTGGCGGTGCAGACAGAGCGGTGGACGGTGAACGGGCGGACGGTGGACCTGGTCGAGGTGCTGCGGCGGGCGGTCCAGCACCACGGGGCGGTGGTGCGGGCGAGCAAGCATCAGTGGTGGGCCCGGTCGGACCGGGACGCCTGGACCTGGTACCCGGTGGTGCTGGAGGGCCTGGAGGTCCGGTGTGGGTGCCCGGCCGGTCAGAGCGGCAAGCCCTGCAAGCACGGGGCGCGGGTGCTGGTTGAGGCCTACGGGCTGCGGTGAGGCGAGAGCACGGGGCCGGGGTGAGAGCCCCGGCCCCACACACAAAGCAGGAGGTGTGCGATGACCCAGGTCAACGGGACGGTCAAGAGCAGCAAGAGCGAGACCCTGGAGGGCGTGGTGGCGGCGGTCAATGAGCACGGGCTGCGGCTCCAGGGCCAGGGGACCTGGCTGAACTTCAGCAAGTTCGCCGAGGTCCAGCGGCCCCAGCCCGGCGCTCAGGTCCGGCTCCAGGTCTCCCAGGGCAAGTGGGTGAAGGCCCTGGAGGTCCTGCGCGAGCCCCCGCAGGAGACCGAGGCCCTGACCCGGAGCGAGGCCCCGACCCCGGACCGGCTCCAGATTCGGCTCAAGGCCCTGGCGCTGGCGGTGGCCCTGCACCGCCCCCCGGCCGGCGCCACCGAGGCCCCCGTCTTCCTGACCGAGACGACGCTCGAGGCCGCCACCAGGTTTGAGGCGTGGCTGCTGCGAGACGCCTGAGCCCCTGGGGCCCGGTCGGGACGCCGGGCCCCCCTCTTGACAACGCACAGCCCCAGGGGTGTACCCTGGGGCCTGCACATTCACAAACAAAGAGCCTGGCGGTGCGTGACCACCCCAGGCGTGGTCAGGGCCGGGTGAGGCGACCCTGACATCCTCAGTCTAGCAGCGTTCTCTCAGACTGTCCACCCTGTCGTCGCACGCTCCCCTTCCCCACACCGCGCCCGTGGTACCACACCGTACCACACCCGCAGGACCCTCCCTCTTCCCCGCGCCCACAAAAATGCGCCCGGCCGTACCGGGCGGGCACGGCGGCCCCGGGGCGACTCGAACGCCCGCCGCGCGGCTTAGGACGCCGCCGCTCTGTCCTCTGAGCTACGGGGCCATCCCGCAGACATTGTAGCAAAGGCCGCCCGCACGATCAAACCACCGTCTCCGCTCCATTCCGACCGCGACCGGGCGGATCCCCCAGCGGTCACCACCCGCTAGGCCAGCCGTTCACGGATGAGCGCGCTGGTCAGATCCATCGCCATCACCACCGCCGTGATCAGCCAGATCGCCGTGGCCGCCTGGTTCCACTGGAGCAGGTTGATGTACTGAATGAGAATGTAGCCGATCCCTCCTCCACCGACAAAACCGATGATCGTGGACATACGGACATTAATATCCCAGCGGTAGAGGGTAAAGGCGATAAACTGCGGCACCACCTGCGGCACCACCGCGTAGGCGATGATCTGGATCCGGTTGGCCCCGGTGGCGGTGATGGCCTCAATCGGCCCCGGATCGATCCCCTCGATGGCCTCGGAATAGAGCTTGCCCAGGGCGCCGATGGAGTGGACGACGATGGCCAGCACCCCGGCAAAGGGACCGATCCCCACCACCACGACCATGATGACGGCGATGATCATCACCTCAACCGAACGCAGGACGTTGAAGAGAGTCCGCGTGGCGTAGTAAAGCGCCATCCCCACCCGGCTGCCCCGCATCAGGTTGCGGGCCCCCAGAAAACTCAGCGGCAGGGTGATGAGCACGGCCAGCGTGGTCCCCATCAGCGCCAGGAAGATCGTCTCCACCATCAGCCGGGCCGTGAGCAGCAGCGTCTCACTCGGCCGCCACCAGTTGAGCGGCCAGCGAACGACCACCCGCAGACGGTACTCGCCGCTCCCGGCCGGGGCGATAAACCCCTGGACGAACCGACCGTCGGGCCCGACGGTGAAGCGCGGCCCGGGACGGCTGTAGCCGGTCCGGTCAACCAGAAAAACCTGCCCCTCTTTGCCCGCGGGAAACCCCTCGCCCAGCACGGTGACGGTGTCGCCGGCCTGCGCACAGGCCGGACGGACGGTCAGACCGACCAGCCCGTGCTCGGTCGGGATCTGCCGACTGATCTCGCCCTGGGCCGGACAGCCCAGCTGCAGCGGCGCCTCCGCGCTCAGGCTGGCCTCGACCCGCTCGAGGAGATCCGGGGTGAGCAGGCCGAGGACGATGTGACGCATGTTCGGCAGCCCCCGGACCAGTTCCACAAGGTTGATCTGGGTCACATGCCAGCCGTACACATGGGCCGCCACAATCACAACGATCACCAGAAGCGTCCGCCAGGATGGAGTCCCCTGTTCCAGCTGGGTCCACCGGGTCTTACCAGATGTCGGTCGGGCCACGGCACTCCTCAGGCGATCTCCAGGTCTTCGGCTTCGTCACCGTAGATCTCACGGAAGCGCTGCTGGTCGACGGCGGCCGGCGGGCCGTCGAAGACCAGGCGGCCAGCCCGCAGTCCCAGAACGCGGGTGGCGTAGCGACGGGCCAGGCTCAGCAGGTGCAGGTTGGCGATGATGGTGATGCCATCCTCGCGGTTGATCTCCTCCAGGTAGCGCAGCACCGAATGGGCGGTGACCGGGTCGAGGTTGGAGACCGGCTCGTCGGCCAGGATGATCCGGGGCTCCTGCATCAGCGCCCGGGCGATGGCCACCCGCTGCTGCTGACCACCGCTCAGCGTGTCCGCCCGCTGGAACGCCTTGTCCAGCAGGCCCACTCGGGCCAGGTTCCGCCAGGCCCGCTCGTAGTCCGCAGGCGGAAAACGCCCGAGCAGACTGTCAAGGGTCGAAACGTAGCCCAGCCGTCCGGCCAGGACGTTGCGCAGCACCGACCAGCGCCGGATCAGATTGAACTGCTGAAAGATCATGCCGATCTTCAGCCGGACCGCCCGCAGCGCCGGCGGGCTGGCGGCGGTCACCTCGAGACCGTCGATGTAGACCTTGCCGGCGGTCGGCTCGACCAGGCGGTTGAGGCAGCGGAGCAGGGTCGACTTCCCGGCGCCGCTCAGTCCGACCACCACCACGAACTCCCCCTCGCCGATCGTCACGCTGACGTCGTCGAGGGCGCGGACGCCGTTCTCGTAGACCTTGGTCAGATGCTCGATCCGCAGCATGCTTCTCCCTGCCGGGCTCAGTAACGCGCGGCCGGGGTCGGCGTGGCGACCGGGGTGGGCGCCGGCTGCAGCGCCTGCTCGAAGCTGAAGCCCAGGATCTGAGCCTTGCGCCGCAGACCGTCGTAATCGCTGTCGCGGGCCTCGGCCAAGCCGTCGATCTGGTAAAGTTGCCGCAGGACCTCTTTCCCCCGGCCGGTCTGGGCCAGTTCGAGCAGACCCGTCCTGACCCGCTCGACCACCGCCGGCGGCAGTCCCTGACGCACGCTGACGGTGTCGTTGGGGATGGGATCGGTCTCGGCGATGACTCTGACCTTCTGCAGCACATCGGGCAGCGTGCTCTGGAGGCGGACCCGGGCGTCGGTGGGCGGGGCGTTTGGGTCCTCGCTGCTCCGGCCGAAGGTGGCGCCGCCGTCCACCTGGCGGTTGTAAACGGCGATGACGACCTTGTCGTGGCCGCCGGCGAAGACGACCTCCCGGAAGAACGTCTGGTAGTCGTAGCCCTTCTCCTTCAGGGTGGCCGCCGGGTAGAGGAAGCCCGAGGCCGAGGCCGGGTCGGCGAAAGCGAAGCGCTTGCCCCGCAGATCCTCGAGCCGCTGAATGCCGGCGTCGACGTGGGCGATGAACTGCGCGCGGTAGGTGCGCGAGCCCTGGCGAACGGTGGTGAGGATGACCTCGACCCGGTACCGGTCGTGGGCCAGGACGTAGGCGAAGGGCGCCAGCCAGGCGATGTCGGCCTTGCCCGCTCCCAGCGCCTCGATGACGGCAACATAACTGGTGGGCACCGAGACCTCAAAGCGGTAGCCGGTAACCTGTTCGAGAAGATCGGCCAGCGGTCGGCCGGCGGCCAGCACCCGCTGGGAGTCCACCGAGGGCACAAAGGCCATGCGCAGGGGATTCTCCGGGCTCCCCGGCTGACCCGCCGCCGGCCTGGAGGCGGGGGTGACCGCTGACGGCGCCGGGGTCGGCGTCGGTGCCGCCCCGGGCACGCAGGCCGCCAGCACCGGGACCACCAGCAGGGTAGAGAGCAGTCGGCGGCGAGCCAGTCGGAGAGGATGGACGCCACGCGGGGACATCGGGCCCTCCTTCGCGCCGCCCGGAATGATCGTGAGGGCGGCGCTGACATTGTACCTGGCCGCCTCAGGGCGGGCAACCGGCCAGGACAGAGCGGCCGGCCGGGACCAGCCTTCCCCCGTTGCCGTGGCCGCCGCTTTGGGCTACTATGGCGGCAGGGTTGCTCCGGTCGCCCGTCTCGACCGACGAGCCGCCCGGAGAACGGCAGCACCAACAGGGAGGAGGCGCATGTACATCCTGGTGGTGACCATCGATATCAAGCCCGAGCACCGCGAGGCCTTCATCGAGGCGATGCTGGAGGACGCCCGGGGCTCACGCGAGAACGAGCCCGGCTGTGTGCGCTTCGACGTCATCCAGGACGAAACCAACCCCAACCGGATCTATCTCTACGAGGTCTACCGGGACCGGGCGGCCTTCGAGGCGCACCTGCAGACCCCCCACTTCCTGAAATGGCAGGCGACGGTCAAGGACTGGTTCGCCAGCCCGCCGGTGGTCGGCCGGGGCACCAATCTCTACCCTCCCGATGAGGCTTGGGCCTAGGGGACGGTCGTCAGCCGCATGCCGCCGTCGGGTCTGGCCACCGGATCGCGCTGGTCGACGACCGGAGGACCGGTGGTGGCGGCGCTGGCCCTGGCGCTGGCCTTCCTCAACACCGCCCCGCTCCTGGCCCTCCTCCGGCGCGAGTTCGGGCTGACCAATTTCCAGGCCGGCGCCCTGGCCGCCGCCACTCTCCTCAGCCACACGGCCCTGCAGCTGCCAGCCGGGCCGCTGGTCGACCAGCTGGGGAGCCGCCGGGCCACGCTGGTGGGGCTGGGGGTGGTGGCGGTCGGCGTGCTCCTGAGCGGGCTGGCCCCCTCGTTCCCGGCCCTGCTCCTGGCGCGTCTCGCGGTCGGCGTCGGAACCGGGCTGGCCTTCCTGGCCGCCCTGGTCCTGGCGGCGGAGGCGGTTCCCCCAGCCCGGGCTCCCTGGCAGCAGAGCCTCTACGGCGCCGCGTTCCAGGCCGGCACCCTCCTCACCCTGGCCCTCACCCCGGTCCTGGCAGACCGGGTCGGCTGGCGCGGAGCGTTTCTCAGCGAAGGGGCGGCCATCGGGCTGGTCGCCCTCGCGGGCCGACGCCTCCTGCCGGTCCCCCGCTACGCCCGGCCACGGGTGCCGGTTCCCTGGGCGCTGGTCTTCCGGGCCCCCGGGGTCTACGCCCTGGGGCTGGCCCATGTGGCCACCTACGGCACGGTGACGGCGGTCAGCGCCTGGGCCCCCACCTGGCTCCTCGACCGCTACCATCTGCCGACGACCCTGGCCGGGCTGGTCACCGGGCTGATAACGCCGGGCGCGGTTCTGGGACGCCTCCTCGGGGGCCACCTCGCGGCCCGGACCGCCCGCGACCAGGGGCTGCTCCTGGGAGCCGGCCTGCTGAGCCTGCTGACGGCGGCCGTACTGCCAGCCGGGTTGCCTTTCCCGGTGGTCCTGGGGCTGCTCTTCGGCCTGGGGCTGGTCAGCGGCCTCTCCTTCGGCGCGCTGTTCGGCCGGGCGGCCCGGCTCTTCGGTCCGGGCACGGCCGGCACCGGCTCGGGGGCGGTCAACTTCATCGCCAATCTGGGGGCGCTGGCCTTCCCGCCGCTGGTGGGGGCCCTGCTCGACCGGACCGGCTCGTATCTGGTCGGGTTCTGGTGCGTCGCCGGGCTCGGCCTGCTCGGCCTGGGCTACACCGCCCTCTACCTCCAGCAGACCGGGCCCGGCGCGCCGGCCGTCCCTAAGCGGCCGGCCGGCTGACCGCGCGGGCGATCAGCGTGTAGACCAGGGCCACGATGATCGCGCCCACCAGCGCGGGGATGATGGGCAGGCCGAAGAGCTCGGGGCCCACCCGACCGATCAGCACGACCCCCAACCAGCTGCCCAGCAGACCGGTGGCGATGGCCCCCAGCCAGCCGAAGGGAATCTCGCCCGGGACGATGGCATCGGCGATGAACCCGATGAGGCCGGCGACGATCAGCATGAGAATCACCCCCACCAGGCTGACCCCCAGACTGAGCGCCCAGAGCAGGACGATGAGAATCGCCGCCAGGAGCAGTAACGCGCCGATAAGCGGCATCAGACACCTCCGCGCGACGCGCCGACGCGCAGCGCGCGGGCCCGTCGGTGCACGGGCTATGCCACCCGTGGCACCCTTCGTGCACCCCCACCCCGACACAGACAGCGAGGGCACGCCCATGCGATTCGCCGAGATCCGTCACCGCCTCGTCCTGACCGCCACCGACCGCCGGCCGGTCGGACGGGTGCGTGATCTTATCCTGAACGAGCGCGGCGACCGGGTCGTCGGCCTGGTGGTCGAAAGCGAGCCCCCGGTCCAGGAGTGGGTGGTCCCCATCGAGCAGGTCCACCTGGCCGGCCACGACACGGTGGTCCTCGACTCCGCGGCGGCCCTCGAGGATCCCCGCCGGCGGCCCGATCTCTGGCGGCTGCCCCGGGCCACCGAGATCCTGGGCGCCCGGCTGGTCGGCCCCCATCAGGAGCCGCTGGGCCGGGTGGGCGATCTGGTCTTCAGCGCCGACGGGCGGCAGGTCCAGGGCCTGATCGCCGTGGGCGGCCTCTTCGGCATGCTCTGGGCCGAACAGCGGCTGATCTCGCCCCAGGACATCGTGCAGATCCGTCCGGGGAGTGTGGTCGTCCGGGTCGAGGCGGTCTCGCCGCCGGGAGAGCATTGAGGGAGAGGCCATGGACGTCGATAGCTTCCTCCAGGCCCTGCACGCCCTCGAGGAGCGTCACGACCCGGCCCCGCTGCTCGCCCTCTTCGCCCCGACGGCCGAGGTCTGGAGCCCCCGCTACGCCGCGCCGCTTCGCGGTCCGGAGGGCGTCGCCCAGTTCTGGCGCGACTACCGCGCCGCCTTCCGCGAGGTCCGGACCGTTCCGCTGACCATCATCCAGGAGGCGCTCCGGGCGGCGGTGGAGTGGACCGCGACCGGGACCACCGCCGAGACCGGCCGCCGTCTGACCTACCAGGGGGCGACGATCCTGGAGTGGCGGGGGAACCGCCTCCAGCGCCTGGCCAGCTACTTCGATGCCCGTCTCTTCCTGCCGGTCCCGCCGCACGTCGAGCCGGTCGTCCGGCCGCTCACCCCGCCGCGCTAGCCCCGACTGCCAGGCAGCAGAGAAGCCGGTCGGTGGCTGTCGCGTCCTTGCCCGGCCGGGCCGGGGCATGGTATACTTACACCAGTCTAGGACTGCGGGCACGACGGAAAGTGGGGCTTCCCCACTTTTCTTATTGGGCTGCGCCGGTCGTGCCCGGTGGAGGTCTCGGAACGGGTATGAAGAGCGATTTCATCGCGGCGATCAATCAGATCAGCGCCGAAAAAGGCGTGCCCAAAGAGGTCGTCATCCAGGCGCTGGAGGCGGCGCTGGCGTCGGCCTACAAGCGGGAGTTCGGCAACGCCACCGTCCCCCCGGCCACGGTGCGGGTGGACCCGCAGACGGGGACGGTGCGGCTCTTCACCGTCAAAACGGTGGTGGAGACCGTCAAGGACCCCCGCTCCGAGATCTCGCTGGCGGAGGCGCGCGCCCTGAAGCCGACGGTGACGGTGGGCGAGACGCTCGAGGTCGAGACCGTCCCGCCCCAGGGATTCGGCCGGATCGCCGCCCAGACGGCCAAGCAGGTGGTGCTCCAGCGGCTGCGCGAGGCCGAGCGCGAGCGTATCTACGCCGAGTTCAGCGAGCGCAAGGACGATATCCTGACCGGCATCGTCCAGCGCGTCGAGCCGCGGGCGGTGATCGTCGACCTGGGCAAGGCCGAGGCGGTGATGCCGGTGAGCGAGCAGGTGCCGACTGAACACTACCGGCCCGGCCAGCGGCTGAAGGTCTACGTGGTCGACGTGACCAAGACCGCGCGGGGGCCGCAGATCATCGTCTCGCGAACCCACCGCAACCTGGTCCGGCGCCTGTTCGAACTGGAGGTTCCGGAGATCTACCACGGGCTGGTCGAGATCAAGGCCATCGCCCGCGAGCCGGGGTCCCGGACCAAGGTGGCGGTGGCCGCCCGGCAGGAGGGGATCGACCCGGTCGGGGCCTGCGTGGGCCAGCGCGGCGCCCGGATCCAGAGCATCGTCAACGAACTGAACGGCGAGAAGATCGACGTCATTCAGTGGCATCCGGATCCGGCCATTTTCGTGGCCAACGCGCTGAGCCCGGCCCAGGTCATCGGCGTCCAGCTCAACGAGGCCGAGCGGACCGCGACCGTTACCGTGCTGGACAAGCAGCTCTCGCTGGCCATCGGCCGGGAGGGCCAGAACGCCCGGCTGGCGGCCAAACTGACCGGGTGGCGGATCGACATCAAGGCGGCCTCGCTGGAGCGTCTGGGCGCCGACCTGGGTGGCGGGGAGACGACCGAATCGCCCAGTCCGCTGGCCTGACGAAGGGGGAAGACGATGGCGAAGGGACCGCGTCCGCGCCACGTCCCTCTGCGCACCTGTGTCGCCTGTCGGCAGGAGCAGGCGAAACGCGATCTCATCCGGATCGTGCGCACGCCAGCGGGGTCGATCGAGATCGACCCGACGGGGCGGAAGGCCGGGCGGGGGGCCTACCTCTGCAAGCGCCGCGCCTGCTGGGAGGCCGCGCTGGCCCGCCGGGCGCTCGACCACGCCCTCAAGACGACCCTGACCGAGGCCGACCGGGAGATGCTTCGGCAGTACGCGGCAACCCTGCCCGAGTCCGGGTAGGGGAGAGAGGCCAGGGGTCGCCGGCGGTCCCTGACCCCTCTCCCCTACCCCGCGCAGAAAGGAGGCGAGAGTATGAACCCGCGTGTCGGTACTGGACGTCCGACCCGCCCCGCGGCCGCGCGCAACCAGCCGCGAGGGAACGGGCGGCAGGCCACTGCGCCCGCCACGCCGGCCGCCACGGCGCCGGCCACGCCCCGGGTCATCGAGCTGCCGGCCCGGCTCACCGTGAAAGAGCTGGCGGAGCGGTTGGGGGTGGGGGCGACCCAGGTTATTAAAGAACTGCTGAAGAACGGCGTCCTGGCCAACATCAACCAGACCATCGACTACGAGACGGCGGCGATCGTCGCCCACGACCTCGGCTTCGAGGTCAAGGAGCAGACGACGGCGCCGACGGGGGAGATGCCGTCGGCTCTGGCCGAACCCGAGGACGACCCGCGCCTGCTGGTCCCGCGCCCGCCGATCGTGACGATCCTCGGCCACGTCGACCACGGCAAGACCACCCTGCTCGACGCCATCCGGCAGACCAACGTGGCCGCCGGCGAGGCCGGCGGGATCACCCAGCACATCGGCGCCTACCAGGTCGAGATCCACGGCCAGAAGATCACCTTCCTGGACACCCCCGGCCACGAGGCCTTCACCGCCATGCGCGCCCGTGGCGCCCAGGTCACGGACATCGCCGTGCTGGTGGTGGCGGCCGACGACGGGGTCCAGCCCCAGACGCTCGAGGCCATCGACCACGCCCGGGCGGCCAACGTCCCGATCATCGTGGCGCTGAACAAAATCGACAAGCCCGAGGCCAACCCCGACCGCGTGAAGCAGCAGCTGGCCGAGGTCGGGCTGGTGCCGGAGGACTGGGGCGGCGACACCATCGTCGTGCCGGTCTCGGCCCGCCGCAAGACCGGGATCGACCAGCTGCTGGAGATGATCCTGCTCGTGGCCGAGATGCAGGAGCTGAAGGCCAACCCCAACCGGCCGGCCAGAGGCGTGGTGATCGAGGCGAAACTGGACAAGGCCCGGGGCCCGGTGGCCACGCTCCTGGTCCAGAACGGCACCCTCCACGTCGGCGACTTCATCGTCGTCGGGCCGATCTACGGCCGGGTCCGGGCGATGTTCAACGACCGGGGCAAGCGGCTGAAGCAGGCCGGCCCCGCCACACCGGTCGAGATCCTGGGCCTGCCGGCCGTGCCGCAGGCCGGCGACAAGTTCGTGGTCGCCCCGGATGAGAAGACCGCCCGCGCCTGGGCCCAGACGGCCCAGCGCCAGCAGGAGGAGGCCAGCCGCCAGCCGGAGCAGGTCTCGCTGGAGGACCTCTTCCAGCGGATCCAGGCCGGCCAGGTGAAGGAGCTCAACCTGATCGTCAAGACCGACGTTCAGGGCTCGATCGAGCCGATCCGGGTGTCGCTCGAGCGACTCTCGACGCCGGAGGTGACGGTCAAGATCCTGCACAGCGGGACGGGCAACATCACCGAGAGCGACGTCCTGCTGGCCCAGGCCTCGAAGGCCATCATTCTGGGCTTCAACGTCAAGGTCGAGCCCGGCGCCCGCCGGCTGGCCGAGCAGAACCGGGTGGACATCCGCCTCTACAGCGTGATCTACGATCTCGTCGAGGATGTCCAGAAGGCGCTGACGGGGCTCCTGGCCCCCAAGCAGGTCGAGGTCGTCGAAGGGCACGCCGAGGTCCGCCAGGTCTTCCGGCTGTCCAAGGGGCTGGTGGTGGCCGGCTGCTACGTCACCGACGGCAAGATCACCCGCCAGAGCCTGGTGCGGGTCCGGCGCGGCGACAGCGTCATCTTCGACGGTCGGGTGGCCAGCCTCAAGCGCTTCAAGGACGATGTCCGCGAGGTGGCGGCGGGCTTCGAGTGCGGCGTGACGCTGGAGGGCTTCACCGACTTCCAGGTCGGCGATGTCCTCGAAGCCTACACCAAGACGAGCGGGTAAGCCATGGGCACGCGACGCATCGCTCGGGTGAACGAACTCATCCGCGATGAGGTGACCGAGATGCTGACCCGGCACCTGCGCGACCCGCGCCTGACCGGCCTGGTCAGCATCACGGCGGTGGAGACCTCGCCGGATCTCCGCCACGCCAAGGTCTACGTCAGCGTCTACGGCGATGAGGATCAGCAGAAGGCGGTGATGGCCGCTCTGCGCAGCGCCGCCGGCTTCATCCGCCGGGAACTGGGCGAACGGCTGCGGCTCCGCTATATCCCCGAAATCCAGTTCAAACTCGACGAGTCGATCGCCCGCGGCGCCCGCATCCTGGAACTGCTCCGCCAGGTCCAGGCCCAGGCCCAGCCCCACCCCCCC
Source organism: Chloroflexota bacterium (assembly GCA_034433795.1). Taxonomy (GTDB): domain Bacteria; phylum Chloroflexota; class UBA6077; order FW602-bin22; family DAOUAE01; genus DAOUAE01. Next base: position 19,479 of record DAOUAE010000063.1, read on the forward strand.
ACCTCGGGTGAGGAGTGAGAGCCCGTGGAGCAGCCCTGGGAGACGGCCCTGGCGGCCGCCGCGCGCCTGCTGCGGGAGCGCCAGCCCAGCCTGGTGGTCATCCACCCCAATCCCGACCTCGACGCCATCGGGGCGCTCCTGGCGATGGGCCAGGCCCTGGCGACCCTCGGCCAGGAGCGCCTCCTGGCCTCGCCCGACCCGATCCCCGCCGAACTGCAGATTCTGCCGGGCCTGGACGAGGTGCTCATCGCCCCGACCAGCCTGCCACCGATTGAGCTGGTGGTCACCATCGAGATCACCGGCCTCGACCGCCTGGGCGCGCTGGCCCAGCCGCTGGCCGAGCGGCTCGACCGGGTCCCGGTCCTCAACATCGACCACCACCTCACCAACCGCCTCTTCGGCACCGTCAACCTGGTCGACCCATCGGCGGCGGCGGTCTGCGAACTCCTGCCCGACCTCCTCCGCGCCCTCGACGTCCCGGTGACGCCGGCCATCGCCACCTGCCTGCTGACCGGCCTCATCGCCGACACCCGCTCGTTCCGCACGCCCAGCACGACCGCCCGGACGCTCCGGGTGGCGGCCGACCTTATCGAGACCGGCGTCCCCTTCGCCGCCATCACCGACCGGGTCCACCGCACCCGCTCGGCCTGCGCCCTGCGCCTCTGGGGCGAGGCGCTCCAGGCCGTCCGCTGCGAGGACGGCATCGTCTGGAGCAGCCTGACCCCGGCGATGGTGGCGGCCAGCGGCGCCTCGTACGAGGCGGCCGACGGTCTGGTCGAGTTCCTCGCCGACACCCGCGAGGCCCGGGTCGCGGTCCTTTTCAAGGACCAGGGCGACGGCACGGTGCGGGTCAGCCTGCGCTCGGACGGACGGGTGAACGTGGCCGAGGTGGCCCGGCGCTTCGACGGCGGTGGCCACCCCGGCGCCGCCGGCTGCACCCTGGCCGGCCCCCTCGCCGAGGTCGAGCGGCAGGTCCTGGGCTACCTGCGGGAGTACCTGGCCAGCGGCCCGGCCACCGTCTGACCGTGGACGCGCTCTTTCTGGTCGATAAGCCGCCGGGCCTGACCTCCCACGACGTGGTCGAGGCGGTGCGGCGGGCCAGCGGCGAGCGCCGGGTCGGCCACGGCGGCACGCTCGACCCCCTGGCCCGGGGGCTCCTCATCATCTGCACCGGCCGGGCCACCCGGTTGAGCGAGTTTCTGCTCGGCCATCCCAAGACCTATCGGGCGGCCATCACCCTGGGGGTCGAGACCGAGACCGACGACGCCGAGGGACGGGTCCTGGCCGTACGACCGGTCCGGGTGACGCGGGACCAGGTTCTGGCGGCGCTGGGACGGTTTCAGGGGCCGCTGCTCCAGCGCCCGCCGCGCTACGCGGCCCTCAAGCAGCGCGGGCGTCCGCTCTACGCGCTGGCCCGGGCCGGCGAGGCGGTCGAGCCAGCCCCACGGCCGGTCGAGGTCTACCGGCTGGCGCTGCGCCTTTTCGCCCCGCCTCTTCTCGTGGTCGAGGCCGAGGTCAGCGCCGGCACCTATCTCCGGGCGCTGGCCCGCGACCTGGGCCGGGCCCTCGGGACCGGCGCCCACCTCAGTGGACTGGTCCGGCTGGCCAGTGGTACATTTCACCTGAGAGAGGCGGTCCCGCTCGCCGACCTCTGCCGGGCCTTCGCCCTGGGCACCTGGTCGACCTGCGCCCGGGCCCCGGACGAGGCGCTGCTGGATCTGCCGGCCATCGTCGTGGACGCCACGGGCGCCCGCGCCCTGCGCCACGGCCAGCTCTGGCGCCCCCCAGCGATGGAGCGCTGGCCAGCGGGGCAGACGGCCCGAGCCTACACGGTTGAGGGCGCCTTCATCGGGGTGGTCGTGGCCACCCCGCAGGGCTTTCAGCCGAGAAAGGTCCTGTGATGAGCCCAACCTGGCACGGAGTCGATCTCTGGAGTCTGACGCTGCCGACACCCAGCATCGTCACCATCGGCAAGTTCGACGGCGTCCATCGGGGCCATCAGGCCCTGATCCGTCAGGTCGTCGAACGGGCCCGTTCGACCGGCCGCCTCTCCGCGGTGGTGACCTTCGACCCCCCACCCCCGGTCGTGCTGCGCCCGGAGGTCCCCTACCTGGCCCTGACGGACTTGGCCGAGCGGGTCCGGCTGATCGCCGCGCTGGGGGTCGACGTGGTGGCCGTCTGCCCCTTCACCCGCGATCTGGCCCAACTCCCGGCCCGCGCCTTCGCCGCCGCCCTCTGCCAGCGTCTGAAGATGGTTGAACTGTGGTGCGGACCCGACTTCGCGATGGGGCGTGGCCGCGAGGGCACGGTGCCGGTCCTCCGGCAGCTGGGATCGGAGATGGGCTTCACGGTGACCACCGTCGCCCCGCTGCTGGTGGACGGCGCGGTGGTCAGCGGCAGCCGGATCCGCGCGCTCCTGGCGGCGGGCGAGGTGAGCGCGGCCGCGCGTCTCCTGGGCCGCTATCCGTGCGTCCACGGCCGGGTGGTCCCCGGCGACCAGCGCGGACGCCAGCTCGGGGTCCCGACGGCCAACCTGGCCGTACCCCCGCAGCGGCTGATCCCGCGCGACGGCATCTACGCGGTCTTTGTCCGCTGGGAGGCGGAGGTCCGGGGCGGGGTGGCCAGCATCGGCACGCGTCCGACCTTCGGCGGCGGGCCGCGGACCGTCGAGGTCCACCTGTTCGACTTCAGCGGCGATCTCTACGGCTGCGATCTGGAGGTGCTCTTCGCCGAGCGGCTGCGCGACGAACTGGCCTTCCGCGAGGTCGAGGCCCTGGTGAGCCAGATGCGGCAGGACATCGCCACGGCCCGGGCGATCCTGGCCCGGCTGCCCTGGCCCGGGCCGCTTTCGGCCGCGAGCGTTCCGACCCCGGCCAGCGTCGACTAGGGGGAGGAGAGGCATGCCGATCTACGAGTACCTGTGCACGCCCTGCCAGGAGAAGTTCACCTATTTCCTGCCCTCGATCCACGCCACGCCCCAGCCGGTCTGCCCCCGCTGCGGGGGACAGGAGGTGCGGAAACTGGTCTCGGCCTTCGCCGTTCTCTCCGGCGAACGGGGGGGCGCCGACGAGGAGGAGAGCGCCCCGCCACCACGGCCGGTCCTGGGGCGCAAGGAGATCCAGCAGGCCGAGGAGATCCGCCGGCGGGCCTGGTCGGACGACGAGGACTGAGACACCCCGGTCCGGAGGGGTCAGACCGCCCACCGGACCGGGGCGCCCCGGTCAATCCTCGCGGGCGGCGGCCCGCTCCTTCCGGGCCTGTTCGATGACCTGCTGGCTGATGTGCGGGGGCACCTCTTCGTAGTGGTCGAACTCCATCGTGTAGGTGCCCCGGCCCTGGGTCAGCGAGCGCAGGACGGTGGCGTAGCGCTGCATCTCGGCCAGCGGGGCCTGGGCGCGGATCACCGTCACCCCGCCCTCCGGCTCCATGCCCAGGACCCGGCCCCGCTTGGTGTTCAGATCGCTCAGGATGTCGCCCACGTACTGGTCGGGCACCCGGATGGTGACGTTCATAATGGGCTCCAGCAGGACCGGCCTGGCCTGGTCGAAGCCCTTGCGGAAGGCGTGGGCCGCCGCGATCTGGAACGAGATCTCCGACGAGTCCACCGGGTGATGCGACCCGTCGTAGAGCGTCACCTTGACATCCACGACCGGGAACCCGGCCAGGTTCCCCTCGGCCATGGCCTCGCGGACGCCCTTTTCGACCGCCGGGATGTACTGCTTGGGCACCACCCCGCCGACGATCCGCTCGGCGAACTCGAAGCCCGCCCCCCGTGGCAGCGGCTCCAGCTCCAGGAAGACGTGGCCGTACTGGCCACGACCGCCGGTCTGTTTCTTGTGCTTGTACTCGGCCCGGGCGGTCGTCTGAATGGTCTCCTTGTAGGGGACTTTGGGCGTCTGGAGGACGACCTCCACCCCGAACTTCCGCCGGAGCTTCTCGGCCGCGATCTCGACGTGGCTCTCGCCCAGCCCGCAGAGCAGGGTCTCGCCGGTGTCGGGCTCGCGCCGCACGGCCAGCGTCGGATCCTCCTCGACCAGACGGTGCAGGCCGCTGCCCATCTTCTCCAGGTCGGCCTTGGTCTTGGGGTAGGCGGCGAGGCAGAAGACCGGCGTGGGGAAGGTGATGCCGGGCAGGAGCAGCAGGCGGTCGCGGGAGCAGAGGGTGTCGCCGGTGGCCGTCTCCTGCAGTTTGGCCACCGCCCCGATGTCGCCGGCCACCACCTGACCGACCGGCTCCTGGTGTTTGCCGCGCAGCAGAAAGAGGGTCCCGACCCGCTCCTCGCGCCCCTTGCTGGCGTTCCAGACGTGGGAGTCGGCGTGGAAGGTGCCGCTGTAGACGCGGAAGTAGTTCAGCCGGCCGACGAACGGGTCGGCCGTGGTCTTGAAGATCAGCGCGGCCAGCGGCCCGTGGGGATCGGGCGGCAGCGTCACGCTCTTCTGGGTGACCAGGTCGGTGGCGGCGACCGGCCCCCGGTCGGCCGGCGAGGGGAGATACTCGACAATCAGATCGAGGAGAGGCGAGACCCCGCGGTTGAGCAGCGCCGAGCCCACCAGGACCGGCACCACCCGGCCCGCCTGAATGCCGGCCCGCAGCCCCCGGACGATCTCCTCGGCGGTCAGTTCGCCGCCGTCGAGATATTTGGTGATGAGGTCGTCGTCGGCCTCGGCGGCCGCCTCGATCAGGCGCTCGCGCAGTGCGGCCACCCGTTCGGCCATCTCCGACGGGATCGGCTGGGGCTCGGACCGGGCCTCGAGGTAGGCGCACTGCTGGACCAGGTCCACCACCCCCCGGAAGCGGTCCTGCTGGCCGAGCGGGAGCTGCAGCGGCAGGAGGCCGTTCCCGAAACGTTCGCGCAGATGGTCGAGGGTGCGGTCGAAGTCGGCGTTCTCCCGGTCGATCTTGTTGATGAAGATCACGCGGGGCAGACGCCCCTCGTCGGCGTACTGCCAGACCAGTTCGGTGCCGACCTCGGCGCCGGCCACCGCGTCAACCACGATGATCGCGCTGTCGACGACGCGGAGGGCCGCCCGGACCTCGCCGACGAAGTCGGCGTAGCCCGGCACGTCGATCAGATTGATCTTGCGTCCCTTCCATTCGAAGGGCAGCAGGGAGAGCTGCACGGAGATGTGGCGTTTGATCTCCTCGGGGTCGTAGTCCGAGGTCGTGGTCCCGTCGTCCACCCGCCCGAGCCGCGTGATCACACCGGCGTTGTACAGCAGCGCCTCGGAGAGCGAGGTCTTGCCCGCCCCGCCATGCCCGAAGAGTCCGACGTTGCGGATATCTGCGGCCTGGTACAAGCGCATAACGCCTCCTCCTCCTCAGCCGGCGCCCGTCGGGTCCGCTCGCCCGGCATTGTCCGACAGGCCCGCCGTGGCCACAGTATAGGAGCGCCGGCCGGGACTGACAACCGCCTCTCATGGCATTATAGCAAGGGGAACCCCCAGGCTGATCGGGTGCCCGGCGGCCGCCGGCCCCCACCCGTGAGGAACCTGGACCAGCGCCGGAGGGACGTTCATGCCGCGCCTGCCCACCTACCCGACCATCGTCCGTCAGGTTGACCCCCAGGCCCCCGATCCCCAGATCATCGCCGAGGCCGCCGCCTGCCTGCGCGAAGGGGGACTGGTCGCCTTCCCCACCGAGACGGTCTACGGCCTCGGGGCGAACGCCCTGAAGGAGCGGGCGGTCCGGCGCCTCTTCGTCGCCAAGGGGCGACCGCTGACCGATCCCCTCATTGTGCACATCGCCCGGAACGAGCAGCTCCAGACCGTGGCCCGCGCGATCCCGGCCGTGGCCTGGCGGCTGGTGGCCGCCTTCTGGCCGGGCCCGCTGACGCTGGTCCTCTGGCGGGCCCCGGCCATCCCGCCGCTGGTCAGCGCCGGCCTGCCGACGGTGGCGGTCCGCCGGCCCAGCCATCCCGTCGCGCTGGCGCTCCTGGCGGCGGCCGGCGTCCCGGTGGTCGCCCCCAGCGCCAACCGCTTCGGCCACACCAGCCCGACGCGGGCCGAGCACGTCCTGGCCGATCTGGCCGGGCGCATCGAGATGATCCTCGACGCCGGCCCGACACCGGTCGGCGTCGAGTCCACGGTTCTGGATCTGACCGTCGAGCCGGCGGTCGTTCTCCGGCCCGGCGGGGTCACGGTCGAGGCGCTGAGCACGGTGCTCGGCTACACGCCGCAGGTTCTGGAGCGGGCCGCCGGGCCGGTGAAGTCGCCCGGGCTGCTGGAACGGCACTACGCGCCGGCCGTGCCCCTGATCCTCATCGAGGGGCCGGCGGAGCGGGCCCGGGCGGCCCTGCGCCAGCGGGCTCTGGCCCTGGCCAGCCAGGGACGGCGGGTGGGCCTGCTCCTCTACACCGAGGACCAGGCGGCGCTGGGCCCGCTGCCGGCCCGGGTGGTGGACCTGGGGTCGCTCCGCCAGCCGGAGGAGGTGGCCCGCCGGCTCTTCACCGCCCTGCGCACCCTGGAGGCGGCCGGCGTGGACGTCATCCTGGCCCGGTCCGTTCCGGACGGCGGGCTCTGGCTGGCCATCCGCGACCGGCTGCGGCGGGCCAGCTCCGAGGTCGTCAGCGTCTGACCGCTCGCCGCCACCGACAGGGCCGGCGGGAGGCCATCTGTCCCCTCCGCCCGGCCGCCAGTCCGTCCGACGCCGGGCAGCGTTGACGATAATGGAGCGAGAGCGTATACTTCGCCCGAAAGCAATAGCCGTGCGGGCAGCCGGGAGAAAGGCCTCATGGAGACGTACTACGCGACCCTGGACGCCGGGCTCCTGTCCCATCTCCCTCGGGAAGAGGGGAAGGTCTTCCCGCGCGGCCGCGTCCTCATCCGCCAGGGGGATCCAGCCCCCGCGTTCTACATCGTCCTCACCGGTCAGGTCCAGCTCCTCCAGACCCGTCTCGAGGACACGGCGGTCCGGCGGACCGTTCTGGCCACCCTCGGCCCGGGGGGTGTGTTCGGCGAGCTGGCCGCCTTCACCGGCGAGCCCTCCCCCGTCACCGCCATCGCCGCCGAGGACTGCACGGTCCTGGCGCTGGATCCGGAGACGGCGGCCGCGCTCTTCCGCACCGCTCCCCAGCTGGCGGTGGCGCTCATCCGGACCCTCTGCCAGCGCCTGCGGGCCCTGAGCGAGCGTCGGCCGGAGTCCCCGTCGGTGCCGGCCCCGGTGGCCAGCCGGCCGCCGGCCGCCCCCGCCGCGCCGGCGGCCGGCGAACGCCCGCAGCCGGCGGCCTCGCCGTCGTACCGCACCGACCTCTTCTGGCCGAAGTCGCTCCACTGTCCCCTCTGCCAGACGGCGTTCACCATGCTTCTTCCCCGGCCCAACGCGGTGCGGGTGGAGCGCCGCGAGAGCGATTTCCACGAGGTGACCCGTGGGGTCAACCCCCTTTACTACCAGATCGCCGTCTGTCCGCAGTGTCTCTACGCCGCCTACCTCGACGACTTCGCCACCCTGGCCCGCGAGGAGGCCGACGCCCTGCGTCGGAGCGAACCCCAACGCCGGGCCCTGGCCGGCCGGCTCCCCTTCACCGGCGAGCGCGACGTCGTCCAGGCGACGCGCAGCTTCGAACTGGCCATCCAGTGCTACCAGCAGCGGCAGACCCGGCCGCCCCGCCTGGGCGGGCTCTACCACCGCCTGGCCTGGCTGGCCCGCGAGCAGGGCGATGTGGTCGCCGAACGCACCTGGCCGGCCCAGGCCCTGGCCCACTACCAACAGGTCTACCTGACGGAGCGTCTCGACGACGAGACGACCGAACTGACGCTCCAGTACCTGATCGGCGAACTCCACCTGCGTCTGGGCCAGGTGGCCGAGGCCCGGCGCTGGTTCAGCGACCTCCTGCGCCACCCCGCTCTGGCCAAGAAGCCCTACCTGGCCACGATGGTCCGCGACCGCTGGGAGGGCCTCCGCGCCGGCGAGATACCGGCGGCCAGCCGCTCAGAGGCCTAACTGGTCGCTGATACCCTGGAGGGCCCGCAGGCCGATGGCGATGAACTCCGGCAGGGGGATGCCCAGGTTGGTCTCGCAGGTCAGGATCTCAGCCCGGTTGGCGCTGCGGGCGAACGACTTCTCCTTGAACTTGCGCAGCACGAAGTCCACAGTCAGCGCCCCCAGCCGGCGCTCGGGGTGGACCAGCGCGGCGGCGACGATCAGCCCGGCCAGGTTGTCGCAGGCGTAGATGGCCTGGCCGATCCGCCGATCGAGCGGCGCCCGCTCGGCGTGGGCCAGAATGCCGTAGATGACCGTCTCGCTGGCCCCCCGCTCGCGGGCGATCGCGCAGACGAGCAGCGGGTGGCGCGAGAGGTCTTTCTGGGTGGCCTCGTAGTCGGCGTCGTGGAGCAGGCCCACCAGCCCCCACTCCTCGGGGTCCTCGCCGAAGTGCTCGGCCAGGGCCCGCATAAAGGCCTCGACCGCCAGGCAGTGCTTGCGGATGTTGGGGCTGACCTGGAGGTCGTCGAGAATACGCAGCGCCTCGTCACGGGTCAGCACGGCGTCGTCTCCCAGGGGCCACATGCATCGGGGAGGTCCGCCGGCCGTTCAGCGCTGCAGCGCCTGCCACTGACGGTAGAGGCGCACGAACTCCTGCCCGGCCTCCTCGAAGCGCTGGCGCAGCTCCGCCAGCGCCGCCTCCGGGTCGGGCGGGCGCACCAGCCCCTTCTCGATATGGAAGATGCGCTGGCGCAGACGGTTCAGTTCCTGGTCCAGCCGGTGGAGCGCCTTCTCGATCTCGGCGAGCGCCGCACTCTCCGGAGGCACCTCAGCCATGGGCGTCCGTCAGTCCTTCCGGCGAACACTCCCGGCGAATGATAGCACGCAGCGCGTCCTGGATCAAAGCCTGCTGGACGTCGGTCAACACGATCCCGCGTTCCTGCTCGTACTGGGCCACGACCTCGGCGAACCGCAGCAGGGCCAGGGTCGCCGCGCGGGGGGTGATGCGGGTGAAGCGGTCGTCGGCAGATCCGCCCATGGGCCTCCCTCGGTGAAGATCCACCGGCCACCGCTGCAAGCCGGATGCCAGCCGTTCACCCTTGACAACACCCGCCGGCTGGTGTACCTATGGCCAGGGGATGGATCCATGGAGACCGAGCTCCTCGTCGAGCGGACCGAGGCCACCGCCCTGGTCATCTTCAACCGGCCGGAGCGCCGCAACGCCATGACCGTGGCGATGTGGCGCCGGCTGCCCTCTCTCCTGGCCGACCTGGTGGCCGACCCGACCGTCCGGGTGATTGTCTTCCGCGGGGCCGGCACGGTGGCCTTCGGCGCCGGGGCCGACATCACCGAGTTCCAGGAGCACCGGGCGACCGCCGCCCAGGCCCGCCAGTACAACCACCTGGTCGGGCAGGCCATCGAGGCCATCGCCACCTGCCCCAAGCCGACCCTGGCGATGATCTACGGGTACTGCATCGGCGGGGCCTGCGAGCTGGCCATCGCCTGCGACCTGCGGCTGGCGGCGACGACCGCCGAGTTCGCCATCCCGGCCGCCCGCCTGGGCATCTCGATCAGCCTGGCCGACCTGCGCCGGCTGGTGGCCCTGGTCGGCCCGGCCGGAGCCAAGGAGATCCTGCTGACCGGCCGGCGGATCCCGGCCGAGCGCGCCCTGGCCATGGGGCTCGTCAACGCCGTCTACCCGCCCGCGGAACTGGAGGCGGCCACGCTCGCCCTGGCCCGGGAGATCGCCGAGAACGCCCCCCTGGCCCTGCGCTGGGCCAAGGAGGCCATCAACCTCCTGCTCACCGATCCCGCGTTCTCCTCGCTGCCCGACCCCGAAGGCTACGTGGCCAGCCTCTTCGACACCGCCGACTACCAGGAGGGGGTGCGCGCCTTCCTGGAGAAGCGCCGACCGCGCTTTACGGGACGATAGCCATGGCCGCCGAGACCAGCGCCGCCGGCCCGCTGGCCGGCCTCCGGGTCCTGGAACTGGCCAACTTCATGGCCGGACCGTTCTGCGGTCTGATCCTGGCCGATCTCGGAGCCGACGTGATCAAGGTCGAGCCGCCCGGCACCGGCGACCTCACCCGCCAGACTCCTCCGTTCCAGAACGGCGAGAGCGCCGGCTTTCTGGCCCTCAACCGCAACAAGCGCAGTCTGACCCTGAACCTCAAGCACCCGACCGGCCGCGACCTCTTCCTGCGGCTGGTCGAGACGGCCGATGTGCTCATCGAGAACTTCCGCCCCGGGACGATGGCCGACCTCGGTCTGGACTACCCCACCCTGGCCGCCCGCAACCCGCGCCTGGTCTACTGCGCCATCTCCGGCTTCGGCCAGACCGGCCCGGAGCGCGACCGTCCCGGCCTCGACCTCATCGTCCAGGCGATGAGCGGGCTGATGAGCCTGACCGGGGAGCCCGACCGGCCGCCGGTCAAGATCGGGGTGCCCCTCGCCGACCTCACCACCGCCCTCTTCGCCGCCAACGGCATCCAGGCGGCCCTCCGGGCCCGCGACCGGCTGGGGGTCGGCCAGTATCTCGACCTCAGCCTCTTCGAATCCGCCCTGGCGCTGGCCGTCTGGGAGACCAGCAGCTACTTCGCCACCGGCCAGGTGCCCCACCGGCTGGGCACCGCCCACCGCAACGGCGCCCCCTACCAGGCCTTCCCCACCGCCGACGGGTTCATCACCATCGGCGCCCCCAGTCAGCGCCTGTTCGAGCGTCTCTGCGCCGCCCTCGACCTGCCCGATCTCCTGACCGACCCCCGCTTCGCCACGCCGGCCGACCGCAAGGCCAACGAGCAGCCGCTGGCCGAGATCATCAGCGCCCGCACGCGCCGGGAGCCGAGCGCCGTTCTCCTCGACCGGCTCCAGCGGGCCGGCGTCCCGGCCGGGCCGATCTGGACCATCGCCGAGGCGCTGGCCAGCCCCCAGGTCGAGGCCCGGGGGCTGATCTGGGAGACCGAGCATCCCAGCGCCGGCCCGGTGCGCCTGGTCGGCTCGCCGCTCCACCTCTCGCAGACGCCGGCGACGCTCCGGCGTCCGGCGCCCCGCCTGGGCGAGCACACCGCCGAGGTGCTGGGCACCCTGGGCCTCGGCCCTCAGGAGGTCGAACGGCTGCGGACCGAGGGCGTGGTGTAGACCGGCTCGCCCAGCGCTCGCCGGAGCGCCCGCCCGAACCGCCGAACGCCCTCGACCAGCCGCTCGGGCGTCTCGTAACTGAAGGCGAAGCGGACGAACTCCCACCCCCGCCCGTCCGGGAAGCAGAGCGGTCCGGGCAGATAGGCCACTCCCTCGGCCCGGGCCAGCCGGAGGAGCGTCTGCCCATCCACCGAGGGGGGCAGACGCAGCCAGACGAAGAACCCCCCGGCCGGGCGCGACCAGGTGGCACGGTCCCCGACCTCCGTCGCCAGCGCCCCGAGCAGGGCGTCGCGCTTCTGGCGGTAGACGGCGATGAGGTCCTCGAGATGGGTCTCCAGATGGCGCTCAAGGTAGGCGGCGGCGATGTGGCTGGCGAACGGGCTGGTCCCGCCATCGAGTTTGAGGAGGCGGAAGGCGCGCAGCAGGGGCGGCGCGGCGGTGATCCAGCCCAGACGGACCCCGGCGGCCAGGATCTTCGAGAGGGTGTTGACCCGGACCACCAGGCCGGACCGGTCGAGGGCGTAGAGGGGCGGCAGGGGCTCCCCCTCGAAGCGCAGTTCGTAGTAGGCGTCGTCCTCCAGGATCAGCACCTGGTAGCGGGCGGCCAGATCGAGCAGTTCCTGCCGCCGCGCCAGGGAGAGGGTGGCCCCGGTCGGGTTTTGAAAGGTCGGGATGGTGTAGAGGAGCTTGACCCGCCGGCCGGCCCGCGCCAGCCGCGCCAGGGTCTCGGCCAGCGCGGCCGTCACCAGTCCCTCCTCGTCCACCGGCACGGTCACGATCTCCGGACCGAAGGCCTGGATGGTGCGCAGGCTGCCGGCGAAGGTCGGCCCTTCGACGATGACCACGTCGCCCGGCTCGACCACCGCCTGACAGACGAGGGCGATGGCCTGGCTGGCGCCGGCGGTGATGAGGATGTTCTCGGGGCCGGCCTCCACCCCGTGCCGCCGGGCCAGGAGACGCTGCACGATCGCGACCAGGCCCGGATACCCGCCGACAGGCCCGTAGTTCAGGGCCTCGGCGCCCGCCGGCCCCAGGAGCACCGTCCGGGCCGCCTCGACCAGATCGGCCCGGGGGAGGGAACCCGGGTCGGGCATTCCGCCGACCAGGTAGATGGGCGGCGGACCATCGTCGCCGGCGCTCCACCAGGGGCGCGGGTCCTCACGCCAGAGGGCGAGGGCAGGGCGGGTCAGCCAGCGCTCGACAGGCAGGGTCTCTTTCACCGACCGCTCCTTTCGCGGGTGCTGCTGGCGGGATTATAGCACAGGCGGCCTCTACCGCTCGGTCAGGAAGCGCTGGATCGCCTGGGCGATCCCCTGGGCCGCGCGATCCGGCCGGTCGACGATGATCGCGCGGTCGGTGGCGCTGGTCAGAAAGCCGGTCTCGATCAGGGCCATAGGGGTGCTGGGGTCCACCAGCGTGTAGCCGTAGTAGTAGCGCGTGCCGGGCGTTCCGCGGTAGACGTAGGGGATCCCGGTGGCCCGGGCGTACTCCTCGTTCAGGAGAGCCACCAGCCGGGCCTCGGCGGCGGCCTGGGCCGAGCGGGCCGGCCGGTCGGCGAAAAAGCCCCGGCGGTCGGGAGGCCCCCCGTCGGCGTGGATGCTGACCACCACCGCCGCCCGGTAGCCCTGGGGAATGAGGGTCGGCAGGATCTCAACCCGAAAGCCGGCCGCCTCCAGGCGCTGGGCGGCCAGCCGGGCGATGGTCAGATTCACCTCGTCCTCGGTCTTGCCGCCGCCCTGGCTGCCGGTGTGGGTGTTGAAGGGGTAGGGCGCCTCCCACCGTCGCCAGTGACCGGCCTGCAGACCGACCGTCAGGCGCCGGGCCGGCGTCGGTGTCGGCGGCGGCGCGGCGAGGCCCCCGCGACTGGTCAGCGCCCCCCCGCTCGCTCCGACCGACGGGGAGACGGGCGGAGGCGAGGGAGCGGTCGAGCCGCCCAGGCGCTCCTCGATCTGCGCCGGGTCCAGCGCCCAGGCCGGCAGGCGGGGCCAGAGGGGGCTCTCGGCGGCGCGCGAGGCGGCCGGCCCCACGAGGAGCAGCGCCCCGACGACCAGACCGAAGACCAGCAGAGGCAGGGTGTGGGAACGGCGCATCGTGTCTCTCCCGGGTGGGTGGTGGTGGAACTGAGGCCGTGGCTCCCGCGGACGCACGGGCCGGTCGCCAGGCGGCATCCACCATAGCCGGCCGGGGCGACAAAAGCAATAGCCCAATCGGGTGATCGGTCGTCAGGCCGGTAGGCGCCCGCTCGGTCTCCTCAGCGCGCTCCGCGCGGCCAGGGGCGCAGCCGGCGCTGAGCGGGGGTGATGGCTGGGGGAGAGGCGATGCGGCGAGCGGTGGAGCCGCGCCAGTTGCTATACTTGTGCTGAGGCCGGCCCGTGGTGGCCGGCAGAGAACGCGCGTCGGGAGGAACAACGATGATCAACGCGCCGTGGTCCTCGGCCACAGACGCGCTCTCGCTCCGGGAGGCGGTCAACCGTCTGCTCGAACAGGCCGTCGTCCGACCGAGCCTGCCCCCGCCGCGACTGATCGCCGATGTCTACGAGACGCCCGATGGCACCGCCTTCGTCATCGAGATGCCGGTGCCCGGGCTGAGCCGCGACGAGATCAAGATCACCGCGACCAGCGACAGTCTGACCGTGGAGGTCACCCCGCAGGCGCCGGCCGAGGAGGCGGGCCGCACCTACATGGTGCGCGAACTGCAACGGGTGCCGATGGCGCGGGTCTTCACCTTCACCACCGATATCGACCTCGATAAGATCGAGGCGAAGGTCGAGCGGGGGATGCTGGTCGTCCGCGTCCCGAAGGCGGTGGCCGCCCGCTCCCGCGTTATCCCGATCCAGTCCGGCGACTAGGCCGGCGGCCCGGGCACACGGACGCAGAGCAGGCGGTCGTGGCCGGCCCAGTCGGACCGGACGCTGATCGCGGCCTCCGGGAAGGTCCGCCGGGCCAGCCCGGCCGCCGCCTCGCCCTGACCGGCGCCGATCTCGCAGAGCACCGCTCCCCCGGGCCGGACCCGCCCCGGCAGGGTGGCGAAGAAGCGGCGGTAGACGTCCAGCCCATCGGGCCCCCCATCCAGGGCCAGCCGGGGCTCGTAGACCGCCACCTCCGGCGCCAGGGTCGGCAGGTCCCCGCTGGGCACGTAGGGCAGGTTGGCCAGCACCAGATCGAAGGGCCCGGCTAGAGCCGTCAGCAGGTCGCTGGCCACCGGGAAAACCCGGTCCTGGACCCGGTGGCGGACGATGTTCAGCCGGGCCACCGCCAGCGCCGCCGGGCTCACATCCACCGCCAGCACCCGGGCCCGGGGGCAGTGGACGGCGAAGGCGACGGCGATGGCGCCGCAGCCGGTGCCCACGTCGACCGCCCAGAACGGCTGATCCGGCCAGCGGTCGGCCGCCAGCCGGAGGGCCTCCTCGACCAGAAGTTCGGTCTCCGGCCGCGGGATCAGCACCCGGCGGTCCACCCGGAAGGCCAGGCCGTAGAACTCGCGCTCGCCGACCAGGTAGGCCAGCGGCTCGCCGGCCAGCCGGCGGGCCACCGTTCCCCAGAAGTAGCTCTCCTCCGCGGGGGTGAGCACCCGCTCCGGGCGGGCGAAGAGGGCGGCCCGCGAGACTCCCAGGGTGTGGGCCAGGAGGACCTCGGCGGTCAGGCGCGGGCTGTCGACGGTCGCCAGCTGCGCGGTGGCGCGGTCGAGGGCTTCCCGGACGGTGGTCACCGGCTGGCCACCCCCTGCGCCGCCTCACGGCGGACGCGGTCGTCGAGGATCAGGGCCTCGATGAGATCGTCCAGCTCGCCGTCGAGGATGGCCTGGAGGTTGTGGAGGGTCAGCCCGATCCGGTGGTCGGTCACCCGATCCTGGGGGAAGTTGTAGGTGCGGATCTTCTCGCTCCGCTCGCCGGTCCCCACCTGGGCCCGACGGGTCTTCTCCACCTGCTCGGCCAGTTTGCGCTGCTCCAGGTCGTAGAGGCGGGCCCGCAGCACGGCCAGCGCCTTCTGCCGGTTGCGCAGCTGCGAGCGCTCGTCCTGGCAGGTCACCACGATCCCGGTCGGCAGATGGGTGATCCGCACGGCGGTCTCGACCTTGTTGACGTTCTGACCACCGGGGCCGCTGGCCCGGAACACCTCGATGCGCAGATCGGCCGGGTTGATCTGGACCTCGACCTCGCCCATCTCCGGCAGGACCGCCACGGTCGCCGTCGAGGTGTGGATCCGCCCGTTGGCCTCGGTCACCGGCACGCGCTGGACCCGGTGAACGCCGCTCTCAAACTTCAGCCGCGAGTAGGCGCCCCGACCGCGGACCTGGAAGATCACCTCTCTGAAGCCCCCCATCTCGGTCGGGTGGGCGTCGACCAGGTCGACCTGCCAGCCCTGCCGCTCGGCGTACCGGCTGTACATGCGGAAGAGATCGGCGGCGAACAGCGCCGCCTCCTCGCCGCCGGCGCCGGCCCGGATCTCCACGATCACGTTCTTGCTGTCGTTGGGATCGCGCGGCCGCAGGGCCTCTTTCAGATCCGCCGCCAACCGCTCCCGCCGCTCGCGCAGGGCGGCCAGCTCGCTCCGCGCCAGGTCGGCCAGCTCCGGCTCCAGATCCTCGTCCGCCAGCAGCGCCTCGGTCTCGGCGATCTGCCGCTCGACGGTCCGGTACTCCCGAAAAAGGACGACAATATCCTCCAGACTGGCCTGCTCCCGGGCGTACGCCTGCAGGCGCTCCGGGTCGGCCAGCACCTCGGGATCAGCCATCAGGGCCGTCAGTTCTTCGTACCGTTTCTCCAGCGCGGTGAGCCGCTCGATCATCCCATTCACACCCTTCCGGGCAACAAAAACCCTTATCGGCGACCGATAAGGGGGCGGTCCAGGACAGCCTTGCTGACAGGAAAATTATACCACGCGCCGCCCCACCGGCCCCACCAGCAATTCTCTAAGGATCCGCTGAGCGGCCCTCTAAGACCGGTGGCCTTCCCTAAAAACAGGAGACCTGAAGGGGAGGGTGATGGTCATGCCGGCGATGACCCTGCTGTTCGGCGCCCCGGTCCGGGTGGCCGGGAGCCACACCGGCCGCCTGCACGCCATCGGCCTGACGGCCAGCGCCCAGGTGGCGGGCGGCGCGGTCCAGAGCGGATACCTCCGCCCGACGCTGACCTTCTACCCGCTCGACCAGATCAGCGAAGACCAGGGTCGCCTCACCGTCCGACCCGCGCCCCACGCCCTGCCGCCGGAGACCCTGCTCCGCCCACACCCGGTGCTGGACGCCAGCGGTCAGACGATCGGCCGTCTCCGCGGCCTGCGCCTCGACACGACGGGACAGATCACGCACCTGATCATCCAGCCGCCCCACGACCGTCCGCGCGCCCTGCCGGCCACGGCCGTCGCCGCCTGGCAGCCGCGCGTTCGTCTCCGGCTGACCGCTGAGGCCGTGCGCCGGGCCCCGGTCTACCGGAGCGACCCGGAGATCGCGGCGGCCGTCGAGGAGGCCCTGGCCCGGGACGAGACCGTCCACCACCTCGAGCGCCCGCACTTCACGGTCAGCGTCGACCACGGTCAGGTGACTCTCTGGGGCCACACCAGCTCGGCCATGCGGGCCCGGCAGATCGTCCAGCGGGTCGCCACCGTCCCCGGGGTCCTTCTGGTCGAGGACCGGCTCATCGGCGACGACACGCTGACCCAGGAGATCGCCCAGGGGCTGGCCGCCGACCCGCTGACCCGGCCGTGGGCGTTCCGGGTGCACTGCTTCCACGGCCACGTCTGCCTGACCGGGGCCACCGCCGACCCGGCGGCCCGCGACCGGGCGACCGCCCTGGCCGCCGCCCATCCGCGGGCCCGCAGCGTCACCAACCTCATCGCAGGGCCGAATTTCCCCGAGGAGGAGCCACGGCCGCTGGAGGCGCGCGTCGGCATGGGCGTCTACGCCACCGACGGCCCGGCCGGCACGGTCGAGCGGGTCATCATCGATCCGACCAGCCGTCAGGTCGCCGGTCTGCTCCTGCAACCGACGGCGGCCCTGCGACTGCTGCGGGGCCAGGCGGCGCCGGTCGTCGTCCCACGGTCGGTCATCGGCGTGGTCACCGAGGGGGCGGTCTTTCTGACGGTGGACCGCGCGGCACTGGCCGGCCAGCCACGGCCCGCCGATCTCACCGTTCCGGCCGCCGACTGGTCGCCCCCCTTCCCCTACCAGCCAGGCGAGGTGCTCTGGACGACGCCGGCCCGGCCGGCGGTGGCGGCCGTGCCGGCCGCAGCCTAGGAGCCGGGCCGGCCGCCGTTCACCCGCTCCACGGCCCGGGCGGCCCACCGCTGGACCTCGTCGCTCACCCCCAACGCCGGCAGGTCGGCCAGGCGGTACCAGCCGATGGCCGCGCTCTCGGCGTTGGGACGCGGAGTGAGCGGCGTCCCGGGCCGGGGCCGGGCGAAGTAGATGAGGTCGATGTGCTGGTGGTCCGGGCCGATCTCCTCGACCTGCACCCCTTCGGGCCGGAGCAACTGTTGGGGACGCTCCAGGTCGAGGCCGTACTCACCGACCAGCTCGACCGCCAGCCCGGTCTCCTCCTGAACCTCGCGGCGGGCGGCCTCGTCGGGGAGCTCGTTGGGCAGCAGATGCCCTCCGGGGGGCAGCCAGCGGCGCAGCTGGCGGTGCCAGAGCAGCAGGACGCGATCGGCGTGGACCACAAAGACCGCGACGGTGAATTCGCGCCTCATGAAGGCCGGGCGAGGGTCACAAAGTGCTCCACGATCTGCAGAAGGTCGTCGATGTCGAACGGCTTGGCCAGGTAGCCCTCGGCCTCGATCTCCTGGGCCCGGGCCTGCGCGTCGGCCGCCGCGGTCACCACGATGATCGGCGCCAGACGGTCGAACTCGGCCCGGAACCGGCGGGCGAACTCCCAGCCGTCCATCACCGGCATCTTCATGTCCAGCAGGATCACGCAGGGGAGATCGCGCCGGACCGCCTCCAGAGCCTCCAACCCGTTCGCGGCCTTGCGCACCCGGAAGCCAGCGTCGGCCAGGACGATCGCCATCATCTCCAGCAGATCGGTATCGTCCTCGACGATCAGGACCGATCGACTGCGCTGGCAGGACGCTGGCCGGACGGCCATCGTCTCGGGCACCCGGCCATCACGCGGGGCCGGATGGGTCGCTGCCACCTGTTCCACCGGAGTCTCCAGTCTCGCCCCCTATTTGGCCGGCTCTACCGAATTATACGCCGGGGCCGGACGAAAAAACACCCCACCGCCATCCGACGACCGGTCACGCCCGGTCTCTGCTAGAATAGGGGCAGCGGCCGCCCGCCCCAGACCACCGCGAAAGGAGAGCGATGACGGAGGCGTCCATCCGGGAGCGGCTGAGCGCCCATATCGCCGCCCGCCGGCCCCAGTGGCTGGCCGAACTCCAGGCCCTCTGCCGCCAGCCGAGCATTTCGGCCCAGCGGGTCGGGCTGGCGGAGACCGCCCGTCTGGTGGCCGACCTGCTGGCCCAGCGCGGCTTCGCCGTCGAGATCATCCCGACCGCGGGGGCCCCGGTCGTCTACGCCGAGGCCCCGGGCCAGTCGGACCGCACCCTCCTCTTCTACAACCACTACGATGTCCAGCCGCCCGACCCGCTCGACCGCTGGACCAGCCCCCCGTTCGAGCCGACCCTGCGCGGCGAGCGCCTCTACGCGCGCGGCGCCGCCGACGACAAGGGTCATATCGTCTCCCGCCTGGTCGCCCTCGACACCGTCCGCCAGCTCACCGGCGGCTATCCCTGGCGCATGAAATTCATCATCGAGGGCGAGGAGGAGATCGGCAGCCCCCACCTGCCGGCCTTCGTCGCCCGCCACCGCGACCGGCTGCAGGCCTCCGCCTGCATCTGGGAGTCGGGCGGCGTCAACTTCGCCGGCCAGCCGATCCTCTACTGCGGCATGCGGGGGATCGTCTATGTCGAACTGCACAGCCGCACCGCCGATCTCGACGCCCACTCCGGCACCGGCGGGAGCATCTTCCCCAACGCCGCCTGGCGCCTGACCTGGGCCCTGGCCACGATCAAGGGGCCGGACGAGCAGGTGCGGCTGCCCGGCTTCTACGACCACGTCCGCCCGCCCACGCCCCGCGACCTGGAACTCCTGGCCCGCCTGCCCGACGAGGACGACCTTCTCCTGACGACCTACGGTCTGCGCGGCTTTCTGGGAGACCGCCACGGCGCGGACCTCCGCCGGGCCCAGGTCTTCACCCCCAGCTGCACGATCTGCGGCCTGAGCGCCGGCTACCAGGGGCCGGGCGCCAAGACCGTCCTCCCGGCCGAGGCCCGGGCCAAGGTGGACTTCCGCCTGGTCCCCGACCAGGACCCGGCGGCGGTGATCGCGGCGCTCCGCCGCCACCTCGAGGCCCAGGGGTTCGGCGACATCCAGGTGACGGTGCTCGGCGCCGAACACCCGGCCCGGGTGGACCCCGACCACCCCTTCGTCCAGCTGGCGGCCCGGACCGGCGAGGAGATCTACGGCCAGCCGGCGGCCATCTGGCCGCTTATCGGCGGCTCGGGGCCGATGTACCCCTTCGTCCACGAACTGGGCCTGCCCATCGCCACGCCCGGCATCAGCTACCCCCAGGCCCGTATCCACGCCCCCGACGAGCACATCCGGCTGAGCGATTTCGAGCGCGGCACCGCCCACCTGGCGCTGCTGCTCCTGCGCCTGCCCAGCCTGGCCTGAGGGACCGCCGACCATAGCCGTATAATTGTGACCGCGATGCGAGAAGACCTCCCGCGACCCGACGGCCCCTACCTGGCCACCCCGGACGGGCTGTACCAGCGCCTGGCCGCCGGCCTGATCGACCCGCTGACGCTGCCGGTGGTGCGCCTGGCACCCGCCGATCCCGCCGCGGCGGCCGTCTTCGCCGCCGCGCGGACCGCGGCGGTGGGGGCCCTCCTGGTGACCCCGGGCCGGCCCCTCCCGCCGGACGGCTGGGCGGCCTTCGCCACCTGGCTGCTGACGACCGCCCGGCGGAGCGGGTACGCTGGCCCGCTGGTCCTGGTCGCCGGACCGCACCGCCTGCGACCGACCCCCACGGCCCGCCGCTGGCTGGCCCGACTGGTCGCCGCCGGCCTGGGTCAGATCGACCTCCACCCGGCCGGCCCTCAGGCCCCCGACCAGGCGGCCGGCGCGGCGGCGCTCCTGCGCAGCCTGGAGCGCGACGCGGTCAGCCGGGCCATCGGCGCCGTGCTGCCGGCCCTGAGCGGCGAACCGGCCACCGCCGTCCGGGCCTTCCTCGAGCGCTTCGTCGCCGTCTACGTCGAGGCCCTGCCACGGCTGGCCCCCGGGCCGCTGCCCCGGGCCCGCTGGCGGGGGCTGAGCACGCTGGCGCTGCCCCTCCCGCCCCCGAACGGGTCCTCCGGACCGGTGACGCCGGACCTGGACCGGCTGGCCGAGCTGGCCCGCCTGGTCCGCGAGGAGTACGGCCTGGCCGGGCTGGCCCTGCGCAGCCCCTGGCCGCTCTCCGACCACGCCCTGCGGCTGCTGCCCACCGTCGGCTGCGCGACGGTCACCGGGCCGCTGGTGGCCGAGCCGTCGCCGACGGCCTGGGCCCGGCTGTTCACCTGGCTTCGACTGGCCGGGACCGTGGCGACGCTCCCGCCCCTCCTGGCGCCGGTCGCCGCCGGCGGCGACCGCCTCTAGCGCCCGGCCGGAGCGGGGGCGCCGGTCTCCGCCGCCGGGCGGAGCAGGAGCAGCCGCAGGACCGCGCCGGCGCGGGGGACGGTGCGCTCCCAGTCGAGGCCGATGATGGCCAGGGTGTAGACCAGCGCCGGCAGGAGCAGCCGGACCAGCGCCTCGCCCTGCGGGTGCCAGCCCCGGGGACCGAGGGCCGTCCAGGCCAGGAAGGCCAGCGCCCCCAGGGCGGTGGCCAGGAGCGGCCGGCCGTAGACCGCCCGCTGGGCCGGCCAGGAGGCGTCGATGTAGCGGCCGGCAGCCCGGGCCTGGGCCAGGCTGGCCGCCACCAGCCCGAGGTTCACCGCCAGGGCCGCTCCCACCCCGCCCCACAGGGCGGTCAGGGCCAGCAGGCAGGGGATGTAGAGGGCCAGCTGGAAGACCCGGATGCGGATCATCGTCCCGACCGCCCCCTGCGAGTAGAGGAGCTGCTTGGTGTGCTCGAAGAGCGGGATGACGGTGGCGTAGACCGCCAGCATCTGGAGGATCGGGGCGGCGTCGAGCCACTGCTCGCCGTAGAGCAGCCAGAGGAGGTCCCGCGCCCCCAGGCCCAGGGCCAGGAAGAGCGGCGGCAGGAGCCGGACCACCGACTCCTGGACGAACTGGAAGGCCCGGACGCGCTCGGCGGGGCGGGTCTGCAGCTGGGCGTAGGCGGCCAGGGCCACCTGGATGACGGCCGGACCGGTCAACCGGTGGCCGATCTCCGAGAAGCGGTAGGCCTCATCGTAGAGACCCAGCTCCCGCGGCCCCCACAGGAGACCGACGACGGCGTTGTCCAGCCGGTGGAAGACCAGTTCGCCCAGGCGGGCCACCGTCATCCCGCCGCCGAAGAGGGCCAGATGGCGGAGCGTCGGTCGGGCGACGGCCAGGCGCAGCGGCCGGCCGCTGGCCAGCCACATCCCCAGGAAGAGTCCGGCGATGTGGACCGCCTCGCGGGCGAAGAGGGCCCAGACCCCGGCCCCCGCCCAGGCCAGGCTCAGGGCCGAGATCTGGGCCAGGGCCACCGCGAGGAAGCGGACGGCGGTGAAGCGGCCGTAGCGCAGGTCGCGCTCCAGGACGGCTCCGAAGCAGTCGGCCAGCAGCTGGAAGAGGCGCACCACGGCCAGGGCCACGAAGAGGGCCGCCACCACCGGGGAGAAGGCCAGCCAGAGGAGCGGCGCCAGGAGCAGGCAGAGCCCGATGAGCCCCAGCCCCAGGACGAGCCCCAGGGTGAGGGCGGTCTCCAGAAGCCGCGGGAGATCGTCGCGGGCCTGGACGATGGCGGTGCCGATGCTCCAGTCGGTGAGGAGATGGACGATCTCCGAGAGGGCCAGGGCGAAGGCGTAGGTCCCGACGACCGCCGGGCCCAGGGCCCGGGCGAGCAGGGCGCTGACCACCAGCCCGCAGCTGGCGTTGACGACGGTGGCCAGCGTCAGGAGGACCGCGCCGCTGCTGGCCCGGGCGGCCAGCAGCCCCACGGGGAGAAGCGCGCTCATCGCTCCGCCTCCCGCACCCCGGCGCCGGCGGCCGGCGCTATGCTATAATCCACCAGCACCCCCACGACGAGGAGTGGTGCGGACGATGACCGAACGCCATCTGGCCGATCTGCCGCTGGCCCGCTTGCGCCACCATCTCCCGACCGGGCTGCTGCTCGAGTGGCACGATGGGCGGGGCCTCTACCAGGCCGCCTACAACGAGCGCGGCCAGGTGGAGAGCGTCTGTCAGTGGACCGGCCAGCGCTGGGTGCTGCGCGGGCGCGGCCAGCGCCCGTGGCGCCGGGCCCAGGAGGCGCTCATCGTCTACCGCTTCACCGGGACGCTGCCGCCCGGCTTCCAGTTCGCCTTCCCGACGCCGGGCCAGCCCTGGGTCTCCCCTATCCTTCAGTGACAGGAGCGGGCGATGGAACCCCGTTTCACCGCGCACGCCGCCGCACCGGCCGTCGAACTCTGGCCCGGCGTCTACCGCCGGACCCTGGTCTGGGGCGAGCGGACGCTCCTGGCCGAGATCACCCTGCGCCAGGGGGCGGTCGTCCCCGACCACCAGCACCCCCATGAACAGATCGGCTACGTGGTGCGCGGGCGCCTGGAGTTCATCGTCGAGGGCCGGCGGGCCGTCCTGGGGGCCGGCGACGGCTACCTCATCCCCGGCAACGCCGTCCACCGGGTCGTCGCCCTCGAGGACTCGGTCGCCCTCGACATCTTCGCCCCGGTCCGCGAGGAGTACACCCTCACCCCGCCGCCCTGGCACACCGGAACGGCCGGCGACGGTCAGGCGTGATCGCCCCGCCCCTGCAAAATGTCGACCGCGTGGGGCAGGACCGGCAGGATGACGCCCAGGCACTCGCGCACCCCGCGGGGGCTGCCCGGCAGGTTGACGATGAGCGTCCGACCGCGCGTCCCGGCCACCGCACGTGAGAGCACCGCCCGGGGCGACTGCGACCAGGTGGCCAGGCGCATGACCTCGGCCAGGCCCGGCACCTCGCGCTCGATGACCTCGCGGGTGGCCTCGGGGGTGACATCGGTCGGCGCCAGACCGGTGCCGCCGGTCGTCAGGATGAGATCGACCTGGCCGTCGTCGGCCCAGGCGCGCAGGAGGCGGGCGATGGTCGCCCGGTCGTCGGGCACGATCTGATAGTGCACCACGGTGGCCCCCAGCGGCGCCAGGAGCTCCCGGATGGCGGCCCCGCTGGTGTCCGCGCGCTCGCCGCGCGCCCCTTTGGTGCTGACGGTCAGGATACCGACGCGCACGCCTCCCCCGCGGGCGCGAACCACGCCTAGGCCTGGATCATACGCGGGGAGCAGCGGACCGGTCAAGGTGTGCTAAAATACTTAGGAAATGCTCCCGAGAAGCAAGGTGGTCGGTGATGCCCAGACGGATTCGCATTCACGTCGGCCCGGTCGAAGTGACGGCGGTGCTCAACGAGTCCGACACGGCGCAGGCGATCTGGCAGGCCCTGCCGATCACCGGGCGCGTCAACACCTGGGGGGACGAGATCTACTTCCCGATCCCGGTCCGCCACGATGAGGAGCAGGCCCAGACCACGGTCGCCCTGGGCGACATCGCCTACTGGCCGCCCGGGCACGCCTTCTGCATCTTCTTCGGTCCGACGCCGCTCAGCCGCGCCGGCGAGATCCGCCCGGCCAGTCCGGTCAATGTCATCGGCCACGTCGAGGGCGACGCGACGGTCCTGCGCCAGGTCCCGGCCGGCACCCGGATTCTGATCGAACGCCTGCCAGAGGCCCCCGAGTCGCTGGCCTGAGACGGCGGCCGGGAAGAGATAAGGAGGGAGCCGTGAACAACGTCCGCTTTGAACGGCAGTACCGGACCCCCCACTCCGAAGGCTATCTCATGTTCGAGGGTGGTGAACGGCTCGGGCGCCTCGACCTGCATTTCACCCCCAGCGTGGTCTACGGCACCATGGTCGTCGAGCGCGAACTGACCGAAGAGGACATCCTGGACCTCATCGAGCAGGCCGATGACGAGCTGGTGATGACCGCCGACGTGCCCCGCGACGACTTCATCGTCGCGGTCTACCAGGGGCGGGACATCGGCACCTACTCCGACGACTACTTCGAAGAGGAAGAAGAGGAGGAGGGCGAGGAGGAGATCTGACCGCCTCGCCAGACCCCGTGCTCAACACCGCGCTCCAGGACCTCCTTCCGGCGATCGACGCCGAACTGCGGGCCCGGCTCCCGGCGGCCGGTCTCACGCCGCTCCTGACCCAGATGCTGGAGTACCATCTGGGCTGGCGTGACGCCCAGGGCCAGCCGGCCACACTGGACGCCGGCAAGCGCCTGCGCCCGGTGCTCTGCCTGCTCTGCTGTCAGGCCAGCGGCGGCGACTGGACGACCGCCCTGCCGGCGGCCGCCGCCGTCGAGCTGCTCCACAACTTCACGCTCATCCACGACGATATCCAGGACCGCAGCCCCGAACGGCGGCACCGGGCCACCGTCTGGGCCCTCTGGGGCACGGCCCAGGCCATCAACGCCGGCGACGCCCTCCACGCCATCGCCCATCAGGCCGTCCTCGGCCTGGCCGAGCGCGGCGTGCCGGCCGAGCGGGTGCTGGCCGCCGCCCGGACCCTGACCACGGCCTGCCTGCAGATCGTGGACGGCCAGGTGCGCGACCTCCAGTTCGAGACGCAGAGCGCCGTCAGCCTCGACGACTACCGGGCGATGATCGCCCGCAAGACCGCCGCTCTTATTGGCGCCGCCTGCGCCCTGGGGGCCCTGGTCGGCGGGGCCGGGACCGACCGGATCGCCGCCTACCAGACGTTCGGCGAACAGCTCGGCCTGGGCTTCCAGATCGTGGACGACATCCTGGGGATCTGGGGCGAGGCCCACCGCACCGGCAAGCCGGCCGCCGACGACCTCTACAAACACAAAAAGACTCTTCCCCTGCTCTACGCTCTCCAGACCGCGCCCCCCGACGACGCCCGCCGCCTGCGCGCCCTGCTGCACAAGCCCGATCTCACCGCCGACGAGGTCACGGCGATCATCGCCATTCTGGACGCCTGCGGCGCCCAGGCGTTCGCGCGGGCCGAGGCCCGCCGGGCGCGCGACGCCGCCCTCCGGGCTCTGGCCCAGGCCGACCCCCTGGAGCCCGCCCGGAGCGCGCTCTGGGCGATGGCCGACCGTCTGGTCGAGCGCGACCATTAAAAAGCCGGGGAGGAGGTCTCTTCCTCCCCGGCGGTGGTGCTCGCCGCTCAGCGGATCTCGCGCGAGGGGCGGGTCAGTTTCAGGAAGAGCCCCAGGCTCAGCAAGGTCGAAGGCCACAGGCCCACGAAGAGCGCCTCCCAACGGCGGCCGCCGAAGAACAGCGCCATCGAGGCGATCACCGCCCCGAACATCCCCAGGATATAGGTCGAGACCGGGATCATCTCCAGCCACGAGAGCAGGAACCCCAACGGCTCGACCCCGCGTTCGATCACCGTCGGCTGCCCGGTGATCCGCTCGGCCATCTCGCGCATGGCTCTCCCTCCTTGGTGGCGCCGGCCGCGACCGGCGCCGGTTTGGCCGGGCCAGTCTGATGCAGGAGGTGTGCCAGGGCGGGCTCAGGCCGGGATGCGCTGCGAGCTCCCCTGCGCGATCTTCCGGGCGTAGAAGGGGAACCAGTGCTCGTCGATCCACTCTTTGTAGAGCAGGAGCTCGGCCTCCAGACCGCGCTGGCGCAACTCCCGCTCGACGATCCCCCCCCGGTGGGGGTAGGGATACCGGCGGGGGAGAGGCGAGCCGAACCCGTGGGCGTAGTGGACCAGTTCGTGGGCCACGGTGATCGAGGCGATGTAGTAGGGGACCTCGGGGTAGCGCAGGAGACTGTTGATGCCGATGAAGGTGGTCGTGCTGTCGCGCGAAAGACTGATCACCCCCAGCCGGATCTTCCAGGGGCCGGCGAACTCGATGCGGACGGTGTTGACCCGCGGGGTGTCGGCGAAGAAGGTCGCCCAGAGGTACTCGAGTTCGTCCTGGAGCCACCGGTCATCGCGCAGCCGGTGCGCGGAGAGCACCGTTCGAGCGAACATGGGCCTACGGCTCCCGATCCCCAGGGAGTAGGACGGCCGGCGCGGCCGCCTCCCGACAGACCGCGTCCCACCGGCCGAATCGTCACCCAGTATAGCAATCCTGTCAAGAAACAGACGAGGAAGAGCATCTGGCACGTCTGTTTGCCTCTTGGCAGCCACCGGTCCGGTTCGGTAGAATCGAGACACCAGACCCTGTGGAGGGACGGGCCGTGAGCCGCGAGGAGCCCCAGCCCCGGGTCGCCGAGACCCCCGCTGACCAGGCCCTGGCCGCCGCCTGGGCCCAGCGGCGCCTGGCCGCCTACCTCACCCTGGAGGAGACGCTGCGCCAGGGCATCACCGGCCTCCTCACCCTGGCCCAGACCATCCGCCAGGACATGGAGCGCGAGGCCCAGCAGGTGCTGGAGCAGCTGGCCGGCGAACGGGCCCGTCTGCTGGCCGAGATCCAGGCCGCCCGCCGGGAACGGCAGGCTCTGGAGCAGGAGCTGCAGGCCCGCCGCCGGGCGGTCGAGGAGGAACTCCAGCGCCTCCGGGCCCGGACCGAGGCGGAGTGCGCCGCGCTGCTGCGCGAGGCCGAGGCCCGGCGGACAGCTCTTCTGGCCGAGGTGGCCGCCCTG
The DNA here is from genome assembly GCA_034433795.1 of Chloroflexota bacterium. Classification (GTDB taxonomy): domain Bacteria; phylum Chloroflexota; class UBA6077; order FW602-bin22; family DAOUAE01; genus DAOUAE01. The sequence goes on from DAOUAE010000063.1 coordinate 46,309, forward strand.
GAGGAACAGGTCCGGGCCCTCGAACAGGGGCTCGGTCTCCTCTCCTCCCAGATCCAGGCCCTCCGCCAGACCCGGCCGGGCCGGCCGCTCAGCCCACCCGAGGCCGGAGCGGCGGGCGCCGCTCCCCCGGCCGAGCCCCCACCGTCGCCGGCCCCGCCAGCCCCTCCGGTTGAGACCCCGGACGAGCCACGGCCCAACGGCCGCGCTACGGTCGAGCCCCCGCCCGCCCCGGCCGCCGACGAGCCGCCGGGCCGGGAGGTGCTGGTCCACGGTCTGGGCGACTTCGTCCGGGCGCTGGAGATCCAGCGCCTGCTGCAGCGCATGCCCGGCATCCGGAACGTCCGCGCCGTCAACTTCGACCCCGACCAGGGGCTCCTCTGGCTCCTCATCCAGCACGAGCCCGACCTGGACCTGGTCGCCGCCCTCAAGGAACAGCGGGCCCTTCCCCTCACGCTGGTCCGCGAGACCGCCGCCGCCCTCGAGTACCGCTACGGCTAGGACCCGGCCACCGCCTCGAGCAGACGAACGAACACCTCGTTGCTCAGCAGTCGTCCCCGACGGGTGAGCCGCACCCGGTCGGGGGTGACCTCGAGGAGGCCGAACGGGGCCAGGTCGGCCAGGACCTGGCCGAAGACCGCCGTGACCTCGACCCCGAACCGGGCCCGGAAGGCGGCCCGGTCCAGCCCCTCCACCAGTCGCAGCCCCAGCATGGCCGTCTCGGCCAGCTGCAGCCCCGGTGAGAGCGGGGTGACCTCGGCCACCGGCGACCGCCCCTGAGCCAGACGGGCGACGTAGAGGCGGGGCGGCCGGACATTGGCCCAGCGCCGGGCGCCATCGAACGAATGGGCTCCGGCGCCGACCCCCAGGAACGGCTGGTTGCGCCAGTAGGTCAGATTGTGCTGGCAGACGGCGGCCGGACTCCGCGCCCAGTTGGCGATCTCATAATGCACGTAGCCGGCCGCCCCCAGTCGGTCCTCGGCCACCTCGTACATCTCGGCCACCAGATCGTCGGGCGGCAGCGGCAGCCGCCCCTGGCGCTGCCGCTTGGCGTACACGGTCCCCGGCTCGACGGTCAGGGCGTAGAGGGAGAGATGATCCGGCTCCAGGGCCAGGGCCTGGTCCAGCGTGCGCTGCCAGTGAGCCAGATCCTGGCCCGGCAGGCCGTAGAGGAGGTCCAGGTTAATGAAGGCAAAGCCCACCTGCCGGGCCAGGTCGTAGGCGGCCACCACCATCGCGCCGCTGTGCCGACGGCCCATGGCCCGCAGCATGGCGTCGTCGAAGCTCTGGGCGCCGATGCTCAGGCGGGTGATCCCCAGAGCCCGCAGCCCGCGCAGATAGGCCCGATCGAGGTCGCCGGGATTGGCCTCCAGACTGACCTCGGCCCCCGGCCGCAGGTGGTGGTGGCGGACCACCGCCGTCAGGATCGTCTCCAGGTGGGCCAGCGGCAGCCGGCTGGGCGTGCCCCCGCCGAAGTAGAGAGTGGCCAGCGTCTGCGGACCCGCCGGTCGACCGGTCGGCGCCGGGGGCAGGCTGGCGATCTCCCGGACCAGAGCCTCGGTGTAGGCGGGCATCAGCCCGTCCAGGCCGGCGTAGGCATTGAAATCGCAGTACCAGCACTTGACGGTGCAGAACGGGATGTGGATGTACAGGCCCCACTGGTCCATCGTCACCGGGGTTATGATACCGCAAACGGCGGCCGTCCGGCGGACCCTCCGGACTCCCGGAAGGAGCAGGCAGACATTGCCCCGGCCGGGCGGACTGCGCTAAGATATCGGTGAAGGCCGAGGTGAGTGGTACGATGCACGCCCACCTCCACGAACCGCCGGTCGGACGGAAACTGCTGCTCGGCATCGCGATCAGCACCCTGCTGCTCACCGGTGAGGTGGTCGGCGGCCTGCTCGCCAACAGCCTGGCCCTGCTCAGCGACGCCGGCCACGTCGCCACCGATATCTTCGCCCTGCTCTTCAGCTGGCTGGGCGTGCGCCAGGCCGCCCGGCCAGCCACCCACCGCATGACCTTCGGCTACCACCGGGTGGGCATCTTCATCGCCCTGGTCAACGCTCTCACCCTGGTGGGCATCTCGGCCTTCATTTTCTACGAGGCCTACCGCCGGCTGCAGGCGCCGCCCGAGGTCGAGGGCGACCTGATGCTCATGGTCGCCGTCGCCGGCTTCGTGGGCAATCTGGTGGTGGCCGCTCTGCTCCGCCACGAGCAGGCGGAAAACATCAACGTGAAATCGGCCTTCCTGCACGTGATGAGCGACCTGCTCTCCTCGGCCGCCACGATTCTGGGCGGCGGCCTCATCGCCCTGACCAGCCAGAGCTGGATCGACCCGGTGCTCGGCGCGCTCATCGGCATCTTCATTCTGGTCAGTTCGCGCCCCATTATCTGGGAGTCGCTGAGCATCCTCCTGGAGGCCACCCCGCAGCACATCGATCTGGCCGAGCTGGTGCGGGCCATGCGGCTGGTGCCCGGGGTCGAGGATGTGCACGACCTGCACGTCTGGACCATCGCCCCCGGCATCCATATGCTCAGCAGCCACGTGGTGGTCCAGGACATGCCGGTCAGCCAGGCCGCCCGGCTGCTCGACCAGTTGAACGAGATGCTGGCCAAGCAGTTCTCCATCGGCCACACCACCATCCAGATCGAGACGGTGCGCTGCTCGCCGAGCGGTCTCTACTGCACGCTGGTGCCGGTGGGAGCCGAGGTCGAGGAGCCGGAGACGCACCGGCACTGAGGGCCTTTATCCCCCGCGCCGTGGCTCGTACTGGCCCATCAGGAACAGGACGAGGGTGCCCCGCAGATCGAACTGCCGCCAGCCGTGGTCGTCGTGGGCGAAGAGGCCGAAGGCGGCGTGGCCGATGACATAGGGGTCGCGCTCCAGCTCGTTGGTGAACCAGATGAACTCCTCAGCCATCTGCTCCTCGCCGATCCGTCCCCGCCAGCCGTCGGCCAGGCCCGACTCGGTGATGACCATCTTCACGCCGGTGATTCCCGCCCGCTCCAGGGCGGCGTGGATTTTACGGTAGCGCAGAACATGCCACTCGGCGTCCTGCCGCAGGCTCCGGGCCCCGATGGGGGCGTAGGCGTGGAGGCCGAAGTAGCGGCTGGTCCGAATGGCCTCGGCGAAGTACTTCGGGTAGTCCTCAGGGTCCACGGTGGCCGAGCCATCGTTCCCGGCCACGGCGGCGATGCCGTAGTGCTCCTGGAGCCGGCGGGCGAAAGCCACCTGGAAAACGTTGTAGCGCCGGTAGCCCTCGTAATCGCGGTGGCCGACCACCTCGTTGTAGCTCATCCAGGCGTCGACAACCCCCTTCAAGGGAACGGCCAGCTCGGCCACCCAGTCGGCGAAGGCCTCGCCCTGGGGACCGGGATTGTCCAGCGGCTGCTGGGTCTCGTGACGGTAGCGGCGCCCCACGATGAACGCCCTGGGGAACCAGCGCCGGACCTCCCGCGCCCAGTCGACGGAGGGGTCCATGAGGAGGATCACGGTCGGCTTGGCGGTCAACAGATCCGGCAGAAGGTGCCCGCCACCGCCGTAGACGCCCAGGCCCCACTTGGTCACCTTGGTCACCGGCGCCGGGGTCGGGGTGGGCGTGGGCGGGGGAGCCGGGAGCCCGGCGGGCGCCGGCGCCGGTTGCGGGGTGGGCGTCGGAGTCGGCGGGACCGGCCGGCCGCCGATGAGCGGGATGTACCCGTACCAGCGGCCGGGCGTCGGGGTCGCCACTGGCGTGGGCGCGGTCGTCGGCGCGGGCCAGGTCCCGGTCGTGGGCGAGGCCAGCGGGGTCGGCGTCTCAGGAGCGGGCGTGGGCTCTGGTGCCGGCCGGGCCGGACCACGCGGCCAGAGAAGAAGCAGGCCACCGAGCGCGGCCAGGACCAGCAGACCGAGGATCAGGAGCAGCCCACGGCGACGCACACGCCCTCCTAGCGGTTCGGTCGACGCGCCCGCTCGGCGTTCAGCCGGTAGACCCAGGCGAAGACCTCGGCGACGACCGGGTAGAGTTCCGGCGGAATGAGGTCGCCGACATCCAGACGGGCCAGCAGCGTCACCAGCACCGGGTCCTCGCGGATGGGGATCCCGTGGGCGCGGGCCAGGGCGATGATCCGCTCGGCGATGAGCCCCTGCCCGGTGGCCACGACCACCGGCGCCCGCTGCTTCCCCCGCTGGTACTCCAGCGCCACCGCCCGTCGGGGCCGGCGCGCCGGCCTTCTCGCCTCCGTCATGCCCGTTCGTCCACCCGCCGCTGGACTGGCTCCATCTCCTCGCCGGCGCGGGCCGGGGCGAGCAGGTCGCAGCGCCGGCTGTGGACAGTATACCCCAACCCCTCCAGAGCGGCCACCAGCTCGTCCAGGCGCCCGGCCACAAACTGCTGGACCGCGGGGGTTGCACAGCGCACCACGAGGGCCAGCCGCCGTCCCCGCACCTGGACCTGCACCTGGAGACGGCCAAGCGAGGGCGGATCGACCTCCAGGGTCAGGGTGAGCGGCGCCGGCGACGCCGCCCCCGCCGCTTCCGCCGGCTCCTCCCATTCGACGCGCACCCAGGCGGCGGCCCCGGGCGCCCACGGCGCCGGCAGCGGCAGGACCAGAGCCGGGGTCTCGGTCTGGAGGCGGCCCGCGTTCTCCAGGTGCTGCTGTTCCAGGGCCTGACGGGCGCGCTCGACCAGTCCCGCCAGGTCCGACCGCTTCGGCCCGTCGGCGGCCAGGGTCGCCTCCAGCCGGCGCAGCAGCACGACAAGGTCGCGCTCCTGGTCGGCCAGCCGCGCGGGGTCGCTCAGCGCCCGGGCCAGACGGGCCTCCGGGGCGGTGCCCAGGGTCTCGGCCGCCCAGCGGAGCCAGACCGGATCGGGCCTCTCCTCCCCGTCGGCGATCAGACGCGTCAGCAGGTCCAGGAGAGCCCGCCCGGGCGCGCCGGCCGCCGCCTCCGGTCGAGCGCCCACCCCGGCGAGAAGCCGCCAGAGAGCCGCCAGCGCCGCGAGAGGCTCCCCCGGCCGGGGCCGGGCGATGGCCAGAGTCGCCGGCGTCACCGGCAGGCCCCGGCTGACCAGGTCGGCGGCGGCCTCCAGGTCCCTGGCCGTGGTCAGCCCCCAGGCGCTCAGCCGCTGCCCCAGGTCGAGCAGATCCAGGGGGTCGAGAGGCAACCGCCGGGCCAGGAAGGCCCGGACCAGTCCCTGGAAGAGCGGGGTCACGGGCAGCCCGACCTCGTCCAGCCAGCCCGCCAGATCGCGGGCGGCCCCGGCGGCCGCGGAGGGCCCGCTCGGCAGGACCTGGAGCAGCACCCGCTCGGCCGTCGCCTGGGCGACCAGCAGGCGCAGCCGCTCGCCCACCGCGAGGGGGACGGTGCTCAGCGCCCGCACCTCAAGGCCCCCCAGGCGCAGGAGCACCGTCGGCCCGTCGACGGCCAGGACCTCCGCCCCGACCACCCGCCACTCGGGAAGAGACGGCGGGACCGGGCTCACCACCGTCAGGACCGGACGGACCGGGGGCACCGGCGCGACGTCCATCGCCGCTCCTATGGGTAGAGCGGGACCCGCTCCAGGCCCAGCGTCTCCGGAAAGCCGAACATGAGGTTCAGATTCTGGAGCGCCACCCCGGCCTGGCCCTTGAGCAGGTTGTCGATGACCGAGACGACGACGAGCCGCCGGTGGGGCTCGTCGACCGTGACCGAGATATCGCAGAGGTTGCTGCCCAGGACGGCCTTGAGCGTGGCCGTCGCCCCCGGCGGGAGGAGCCGCACGAACGGCTCCTCCCGGTAGAACGCCTGGTAGACCGCGTGGACCTGCGCGGTGGTCAGTGGTTCGGTCAGGGTAGCGTAGAGGGTGCAGATGATGCCCCGGGTGACCGGGAGGAGGTGCGGCACAAACGTCAGGCCGACCGGCTCGCCGGCCAGCCGGCTCAGGGTCAGCGTGGTCTCGACCGTGTGCTGGTGGCTGGCCACCCGGTAGGGGGTGACGTTCTCGTTGCGCTCAGGGAAATGGTGGACCTGGCTCGGCTTCTTGCCGGCGCCGGAGATACCGGTCTTGCCATCGCAGATGAGGGAGCGGGGGTCGACGATGCGGGCCTGGACGGCCGGCGCCAGCCCCAGGATCATGGCCACGGCAAAGCAGCCCGGGTTGCCCACCACCGGGGCGGTCCGGATGGCCTCGCGGTTGAGTTCGGGCAGGCCATAGACGGCCCGGGGGAGCAGGTCCGGCGCGGCGTGCGGCCGGCCGCGGAGCGAGGGGTGCAGCTGGGCGTAGCGGGCGTAGTCCTCTGGCGAGGCGAAGCGGAAGTCGCCGCTGTAGTCCAGGACGCGGACGCCCCGCGCCACGAGATCGGCGGCGTACTGCATCCCCACTCCATCGGGAGTGGCGAAGATGACGACGTCGCAGTCGCGGCCGATGCGCTCCGGCTCGGCCTCCTCGACCACCCGGTCGCAGAAGCCCCGCAGATGGGGGAAGAAGTCGCTCAGGGGGCGGCCGACATCGGTCTTGGCCAAAAGGCCGCTGATGGTGAAGTGGGGGTGGCGCAGGAGCAGTTCGACCATGCCCAGCCCCCCGTAGCCGGTCGCGCCAACGATCTGAGCCCGTACCACGCGCTGCCTCCGTCCTCTGGGATACCTTCGGGCCTGATTGTATCACGTTTCGGCCGGCCGCTCAGCCGGCGCCGCCGCGCCCTTGACCCGCAGCCGCCCCGTTGTGTAGGCTGAGCGTAGACGGTGGCCCCGGGGCCACCCTGCGGAGACCATCGGTGCCGCTTCACGAGCAGAACAGCCCTTCCACCGCCGTCATCGCCGGTCCCGCCGACCAGGGTGTCGGCTACCGGGCGGTCCTGCGCCAGCGGGCCTTCCTGGGCCTCTGGACCGCCCAGGTGCTCTCGCAGATCGCCGACAACCTGGTCTACTTCACCCTGCTCGTCCAGGTCTACCGTCAGACCGGCTCGAATGCGGCCGTCAGCCTGCTGGTCCTCTGCGTGACTGCGCCGGCGGTCATCTTCGGCGTCCTAGCCGGGGTGCTGGTGGACCACGCCGACAAGCGTCAGGTGCTGGTGGCCACCAACGTCGCCCGGGCTCTTCTCTGCCTGGGCTTCCTCCTGCTGGGCCATCAGGTGGCGGTGCTCTTCCTGCTGGCCTTCCTGGCCAGCAGTGTCCGTCAGTTCTTCGTGCCGGCGGAGGCGGCCACCATCCCCCGTCTGGTGGCGCCGGGGCAACTGGTGGCCGCCAACTCCCTCTTCACCCTGACCTACAACCTCTCGTTCATCATCGGCATGTCCGGGGCCGGACCGCTCATCAAGCTCTTCGGCACGGGCGCGGTCTTCGGGCTGGCCGGCCTCTCCTTCGCCGGCGCCGCCCTGGCGCTGCGGGCTGTCCCCCCGGAGGGGGTGGTCGCCCCGCCACGGGGATCGGTCCTGGCCCGGGCCCGGCTGGTGCTGAGCGATCTCCTGGCCGGCTGGCGGTATCTGCGGCAGAACCCGCCCATCTTTCAGGTGCTGCTGGCCCTGGCCCTGGCCTGGTCGCTGGCCGGGGTCACGGCCGCCCTGGGGCCGGGCTACGCCGCCACCGTGCTGGGGCTGGAGGAGGCCGACGCCTTCTACCTGGTGGCCCCGGCCGGGCTGGGGGTGATCAGCGGCTCGCTCATTATCGGCCGCTACGGCCGGCACCTCCCCCATCGCTGGCTCATCGCCCGCAGTTTCATCGCCACCGGGGTCATCGTCATCATCCTGGCGATCTACCGGGGTCTCACCCGGTTGCTCTGGGGCGACCTGCTGCTGACCGCTCATCCTGGGGGACTGCCGGGGTTCCTCGTGGTGGTGATGGCTCTGGCGTTTCTTCTGGGGGTGGCCAACGCCGGGGTGATCATTCCGGCCAACGTGGTGCTGCAGCAGGAGACGCCGCCGGGGATGCGGGGACGGATCTTCGGCGTCCTCAACACCCTGGGCAACCTGGGCTCGACGCTGCCGGTCTTTGTCATCGGGGTGCTGGCCGACCTCTGGGGCGTCGGCCGGCTGATGGTGGCCATCGGGCTCCTCATCATCCTGCTGGGCTGGGCCAGCAGCCGGTCGGCGGCACCGGCCCGCCCCAGCCGCTCCTGACTCAGGCCCGCTCGCGGGTGATCTCGACGGCCACCGTCCCCTGAACCGCCCCCTGGAGCGGCGGGTGCAGTTTGGTCACGCGGACGGTCACCGTGGCCAGCGGAAACTCGGCCAGGAGAACGGCCGCCAGGCGCTCGGCCAGGGCCTCGAGCAGACGGAACCGCTCGCCCTCGACGACCTGACGGACGCGGCGGTAGACCGCGCTGTAGTTGACCGTCTGGCTGAGGTCGTCGGTCTGCCCGGCCGGGCGCAGATCGAGTCCCAGGCAGAGATCCACCTGGAAGCGCTGGCCGAGCGCCTGCTCCTCGGGATTCACGCCGTGATAGGCGTAGAACTGGAGCCCCTGCAGGAGAATCCGGTCCATCTAGTGTCCGTTGCGGATGAGGGCCAGGAACTCGGCCCGGGTGGCCGGCGAGTCGCGGAAGAGGCCGCGCATGGCCGAGGTCACCACCACCGTGTCGGGCTTCTTGACCCCGCGCATCGTCATGCAGAGGTGGGTGGCCTCGATGACCACCGCCACCCCCGCCGGCTGGAGGGCGTTGACGATGGTGTCGGCGATCTGGGTGGTCAGCCGCTCCTGGAGCTGGGGCCGGCGGGCCAGGATCTCGACCACCCGGGCCAGTTTGCTGATGCCGACCACCCGGCCACGGGGGATGTAGCCGACGTGGGCCACGCCGTGGAAGGGCAGAAAGTGATGCTCACAGAGCGAGTAGAAGGGGATATCGCGCAAAAGAACCAGCTCCTCGTGGCCCTCCTCGAAGCCGACCAGCAGCTCGGCCGCGGGGTCGACCCCGATCCCCTGGAAGAGTTCGGCGTACATCTCGGCGATCCGGGCCGGGGTGCCCACCAGGCCCTCCCGCTGGGGATCCTCCCCGATGGCCCGGATGATCTGGCGGACCGCCTCCTCGATGACCTCTTTCTGAATGGTGTGAACGGCCGGCGTCGGCGTCTCGACCGGCCCGTTTCCGTACTCGCTCATCGCCGCGCCTCACCACGGGGAGTGCTGCCCTCGATTGTACCACAACCGAGGCGACCGGCGCCGACGCTCGCCCGCCCGTCGCGCCCAGCCTTGCCAGGGAGAAGGGAGAGGACCATGGAACGCCGCCTGACCACCGCCCGTCTCCGTCACGGCCTCGCCGTCGAGATCCTCTGTGTCACCGCCCCGGATGCCCACTGGCGCGAGGCGATCCTGGCCTTTCTGGCCCACAAACCCCCGGAGTGGCTGACGCCCCTCCGGCTGGCCCTCGCGGGGGCGCTGCCCGACCTTCCCACCCACTTCTACCTGGCGGTGACGCCGGCCGGCCAGATCATCACCAACGTGACCCTCGTCGAGGCCGGCGCCCCCCCGGTCGGGCTGCTCCAGCACGTCTACACCCACCCCGACCACCGTCAGCAGGGGGCCGCCCGGGCGGTGCTGACCGCCGCCACGGCCGACTTCGACGCCCGGGGCGGGGTCCTGCTCACCCTGAGCACCGGCTACCAGACCCCACCGTACTTCCTCTACCAGCAGGTCGGCTTCATCGGCCGGGGGACGACCGGAGCGATGGTCCGCGGCCGGACCCCCGACGCCGAGGCTCAGCTCTTCACCCCCGGCCCGACCACCGTGCGCCCGGTCGCCTGGGGCGACTTTCCCGGCTGCGTCGCCCTGCACCTGGTCGAAGGCGGCTGGACCGTGCGGAGCGTGGCCTTCGGCGTCCACGGTCCGCGGAGCTTCGAGGGGGCCTTCGTCCGGCTGATGGACGGGCTGAGCGGGGGCGGGGCCTGGCCGGTCCGGGCTCAGGCGGCCCGCGTCCTGGTCACCCGACCGGGCGCGGTGGTGGGACTGGCCACCCTCTGCCAGACGCCGCACTGGCGCGAGGCCCTGCTCCTCGACCTCTTCGTCCACCCGGCCTTTCAGGACCAGGCTCCGGCCCTGCTGGCGGCGCTGCCGCTGCCCGCCGACAGTAAACTGCAGGCCTTCGCCGAGCCGGAGGCGACCGAGAAAACGACCGCTCTGCTCCGTCAGGGCTTCGTTCCGGAAGGGCTGCTCCGGGCCCAGGTCCGGGTCGAGGGAACCTGGCGCGATGTTCTGGTGCTGGGACGGTGGCCCCGCTGAGTCAGGCCACCAGCAGGTCGCGGATGACCAGGGTGTAGATCTCGGCGGCCGCCAGCAGGGCCGGCACTTCAACGTACTCGTCGGGCTGGTGGGCCAGCTCGGCCCGCCCCGGACCGCAGATGACCATGGGGATCCCCAGGAGCGGGGCGTAGACCGAGCCGTCGGTGCCATAGGGGACGCCGCCCGGCGTGAGCGTCCGGCCCAGGCGCTGCTGGACGATGCGCAGGGTCGTCTGGACGAGCGGCGCCGCCGGCGAGGTCTCGACCGGCGGCCGCTCCTGGAGGAGCCGGACCTCGGCGGCGAAGCCCGGGCGCTGACGGGCCAGGTCGTCCAGGAGCCCCTGGACCAGCCGCAGAACGTCCTGGCTGGTGGTGCCGGGCAGCGTGCGGATATCGACCTCCAGGCGGCAGCGGTCGGGAACGACGTTGATCTTGACCCCACCCTGGATCAGACCGATGTTGAGCGAGGGCGGGCTGAGGACCGGGTGCGGCCGGGCCGGGAGGGCCAGGGTCTCCAGCCGGCGGATGACCTCCGCCATCTGGCTGATGGCGTTGACGCCCAGCTCGGGCATCGAGCCGTGGGCCGTCCGGCCGTGGGTGATGATCTCCAGCCAGACGACCCCCTTCTCGGCGACGTAGACCTCCAGACCGGTCGGCTCGGCGATGAGCACGCCGCCGGCGCCCTGGAGCCGGCCCGACTCGACCAGCCGGCGGGCGCCGATGGAGTCGACCTCCTCCCCGGCCGTCAGGGCCAGGATGAGGTCGCCCTTGAGCGGTTGCTCGCAGCGCTGGATGGCCACCGCCGCCCAGATGAGGGCCGCACAGCCGCCCTTCATATCGGCCGTGCCGCGCCCGTACAGCCGGTCGCCCACCAGGGTCGGCGTGAAGGGCGGGGTGCGCCAGGGCTGCTCGCCGGGGCTGACCACATCCAGGTGGCCGCTCAGGATGAGTCCCGGCCGCTCGCCACTTCCCGGCAGGCGGGCGATGACGTTGGCCCGTCCCTCGGCCAGCGGCTGGACCTCGGCCGGCAGCCCCAGAGCCCGCAGCTCCTCGGCCAGAAAATCGGCCAGGGGGCCCTCGTCGCCCGGCGGGTTGACCGTCGGAAAGCGCACCATCTCCTCGGTCAGCTCCACGAGGGCCGCCGGGTCGAGGAAGCGCAGGACGCGTTCGTCATGCATGGGCGGCTTCCCGACGGGCGGTGGCGAAGTCGGGCGGGAGCGCCCGGCCCGAGGGGCCGCCGCCGCCCAGGGCGAAGGTCCGGAAGACGTCGGCGAAGGAGGCCTCGGTATCGTCGTGGAGCTTCACGTAGACGCCCCGGGCGGTGGTCGGCTCGGGAAAGGCCTCGATCTTTTGGGCGGTCACATTCCAGTAGAGGCCGGGGTCGAGCCGCTCACCGGGCTGGTAGTGGCGCTTGGCCAGCAGGGCGTTGGGGTTGCGGTTCAGGAAGATCAGGAACTCCTCAGTGGTCAGCCGGGGCATGGGCTTCACCTCCGCGGGCCGCCGCCAGCCGGGCCAGGGCCTGGCGCTGGAGCGAATCGGGGGCGATCTCCATCAGTTCGATGCGGTTGCCGTCCGGATCGGTGATCCAGTACTGCCAGTTGCCGTCGCGTCCCAATCGGGGCTCGCCCTCGAGGGCGAGCCCCCGGGCGGCCAGGTCGGCCAGGGTCTGGCGCAGGTCGTCGACCGCCAGACAGAAGTGGTTGTAGCCGAGGGCCCGGCGGCCGACCTCGGGTCGGGGGTCGCCGCCGGGGAAGAGCTCCAGGTAGGTGGTCTCGCTGACCCGCAGATAGACCAGCCAGAGGGCGCCGTCGTCGCCGTAGAGACGGAACATCTCCGGAAAGCCCAGGAGACCGCTGTAGAAGGCCAGCGCCCGGTCCAGATCGCTCACCCGAAAGGCGATATGGCTGAGGCCGGTGATCATGGCCGCTCCTCTCTCCCCCGACCTATCGGCCCGGCCGGGCGCTCCCATTCTACCATATCCGGCCGGGCCTGTAGTACAATCGGGCCAGGCCCGCCGGGAGAAGGTCCCGATGAACCTGCTAGCCGTCCGCCGTCTGCCCGTCCGGGTCGAGGCGCTCCAGCCGCTGGCCTGGCGCGACTACCGCCGGCTCTGGCTGGCCAGTTTCCTCTGGTACCTGGCCCGCTGGGTCGAGGTGGTGGTCGTCGGCTGGCTGGTCCTGGACCTGACCGACTCGGCCTGGCATGTGGCCCTCGTCGGCTTCTACCGCAACGCCCCGCTTCTCTGCTTCGGCCTGCTGGGCGGCGTCATCGCCGACCGGATGGTGCGGCGAACGCTCCTGGCTCTGGCCCAGGGGCTGAACTGCGCGGTGATGCTGGGGCTCTGGCTCCTGCTGGTGAGCGGCGGACTCCAGTACTGGCACCTGGCGGTGGGGAGCCTGCTGCTGGGTCTCTCCTGGACCATGGACTGGCCGGCCCGCCGGACCCTCATCGCCGACATCGTCGGCCGGCCCCAGATCCTGCGGGCGCTGGTCCTGGAGACCACCTCGATGAACATCACCAAGGTGCTGGGGCCGCTCCTGGGCGGCAGTCTCGTCGGCCTGCTGGGCGCGGCCGGCTGCTTTCTCCTGCTGCTCGGGACCTACCTGGGCAGCCTGGGAGCGGTTCTGAGCATCCGGCAGCGCAACCGCACCCCGGCCGGCCAGGGACCGGTTCTGCGCACCCTGGTGGACGGGCTGCGGGCGGTCGCCCGTCAGCCGGCCATCCTGGGGGTGCTCTCGGTGACCATGGCGATGAACATGCTGGTCTTTCCCTACGTCCAGCTGCTGCCGGTCTTCGCCCGCGACATCCACCAGGCCGGACCGGTCGGGCTGGGGCTGCTGGCGGCCGGCGACGGGCTCGGCTCGCTCCTCGGGGCGGCTCTGCTCAGCCTCTGGCCGACCCTGCCGCGCGGCCGGGCCTTTCTGGGGGGATCGTTCCTGATGAGCCTGGCGCTGCTCGCCTTCAGTCTACTGCCGGCTTTCCTGCCGGCCTTCCTGGCGCTGGTCGCCATGGGGGTCTGTCACGCGGCCTTCAGCGCCTATCAGAGCGCCATCACGCTCACCGCGATCACCGAGACGCTGCGCGGTCGGGCGATGGGCGCGCTGGCCCTGGCCATCGGCACCGCCCCGCTGGGGGCGCTGCTGATGGGCGCGCTGGCCACGCTGGTGGGGGCGCCGGCGGCCGTCGGTCTGAGCGCCGCCCTGGGCGCCCTCTGGGTGCTGCTCACCGCCTGGCGTCTGGCCGACCTGCGTCGGGTCTAACACCTGCAAGGAGTCGACGATGCCCGAGGTGATCTCGTTAGGCGAGATGATGGTGATGTTCGTGGCCACCGACATCGGCCCCCTCCGGTCGGCGGTCACTTTTGAAAAGCACGTGGCCGGGGCCGAGGCCAACGTGGCCATCGGCCTGGCCCGGCTGGGCCACTCGGCCGGCTGGATCAGCCGGCTGGGCGACGACGAGTTCGGCCGCTACATCCTGACCTTCCTGCGCGGCGAGGGGGTCGATGTCTCCCACGTCGAACTCGACCCCGAGGCGCCGACCGGGGTGGCCTTCAAAGAGCGGCGCGAGGTCGGCCCCCGCCGGGTGATCTACTACCGGCGCGGCTCGGCGGCCAGCCGCATGACGCCGGCCATCCTCGACCGCGAGTACCTCAGGACCGCCCGCTATCTCCACCTCACCGGCATCACCACCGCCCTGAGCCCCTCCTGCCACGAGACGGTCCGGGCGGCGATGCGGCTGGCCCGCGACCTGGGGGTGCTCGTCTCCTTCGACCCCAATATCCGCCTGCAGCTGCGACCGGCGGCGGAGTGGCGCACCGTCCTGACCGACCTTTTGCCGCTCTGCGACCTGGTCCTGCCCGGACGGGACGAGGCCACCCTCATCACCGGCGAGGAGGACCCCGAGCGGGCGGCCCGGGCGATCCTGGCCTATGGCCCCCGGCTGGTGGTGGTCAAACTGGGGGCCGAGGGGGCGCTGGCCGTCACCCCCGAGACCGCCGTCCATGTGCCGGGCGTGCGCCTGCCCCGGATCGTGGACCCGGTCGGGGCCGGCGACGGCTTCGCCGCCGGCTTTCTGGCCGGGCAGCTGCGGGGCTTCGACCTCCCCCAGTCGCTCCGACTGGCCAACACCGTTGGGGCGATGGCCATGACCGTCCTGGGCGACGTCGAGGGCCTGCCGACCTGGCGCGAGGTCCAGGAGTTCTCGGTCGAGCAGGATGTGCGCCGGTAGGACCCTGCTTCGCGAGGAGCTAAGTGGGGCCGACGGCTCCGGCCCGGCTCCAGGCCTGGCGGAGCAGGCGCAGCCAGTTGCCGTGCATGATGGCGGCGATCTCCTCGCTCCGGTAGCCGCGCTTCTCCAGCAGCGCCGGGATCTTCTGGAGATCGGCGATGGTCTCGAGGTCGTGCGGGCACTGCTCCTGGCCGTAGCCGCCGTCCAGGTCCGAGCCGATGGCGGCGTGGCGGGCGTCACCGGCGATCTGACAGACGTGGTCGATGTGGTTGACCACGTCTTCCAGACTGACCACATCGTTTTTCGTCTGGCCCTTGACCCAGCCGGGGTAGAGCATCCAGGCGTCCATCACCGCGCCGATGACCCCGTCGCGGGCGACGATAAGGCGGATCATCTCGTCGGTGAGCTGCCGGTCGCCGGGGACCAGAGCCCGGCAGTTGGAGTGGCTGGCCAGGACCGGGCCGCCGAAGGCCTCGAGCGCCTCGAAGAAGGCCCGGTCGGCCAGATGGGTGAGGTCGAGGATGACCCCCTGGGCCTCCAGCGCCCGGAGGAGCGGACGCGCCCGTGGGGTGAGGGGACCGGGCTGGCCGGTGCCGTGGGCGTAGGCGCTGCGGCCGTAGTGGGCCAGGCTGACGATACGCAGGCCGTCGGCCCACCAGTCGGCCACCTGGTCGGGGTCCAGGATCGGGTCGGCCCCCTCCATGCTCAGGACGATGCCCAGGGGGGCGGTCTCCGGGGCGCTCTCCCACTCGGCCCAGTGGCGCTCCAGGGTCGGCCAGTCGGCGATGAGGCGGAGCCAGCCCTGGCGCTCCATGATACGGTAGTAGGCCAGCTGGCCCTGGGCGGCCGCGTAGGCGATCTCCGGGGAGCGGTAGCCGCTGGCCGTGCTGTCGGGCCAGGCGACGCGGGCGATGACGGTGGCGAAGGCCAGGGCCACCCGGCCGGCCCGCATCTCGGGGAAGGAGACGGTCGAGGCGGCCCGGCCCTTCTCGGTCATCCCGGCCTCCAGGCGGCGCATCTCGGCCACCGGCAGGGTCAGGTCGCGGTTCCACAGGAGCGCGTTCATCGCCAGGTCAAGGTGGCCGTCCACGATGAGCATCGTCTCTCCTTTCACAGGCCGACGGGCTGGCCGTCTGGTGCCTTTATTGTAGCGGGGAGAGAATCGCCCGTCGAGCGCGGCCGTGATCGGGTCACGGCGAACAGGCGGAGTCGCCCCACTCGGAGGCGACAGTGTTCGGCGAGCGGAGGGTCGGCCCCTGAGGCTGACGCCCTCCACCGCGCGGTGGGGGAGGAGCCGGCGCACCGAAGAGGTGGCACCGGGTGTCCGCGCGGACTCCGGCGACCAGGGCCGGATCAGCGGGGTCGACATCCTCGTGCTGCGCCAGCGGGCTCCGGAGGCCGACCCCGGGAGACTCCCGGTCGCGACCGCCCGGCCGGCCGCGGAAAAGATTCCTTAGCCGGAGGCAGCCTCTGGGGAAGAAGGCCGGACGTCTGTCCCGCTCAGCCGGGAGGCGGCGAGGCCACCACCAGCAATGGAAGAAGGGATCCGCGCGTCCGACGCGCGCATCAGCGTTGACAGGAGACGGGCAGGCCGCTAAGATCGAAGGCGGTCCGGCAAGGCTGTGGCCCGCTCCGTCGCCGATGGCTTTTCGGCCCGGCGTGTCTGGCACCGGTGGGGATACCGATGGAGGCCCGACACTCGTACAACCGCAGCCTTATCCGACGAGCGATCTTAGCCGAACTGGAAGCGCGGGGCCGGGAGTACGCCGCCGAACTCCAGGCCCTGGCCGCCGCCCGCCAGACCGCCTTTACCCCCGAAGAAGAGCAGCGCCTGGTCATCCTGCGGGCCGGGTACGAGGTCGCCCGCCGTTTCGGCGGGCCGGTCTGGGAGTCGATGGTCGGCTGAGGGCTGCCGCACCGTGGCATGCGCCCTGCGGCAGTCCAGGGGTGGAGGTGAGAGGCGTGCCGCGTCCGTCCGAACGGACGAAGGCTCCGGCGCCGGCACCGTCGGCCCCGACGCGCCCGATGGAATGCGCGCGCGTCTGGGAGGACGACTACCTGGAGCCCTGTCCACGCTGCGGGCGGCCGATGGTGGCCATTATGGGCAGCCGCCAGGCGGTCTGTGAGCACTGCGGCTTCCGGGAGAGCTGCTGCTTCTAACACGGGCGGCGCCGCGGCCGACCCGCTAGACGGCTGATCGCCCGTCGGGAGCCGATGATGCGGAGCGCGGTCGCTGACCGGCTGGCCCGGCTGTGGGTCCGGCCGGCCAGTCGTGAGGACCGCAACGTCCGGTATCTTCTGGCCCAGACGGCCCTGGCCGGGGTGGTCCAGGGCGGCATTGTCACTTTTCTGCCGGTCTTCCTGGCCCGCCTGGGGGCCTCGACCCTGCTGGTCAGCCTGCTGACCGCACTCCCGGCCCTGGTCACCATCGGTCTTTCGCTCCCGGCCGGGCTGATCGTCGCCCGCTGGACCCGGCTGGTGGCCACCAGCGCCCGCTGGTACTATCTCCTGCGCCTCACCTACCTGATGGTGGCCCTGGCCGGCCTCCTCGCCCCTCCCTGGGGCCCGCTCCTCATCGTGCTCCTCTGGGGACTCTCGGCGATCCCCAGCACCATCGCCAACACCGCCTGGTACAGCGTGCTGGCGGCGGCCGTCGCCCCCGAGCGCCGGCCAGTCATCAACGGGGTGCGCTGGGCGCTCCTCGGTCTGGTCTCGGCCGGAAGCGTGGCCCTCTTCGGCGAGGTGCTGGAGGCCCTCCCCTTCCCGACAGGCTATGTCGCGGTCTTTCTCCTCTCAGCCCTGGCCGGATTCCTCAACGTCTGGTTCTACGCCCACCTGGAGATCGACGACCCACCGCCCTCAGCGGTCACCACCCCGGTCGCCCGGTCAGCCCGGCTGGCGGCCCTGGTCGCCCCGCTGGCCCGGCGCAGCCCCTTTCGAACCTACACGGTCCTGACCCTGCTGCTCCGGGTGGGACTCTTCCTCCCGGCCGGACTCTACAGCGTCTTCTGGGTGCGCGATCTGGGGGCCTCAGACGCCTGGATCGGCTGGCGGACGACGGTGGGCAACGCCGCCCTGACGCTGGGCTACTATCTCTGGGGCCGCTACGCCAGCCGGAGCCCGCACCGGCGCGTGCTGGCCCTGGCCGGCGGTGGGCTGGGGCTCTACCCTCTCCTGACCGCTCTGACCGCTCCGGAGACCCTCTGGCTGCTCCTGGTCGCCGCGCTGGTCTGGGGGCTCTGCGCCGCCGGGGTGGACGTGGCCCTGTTCGAGGGGCTGCTCCAGACCACCCCCGCTGACGAGCGCCCCCGCTACGTGGCCCTCAACACCGCCCTGGCCAACCTGGTGGCCTTCCTGGCCCCGATCCTCGGGGCCGCTCTGGCCGATGGGCTGGGCGTCCGCTGGGCCCTGGTCGTGGCGGGCGGCTGTCTTCTGGGGACGGCGGCGCTGGCCGTCCGGCGGTCGGTCTGACCACGACTGGTCAGCCCCGACCGGTCCTGCTATGATCGGCCCACCGACCTTCGCCTGGGAGGAGCCCATGACCTGGTGGCGACGCCCACCCGAGGGACCCGCCCGCATCGTCGCCCATCGGGGCGCCTCCGGCTACGTGCCGGAGAACACGCTGCTGGCCTTCCAGCGGGCCTACGAACTGGGAGCCGACGCCATCGAGTGCGATGTCCACCTCTCCGCCGACGGGCAGCCGGTGGTCATCCACGACCGGACCCTCGACCGGACGACCAGCGGCCGGGGGCCCGTCAGCGCCCTGACGGTGGCCGAACTCCGGATGCTGGACGCCGGCGCCTGGCGCGGGCCGGAGTTCGCCGGGCTGCGTCTGCCCACCCTGGCCGAGGTCCTGGACTGGGCCCGGGGGCGACTGCCGGTGGTCATTGAACTCAAAAGCGATCCCCCGCACGACCGGGCCCTACCGGGAGCGGTGTGGGCCGTCCTCCGGGAGACCGCGATGGAGGACCGCTGCCTGGTGATCTCGTTTGCGCCCGATCTCCTGCGGGCCTTCCGTGCGGCGGGCGGCGAGTCCCCCATCGGCCTGCTGGGGATGCGGCCCGACCCCGATCTCATCGCCGGAGCGCGCGACCTGGGAGCAGTGATGGCGCTTCCCTACGTCGGGCTGGTGGACGAGCGGCTGGTCGCGCGAGCCAAGGCCGCCGGTCTGGGGCTGGGCGTCTGGACGGTCAACGATCCCGAGACCGCCCAGCGGCTCGACCGCCTGGGCGTCGACGCCATCACCACCGACTACCCAGACCGCCTCCGGGCGGCGCTGCGGGCCGGCGTCCGCTGACCGTGATGCCGGGTGCCGGGAAGAGGGGCGGACCGATGCGTCGCCGGTTCGGTCTGTGGCCCGTCGTTCTCGCGGTCCTGCTGGTCGCCTGCCGACCGGCCCCGGAGATCAGCGTGCTGACGGTGACGCCGGCGCCGTCTCCGACCGGGCGGCCCGACTGGCCGACGCGGCCGCCCGGTCGAGCCACGGTGGCCCGGCCGGTCATCACCACGCCGGTCCCGCCGGCGCCCGCGCGGCCGACGGCGATCCCTCAGGCAGCGCCCCCGCTGCCCCCCACCCCGTCGGCCGTTCTGACCGCGCCAGCGGCCCCACCGGCCGAACGGCCATCAGACACCCCATCCGCGCCGACCGTCTCCCCGGCTCTCCTAGCCCCGCTGGTCTCCCCGACCGTAGCCCCGCTCGCGCCTCCCAGCCCGAGCCCGACCGCTCCGCCGGTGGAGCCGCCCACCGTCAGCCCGGCTGACCCGCGTGGCGGGCCAGCGCCGACGGCCACGCCGCTGCGGAGCCCCACACCCTCTATCCGGTCCACGCCGTCGCCGACGCCCCGGGTCCAGGGCGGAGCGGTGGCGATCGTGGCCCTCGACCCGGTGGCCGAGGTTGTCACCCTGCAGAACCAGACGGCGGGTCCCATCGACCTCTCGGGCTGGCGGTTGCTGGCCGGGGACGAGCGTCAGCAGTACCGGTTCCCGGAGGGGATGGTGCTGGGGCCGGGGGCCCGTCTGCGTCTGCACACCGGTCAGGGGACCGACTCGGCCGGTGACCTCTACTGGGGGCGCCGGAGCGCCGTCTGGCGCAACAGCGGCGATACCGCCACCCTCCTCGACGGCGAGGGCCGCACCGTGGCCACCTACCGCTACGGGACGCCGTAGAACATATGCCGAAACAGCGGCCGTCCCTTTGTCCGTCTGAGTTTTTCTGGACCGCCGACCGCGGCCGGGGGTCCAGACGGCAGAGATAGGGTATAATCGTTCGCGAGAGTCTACAGGAAGAGGATCGCCGCAATGGCCGGACACCTGCGCACCGTCTTCCTGCTGGTGCTGCCCTTTCTCCTGGGGAAGGTCCTGGAGTTCGCCCTCCGCAGCCGCCCCGGGCAGCGGGCCGCCACCGCCCTCGGCGCCCCCGAACTGGCCACCGAAGAGGGCGCCCATCTCCTGCACCACCTGACCCGTGAGGGTGCCGGAGCCGCCGGCCTGGCCCTGGCGACGCTGGCCCAGCCTCCCTCGCCCCCCGGCCCGGCTGGCTGGGTGCGCCAGGCCGCCCGGCTCGGCAGCCTGCTCCTGGCGCTGGGCGGCCTGCTCCGCGCCCTGGCCGCCTTCGAGGAGGAGCGCGCACGGCTCCGCGCCCGACTGGCCGCCCTGGCCGGCCGCTGAGCCGCCGTGGACAGGGAGGGAGCGTGCTCATCGTCCTGGAGAGCCCGGTCTACGCCGCCGACGGCGTCCACATCGGCAAGGTGGTCGGCGCGGTGGTGGACCCGGCCACCAACCGGGTCACCCACCTCATCGTCCACCGCCACTGGCTCGGCCTGCTGCGCCTCGCCAACGTCATTGTGCCCGTCGGCGCCATCGCCACCGCCGACGCCACCGGGGTTCACCTCAAAGACGCCCGGGCGGACGTCGAACGGTACCCGGAGTTCAGCGAGACCCTGTACATCCCGCTGGCCCCACCAACCGGCACGGCCACGGTCTACTGGCCGGCCGCCGACCTCTACCGCCCGGCCGTCCCGGCCTTCGGCCCCTATCCGGTCCTGGAGTGGCGCCGGATCCCTCCCTGCGATGTCCCCATCACCCCTGGCACCGTCGTCGAGGCCGCCGACGGCCCGGCCGGCCAGGTGGCCGGCGTGGTCACCGCCGACGACGCCCTCGTCACCGCGCTCATCGTCACCGGCCCGGACCTGCCCCCCGAAGGCCTCTTCGTCCCCCGGGAATGGGTGACCCACATCCAGGAGGACCGGATCGTTCTCAACCGCCCCCGGGCCGACCTGGCCCGACTGCCGGCCGCCCGGCCGGCCTCCCCGTAGCCGGCGGCCGGTCCCGACCGCCTCCCTCCAGAGAAACCTCCGGGTGATTGTCACATCTGTGGTGGGTGGGGGCTGGACAAAGAGGGGCAGGTCCCCTGGAATTAGGAGTAACGGCACACCCCAGGAGGCCTGCCCCATGGCCAGGATAACCCTCCGCATCCCCGAAGTCAAGCCCTCCCCCACGGACCGGCCCCAGGCCTGCCCCCACTGTCAGAACCCCGCCCTCCAGCGCTGGGGCAGGGTCTCCAAGCCCCTCAAGGACCCCCACCTCCGGACGGTGGTGGTCCACCGCTCCCGGTGTCCTGCCGGCACGAAGACCTTCCGTCACTACCCCCCGGGCGTCACCCGCTGGACCCAGAGCCGACGGACGGTGGCCCTCTCTGCCCTCCTCTGGGCCCTGGGCCTGTCTCTGCGCTCCGTCTGCGCCCTCCTCCCCCACCTGGGCCTCCCCCTCTCCACCATGAGCGTCCTGCGGGATGTGAGGGCCCTGAAGGAAGAGCTGAAACAGAGGCTTCCTCGCCGGGCCCACGTCCTGGGGGTGGACGGCTGCGGGGTGCGGGTGCGGGGAAAGCCCCGAGGAGTCCTGGTGTGTGTGGAGATGGGGGGAGGCCTCCCCCTTCAGGTGTTGGCGGTGGCGGAGACGGACCCCCGGGCGGTGGCCTCGGCCCTCCGCCCCCTGGTCCAGGCCCTGGGGGTGGAGGTCCTGGTCTCCGATGACCTGGGCTCCTACCGGACCGTGGCGGAGACCCTGAGGCTTGAGCATCAGGTGTGCGCCTTCCATGTGCGTCGCTGGGCGGGGAGA